>NZ_VDCQ01000006.1:6073-212428 GCF_006265175.1 Paenibacillus hemerocallicola | reverse complement strand
TCGTTTCTCTTAACGGGTGTCCACTTTTTATTCTACATGCACATGTTCCGTTATTCCGCACTTTCAGAGCTTTTTCTACCTGACATGCAGTATATAACGGAACGGAGTTCCGCAATTTTCGAAAAAGTCGCGGAAATCGGAACAATAACGGAAAAACGTTCCGTTATCCCGGCCGTGTCGGTACTTCGGTACAACCGTATGGATGCCACACTTCACACTATTGTTGTTCACGGATCAGGCTAACTTCACCATAAAATAAGGAGGATTGAAAGATGGGAAAAATCATCCTGACCATGCAAATGTCTTTGGACGGCATTGTTTCGAATGAGGATCGATGGATGTCTTTGAGCGACGAAATATTAGAGGATTATTATGAATATTACGACACGCTGGATACGATCGTCGTTGGAGGCAATACGTATGCTTCCATGGCGCAATATTGGCAGCATGCGGAGAAATGTTCCGAATCCGCCCTCGAACGTTCTATGGCGAAACGCATTAACGATATACCCAAAATTGTTATTTCCAGCACGGTCAAAGATCTCGTATGGAGAAATTCGAGGCAAATCGTCGTTCAAGATAACCGGGCTCTCGTACGGGAAATGGAAGAAACGAAGAAGAACGCCGGAAAGATTTCGGTCGAGAGCGGCGTGAAAACGTGGCAGTCTTTTATCCAAGCGGAGATTTTTGACGAATTGTGGTTGTTCGTTCATCCGGCGATCGCCTCTCAAGGCGAGAAGCTGTTTGCTTATGCCGAAAAACCGTTCTCCATGACGTTAAGCGGCAGCAAAAAGTATGAGAACGGCGTGGTTGGATTGCTTTACCGGAAATAATGCGCCTCCGGACCGAATTCAAGTTACGATCGATCCGCCGTTTACGAACAAAATTTGGCCCGATATATAAGAAGAATCATCGGAAGCCAGCAGCACGTATACAGGCGCCAATTCGAATGGCTGTCCCGGTCTTTTCAAAGGAACCTCGGTTCCGAAGGTTCGTACCTCTTCCGCGGTAAAGGCGGATGGGATCAATGGGGTCCAAGTAGGTCCGGGCGCCACTGCGTTTACCCGAATCTTGCGGTTGGCCAGCGACAGCGACAAGGAACGGGTAAAGGACACGATAGCCCCTTTCGTGGCGGTATAATCGATCATATTCCCCATCCCGGAAAAAGCGGTATCCGAGGTCGTATTGATAATGGAGCTCCCTGCGGGCATGTGGGGCAATGCGGCTTTGGTCATATCGAAAAAAGAAATAATATTGGTTTGGAAAATATTCATCAGTTGTTCTCTAGTAATATCCATAATACTGTTCTGGTGAAACTGCACGCCATGATTGTTCACCAATACGTCGAGCCGTCCAAAGGTTTTGATCGTTGTCTCTACAATGTAAGGACAAGCGTCTTCCCGCCTCAAATCTGCGGCTATGGGCAGACAGTTCCGGCCAAGCTTCTCGATGATCTGCTTCGTCTCGGCCGCATCCCGGTGTTCGTCGAGATAAGGAATCGCCAGATCGGCTCCTTCTTTAGCGAAAGCTATGGCGACGGCCCGCCCGATTCCGCTGTCTCCGCCCGTCACGATCGCTACCTTATGGTGCAGCTTTCCGCTTCCCGTATAAGCCGGATTATCGGAAATCGGCCGGGGATTCATCAAATATTCGAAACCCGGATGCCTGTTCTGATGCTGCGGAGGAAAAACTGCCGGAACATTCGTGCATCGCTGCTCCCAACCCATATAAGGATACATGGGATACGCCATCGTCCATTCTCTTGAATGTTTCAAGCCGGTCCGAAGCGATCTCTTACCTGTATGAAAAGAGCATCAACCTCTTCATCCGAAGTCGACTCCTCCACTTGACGATAGATGAGATTCTCATCAAACTATTCGTGAAATAGCTTTTTAATGTCGCGGATGCATTGTTTCTCGATTTCATCCGTGCATTCCGTCTCCCACTCCATCACCAGTCCGCCCAGCCATTCCAATGCATCGTCCGGCGCGAACTCTCTGAATTCGGTCTCGCTTTCTCTTGAGAACTTGATAATTCCTTTGGCCAAGCCAAGTCCTACCTTCTTAGTTTGCACAAGCATGCCCAGCTTCCGATACTTGTTGAGCTGCGCCGCAAAGGGCTTCAGCACTTCCTCTACCAATTCATACGCCGCTTCGACCGGTTCCTTATATCGGAAACGCGTGGAGCCGGAGGGACGATCCCACACATCTTCTATGTCAATGCCGATTAGCGCTTGATAAACTTCGTTTGCAACATGGTCTTCATCCGCATTGTCTAAAAGACCTTTTGCTATCTCCTCGATTCGACTCGCCCAATCACGATTCTCTTTGCAAGAAGACTCAAGACAGTTTTCGCCTCTTCCGGGTTTAATGGGTCCAAATATTTCGACATGGGTGGCACTCCTTCATCTCCATTGGTACCGTATCCGCATTCCTGATCGCCTGTGTTATACCATGAAGAACAAAATGCCAGAGAAATCAGGCTGGAACAAAAAACTACGACCGCATAACTCGCATTCAACCTGGAGACGTTTGGGTTGGCATGACAAAACGTTGCGTGTATATAGCGGCACTGAATTCCGTTATGGTCTCGAATTTCGTTGCACTCCTGAATATAACGGCACTGGCTTCCGTTATTTCGATCTCTCGGGGTGAAACTGGGTGGTGAACAGCGAAATAGAGGAATGGTTTTCCTTTATTTTGCTGGCGGCACTGCTTTACGGGTCAATAACATACGCCAGTTCCGCTATTTTATGGATACGCGGTCTCGCGAGCGCCGACAAAAGGCAGCAAGCCTACAACGATCAATGCGATGTACTTCCGATTCATTGATTATTGCAACAGCGATCTATAGAAAATAGGACCGAGCATAATCCCTAAAATCAAGCAGCATCTGACGATCCCAATCCTTGCCGCCCGTTCTTCTCTGCTCCTCCGATACGGGCTCCGTGGAACGATATATATCAAGAGCTTGTCGAATAAGAGGATGATACAACACTGGCAAATGTTTAAGCCCCCACTCGCCGCCCTCATCTTTGCTGTGCACCATCCGGCTGTCTTCGCTGTTAAGCTGAAGTACGCGGCAAATGTTCAACACACCGTAAAAGGGGGTTTCGACAATATGCTCTTCCTCGATGATCCAGCTGAAGTCGTCCATAACCGCATCCATGAACGATGCCCACTCCACTGCTCCGAAAACCTCGGGTATCGGTTTACCGGTTAAACCTATGCCCCGTTTCCATACATACATCAAATGCGAGGCCAAATCCGGGTCGGTTCGCTCTTCGCTGTAGTCAACTTCATGATTCAGGATCCTATCGTGCCACGTCGAGCTGTAGTGCAGTTCAAAAGGGACCGGGATAGGTACTCGCTTCGCAGCGTCAGCCGAAATAATGCTTAACTCCACGTTGCCGGTCGTAGGTCTATTCTCCGACTTCCTCGCGATGGCGACCCCTACTTTGCCGGCTAAGGCGGCTTCCAATTTGTTCTCTACGACGACGATCAGATCGATGTCGCTTTTGGGACGGTAATAGCTGCCCATGGCTAAGGAGCCGTGAAGGTAGATGCCCGTCAACCGATCTCCCAGCTCCTGTTTCAGCAGCTCTACCAGTTCAACGACGAAACGCTTTATATCTTCGTCACAAGCAGGCCAGGCTTGAGGGCCGCCCACAGCCATCATTCCTTTCAGCTCCATTCGGATATATTTGAAGATGCATGTTAATCTTACTTGCCTGTGCCGCCTTCAAGCTTGTCCAAAAGCGGGAGCAGGTGGCTTACAGGCACCGCGAGACCGACCATCTGTTTCTCTCCCGAGCGTTCGATCTCCGCCGTTGCGAATACGACGGCGATTGCTTCGCCGCGCTCATTGATGACAGGGCTTCCGCTATTGCCCTTATAGATGGGAGCCTGAATGGCCATGGCCGGAACTTCCAACCCTTGGACCGGAATTTCTCCCAGAATGGTGCCTTCGTTCGCTATATGATTGAAAAACAACGGATTGCCGATTACGTAGACATGCATGCCGGGCTGCCAGCTTCTCTCCCGTTCCAATGGCAGCGCGGCCCGTTCTTGCTCCTGCTGCGGAAGCTTCAAAACGGCCAAGTCGAGAGACGGCTCGCTGATCAAGACATCCGCTTCATGGCGCGCCCCGTCCGCGAATCGGACGAACGCTTTTTTCTTGCCCTCGACCACGTGGTGATTCGTTACGATGTATCCGTCCGGCGAAAGCAGAAACCCGGTTCCTTTGCCATCCTCCGTAGCCACCACGACAACGGCTTCTTTGTATTGAGATACCGCTTCGTTGCGGGAAAGCTCTCTGGATATGGCGAGAAACCGGAATGCCTGCATGTTGTAAATCAACGGCCAGAAGGCGAACCCGTTGACGAGCAAAGCTGCGATCAAGAAAACGGCGATCGCTTTCCTCAGCCTTCTTCTTGTTCTGGCCTTCTTCTCGAAATAGGCGCGGTCCTCCTCTTCGTCCGCTTCGCTCACGTGAAGAAGGTTCTCCTCCTCCCATAGCTCCTCTTCCCTTTTACGGCCCTCTTCTTTTTCATTCTCCTCTGCCGGACCATGCTCTCGATCGCTCATCTGTCCCCCCCATTTCACTGCCAATTACGATAATAGGCCCGGGTTCGTCATGATCAGAATAGCCGCAACTATCGCGCCTGCCGCTATCCAGCCGGAAATCTTTATATCGCGTGCATGTCCCGCTATGTCGGATCCTGCTTTGCCGGCGGCAAGAAGCTTCTTCAACCCCTTATTGATATTTCCGATTACGCCGCCGATGACGATTACGAGCGCGACAGCCGTAACCATCCAAAGTACCGAGGGCCTCGTACCGGCCAGACCGATCATTCCCCCGCCGGTAAGCAGCACTCCGATCAGCGCGAAATGACCCGCACGTAAATAGTTCAACAGCATCATGACGAAGCCCTCCCGAGCCGGACCGGATAAATCGGTCAGACGACCGGAGACGAGCGGAAATAAAACATAGGTACCCAATAGCAGTGCGCTGGTCACATGCAAAAAGATCAATGCGTTATACATATAAGGCCTCCTCACTATGTAAATTCAATCCCGGACATATCCCTCAACCTGCAAGCTTATTTTCTCGATGGCTGCAAAGCGGTAGGCTTCCTATAAACGTATCGGATAACAAGCTCGGCCAGCGCAATATTCAATACGATCGTCCCATAGACGCCGACCGTATAACCGGTAGCATACGGTACGCCGAACAGGTCGGATAGCACAAAAGTAAAGACATGTATGAACATATTCGTGAAGCAGAATGCATAGCTTCGGACCATCCATTTGCGATGCTTGTTCACTTGTTTTCGTTTGATTTGCACCAGGGCGGCGATCGTCATGCCGATCCAAATCATATTGACGAGGTTGAAGGCGATGCTGTTGATTTTCCCTCCCGTCGAGTAAGGAGCCATATACCCGGAGGTGAGGCAAACGATTAAAACGGAGACGATATACAAGTAGCCTATCGCTCTGTGAAGCGCACGGTGCTTCCTTAACAGGCTCGCCGCAAAATTAACCGCACCCGCCGCCATCGCCATACAAGCGAAAATAAGATGAACATACATCACGTTTAACCAGACCGGGATATTCAACGAACGACTAAGCTCGGTTTTATGGCTCAAAAAGTCGGTCGCCTGCGGGTCGTGAATGAAATTGACATACGTGACGTACAGCATATAGCCGATTGATACTACGATCATGATGAGATACAGATGTTTGCTTTTAATCATTTTCATTATTTGCCGCTCCTCGTAATAAAGTCAAGCCCGTTTAGAAACCGAACCGTCCGGTCTTTTTTTATTGTATATCAAATTATGTTATGATTCACTAATAAAATGTTACAATCTATGTACGGGATCATATCGGCTAAACTGCGCCAAACGATAAAACGGGAAAGGAACGTACCTCATGCGTAAAGGCGAAAAAACGCGAATTCATATTATAGAGAAATCGGCCGAGCTTTTTAACCAAAAAGGATATGCCGGCTCCACGATTCAGGACATTATGGAAGCGACCGGACTGACGAAGGGCGGCATTTACCGGAGCTTTTCGAATAAGGACGAAATTGCTATGGAAGCATTCGAATATGCGGGCAAAGTGTTATGGGGGCACTTCTCCGCGGCGATCGAGGGCTTGGATACGGCAACCGACAAAATGCTGGCGATGTGCAGCGTATATAGCGATACGGTGAACAATCCTCCGATCAAAGGAGGCTGTCCTTTTTTGAATACGGCCGTCGAGAGCGATCACTCCTTCCCCATTTTACGCGACAATGCTCTCGCCGCTTACGATAACATGCTCTCCTTCATCCAAAGCATTCTGATACAGGGCGTAGCCGACGGAGAGTTTCGGGCGGATATGGACACCGAATCCGTGGCCTCGTTCCTCTTCTCCTCGATCGAAGGAGCCATAATGGCAAGCCGATTAACCCGCGACAACAAGCATGTCGGTTATGCCATGAAAAATATGGAGTTATTGTTGAACACCTTCAAGCCAGCTTCCCATCAATAGGCTCGGAAAACAAAAAATCCTCCAACCTCGCTTGCGCGTGGTCCGGAGGATTTTTTTGATGCCGGAAAAGCTTGAACGGCATAGCCTGTTCAGAGCGAAACATCCTTCATAGAACGAGGAGCTTGCCGCGTTGTCGCTAAAGCGTGTTGTTGTTCTTGACGATTGTGCTTGCTAGCGAGGACACGTCGGTGAATGCGGTCCCGGTAATATCGACCCCGTCGTTATCGACCATAATCAGCTTGGCCGTGTTTGCCGTATGAACCGCCACGACCTGGATACATGAGACGGCATACGTTCTGGAGACGCGAACGCCGGTAGTCGAGCCGTATTGCCCGACTCTGACGGCAATTTTGCAATCATGGGCTTGCGTGCCGTCGCATGCCAAGTGGGTGCCTCTCGCCGCGTCGATGACAATATCGAAGCCTTCGCCGGTATTGCCGTTGGCCGTCATCCGGCTGCCCATGACTACCGCCGCGACCGCTCCCCGGAAGCCGTCCTTTTTGTAGCAGACGAACCGGTTATGGCTGACTGAGCCTCCCGTGCAATTGGCGGACGTGCGCCGGACAACCTGAAGCGGGTTGCCCCAATAATCTTTGCCGTTGGCATAAACAAACTTGTTCCGGTCCACGTCGATATGGCGAGTGCCGCTTTCTCCCGTAATGTACACGGCGTTGTTGATCAGGTTGTAATGCGCGTTGTCATAGTAGGACACATCGAAGCTGTCAAGCGCCCGGAACACGTAGCCGAACACCCCGTCGATTACGTTGCCGTATATGCTCACTTTGTTCGGACCGAGCGTATAATCGGACACTTTACCGCCAGATTCCGGGTTTTTGTAGTGGACGACGCTAAACAGCGATTCCCCGTTCGAATAAGGGTTATCCACGTCTTTAATAATGTTCCCGTACGCGATTACGGCCTCTTCCCTTCGGCTCGGGTCGACGGAGGTACCATTCGCTGGAACGTCCCTGTAGATGCACTTGATGTCGAGAATATTCCAGTGATGGTTCCGGACGACGTTATGGCTGAATATCGTTCGAGAGCCGTCGGTAAACAAATCCACGCAGTCGCGATACACATCTTCGAATATATTGTTCGTAATGATATTGTCGTGTCGGCCGGGCGCATTCGGGTTGCCGAGATCGTTCGTATCGCTGGACAGCTTGATGGCATCCCCCCACGGAATCGTCGTAGCCGCCATTCGATTGGCGCTTAATACCGCCTTGGTATTGCCCCCCGTGAAATAATTGCCGGTGATATGCGTGCCGCGGCCGGTCGTGGCCAATATCATATAGCTGGCGTCCCGCAGCCGGGAATCGCTCACCGACACGTTGCTGCCCGTAATTTCCAGACAGCATTCCTGATGGCCGTTGCCTCTGAATTCCGCATACCGGATTTGTACGTGGTCAGCCTCTACCAGCATCGCTCTCTTATCGTCCGAGCGCAGCGAGTCATCCAGCACCGGCGAATGAACGACGCAGCCGGCGCTGGCAATCCGGATGCAGCCGGTAATCCCTTTGAATACCGCTTTGCGGCAATCCAACAAATGCGCCGTCGCAATGGTCACGTCACCGTCGTAAACATAGGTCATTTGCGGCGTGGCGCTGATCGCATATTCCGTCGTTTGGAAGGCAGCAGCTATTCGCTCCGCGTTATGGGCCGCATAGGAAGCATCATCGCCGCGGACGACACCGAAATCCTCCAACACGAGTCTGTCGCTGCCTCTCTTCCAGAACAAGCCGGGTTTTGCCGATTGGAAGACCGACCCTCCGTCGTCCGCAGACGCTCCCTGTACCGATACGAGAATACCGCCCCCTATACCGGGAGAGTCTGCATAGTATCCTTCCAAATAAATAAGTCGACCTTCGCATTCGGGAGCAATCGTTCTCAGCTCCTCCACGCTCTCTGCATATCCGCCGCACGGAGGGCAGCCGCCCTCTCCGTCGCCGTAAACGGCTTGCATGACCGAACTCCCGCTCGCCCCGGAGGCGCCCAAGCTCATGAACGCCCCGGCCATCCCGAGCGCCGTCAACATTTTCCTCCGACTCATGATCGGCTGGCTATCTCGATCCGCCATCTGCCCGTTCTCCCTTCATTGAAACCAAGTGCGTTCCGCAAACGAATTTCGCCAGCTGCAAGGACGCTACTGGTTTTTGCGCTTCTCGATTTCTTTGTTAATCGCTTCCTCCGCTTCCTTCAGCGCGGTATTCACGTCTTTTCCGCCGACGGCCGCTTCCCTGAACTTGTCGCGGATGATCGGGAATGCGGCGGAGTCGTACTTCGTCACCGCCTGGGGAGTCGCCGCCAGCTTGCTGTACGTAAACGCTCCGGCATTCCTTCCCTGCAGCACCTCGACATCCTTGCCGAACTGCTGCTTGATGTCCGCATTGTTAAGCGCCGAAGGCCTTCCTTGCCTGACGTTGTCCCTTTGGCCTTCTTCCGAGAGCAGGTGGGCAACCGCCAGAAACGCTTGATCCTGATGCTTGCTCGTCTTGGATACGCCGAGCAGCGGAGCGAACAGCTGAATTGTCGTTTTCGGAGCGTCCGGAAAAGAGGGTAGCGCCACTACGTCCCAGTTGAGACCGTTTTTCGTCGCGTCCGGGAGACTTCCGAACATCGACGTGCCGGCGTACATTGCAAGCGTTTTGCTCTTCAGGAAGGCGTCGCCCCCTTTGCCCCAATCGTTCCCGGGAATTTCGTAGAACCGCTTCATCGTATCGAATATTTTTTTCCATTGGTCGGTATTTACGGCGGCCTTCATCGTCTGGGCATTCACCATCGGCGCGGAAAGCTGGTTATAAGGCAGCAGCACGTTGTTGGCAAAATCGAATCCCGCATACTGCACGCCTCCGTCCATTCGCGTAACCCTTCTCGCCAAATCCACCGTCTCGTCCCATGTCATGCCGTCCTTCGGATACGGTACGCCGAACTTGTCGAAGATGTCCCGGTTGTAATGCAAGGTGGCGATATTGACCGAGGAAGGAAGCATCCAAATTTGCCCGCTCGGAAAATTCGCTTGAACCGAGCTTAGGACGACCGGATCGAACTTGTTCAATTCGAAGCCGTACTTCTTGATGTACGGCATCAGGTCGCTTAACACGTCTAGCTCCCGGTAGACGGGGATGTCGCCGCTGTTGTCCCCGAAAATGATGTCGGGTACGCTTCCCGCCGCAATCAGATCCTCCATCATCGAACCTTTGCCCTTCTTGATCATTTCGATCGTAATATGCGGGTATTTGTTGCGAAGCGGAATCACGATCGCATTTTGAAACAACGGATCGCCCATGCTGCTGTTGAATACCGTCAAGGTTACCGGCTCCGTGCTGATTTCCGGCGGCTTCCGGTCGTTGGCTCCGACCGCCCCCGCCGGGTCGCCTTCCTTCTTGGCGCAGCCGGCGGCTAGCGCGGCCGCCATGAACGCGGCCAGCGCCAGTCTGCCGCTTTTGCTCCCGAGTCCGAGTATCGTTTTCATGTTATGACCTCCTCTGATTCGTCGGGCATCCGTACGATTGCCAGATTGGTGAAGATGTCCGATTCGTCCCGGCTCGTACTGGAAAACTCCGATACGACCGCCCCTTCCGGCCCTCCCTGAAACCAATGCTTCGTCCCCGGTGGAATGGTGTACTGCTCCCCCGGATGGAGGACAATTTCGTGAAATACGGTGTAATACGCTTCGCTTTCCTCCGGTACTACAGCTTGAACATCGGAGGCGGGCTCGCCCTCTACATACAAAAACACTTGGCCCAGCCTGCAGCGGAACGTCTCCAGCTTGCCCGGTTCGCCTCCCACGGGCGGATGAAGATGCTCCGGACAGGTTTGCCGGGGAAACAACACCAGTTCCTTCGCGCAGTATCGGTCCGTATTGATATACGTGATCAACTGCAATCCTTCGAGCGGCAGCCGTCCGAGACCGAAATCGGCTATCTCGATTTGCTCGCTCTCTGCCTCGGTCAATACGATTCCGGCCCGTTCAAGCATATCGGCGGCGCGTGCCCGAGCTTCCTTGCTTTCGCTTCGCGTTAACGTCAATGCCTTCTCCCCCTTTCGCTAGTACCTGCTATTGAATAGGTGCAACGCCGACGGTTTGTTCGTACGCATCGTCCGAATCCGCTTATGCATCGTCTCCCGCTCACTTCCTCTCCCGATATAGGCGGACCTTGGCGCCCCATTCGAACGTACCATGACCGCTGCCGCCCCGAAACCTACACTTTTTGTTCCGGTATACCGTTTTTGCTCGGCACAAAAAAAGCCCTTTCCCGCTTGAGAAAGGCTCGTTTTGCGATGGATCATTTTGCGGATTTCGCCGGCTTCTCCGGCTGTTCCGTTCCCTGATCCCTGAATTCGGTAGGCGTAAAACCGGTCGTCTTTTTGAAAATTCGCACGAAGCTGTTCAGGTTCCGATAGCCGACCTCCTCGGCGACATCGCGAACTTTTTTGTCGCTCGCCAGCAGCAGCTCCTTGGCCTTTTCCACCCTTAACCGAAGGACGTAATCGATGAAGTTCCCGCCGGTCTGCTCTTTGAATATCCGGCTGAGATGGTAGACGCTCTGCTTGAATTGATCGGCCAGCAAATTAAGCGATAGATCGCTTCGTCCATAATGCTGCCGGATAAATGCAAGCATGCTGTCCACTACCTCGTGACGCTCCCGATAGTATCGCTTTTCCCCGACTCGCCCGACCGCATCATCGTTCAAGCCAAACATGAAATGCTCCGTTTCGCTGATGCTGTCGTCCCGCTCATCGGCATCACCGAAGTAAATGATCGAACTGCAGCCGAGTGTTATTTTGTACTTGAGAGCGGCCTCCGCTTGGCGATAAGACAGCCGGATGTGCTCCGCCGATTCGACGACCCGGCCGATTCCGATCGTTACGGACCGCTTCAAATCGTTTTCCGCATAGTGCTTAATCAGCTCGGAAACCGCGTAGGCGCGCGGCAAATTGCTCTCCCCCGGATCTTCGAAGCTGATAATGGCCGCTGTCAAGCCCTGTTCGATCTGAACCGAAATCCCGCGATTCCCTATATCGATCATTTCTTCCGCAGCATTGGACAAGTCGCAGCAGAAAGGGTGCTTATGTTCCGGCGAGGCGCCCTCTTTCCTGTCGAGTTCGATGCAGATGACGACGAAGGAGGACGTATGAAGCTTGCAGCCGAGCGATGCCAGCGACAGCAGGGTGTCGGAGTCGGCTCGCTTGCCGATGCCGGTCAGCAATTGTATGGCCAGCCGCCATTTGAGCGCCGATTCGAGCTCGGTCATTTGCCGGAACGCCCGGTCGCCGTCCGCAGCCATTTTCGTACCAGTTTCTTCGGTTTGCGTCAGCCCTGCATTCACAACCTCATTAGAGGGATACGACCGATTGACCTTGAGCAAGTCGTAAACGTTCCGCACAAGCCCATTCACCCGCCTCGAGGTCCGCCGTCCTGCTGCCAAAGCTACGAACGCGAGCAGGACGATGCATATCCCGAGCAGTGTATTGCGGACTTGCAGCATGCCTTCATGCGAGAGAAGCTTCGGCACGACGCTGACGATTTTCCATCGCGTATGGGGAGAGGTATAGTAAAAAATCGTGCGGCCCGCTCCATCCGGCGCACCCACCACGATTCCTTCTTTCCGGTCGAAAGAAAGCCGCGACAACACCGGATCGCTGTCCGCTGTGCGGTTAATCATCCGCTTGTCCCGATGGCTGACGATAACCCCTTCCGCATTGACGATATACAGGTCGCCCGATTCAAGGTCGACGGCGTTCCGTATGGCTTCGTAGATGTAGCTCTCGGGGATCGTCTCCTTGTCGATGGCCTGCAGCACGAACGCAATTTTGCTGTCGACCTCGCGAAGCAGCGACATATTTGCGCGATTCGCTTCCTCCTTCCAATTGTCGTTCAGGATGAAATACGACAAGACTGCTGTCGAAACGATACATACAGATAGGATATAGGCAAAGATGATCCACCCTCGTCTGCGAGAATCGAATTTGAACCGAATCATTGCATCCCTCCTTCCTCAGTTTCCAACGCCATGTCTGTAGTCGCATTTTGCCCGGCTTATTCGAAGGCGTTCCCTTTTCGTTGCCGCCACCCTTGCACCCGCCATGTCGACCCGCTCTTCACACGAAGCTCGCCATTCCTTTTGCATTCGGTAAAGCGCTAGACCAGTGAGAGGATCGCCGCAAGCTGTAACAAGTGATAAGCTTCGCTGGAAACGTTTTCATTCGAGTTGCAATACGCTGTTAGAAAGCTGATGTCGCCAGGCTGCAATCCGTAAAGGACCTCGGCGGCGGCCGATTCGACGGCAATTCCGCTAAAGTCCATGATTTCCGTAAACTCACCGACTTCAGCGTGTCGGCGGGGCCGTCGATTTGCGCAGCACGAGACGGGTCGGCAGCAGCACTTTTTTGCGCTCCTGCGAAGGATCGTCCATCACCGACAATAGGAGTCTCGCGGCTTCAGCGCCGATTTCCTGTTCCTGCTGAACGACGCAGCTCGGCGGAATGCGGGAGAACGAGGAATATTCATAATCGTCGAAAAACAGCACGGATAGCTGCTCCGGAACGCGTATGCCCAACTCCTCGGCCGCTCCCAATACGGCCAGCCCGCTAGCTACCGTCGCGGCGAACACGGCAGTCGTCTCGGGGTTCCGTTCCAGAAACGCGCGTACGAGCGCTTTCGTCTCCGGCACCGCCCCATCCTGCTGCCGGTCCGCCAACAGCTCGAATAAGCAGCGCTGATGATCGATCGGTATATGATGGCTGGCGAGCGCTCGTTCGTAGCCGCTCAGCCGGTCCTCCAAACTTGTCGTCGTTCTCCCGTGTACGGCGACGTATGCGATCTTCGAATGCCCTTGCTCGATCAAATAAGAGACGGCTTCGCATGCGCCTCCGGCATGGTCCGAACAGACGCAATTCGTCTCTACTCCGCGCAGATAACGATCTATCACGACGACGGGAAATTGATTCAGCGACAGGCGCAGCAGCTCCTCGCTATACGATTCCCCATCCACCGGAAAAATAAGGATGCCTTTGACGCCCAACCGGACGCTCTCCCGCAAAATGCGCCGCTCTCTCTCCCGATCGTTCAGCGAAGAGCGATACATGATCTGGTAGCCGCGCTCGGTCAGCTGCTCTTCCGCTCCTAGCATGATGCGCGACGATAACGAGCTTTGGATGGACGGGGCGATAAAGACGACCGGACGCAGGGAAGACTCTTCCCCTTGCTCCTCTCCGTCAAGGATACCGGACTGCCCGGCTATTGTCGTGGCGATGAAAGTGCCTTTGCCTTGAACGCGATATACGAGTCCTTCCTCCACCAGTTCGGCCAACGCTTTTTTGATCGTAAACCGGCTGACTCCGAATTGGCCGGCCAATACCGCTTCCGTCGGCAGCTGATCGTTGGCCCGCCATTTGTCCCGTCGTATTTGCTCCAGAATATAATCTCTTATCCGTGAATATAAGGGTATGCGTTTCGTATCCGACTTCACTGACGCTTGCTCCTCCGTTCATTCGTTTTCGCTATATAAGTTGAACTAAAGCATTTCGTGTTCATTCCATTCCAGAAGGGATTACCCTTCAGCTTCAGACAAGTTGTTTTGAATTTTTTTGAATTTCCTTGATGGAATAGGCCCTCGGAATGTTGAAACTCAAATCCAAAACTTGCTTACAAGGCAATTCCCTTCCATTGCATTTGGTTTATCCAAAGCTGATAGTTTAGTTCAACTTATATAGCAACGGACTTAAGTGTAGCACACAAAAATACCAATATACAATTTTATCGCGTCGTATAATTACAGTTTACACAGATTGGCATTTAAAGTAAACTAAAAATACCTTTTTGGTATATTTATATATTGATATTCTAATTTGTATGGAGGTATGCATATGAAATCGATCGACTCGCGGCTTCGGCAGCTTCTCGGTGCGGTTCCGACAAGCTATTGGGACGAGAAAATCAAATCGCACCCCGGCTACTGGGGAGAACGCATTTTATCGCAATTGGTTTATGCCAATGAAATCTCGAAAGGAAAAGCAGGCGCTTATACAGACGTTATCGAAACGGCGCTGGCCTATGTGGAGGGGCGAATTGCCGAAGAAGGCGTCATCGCCAAGCAAACGGCCTTGGAAGCCGAGCAGCTGCTGAACGATCTCGCCGCCGAGGCCAAAAGCTACGATATCCTTTGCGTAGCGCATGCGCACATCGATATGAATTGGATGTGGCCTTGGGACGAGACCGTCTCGGTAACTTTGGATACGTTCCGGACGATGCTGAATCTGATGGAGGAATATCCGTTCTTCGTCTTCTCCCAATCGCAGGCGGCGGTTTACCGGATCGTCGAACAATATGCGCCACTTATGCTGGAAGAGATCAAACGAAGGGTTCATGAGGGGCGCTGGGAGGTGACGGCTTCGCATTGGGTGGAAGCGGATAAAAACATGCCGAACGGCGAGAGCCTGACCCGGCAAATGCTCTATGCGAAACGATATTTGGCGAGGCTGCTCGATATCGACGCCGGCTCGCTCAATCTGGATTTCGAGCCGGATACATTCGGTCACAGCCTTCATGTACCGGAAATACTCGCAAACGGAGGGGTCCGCTATTACTACAATTGCCGCGGAAGCGACGGACCCGTTGCCTACCGCTGGGAAGCGCCGTCGGGCCATTCGATCATCGGCTACCGTGAACCTACCTGGTACAACGACTTCATCCAGCCGATTCTCGGCTCGTATGTGCCCGATATATGCCGGCAAACCGGACTGAAGACGCATCTGCACGTGTATGGCGTCGGGGATCACGGAGGCGGGCCGACGAGACGCGATTTGGAGCGGCTGCGCGATATGGACGGCTGGCCGATTTATCCGAATATCCGCTTCGGAACGTTCGCCGATTTTTACAGGCTGCTCGAAACGGTCAGCGAGAAATTGCCTGTCATCCAAGACGAGCAAAATTTCGTATTTACCGGCTGCTACACTTCCCAGACGCGCATCAAGACGGCAAACCGGATCGGGGAAGCGTCGTTGAACGAGGCGGAGCTGTTCAGCGCTGCCGCAGGGGCGTTATCCGGCGCCTCTTATCCCGGAGCCGCATACGAAGAAGCGTGGAGAAACGTGCTGTTCAATCAGTTCCACGACATCCTGCCCGGCTCCGGCGTAATCGAAACCCGGGAGCACGCGCTCGGCTTGTTTCAAAATACGATGGCAATCGCCAATACGAACCGCAAGCTGGCCATGGAGCATATTGCCGCCGGCATCGATACGTCCGGACTGGGCGAGCCGGGCGACAAGCTGACCGTATCGGAGGGGGCCGGCGTCGGATTTGGCACCCAGGCATTCAAAATAACGCAGGTCGAGCGAGGACGCGGCCATACGCGAATCGTCCATCTGTTCAATCCCTCGGCGTACGATCGCGAGGAATCGGCAGAGCTCGTGATCTGGGATTGGAGCAGTCCGATCCGCACGCTCGTCGTCAAGGACAGCTTTGGCAATCCCGTCGCGCATCAGTTGCTCGACAACGGCTTTCATACACATTGGGGACATCATTATATGCGGTTGCTCATTCAGGCCAAGGTTCCGGCTTGCGGATATGCTACCTATACCGTTGCGCTCGGAGAAGAAGCCGTCCGGCCTTTTTTCCCGACAGATCCGAGGGTGGAGCGCGAAGAATCGTTCGTGCTGGAAAATGAGCTTCTCCGGGTGGCGTTCAGTCCATTCGACGCAACCGTCGTATCGATGATCGATAAGGCGACGGGTACGGAGCTGATCGACCGGTCGCGTCCGGCCGGCATGTTCCGTTTCATTCGGGAGGACGCCAGCAAAGGAATGACCGCATGGCGGGTAGGCCGCTATATGAGCATCGCGAGCGTACACGAGAACGTCAAAATAAAGATGGAGCACCGGGGCAACGTCCGTCAGTCGCTGAAATACGAGCTACAGTTCGGCAGCTCCGCCCTGAAGGTGTCCGTGTCCCTCGACCGAAACAGCCCGCGGCTTCAGTTCGGCATCGAATGCGATTGGCACGAGATCGGCAAAGGAGCGACGGGCATCCCGCAGCTGAGCTTCCACTGGCCGCTAGCCTACCAGAGCCCGTCGTACAAGTACGATATACCGTTCGGCACCATAGTGCGCAAGCCGCTCGACATGGACGTGCCCGGCAACAGCTGGGCGCTCGGAATGCGCCTACAACCGGACAAGCCGACCGTCATGATCGTGACTACGAACAAATACGGCTTTCGCGGAACGGACAACTCGTTGTCGGTGTCGTTAATCCGCAGCTCGTTCGATCCCGATCCGTATCCGGAATTGGGCAATCCGCACAAGATCGGATTGGCCGTATGCGTAGCTGGCCCGTCCTCTTCCAACCGGGAGCTGGCGGAGACGGCTTATCGATTCAACCATCCTTTGAGCGTATTGTCCGGAGTGCCTCGCCCCGGTACCCGGCCCTGTGACGCGAGCTTCCTGAAGCTGACGGAAGGAACAGTCGCCATTTCCGCGGTCAAAATGCCGGAGGAGCCCGAAGGCAACCGTTGGATCGTCCGCGTGTACGAGACGGAAGGTCGGGACACCAAGGTCAAGCTTCAGCTGTTCAAACCCGCGACCGAAGCTTATTTCGTCGACTCCAACGAGCGCAAAGCTTCCGGCGGCTTATTTATCGGGTCCAACGCCGAATTTGTCGAATTCGGCGTTGGTGCAAGCTCGGTCGCCTCGGTTTGCATCGTATTTCAACAATGATATGCCGCTTTGAGCATCTACAAAGGTTTCTGTAGGCCAAACCGACAGCAGCCACTCGACTCTCGCTCTGCAGAGTCGGGTCGGCTGCTGCCTTTTCACCTAGCGCTATATGAAAATTAAACGACCTCGTTTCGTTTGCGGAGTATGACGTACAGCAGGATGCAGCATGCCGAGCACAGCAGGGCGAGTATGGCAATGACCGCATATCCGGCCTGCAGGCCGATCAATTGGCTTTCCATCGCGCCTTGCCGGGAAGCGAGCCGGCGAACGAAATCGATGATGTAGCCGATGAAAAGATTGCCCGCGACGCTGGCGACTCCCATAAGCGTTACCGTAAACGTAATCGCCGTGCCGGTTCCGTTCGGATATCGTTTGGCGAGCAGCGCCATTACCGTCGGGTATATCGGGGCGATGCCGACACCCGCAACCGCGAATAAAATGGCTCCCCGTTCCCCGATCGCGATAGCCGCCAGGCTGCATATTCCCGAGAAAGCCGAGGCGATCATGACGGAGCGCGTATAGCCGATTTTGTCCGTGACGGGGCCGAATAATAGACGGGATAACATAAAAAATACAAAAAAGACGGACAGCATGCGGGATGCTTCGTCTATCGTCCACCCGTAAGCCTTCTCCAAAAAGTTGACAAGCCAGCTTCCGACCGCCAGCTCGGATACGACCCCGCACGATAAAATGGCGACGACCAGCCAAGCGATCGGATCGCGGGCTAGGTTGCGAAACGAAGTCCGGTCCCGCTTCTCCTCTTGATCTGCCGGAAACCTCCCCAGCAGGGAAGGAATGATAGGCAGCAGTGACAAGGACAGCATGATCACGTACATGCCGCGCCAGCCAAGCTCGCCTCCGAGCACGTTCCATCCCATCATCGATGCCGCGATAATAGGAGCCGCCGTCGAACTGAGCCCATAGAAAAAATGGGAGAGGTTCATCATCGTCCCCGTATTTTTGGTGAAGATTCTGGCTGCCATTATGGCCAGTCCGATCTCGAGCATGCCGTTGCCGATATACATGAGAAAGTAGGAAGCGGACAAAAAAGCGTAACTCGTCGATATGTACATCAATACGCCGGCTGCTGCCATGGAGACGAATGCGGCGATTCCGGTCCATTTGATGCCGATTTTATTGGACAATGCCGACGTGAAGGAGCAGGCGACCAAATAACCGAGGGAGTTCAAGGCCAGCAGTACGCCTAACTGGGCCTCATCCAGCCGGAAATCCGCTTGCATTCTCGGAATGGCCGGTCCTTTAATATTTTCGGAAAATCCGAATATGAGAAATCCGCCGAAGACGACGAATAATAAGATGAAATAGTTCGTTCTGGATTGGTTGTCCGACAAAGTAGGCCTCCATCTCGTTGCACGCTGTATGTCAATTGCGATCCGTACGTCATCCGATTTTTTCGCTTATGCCCGTATCCCTTATCGTAGCATTGTAGCACAAAAATCTGAAATGACGATCGCATTATTTTTCCGAGATCCGTATCAATAAGAAAAACCGTCCGGAAAAACGCCCGGACGGTCCTTTGGTGTGCAAACCCAAACGTCAGCGCGTTGGAGGGAATGGGTATCGGGCTCCAGCCGCTCGTTGAAATCGTGTCGTTTTCGACCATACTTTCAAGTTGCCAACTTTCGGTCAAGTAAAGGAATACGATTTCACTTTAGCACGATAAAAACTTAAAGGTTCTGATAGGTCGAGCAACGCGGAACAAAAAGCTCCGCTATTTCTTCGGAGAGCCGCTAAAATGGGGCGTAGAGGAACGATTCGTTCCTTTATCGGCAGATTGAAGGTCGTTTGAGGGCCGTGTTGCTCCAATAAAGGAATTCATCGTTCCGTTTGCGCTGTTTCCCCGTCTTTCGCACGTAATAAAGGAACTTTTCGTTCCCTTCGCAAAAAATAACGAACGTTCTTGTTCCGCGCGCTGTTGAAAGGGAGCCTTTCAAGTGGCGAGGCGGGACCCCTCGCATGACTTTCGTCATCCGTTATAATTCCGGCACAGTCCGGCCCGGAACGGAAGCGCTCAATTGCTTTTCGCTTTTTCCTCGGCCAGCATCTTGTTCACTTCTTCTTCGGCCTTCCTCAAAGCGCTGTTCAAATCGGTCGTTCCTTTCAAGTATTCGAATAGTTCTTTGTAGAGCAGCCCTTCCGCCTGCGAATCGTACTTCGTTTTGACCGGAGTGGCGGCGAACTGGTTCACGAAAACCGAATAATAATTTTTAACCTTTTCCTGCGCCTCGGCGCCGAAAGCTTTCTTGATCGCCTGATCCTTCAGGATGGTCATCATGCCTTTGCGGGACATCTCCATTTGGTACTCGTCCGAGGTCAAATATTTGATGACTTCCGCCGCCTCATCCTTATGCTTGCTCATTTTCGTCACCGAGAAGTACGTCGGATACGCTTGCGAGCCTATGGTCGGCGCATCCTTGAACGTCGGCAGCGAGACCATGTCCCAGTTCACGTCCCCCATATCCTTCGGTCGTACGCTGTAGCCGGACAGGAAGATCGACATCGCCATCACTTTATCTTTGGTCAGCTCACGCAAGTCGTTGCCGGGAAAATAATTTTTTTGCTGAACGAACTCTTTGAACCCGGGCTGTGCGGCTACCCGATCGAATACCGACTGGAACAACTTCTTCCATGGCTCGGTATTGACCGCGGCCTGACCGGTTTTCGGATCGATATAAGGAACGGACAGCTCGTTCATGCGCATCATATGGAGCGGGGACATTCCCAAGCCGATATATTGGACGCCGCCTTCACTGCGGGACATCCGTTGGGCCAGATCGAGAATGTCATCCCATGTCATGCCGTCCTTCGGGTACGGTACTCCGAACTTGTCGAACAAATCTTTGTTGTAGAACAGAGCAAGGTTGTTATTCGTCACCGGCAAGCCGTATAATCCGCCGTTCGATAGCTTTCTCATGGCGTCCAGCGGCATTTCCTCGATCCGGGACAAATCGATTTGATGCTTTTGGATCAGACCGGTCATATCGTATTGAAAATTGTAGTTGAGCAAAGGCTTTGCCAGTACGCCGATCGAATCCCAATGGATATCGAACGACTGTCCGGTCAGCATCAAGTCGTCCAGCGTGTTTCCATTGTCCGCGATATAGCGGATCGTGTAGTTCGGGAACTTTTTGCGGATCGCTTCGCCGAATCTTTGATCGAAGCTTTCCTCCGAGTCGCGGCTGGTCGAGAAAAATACCAATTCCACCGGCTCGCCGCTCGCGGCCGCTTGCTCCGCTTTGCCCGGAGTATCTTCCGTCGATTTCGTGCAAGCGGAAGTCAAAGCGGTCAAAATCGCCAAACCGGCGGCAATCGTTATTTTATGGCGTGACAACATGGCAATTCCCCTTTCAACATTTTATGATTCACCGTCTCGGCGAACGTTCACGTGGCCGACGCTATCCCGCGCGTCTCGAACCGCGCAGCCTGTTCCAGCAGCTTCATCGCGCTCAACTGGGCGCTAAGCGGTACTCCGCCTTCCGGGGCGGCCGACCAATCCGTGCCGAACAGCGCGGCATCTGGCGACTTGCCGCTTAGCCACAACCGGTCCGCGTTCGCGGTTAAAAACCAGGCGGCATCGACGGTGCCCGTCGGCGCGGCAAACTCGAGCTCGGCAGCATATCGGACCAGAATGCCCTTGAACAGCCCGCCGTCGCCGCGGCCTTCGTCCGGCAGCATGCCGGTCGCCGAATCGGCGAGCTCCCGCTTCGCCGTGTCATAGGTGCGAATCGCATCGGCCAAATATGTTCGTTCGCCGGTAATCCGATACAGCTCGACGGCCGCTCCGATATAGACGCCCTGGCAATAGGTGAATTTCCAATCTTGATCGATCTTCCCGTCTCCCGTACGATTCATACCGTCCCAGACGAAGCCTGTCGCCGGATCGACGAGATTGATGCGCTGCCACGCGTAGATGCGGTGCGCCCAAGCGAGATGGTCCTCTCGCCCGAATGCGCGGTACAAACGGGCGGCCAATATGACGGCCGGAGCATTGGCCGGCGTGTTTTTATAATCCGTCTGCGACTTCCGCCAAGCGATGCCCCCGCCCAGCTGTTCGTTCCATCCGGTAACGATATCGTCCCATAGCACGAGCGCCGCTTGCTTGTAGAGCGTTTGGCCTGTGGCCTCGTAAGCCCGAAGCCATGCAATCGCCATCCACTCCATATCGTCGTACAGCTCGTTCGGCAGAGCGCCTCCGTTGCGCCTGACAATGCCGTCGTATAACGATCGGAGACGGACTAAGTAACGCTCGTTATTCGTACGCAATAATCCGTCTACGAGCACATCGACCGCATGCGCCATCCACCAGTAATGGAAGACGGTTTGATCCGATTCGGCCGATCGCGGAATTTCGATATCGTACATGCCGAGCGATTCGTTCCAAAACATTTGCTCCAGAGCATTCTGCGCTTCGTCAGCCCGTTTTCCCCATAATCCCTGCGCTTGCACCGAATGCTTCATCTCGGTTGTCTCTCTCCTCCCGATGTGTTTGGGTTCGTTCGTTTAAACCCGGTGTGACGTAGACGAACCCGGATTGCGTCAGGTTAGCGCTTTACCACGGCTAACGGGCCAGCCGGCATAAGGACGTTCGCTTGGTCCGGTTGAAAACGAGCCCTCCACATGAAACCGTTTTCATTTTAGCCTCGGAACGTTCCGACGATCTGCGCTCGTCCATGCCGAAATCCGCATTTCTTCTAGAACGAGCCCGATTTGCTTTTTTGTTGACAGTGATCAGGTTAATCGCTTTCACAAACCCAGTATATTATCGCAATGTTAATATGTCAATATAATTAATTGATATACTAATATGCAAAGCTAATATGACACTAAAAACCTCTTTCACAGCGCAAAAAAGCCCCATTGCCGGAACGGAGCTTCATTACATGACTATTCAAGCCGCTAAAACAAGGAGCGTTACGCTTTGACGGGTCCGGTCGACTCCCCGATGACGAGCTCCGCCGTCAGCATCGTTCGATTAGGAACGGACACGCCCTCGCGAATTTGCAAAATGCGCTCGACCGCAAGCCGGCCCATCCGCTCTTCGTCCTGACGCATATGCGTAAACGCATACCCGCCTCCCCATTGTGTCGCCGGGCTGTCGAAGCACACGATCGAGAGATCTTCGGGGATGCGCAGCCCGATTCTTTCCGCCGCCGTCTTGGCCAGCAGCGCGAGATTATATTCGGTCGCGAATACGGCCGTAATCGCGGGCTTGCTCTTCAGATGATCGATCAATCCTTCAATGTCCCGGTCGATGTTCTCCTTGCGGAAGCAGTCCGGCAGCGTCGATGTCAGGTCGCTCGCCCACAGCTCCTTGTTCACGACAATTCCCCGCTCCGCGTGTGCGCGTATAAAGCCTTCGATTCGCTCCTCCACGGCCGTCGTGTCGGCGGGAGGCGGCGATACGAACGCGATATGCGAATGCCCGAGCCCGAACAAATATTCCGTCGCCTGCTTCGCCGCTGTCACATTGTCGGTGCTGATCGAAGTGGCGGCGACTCCTTTCAAATGCCGGTCGACAAGCACGAGCGGAAATTTCCGGATGACCAGCTTCAAAATTTCGGAGTTGAAATATTCGCCCTGCGCCGGAAAAACGATTAAGCCGCCAACGCCGAGCTGCAGCAGCTTCTGGATGGATTGCTCCTCGTTTTCCGCTATTCCGAACGACCGGCGCAAGACGAGATAGCAATCGCGCTCCCGCGAAGCATCCTCCATGCCATAGACGAGCCCGGTTCCGTAGCTGTTTCCGAAATCGGTCATGATGAGACCGATCGTAACGAGCTCCGGCTTGCCGAAACTTCGTGCCGGCTGCCCCGCTCCCCGGTCCGGATTCGCGGCCGAATCCGCGAAGTCGACCTCCGGATCGGCGACAAACGAGCCTCGTCCCGGCTTTCGCACGATGAGCTTCTCGCCCGCCAGCATTTCGAGCGCCTTCTTGCTCGTAATCCGGCTGACGCCATATTCGTCCGCCAGCTCCTTCTCCGACGGTATCCGCTCGCCGGTCTCGTACTGTTTCGTTGCGATGCGCTGCTTCACTTCTTCGAATATTTTTTCGTACATCGGTTTGGACGATGTATCGTTGGTCATGAGGCTGCCTCCTGCCCGTATGCTCATCTTCTCTATTCATAATAATATATCATGATATATTCGTTATTGTCGATGCGCGCCGAAGGCTCTCTTTTCCCTAATTAAAGCGGAGGAATGACGGATCTAGCTTCCTCTATTTACCCTAGACCGGTTCTCGACCGCAAAATAAAGGAACAGCGTTCCGCTATCTCGCCGTTTGCATCCCTTTTCTCCCCCGAAAGGCAGTACTAACGGAACTCAATTCCGCTAAGCCCGGAAATATTCCGGAAATCGCGGCATTGACGGAACACCGTTCCGCAATGCTTCGAATCGGAATACTCCGAGCGAAGATGAGCTAACCTTTCAGTCAAAAAAAAGAATAACCATAATCGGCTATCCCTTTTACTCCACGAACATGAGTAACTTTACGCAAACGAAGTGTCGCCACCTCCGCCTTAAGCGCCCAGTCCATTCTTCAGCGCCTTTGCGATCGTAATCGCGCGCTTCGCTTGATGCTTTGCCGCCATCAGCACTTTCGGATCAAAACTCCCGTCATCGTTCACCGTCGCGCTCGTACCGTACGGATTGCCCCCTGCAGCCCGAATCGCTTCGTCCGTATAACCCGGGGCGACGACGATCGCTCCCCAATGGAACATGCTGGTATACAAGGCGAGAAGCGTGGCTTCCTGCCCGCCGTGACTGTTGCTTGCGCTGGTCATCGCGGTAGCGATCTTATTCTCAAGCTTCCCTTTTGCCCATAGCGAACCCGTCGTATCGAGAAACTGCTTCATCTGGGCGGCAACGTTGCCGAAGCGCGTCGGAGTGCTGATGATGACGGCGTCCGCCCACGTCAAGTCATCCAGAGAGGCTACGGGCACGGAAGCCGTTTCCTCCATATGGGTTTTCCATGCCGGATTGGCGGATATCGCCTCTTCCGGAGCCGACTCCGCCGCGCGGACTATCCGGACCTCGGCCCCCTGCTGCTTGGCCGCTTCCTCGGCCGCCTTGGCCATTTTATAGTTCGTTCCCGTGGAACTGTAATATAAGATCGTAACATGTACCGGATTCATAATCGTTTCGCTCCTCCCTCGGGTAATGGATGTAGCAAGCCTGCAGCTCGCCTCATCCTTGTCTATATTCCATTACCCGCTGTACGCGAATCGAAGCGCATGGTCGTCGATTTTCTTCAAGCTCCACCTTATTTACGCTTGGAATGATTGCTGCGCGAACAAAGGCTTACCGCAACCTTGGCCCGCCTAACTTCTCACGCTACAGGCTAACGAGCCGGATCCACCTTCACATCGCCCAACTCCCACGCTTGCCTGCGGTATTCCAATGGGGAGATGCCGTACTTCTCCCGAAACACCCGATAAAAAAAGCTGTAGCTGGCAAAGCCGGACGCCTCGGCTATTTGCTCCAACGGCATTTTGCTGTATTTGATTCGTTCTATCGCGGCGGCGAGCCTAACCTGCTTCGTATATTCCATAATCGAAAAGCCGAAGCATTCTTTAAACAAATGAACGGCACGCGACACGCTGAGCCCGACATGTCGAGCGACCGCCTCGATTTTGAAGGGGAACATCGCATTCTCCTGAATGAACGTTTTCATGCGGACCGCGGAAAATGAGCGGCCGTGAGGCGCCGACGTTTCCAATACGGCGCGTTCGATGCATAGGCAAAGTGCGCGCAGCAAGTAACCGAGCAACTCCTCGTTCTCTTCCCCCATCCGGTATTTCCTCTTCTCCAACACCAGATGCCGCCATAGCGAAATAAGCTTCTCATCGAGATGGATTTGGGTCCTTTGCATTTTCGGCGTTCTCTTCCACCACTCCCCGACCCAATCTCCGGTACAAGACAAGAAATAGTCGCCGCTATACACCGCCGTTTGACCCAGCTCATTGGGCATCGGGGCAAATGCGAGCTCATACCGGTCTCCCGGCTTGTACAGCAGCAAATCTCCCGGCCCCAATGTGGTCAATACGCCATCGACCAGCGCTTGGCAATAGCCTTCCGTTTGCAAACGGAACAAATAGTGCGGCAGTCCTTCCCGATCCTGCAAATAAGCGGCAGGTTGGGTATGGTAAGAATAACCGCACAAGAGCAGCCGTAGTGGCTCCATCCGTCGTCACCTCGTATTCGTAGCCAAATAGTGAATGTAGCAAGCAGATTGATATAGGCATTATACGCCAACTTTTTTTATAATAAAAGCGAAATCAGGAAAACGCTTTCCCAGAAAGGAGGAACATGTCCGGAATCAGAATCCGTCAAAGCGGCAGTCTGACTGAATTCGCTTGCGGATGTGAGCGGGAAACGGGTATCCATGAAGGAAAACAGCAAGAAAAATAATATTGGGGGTGCACGAATCTTGTTCCGTAAATGGGAAAAACCGATGTTGACTTTATTTGCAATCGGCTTCGTGTTGGCCGGCTGCGCAGGAAAAGGCAATCCGACGAATACGGAGGAAAGCGCTCAACCCGTCAAACCGGCAAGCAGTGACCCGGTTACCGTAACGCTATATGCGAAGACGCTGCTCACCGACGATGACTTCGTCAAGTACATTCAGAACCCGCTCAAAGCGAAATACCCGCACATCACGGTTAAAAAGGTCGATGCCGCAGCGGGCCGGCAGCCCTCCGATCTTATCGCCGCCGGGGATACTCCGGACTTCATCTGGGACGGGCTGACGAATATCGACGTCATCAAAGATGTAGGCTGGCCGTCGGATTTGGATCCTCTCGTCAAAAAGCATAAATTCGACTTAAACCGTCTTGAACCGGAGATGGTCAGCAGCATCCGCTCGTTCTCCGAAAAAAACGGGCTGCTGTTCATGCCGTTCCGCAGCTTTTCCTTTGCCTTGCATTGGAACAAAACGATCTTCGACAAATTCGGTGTCTCCTATCCGAGAAACGGCATGACGTGGGAAGAGACCGTCGAACTCGCCAAGAAGGTGACCCGGACCGAGAACGGCGTCAACTACAGGGGGCTGAGCGCAGGCATCAACGTGAACAGGCTGCAAACCCAACTTTCCTTGCCATTTATCGATGGGTCGACGGGCAAGTCGGTACTGCTGACGAACAATCAGTGGCAAGACGTATTCCGGATGTTCAAGAGCATCTATGGGATTCCGGGCAATTACCCGCCAAACGCCAAGTTTAGCGACGGAAGAACAGCCTTTCTCAAAGACCAAAACTTGGCCATGTTCCCCCACCTCGTCTTGATCGGAGACGCCGATTTCGCTCTAGCCGCGAAGGAAGGTCTGGAATGGGGCATCAGTACGTTCCCGGTATGGAAAGAGAAGCCGGGTATCGGGCCGGGCATCTTCTCGGACGGCTTCGTCATTCCGAACGGCAGCAAAAACCCGGATCTGGCCTTCGAATTGATCGCCTATCTGCTCTCCGACGAGGTGCAGACGATGGCTGCCAAGCTCGGAAATCCGCCGGCGCTGGCCAATCCGTCCGTGAAGAAGCGGCTATACGAAGATAACCCGTTGGTCAAAGGAATCGATTTGGCTCCCGTACTCTCGCTGCGCAGCGCTCCCCCATATGCCAAAACAGCGTATGATACAAAAGCGAACCGGGACATTATCGAGAAAAAGGTCGAGTTGTTTTACACGGATAAAACCGACCTCAACACGTCGCTTAGGCAGGCGGACGAAGAAATCAACAAGATGGTCGAAACCGAGAAAGCGAAGAAAAAGTAAGGCGCTGTCGGAAAGCACGGCCGTTTGCGGCCAAGGCGCCAAATGGATAGAAGAGGATGGATAACCGATGAAGCAGTGGATTAGCGAAATCCGGTACCAGGACCGGGCGACGCAAACGTTTCTGGGCAGCCCAAGCATCGTCCGCCTGCCCGGCGGTACGTTAGTGGCCTCGCACGATTATTTCGGCAAAGGAAGTCCGAAGGATTACGAAGGCAGGGAAACGCTAACTAGCATTTACCATTCATACGACGCCGGCTTATCTTGGACTTGTGTCACTCAGCTTGCCAGAGCGTTCTGGAGCAGTCTGTTTTTGCACCGCGGCGAGTTATTCTTGCTCGGGACCACAGGGGACTTCGGCCATATCGTCATCCGCAAAAGCGAAGACGACGGTTTTACGTGGACGCAAGCTCTCGACGAGTCTAGCGGACTGCTGTTTCGCGGGGGACCGGGGATGGAACCGCCCAATTATCATTGCGCCCCCATGCCCGTACTGAATGCCGGAGGACGGCTGTATCGCGCTTTCGAAGATTTGGATCCGGCCATACGCCCGATCGGTTTCCGTTCCTTCGTCATTTCTTGCGACGCGGATGCCGACTTGCTGAAGGCGGACAATTGGACGATGAGCAACAAACTGGTATACGACCAGGAGGCGGACCCTCCCGAATGGGGGACGAACAATAAAGGCGCGGGTTGGATCGAGGGCAATCTCGTGGAAGGACCCGACGGACAAATTTATAACATGCTGAGAATTTGCTCCGAGCCCGTGACCGACAAATGCGCCATGGTCCGGGTATATGACGGCGGCAACCGGGTGGAGTTCGACCCCGCCGAAGATTTCGTATGGCTGCCCGGTAGCACGCATAAATTTACGATCCGCAAAGATCCGGAAACCGGCTTGTACTGGACGCTGTCCAATAAAGGCGAAGATCCGGCGAAGCACGTGCTACGGGAAACGCTCTCCCTGTTCGTCTCGCCGGATTTGCGGGAATGGCGCTTCGCGGCCGCGCTGTTGCACGACGACCTCGGGTACCCTTCCCAGGAATCGAAGAGACGGACCGGATTTCAGTACGTCGACTTTCAATTTGACGGCAATGACATTATTTATATCGTACGAACGGCTTACGACGGGGCCAACAGCTTTCACGACAGCAATCGCATCGTCTTCTCCAGAGTGGAGAAATTCCGGGATCTTGCCGAGGGCCGTCTTATGGGCGGCTCGGACGATATTCGACGCGTTGATCGTCCCGACGCCAATTGAAAGACCGGCCGCTTCGGCCGGCTTTTCCCTTTATTCCGAACGAAGCGGTTCTCGTCCGTCATCCCTTGCCGCGCCTATTACCGAAACATCCCCCACAGCTTGATCAGATGAAACGTATTTTTCGGATCGATCTTCAAGTCGATGACCATTTGCACGATTTGATTCGCCAAGCTTTCCGATACGGGTTCATGCAGTATTTTCGTAAGCTTGCTAAGCAACGACTTGACCTTGGCCCGGTCCTGCAAATCCGCCTTGGTGACGCCGTCCAATACCATTTTGACACTGTCTTTCGTATCGGGATTTTTCAGCTTCAGCTTGACTCGCTCCACCAGTTCCCGCGGGATTCCGTACTTTTGATAGCTCAACCAGGACACCTCCCGAATTCTTCCATTGTACATTGTATGAGGAAGGTGCCTGTATTTTGCCTACAATTGCTGAACGGGTCCCTGCGAGTCATATTTGTTTGTTAAAGTGCCGGAGCTTCTCGGGATTCATTACCGTATAGATCTTGACTATTTTGTCAGAGAGCCAATCGAAGGTTATGGCTGCGAACGTACCCGATTCCGCTATAAGAATAACCCCGGGCTGGCCGTTGATCTCCTGAATGACGCTTGTAAACGGGGGGACATCCGGCCGTACCGCCTCAAAGTAACGCATAATAAAATCCGGTCCGTATATCGGACGCAAGGCGACTCTCACTTTACCGCCGCCATCCATGAAGAGTACGCTCTCGGTTGACAGAATGTCGACCATAAGGCCAATATTTCCGGTCGTCAAGGCACGCGTAAATTGCTCCACAAGATGGTTCTTTTTGTCGGGAACAACAACGTTCCGGCTAGACGTGTCGCCCAAGCTCGATTTGGCGCGATAATAAAGTTGTCGGCAGTTGTTGCTGCTTTTGTCCACTATGCCCGCTATGTCTTCAAACGGAAACCGAAACGCCTCGCGAAGCACATACACGATACGCTCCGTGGCCGAAAGCTGCTGCATCAACAACAGATAAGCGGTCGATAACGATTCTTTCCTGACATAGCTCTCCAACGGATTTTCACTCTGAATCCCTTCCGTAAGCAAGGGTTCCGGCAGCCACGGCCCGATATAAGTTTCGCGCTGCCTGCTTGCAGCGTTCAGAAGATTGATACAGCGATTATGAACGGATCGGCATAAATACGATTTCATGTTTTGAATGGAATCCCCGGACCTCTCTTGCACGGAAAGGAAAACCTCTTGAACCGCGTCTTCGGCGTCCATAACATTGCCTAGTATATGATAGGCGAGGGAAAACAACAGCGGTTTATACTTTTCGTAGTCAACAATCATTCCGTCCTATCGCCTCCTGTCAAGAACTTGTGCGGTAATGCTCCCGAATGACAGCTCCGGCTGCTCTTTTGGCGCTGGCCAGTGCCGCGTCCGCAAGCATTTCGCCTCTCCCGGTCCAATCTCCTGCAACATACAAGCCGCGGATTTCAGGAACATCAGGACCGCAGCAGCAATCGGCCGAATCGACTGTCGGGAAATGATGGGTTACCGTCATGGCAGGCAGAAACTGTCGGGCAAGCTCTTCTTGCCGCCACCCTGGCTGTACCATATCCAGCGCCTGTTCCAGCTGACGTTCGTCCTCTCTGGGCTCGCCAGGATGCACCCCAAGGTGCTTGATCATATGGATCACGACTGATCCGTCACTGCTCATGTTGACAACGGAGGAGGGATTGTTATAGAAAATGGGCTGGTCCAGCCAAAATCCCGCGATGAATGAGGGCTTTGGCTTTGGCAGCTTCCGCAACACTACATCGAGGCAGGCGGCTTTAATCGGCCTTGCTTGATTTTTCCACTTGGCCATGCTCGTATGCTCGGCGTTCGGGACAAGCCCATATCCATCTCCCGGCCCTCCGGCAACGATTACGTTCGAAACCTGAATCGTTTCATCATTTTTCAAACGTACTCCGCAGACTTTTCCGTTATGCGCAATTTCAACGACGTGTTTGCGGGTAGCAATGGCAACTCCGGTTTGCAAAGCGATTTCTTCCAAATGCTCGACCAGAGCTCCCCAGCCCCTTTCCACGTAAAACGCCTTCCCTGACAAAGTGCGCTGCAATTGTCTGATCGCGGGTCCTGCCGATAGAAGATCGGGATGCGGCACGAAGGTATTGGACCGACTGACCGCATAGATGGCATGCCGGACCATCGGATCCCGAATTTCTTTCTCCACCCATTCTCGCATACTCATGTTGTCCATTTGCCGCGGATCCGTTTTGGGCAGCTTGATCATCATTTTGGCTAAATCCAGTTTACCCGCGAAATCGAATAGTTTGGATGACATCAAAGCGAGAGGGCCGGCCGGAAAAGGATAGGACTTCTTATTCCAGACGGCGATGGCCGAGGCTGGCGGGCAAGCTCCTGTTAAGTTAATGTTCAGCTCCTTGAGAACTTCTTCCGCTTCTCCATCCAGATAGAGCGCATGGACCCCCAAGTTCATCAAGGCATGATCTTTCTTCACGGTTTTGGCCCTGCCGCCCAAAAGCTCCGATTTTTCCAGCACAATAACCGACAATCCTGCTTTTCTCAAATAAATGGATGCCGTCAACCCCGTAATTCCTCCGCCGATCACGGCCGCATCGTATCTGTTCATGGGATCACCTCGTTTGTTTTACCCATAAGACAAACGAGAAACCGAATTTGTTACATATTCCGAGATTCAGACCGATTGCCTATTCGGGGGCTAGGCGCGCATAAAAGCAAAAAAGCCCGAGTGCCCGGGCTTTGCAATAGCTCAATCCAACTGTTCCCCATCCAAAATTTGCTCCCTGTGCAAAAACTCGCGCAAAGGCAGCGTCTCCGCCGACGTCCAGAACCCGGGCTTCGCCACCAGCTCGGCCGTATCGTCGCGAGCCATCTCCATCACTTCGAAGTCGCTCATCATGTCGGCCAGCTTGAATTCCGGCAGGCCGCTTTGCTTCGTTCCGAAAAAGTCGCCGGGCCCCCGCAGCTCCAAATCGCGGCGGGCGATCTCGAAGCCGTCGTTCGTCTCGGTCATCACCTTCAGCCGTTCCTTCGCCGTCTCGTTCTTCGGATCGGCGATCAGAATGCAGTAGGATTGATGCTCCCCACGGCCGACGCGCCCTCTCAGCTGATGGAGCTGCGACAGGCCGAACCGTACGGCATCGTATATCACCATCATCGTCGCATTCGGAACATCGACCCCTACTTCGATAACCGTAGTGGAGACGAGCACTTGCACTTCATTGTCCTTGAACGCCCTCATGACCTCGTCCTTCTCCTGCGGATGCATGCGGCCATGAAGCAAGCCAACGCGAAATTCGGGGAATGCGTGGGACATTTGCGCATGCACATCGATCGCATTTTGCACATCCAGCTTGTCCGACTCCTCGATCAGCGGACAAATGACATAGGCTTGCCTGCCTGAGGCCACCTCGCGCCGGATAAAGCCGACCACGCGTTCGAGCTTATCGTGTTCGACCGAATACGTCTTGATCGGTTTACGGCCCTTAGGCAGCTCCCGGAGCGTCGACACGTCCAGATCGCCGAAGGCGGTTATCGCCAGTGTGCGCGGAATCGGCGTCGCCGTCATCGTCAGCACGTCCGGGTTCATCCCCTTGCGCCGCAGCACGCTGCGCTGGTTGACGCCGAAACGGTGCTGCTCGTCCGTTACGACGAGTCCGAGCTTGCGGAACAGCACGTCGTCCTGAATGAGCGCGTGCGTACCGACGACTACGTCGATGAGCCCCATATGCAGCGAGTTGATCGTATCCCGCCGTTGTCGGTCGGTCAGGCTGCCGGTGAGCAGGCCGACCTGGATGCCATACGGCTCGAATAACCGTTCGAGCGACCGTTTATGTTGTTCGGCCAATATTTCCGTCGGCACCATGAGCGCGCCTTGACAGCCCGCCTTGACGGTCGCGAACAAAGCTGCGGCCGCCACCACCGTTTTGCCCGCGCCGACATCGCCCTGCAGCAGCCTGTTCATGCAGTATGGTTCCTTCAAGTCGTGCAAAATTTCCGCGATCACTTTTTTCTGCGAGTCGGTCAGCTTGAACGGAAGCGACCGGACGAATTGGCGGACGTCCTCATTATCGAATACATGGGCCACTCCGTCCGCACGCTTCCGTTGAATGGCGCGGAACGCCTGCAGCTTCAGCTGGAAAAAAAACAGCTCCTCGTAAACGAGCCGCCTCCGGGCTTTTTTGCCTTCCTCGACATCGTCCGGATGGTGAATCCGGTACACCGCTTGCTTGCGGGCCATGAAGTCGTATTTGTCGGCGATTTCCGCGGGAATCGCTTCCGCTACGAGCGCACCGAACTGGGTAAGCGCCTGGTGCACCGTCTTGCGCATCCATTTTTGCGTAATTCCGCCCGTAATCGAATAAACAGGCTGCAGCGTTCCCGACTGAGACGAGCTTCCTCCCGGAAACTCCGACTCGGCAACGGTAAGCTGCAGCCTGCGGCCGTCCCATTTTCCCGTCAATACGATTTCCTGTCCCGCTTTCAGCTTGTCCTTCATGAAATGCCGGTTGAACCAGACGGTCGATATGAATAACGGGTCCGCATATACTTTGCACGTCATGCGCGATTTGGTGCGCCCATACATTTGCACGCTCGGCTCGCTGTATATTTTGCCTTGAATCGTTATTTTCTCCCCGTCCTTCACGCCGGTCAGATCGCGTATCCGATAGTCCTCGTACCGGAACGGATAATATTCGAGCAGGCGGGCGACCGAGTCGATTCCGAGCGCCTCCAGTTCCTTCGCCTTGGCCGGAGTGACGCCGGAGACGGACCGGACGGGGAGAGCATGCAAATCCGTACTCATGGCGCCGGTCTCGCGAACGCGGCCACCGTACCGGGCCCCGCGTGGGTGCCGATTACTGGACCGACATCCGTAAAGGTCCATTCGGCAATGTTGAAATTGGCGCGCAGCAGCTCGGTAAATTCATCGGCCGATTCCTTGGTTTTGGCGTGCGCCACGGTCATATGCAGCTTCCGGTCGCCGAAGTCCGCCTTCAACATTTCAATAATGCGGCCCATCGCCTTTTTGCTTCCCCGTACTTTATCCACAGAAGATACTTCGCCCTCGGTATCTATCGTCAGGATAGGCTTAATATTCAGCAGCGACCCGAACAGTGCGGCCGCTTTGCCGATTCGCCCGCCTTTTTGCAAATAGTCCAGCGTGCCGACGAGGAAGTAGATGCGGGTTTCCTGCCGCAGCTTCTCGAGCTGCGCCAAAATTTCGTCCCGGCTCTTCCCTTCCTTGGCCGCTTTGGCCGCTTCCACGACCAACAAGCCTATTCCATACGAGGCCGATTTCGAATCGACGACCGACACGTTCGTATTGCTGTCCAGAATCGATTTGGCCAGTACCGCCGATTGATAAGTCCCGCTAAGGGCGGAGGAAAGATGAATCGATATGATTTCCGTCTCCGGATCGGTGCCCAGTTTTTTGTACACGTCCAGAAAATCGGCCGGGGACGGTTGGGATGTCGTAGGCAGCGTCGCGGATGACGTCAGCTTGTCATAAAATTGGTCGGGCTGGATCGTTACGGCGTCGTAGAACGTCTCAGCGCCGAAATGCACTTTCAAGGGCACCATTTCGATGCCGTATTGCTTCCGGACCGATTCCGGAATATCGGACGTGCTGTCCGTTACGATTCGGACGTTCGCCATCGGCGTCCCCTCTTCCCATTGCTGAATTTATTCAACCGAGAACAAATAATAATAGAGCGGCTGTCCGCCCGCGAGCACTTCCAGCTCCGCGTCGGGGTAAGTCTCCTCGACGATTTCCGCGAGCCGGACCGTATCCGCTTCGGATGCTTCCTCGCCGGTCATAACCGATACGACTTCGCCGCCTTGCGCCATCATGCTGTCCAGCAGCTTGCGGCACGTATCGAGCAGGTCCGGGCCGGAGACGACGATTTTGTTGTTATGAATGCCGAGGTAGTCGCCTTCGCGAATGTCGATCCCGTCGATTTGCGAATCCCGGACCGCATAAGTCACTTGTCCCGATTGAACGGCGCCGATCGCTTCTTCCATCGAAGCGGCATTCCGTTCCGCCGTGGCTTTCGCTTGGAACGCCAGCATGGCCGATATCCCTTGCGGAATCGTCTTCGTCGGCAAAACGAGGACGGCGCGCTCCATCAAATCGCGCGCTTGCTGTGCCGCAAGCACGATATTGGAGTTGTTCGGCAGCACGAACACCGTTTCAGCCCGAACCTTCTCGATGGCGCCGACAATGTCTTCCGTACTAGGATTCATCGTCTGACCGCCCGACAGGACGACGTCCGCGCCCAAGTTTTTGAAAATCGCCGCTATTCCTTCTCCGGCCGCGACGGCCACGAAACCGAACGGCTTTACGGACTCCGCGGCAGAAGCAGGCTTGGACGCCTCATGGACCTGAACGGCCTTTGCGGCTTGGTCTGCGCTTCCTTCCACGATATGGGAATGCTGTTCCCGCATATTGTCGATTTTGATCTTCACCAGATCGCCGTATCGCTGCGCCAGTGTCAGCACTTCGCCCGGGTGCTCCGAATGAAGATGCACCTTCACCAGGTCGTCGTCGGCCACGACGAGCACGGAATCGCCGTGCCGCTCCATCTCGTCCCGGAACGACGGCTCATCGAATACCGTTCCCGTCGTCTTTCCCGGCTCCAGACGGATCATGAATTCGGTGCAATACCCGAATTCGATATCCTCGGTCGCCATATGAGCTTGCGCGTGGATATGCTCTAATGTAACGCTGCCGGGAACGCTTCCCGCGGCCACGATCGAACCGTTCCCTGCCGGCATTTCCCCGTTCAAAGCGGCGACGAATCCTTCATAGATCAGTACGAGGCCTTGTCCGCCGGCATCTACGACTCCGACCTGCTTGAGCACCGGCAGCTGCTCCGGGGTTTTCGCCAAAGCTTCCTTGGCCTTGGCCAGCACCTCCCGCATCAGCTCTCCGATATCCCCGCTGCGACGGACGGAAGCCAAGCCATGCTTGGCCGCTTCGCGGGCGACCGTCAGGATCGTCCCTTCGACCGGCTTCAGAATCGCCTTGTAAGCCGTGTCCACGCCCTGCTGAAGGGCGGCGGCAAACTGCTGCACATCAATTTCTTCCGCATCCTGAACCGCCTTGGCGAAGCCTCGGAACAATTGCGACAAAATAACCCCGGAATTGCCGCGGGCTCCCATCAGCAGCCCTTTCGACAGCGCTTCGGCCGATTTGCCGATATGCGGGGACGTCTTTTTCTTAAGTTCCTCCACACCGGAAGTCAATGTCATATTCATGTTCGTTCCCGTGTCTCCGTCCGGTACGGGAAATACATTCAAGGCGTTGACGTTTCCCACATTGGCGTGTAAAGCTTCGGCGCCTTTGATCATCATGTTGGTAAAATTTGAGCCATTCAGCTTTTTAAAGCGCTTACTCAAGAAAAAACTCCCCCATCCCTCGGAATACATCTCGGCTTGCCGTTTGTTGCCCGCCTTAGCGCGCGATACGCACGCCTTGCACGACTATGTCCACGAAATCGGCTTTCAAACCGACTACCTCGTTCAGCACATATTTGACTTTGGATTGTACGTTGTGCGCGACCTCGGAAATTTTCGTTCCGTAGCTGACGATAATGTGCAGCTCGATATGCACCCCGTCCGTCTCCGTCCGGACCTCGACGCCACGGCTCAAATTCTCGCGGCCGAGCAGCTCGGAAATGCCGTCCTTCAGCTGCTTGCGCGAAGCCATGCCGACCAATCCGTAGCAATCCAATGCGGCCTGTCCGGCCAGTACCGCTATACAATCGTTCGAAACGATTATTTTACCCCATTCGTTGTCGATCTGCATGGACATGCCGAAATTCCTCCCCGATCCGTATCTGTGCTGCTATCGATTTCTACGCGACTGGCAACTTGATTCGCATAATTGCGGAACGTTTCTTCCATTTTACTATAATCGACAAAAGAAAGAAATGCAAAAACCGCAGAGCATGGAATTGACGCGGCTACACGGCATATGCTAATATATTGGGGTATGTGTTCGGTATGATTGCTTTCAGGAGGTGTAATTCATGTCCCGCAAATGTTTTATTACTGGCAAAAGCCCGCGCCAAGGCAACCACGTGTCCCATGCTAACAACCACAACAAACGGACCTGGGGCGTTAACGTGCAAAAAGTGCGCATTATGGTTAACGGCAAGCCGAAACGCGTTTATGTAAGCGCCCGTGCTCTGAAATCCGGCCTTGTCGAGCGCGTGTAAGCATTCGTCCGGAAACGTCGCTTCACGATCGATCGAGGCGAATAGACAAAAAGCACCCGTTACAAGGTGCTTTTTTTTCGTTCCTACCGCCCCCGGCGCCCAGTGAAGCGATGCGCCCGCTTGGACGATTCCGCTTCAAGGCGCGGCGCTGCCGGCACCGGACGACGTACGCGCCCGCAATGGAGCGAATCCGACGGTAGACGCAAGTATGCACGATGCATGCTGTCTTTGTTTGTCGCCGGTCGTACTTCAATTCCCTTCTTCGGGTCTTCGGGCCGGCCGAAGAAATCAGCTTTTGCTAAACGAGTTCAAAATCGCTTTCACCATACCGCCCAGAAATCTCGGTAGCTTAATCGTATAAAATTTCATTTCTACCCCTCCCTCGCATGTTCCGCGCGGCCCCGATTGCCCGCCGTTGTCCCGTTTTACGCGCCGCCGCGCGGATTCACCTCGTGACTTTAGCTTATTCGCCGCCTGCGGAAAAGGTGAAGACCCGGACAAAAAAACTACAAGAGCGGCAACTCTTGTAGTCATTTATATGCGGCCCTGCCGGAAAACATACCGCGAAGGCGCGTGTTGCTATTCTACTTTCAATCCCGGGGGTTCGAGATTCAGGATCGGGATTTTGCCCACAGCGACGTATACGACCGTGAGCAGCACCCAAAATACGAGCGACATCAGCACGAAGCTGATGCGCAATCCTTTGGATTCGAACGATTTGAAATAATAGATGCCGATAAACAGGGCGCCGAGCGAGTAAATGTAACGAAAAATAGAAAATTCATGCCACGAAAAAATCAATAGCAGATGCCCGGCCAAAAAACTGCAGAGCAGCAGCATCAAGGTCTTCCTCACAAGAGCTTTCCTCCCGTTCCGGCTGCGCTGCGAATGCGGGAAATGGCTCTCCCGCGATCGTCCTGCGCAAATACGGCATTCCCCGCGACAAGCACGTTCGCGCCTGCCTGACGTACGAGCGGCGCCGTATCCTCGTTGACCCCTCCGTCAACCTCTACATGCACGTGTCCGAGTCCGCGTTCGTCCAGCAGCCTTCTCAGCAGCGAAATTTTCGGCACGCTCGACGGGATAAAGCGCTGGCCCCCGAAGCCGGGATTAACCGTCATAAGCAGGACGAGATCGATATCCTCGACAATATGCTCCAAAGTCGCGAGAGGAGTCGCCGGATTGAGCACGACACCGGCTTTGGCTCCCTCGCTTTTGATCAGTTGGACCGTACGGTGCAAATGCGTGCAAGCTTCGACATGTACGGAAATATAGTCTGCGCCGGCCTGAGCGAAGGCGCGGATATAGTCGTCCGGTCTGGAAATCATCAGATGAACGTCCAGCGTCAGCTGCGTATGCGGGCGTATCGCCTGTACAATCGGCGGTCCGAGCGTGATGTTAGGCACGAAGTGCCCGTCCATGACATCTACGTGGATCCAGTCCGCCCCTCCCTGCTCGACATCGCGGATTTCTTCGCCCAGCTTGGCGAAATCCGCGGACAAAATCGAAGGAGCAATTATCAAATCCGCCATCTGTCAATACCTCCGTTTCCGTTCTTTCATTTCCTGCAAAAAAACGAGGTAATGCTTGTAGCGGCTCGACGCGATTTCCCCGTTCTCCACCGCCGCCAATACGCGGCAGCCCGGCTCGTGCTGATGCAGACAGCCGCGAAATTTGCAACCGGAGGAAGCGCGCTTCATTTCCACGAAGCAGGAGGACAGCTCATCCACTTCGATCTGCAAAAAATCGAGCTGGCTGAAGCCCGGGGTATCGGCGACGAGTCCGCCTCCGTTTCCTTCGAGAGCGATCAGCTCCACGTGCCGGGTCGTATGCTTCCCCCGTCCCAGCTTCGAGCTGATTTCATTCGTTTCCAACGAAAGTCCGGGTACGAGAGCATTTACTAGCGAAGATTTGCCGACGCCGGATTGTCCGGAGAAGACGCTGGTCCGGTCCGCCAATCGGGAACGCGCTTCGGCTATGCCTTCCTTTGTCCTCGTGCTCGTTACCAGCACCGTATACCCGATACCTTCATATAACCGTTTTACTTCGTCCAAAGCGGGCTGCTCCTGCGATCGGTCGTCCAGCAATCCATCCTCCGTAAGCAGATCGCGCTTCGTCAGGCAAATAAGCGTCTCGAGTCCGGCCTTCTCCGTATGCACCAAAAATTTGTCCAGCAGCTGCAGATTGAGAGCCGGCTCCGCGAGCGAGAATGCGAGCACCGCTTGATCGACATTCGCCACCGGGGGACGGATCAGCTCCGTCGTGCGAGGCAGTACCACATCGACCGTTCCTTCGCCGTTTTCCGTAACCTCATACATGACCCGGTCACCGACTAGAGGGGTAATTCCTTTTTTCTTGAAAATGCCTCGGGCCCGGCATTGGATCGGTTCGGCTTCCGCCTGCGCGGGTAATACATAATAGTAGCCGCTCAACGCTTTCACGATTACGCCTTCGGGCATTCAGTTTGTTCCTCCCGTCGGCGTAGTCGTACCCGTGGGCGGCGTTTGGGATCCGCCCGTCGTTCCGCCCGACTGGACAGTGCCGGAAGCAGGCTTGTTGGCGCCGGTCGTTCCGGTCGTACCGCCACTCGTTGCTCCGGTAGTGCCGCTCGTTCCGGTACCCGAGCCCGCACCGCCCTGCTGCGTTCCGCCCTGCTGCTGTTGTCCGCCGCTTCCCGGCGGGGTAGCGCCGTTATTGCCCGTCGAGGAACTCGTCTTGCCCGAATATGGCACCGTATCGACATCGTACCTCTTGCCGTCGCGCATATACGTGATCGAACCGTCCTTGCCGGGAGACAATACCAGTTGGATGTCGAACGTTTGCGCATCGGTAATTTTACGCGGATTGCCCCACTTGATCTCATCGCCGCGAGCGTCGCTGTATATAATTTCGATCGTGCTTTCCTTGCCTTTTTCCGCCGGCGGAATGACCTTGGAGACGGTCACTTCTTTCGCGTCGGCCGGATATCCGGTGCTGACGAATATTTTCACTTCCGCTCCCGGCGATACGTTGTCCTTCGGCTTGAACGGGAATTGGTCGTATACTTTTCCCCTAGGCTGCTTATAGGTGCCCGCTTGCTCCACGATCAGCTTCAAGTCGTTCAGCTTCGCCCTCGACTGTGCCTCCGCTTCGGTCAATCCGATGAGATCCGGCATAGGGAATTGATCTCTGCCTTTGCTGACCGTCAGCTTGATGGCGACCGTCTTCGGATCGAATTCCTCGTCGGGTGCCGGGGTTTGCGTCAAAATCGTCCCGGGCTCTTCGTTGCCGGACGCTTCCTTCTGCTCGATCTGCGACTCGGCGATACCTAGTCGGACGAGCTCGGTTTTGATCACATCGCCAACCTTTTTGCCTTTCCAGTCCGGCATTTTTTGCTTTTCCGGTCCCAGACTGACGTACAGCGTAACCAAATTGTTGATTTTGACACGCACCGGCGTCGGGTCCTGCTGGATGACGATATCTTTGGCGACCTGCGCATTCGTCTGCGTGACGACCTTGGTTTGCAGCTGGAGCGCCTTCAGCTTCTCCTCGGCCTCCTTCACCGGCATGCCGACAACATTCGGAATGTCCGTCTCGGGAACCTCGAGCGATTGCTTCACATAACGGACCCCCATATACATTAGCGCGAGCAGCAGCAAGATGACGAACGTCCAGATGACCGGCTTTACCCAGCCCTTCTTCTTGCGCGCCGGCTCGGGTTCGTCCTCGTCCGGCGTATCCTGGACGTAATGATCGGCGCGAATCGCCGGGAGTACCCTCGTCTTCTCGTTATCGTCATAATCGTCGTACTCGGGTGAAGTAAACGTGATCTTCGGTTCGTTTCGGCGCTCGGGCGTCAAGCACGTATCGAAATCCTGCATCATCTCTTTGGCCGAGCGGTATCGTTCTTCCGGCTTTTTGCGCATCGATTTCAATATGATATTTTCGACGCTTTGCGGGATGAGCGGATTTACTTTGCGGGGCTCCTCCACATCTTCCTGCAAATGCTTCAGCGCTACGCTGATCGGGCTCTCGCCGAGAAAAGGAAGCCGCCCCGTCAGCATCTGGTACAGGACGATGCCTAACGAATACAGGTCGGATTGCGCTCCGGTCAACGTTCCTTTGGCATGCTCCGGGGAAAAATAATGAACCGAGCCGACGACCGAGCCGGTCTGGGTAATTTGCGAGGCGTCCGCGGCGCGGGCGATGCCGAAATCGGTCACCTTGACGCGTCCGTTTTTGCCGATCAAAATATTGTGGGGTTTGATATCGCGATGGATGATCTGATTATGGTGCGCATGATCGAGCGCGTCGCATATTTGACCGGCGATCCGGATCGATTCTTCGACGGGAAGGGGGGCCCGCTCCTTGATCAAGTCGTTCAGCGTCTTGCCCTCGACGTATTCCATCACGATGAAATGTATTTCTTCTTCCTGGCCGACATCGTAAATGCTCACTACGTTCGGATGCGACAACGATGCGGCGGCTTGGGCCTCCCTGCGAAACCGGCGGATGAATTCTTCGTCGTGCACGTACTGCTGGCGCAGCACCTTGACGGCGACTTTCCGATTGAGTAATATATCATGTCCTTTGTAAACCAGTGCCATTCCGCCGCCGCCGATGCGGTCGAGAATCTCGTATCGTCCTCCCAGCACGTGACCGATCATGCATCACCCCTCCTTTCCGCATCGTTCGTTCCGTACGCGCTTTGAGCGTCGTCGTTGGAGAGCAGCACAACCGTAATATTGTCTCCGCCGCCTTCCTCGAGCGCGCGACCGACAAGCTTATCCACCTTCCACTGCAAATCTTCCCGGGCCGCGATAATCTCGAACAATTCCCGCTCCTCGACAAGTCCGCTAAGACCGTCGCTGCACAGAAGCAGAATGTCCCCGTTCCGCCAAGCATTATGGATGACGTCGACCTCGACCTGCTTATCCGTACCCAACGCCCGGGTCACGACATTGCGCAGCGGATGGACGTTCGCTTCCTCCGGCGTAATCTGGCCGGTCTTGATCAGCTCGTTCACTAGCGAGTGGTCCTCCGTCAATTGCCGGATCGAATCGCCCGATACGAGATAAGCCCGGCTGTCGCCGATATGTCCGATAACCAAATCGTAGGACGTCGCCAGCGCGGCTACAACGGTCGTGCCCATCCCCTGGTAACGGGCTTGCTTGGAGGCGAATTCGAATACCGTATCGTTCGCCTTTGCGATAGCGAGGCGTACCGCTTCTTTCCGCTCCTCCACCGTCATATCCGTGCCGACCGTCCGCATTTCCGTCTCGACGAGCTCGATCGCCATCTGACTGGCGATTTCTCCGGCCTGGTGGCCGCCCATGCCGTCCGCGACGATAGCGAGGGTAAACCCGTTCCACTCGTTTCTCACCGCGGCCCGGTCTTCGTTGATCAGACGGATGAGTCCGGCATCCGTACGATGCGCCGTTTGCATGTTCCCCTCACCTCACTGTGATTCCATGTGCTGCGCGCGCAGTTGGCCGCAAGCCGCGGCAATGTCGCTGCCGTGCTCCCGACGGATCGTCGCGGGGATATTCTGCTTTTCCAGAATACGCTGGAATGCGAATATATCGTCCCGCTCCGTTCGTTTGAAATCCCGCTCCAGCACGAAGTTGACCGGAATCAGATTGACGTGGGCAAGCGGCAGCATGTCCTTCAGCACCGACGCCAGCTCCTGAGCGTGCTCCGCGGCATCGTTCACGCCGCCCATAAGAGCGTACTCGAACGTAATGCGCCTTCCCGTCGTACGCAAATAATATTTGCACGCCTCTACCAGCTCCGCGAACGGATAACGCCTGTTGACGGGCATCAGCTTGGAGCGCAGCTCGTCGTTGGGAGCATGGATCGAAATCGCCAAGTTGATTTGCATATTTTCGTCGGCGAACTTGTAAATATTCGGAACGATACCGCTAGTAGACACCGTGATGTGGCGCTGCCCGATATTCAGACCTTTCTCGTGGTTCATCAGCTTCAAAAACTTGAGCATCGCCTCATAGTTTTCGAACGGCTCTCCGATTCCCATAATTACGATGCTGCTGACGCGCTCGCCGGTCGCATCCAGCAGCCGCTGGGCTTGTACGACCTGTGCGACGATCTCGCCGGAGGACAGGTTCCGCTTCAGTCCGCCCAGCGTGGAGGCGCAGAACGTGCAGCCGATCCGGCAGCCGACCTGCGTCGTAACGCATACGCTGTTGCCGTAATCGTGCTTCATGATGACGGTCTCGATAGCGTTATTGTCGGACAGCTCGAACAAGAACTTGACCGTGCCGTCTTTCGACTCCTGACGGGCAATTTCCTTGAGCGATACGAATTTGAAGCGTGAGGTCAGCTTATCCCGCAAAGCTTTGGACAAGTTGGACATTTCCTCGAAGGAACCGACCCTCTTGACATACAGCCAATCGAATACTTGCCCCGCCCGGAACGACTGTTCGCCGTTTTCCTTCAGCCATGCCTGCCAGTCCTCCAGGGAAAGGTCATAGGCCGATAAAGTCTCGGGCACATAAGGCTCCAATGGTTTTAACGGTTTTAAAGGTTTCAGCAAAAACATCCCTACCCGTTGATAAATTTCACATATCGGTATAACACGCGCGGCCCGCTCCTCGCGAATCCGCTGCGTTTCTAATCCATTTTAGCATAACCGGCCGCGCAGCTAAAGTTTCCGGCCGTTTCCCATTCCTATTCGGTCCGTTTGCGCAGCCTGGCGATGAAAAATCCGTCGGAACCGAACAGGTGCGGGAGCACGGTGACCGTACCGTCTGCTGCGACTGTTCCCTCCGGCAAACGCTCCAATAAGCGCTTCGGAGGCTGCTCCAGCGAAAAATCGGGATTATCCAGAAGAAAGCGTCGGATAACCCGCTCGTTTTCCTCCTCCGAAATCGTGCAGGTGCTGTATACGAGAACGCCTCCGGGGGCGAGAAGAGCCGCTATACCGGCAAGCAGCTCGGCTTGCAGCTTGGCGATCTCCGTCACATCCTCGGGCTGCTTGGCCCACTTGATGTCCGGCTTGCGGCGAATGACGCCGAGCCCCGAGCATGGCGCGTCCAGCAAAATGCGGTCGAACCGCTTCCCTCCGAGCGCCTCGGGCAGCTTTCTCGCATCGATCGTCATCGTCTCGACCGTCCGAAGACCGAGCCGTTTCGATTGCGCCTCGATCAGCTCCCGTTTATGCTCGTGCAAATCGCAAGCGAGCACGCGGCCCGTATCGTTCATCAGCTCGGCCATGTGAGCCGCCTTGCCGCCCGGCGCCGCACAGCAGTCCAAAACGTTCATGCCCGGCTGCGGATCGACCATCTCGGCCACGAGCATCGAGCTCTCGTCCTGGATCGACAGCTCTCCCCCCGCGTACCACGGCGTAAGCGCCATATTGCCGCCGCTCTCCACCACGATTCCTCTCGGGGACAAACCGGACGGACGGGCATCGTATCCCGCTTCCGTCAATCGTGCGAGCAGCGCTTCCGGAGCGAGCTTTAGCGCATTGACCCGCACGCTGGCGCGAGGAGGCTCATTGTTGGCCCGACACATCCGTTCGGCCGTTTCGGCGCCGAATCTCCGTACCCAGTCGGCGACAAGCCACTGCGGGTGGGATTCCTTCAAGGCGATGCGGGATACCGGGTCCAGCGAATCCGGGACGTGAAGCTCCGCTTTGCGGCGAATCGCGTTGCGCAGCACTCCGTTTACCATACCCGAAATGCCCGAATGCCCTTTCCGCTTGGCGATATTGACTGCCTCGTTGACGGCGGCATGCTCCGGGATCCGGTCCAAATAAAGCAGCTGATACAGGCTGAGCCGCAGCAAAATGCGTACCCATGCCTCCAGCTTCGCGCTTCCTTTGGCTATGAACCGGTCCAAAAAGAAATCGATCGTATTTTTCCGTTGTATCGTGCCGTATACTAACTCGGTGACGAGAGCGGCCTCCGTTTTCTCCGGCCGGTACTTCTGCAGCGTCTGATTCAGCAGCAGATTGCTGTAAGCCTTCTCGGTATCTACGCGGGTAAGTATCGCCAGAGCCAGCTCCCTCGCGGAAGGCGGCTTCGAGCCGAGCTTCCCGTCATTCCCGTTCGTACGCGGGCTTTTAGGCTTGCTCGGCTTGGCCGTTCCGCTCTTATGTTGTTGCCCGTTCGGTTTCAAATTCGGTCAAACCCCCAATACGGTTCCCGGCGGGATCGGCGCGCCGCGCCTCAAATCGGATACGCTCATCGCTTTTTTGCCGGCAGGCTGCACATGCGTCAGCCATAAGGAGCCGTCGCCCGTCCGCACTTCGAGTCCGTCGTCCGTCATTTGCAGAACGGTTCCGGGCGTTGCGGACGTGCGGGCTGCGGACGTTCCCGGCTTGAGGCTGGCCCATACTTTGAACACCTCGCCGTTCAGCAGCGTAAATGCGCCCGGCATAGGATTCAGCCCTCTGATCTGATTGAACAGCTCGAGCGATCTCTTCGACCAATCGATTCGTTCGTCGTCGCGGCTTATGTTGGACGCGTACGTAGCTTCGGCGTCGTTTTGCGGAACCGCCTCGATTCGTCCTGCCAGAAGATCGGGCAAAGTGCGGCGCAGCAATTCGGCTCCGGCCAAGCTCATTTTATCGAAAATCGTGCCGGTCGTATCCTCGTCCGTTATCGGAATCTCCACACGGCTGATCATATCGCCGGTATCGAGTCCTTCGGCCATATACATGATCGTCACGCCGGTAACCGGCTCGCCCTTCATGATCGCGTGCTGGATCGGCGCGCCTCCCCGGTATTTGGGCAACAGCGAGCCGTGGACGTTGATGCAGCCGTGCCGCGGCATCGTCAGAACCGACTTGGGCAAAATTTGCCCGTAAGCCGCTGTGACGATCAGATCCGGGCTATAACCGCGTATATCCTCTACGGAAACGGGATCGCGCAGCTTAAGCGGCTGAAGCACGGGGATGCCGTGCTTCAGCGCTTCCGCTTTGACCGGCGTAGGCGTCAATTCGCGCTTGCGCCCTTTTGGCCGGTCGGGCTGCGTAATGACGGCTACGACGTTATAGCCTTCGTCAAGAAGCGTTCTAAGGGAAGGAACGGCAAAATCGGGCGTTCCCATGAAAACGACGTTCATGTCTTCACTCCTCGCCTTTTTTTTGCCGTTCCTCTTCGCGGTATACGCTTTGCGCCAAGTCGGTGAACAGGACGCCGTTCAGATGGTCGACCTCGTGCTGAAACGCTCTGGCCAGCAGCTCCGAGCCGGTAATGACGATTTCGTCGCCATTGCGGTCAAGCCCCTTTACCGTAACTTTCATCGCCCGGTTGACGTCGCCTCTCAAGCCGGGAATGCTGAGGCACCCTTCTTGGCCGAGCTGCTCGCCTTCCTTGCTTACGATTTCCGGATTGATCATTTCGATAAGACCGTTGTCGTCACCCACGTCGACGACGATGACGCGCTTTAAAATGCCGATCTGCGGCGCGGCCAAGCCGACGCCTTCGGCGTCGTACATCGTGTCGGCCATATCGTCCAGCAGCTTATGAATATTGGGCGTAATTTTCGGTACCGGCTTCGCTTTTTCCCGAAGCACCGGATCCGGATCTTTGACGATTATCCTTATTGCCATACTTCACAGCACATCCTCTCGAAGACGGAATTCTATACGTTCATCGCTGTCCCTACATAAGCACTTGCGGGTTTACGTCGATGCTGATCAGCAGCTTTTCCTGACGGACCGTTTCGTCGAAAGCGGCGGCCGTTTCCGTCAGCATGCCCGAGACGTCGACACCCACCCGATATTTTACCATGCATTGGAACCGATATCTATCTTTGATTCTCGGGATAGGGGAGGCGACCGGGCCATACACCTCGAAATAGGACGTCGAAGCATCGTAAGGGGACCGATCGGCTTCCGTCTTATGCCGCGACCGCTGCCAGCTGTCTTTCAATCTCGCGACAAACGACTCGCCCGCGCGAACGAGCATGGGTACCTGTTCGTGCGAAAACGTAACGAGAGCCAGCTCGCAATAGGGAGGATAACCGCGCATTTTGCGCATTTCCAGCTCGTTGTCGAGAAACGCTTTATAGTCGTGCCCGCTGGCCGTAACGATACTGTAATGATCGGGCGTATACGTCTGAATGAACACTTCTCCGGGCAGCTTGTGCCGTCCCGCGCGTCCGGCCACCTGGGTCAGCAGCTGGAACGTTTTCTCGGCAGCCCGGAAATCCGGCAAATGGAGCACCGTATCCGCGGCTATGACGCCGACCAGCGTCACGTCCGGGAAATCGAGACCTTTGGCGACCATTTGCGTGCCGAGCAGAACGTCGGCCTGCTTGTTGCGGAACCGGGTCAGCAGCCGTTCGTGCGATCCTTTCTCCGACGTCGTGTCTACGTCCATCCGGATGACGCGTATACCCGGAAACAGCTTGCCGAGCTCCTCCTCGACCCGCTGCGTGCCCGTGCCGAAATAACGGATATGCTCGCTGTCGCAGCTCGGGCATGTTTTCGGTTCGGGCTGCGACAAACCGCAATAATGGCAGCGCATCGACCTCGACACCTGATGGTAGGTCAAAGAAATGTCGCAGTGGGGGCATTGGACGACGAATCCGCACGAGCGGCACATGACGAACGTCGAATAACCGCGCCGGTTGAGCAGCAAAACGGTCTGTTCTTTCTTGTGTAACCGTTCTTCGATCGCTTTATACAGCCCCCGGCTGAACATCGACCGGTTTCCTTCTTTCAATTCCTCTCGCAGATCGACGATATGGACGGCGGGCAGCGGACGGCCTTCCACGCGGTCGGCCATCGTCAGCAGCCGGTACGGCGCAGCTTCGTTGCCGGCGCCGTCCGACGAACGCATCCCCGTTCTGGCGAAGCTCTCCAGCGACGGCGTAGCCGATCCGAGCACGACAGCCGCTCCGTGGCGGGAAGCCCGCTGGATCGCCACGTCCCTTGCGTGGTATTTCGGACTTTCTTCCTGCTTGTAGGAAGATTCATGCTCCTCGTCGATAATGATGAGTCCCAAATTCGCAAAAGGCGCAAATACGGCGGAACGGGCGCCGATCACGACACTGACGCGCTTCAAGCCGATTTTGCGCCATTCGTCGTACCTCTCCCCTTGCGACAGTCTGCTGTGCATAACGGCGACGGCGTCACCGAATCGGCCTTTGAACCGTTCCACCATCTGCGGGGTAAGCGAAATTTCCGGGACCAGCACGATCGCCTCCCGACCCTGATCGAGACACTGCTGTATCGCCTGAAGGTACACCTCCGTCTTGCCGCTTCCGGTTACCCCGTGCAGCAGGAATACGTTGTGCTCTTTCTTGTCCAGCGAGGACGAAATCGGATCGAGAGCCTCCCTTTGCTGCTCGGTCAGCGGCAGCGGCGACGTCCTGTCGAACTTCCGGCCCTCGTACGGATCGCGGAACACTTCCCGCTCCCGGACCGTCAGCCACCCTTTCTCCGCCAATCCTTTGACCGTTCCGGCGCCGACGTTCAGCTTCTCGCTCAATTCGGAAAGCGGAACAGGCTCCGGATTTTCGGAGAAGTAAGCCAGCACTTCCATTTGCCGCTTCGCGTTCGACGGTAGGCTCCGGCTATGCTCCAGCAGCGCCTCCGCTTCCGCGGCGGGCTCGACGTAGAGAATTCTTTTGGCCTGCAGCCGGTCCTTGACCGTCTGTACTTCCACTAACGTCCCTTGCTCCAGCATATGCTTCAGCAGCGGTCCCGAATCCGGAAAACGGTTCAGCATCGCCTCCGTGCTAACGGCCGATTTCTGACGGACGAACGCGACGATCGCGTCCTCCTCCGCGCTTCCGGCAAACAGCATCGTCTGTCCTTCGCCGTCTGACGGCTGTCTCGAATCGATCCGCTCCGGTCGATCCGCTACAGCGATCATTTTCTCGTATTTGGCTTTAAGCGCACCGGGGATCATCGCTTGCAAGGCGGTTATTTCGTGACAAACATAAGTGCGGCTCATCCAATCGGCCAGCTGCACCAGCTCCGGATTGAGCGGCGGCACCAAATCGAGCACCTGCTCGATCTTCTTCAGCTTGCCGGCCGCCATATCCGACTTCGCCGACAGTCCGACGACGAAGCCTTGCAAAGTGCGCGGGCCGAAAGGCACCCCTACGCGGCTGCCGATCCCGATCCATGCCCTCAGTTCCTCCGGCACGACGTAATCGAAAGGCCTGTTCGTTTGCTTGGCCGGCACATCCACGATCACTTGCGCGTACACGTTCGGCTCGTTTCCTTCGTCCAAGGGCAGCAAAGAACTCTCATACAGATCGGCGTATCCCGATGCACCGTCCTTGGCCATCAGGCATCACTCCCGGCTCGACCGTCCAAACGTTCGGCCACGAGACTCAGCAATCGTTCGGCCACATCACGCTTGCTCATTTGCGGCAGTGCCGCGACCAACCCGGTGCCATCGAATATTTGTACGATGTTCGTGTCCGTACCGAAACCCGCTCCCGGTACCGTGACGTCGTTTAGCACGAGCAGATCGCTTTTTTTCCTTTTAAGCTTGTCCAGCGCATACTGCTCGCCATTGTTCGTCTCTGCGGCAAAACTGACGATGAACTGCGTCGTTTTCCTTTCGCCGAGCGTCTGCGCGATATCCGGATTTTTGACGAGCTCGAGGGTCATCGTGTCGTCTTTCTTTTTAATTTTGATGTCCGAAGGATAGGCGGGTCGGTAATCGGCAACGGCTGCAGCCTTGATGACGATGTCCGTTTGCTCGAATCTGGCGAGGACGGCGTCCATCATATCGAGCGTAGATTCGACGCGAACGACTTTCATCCCGGTTGGCGCAGCTATGGACGCCTTGGCTGTTACGAGCGTTACGTCGGCTCCCATCCGCTTCGCCGCTTCGGCGATCGCATACCCCATTTTCCCGGAAGAATCGTTCGTTATGTAACGGACGGGGTCGATGCGCTCCATCGTGCCTCCCGCGGTCACGAGCACCCTTTTACCGGCCAGAGGCTTGGTAGGATTCAACATTCGACCGATCGCCGCCATGATTTCCTCCGGCTCGGCCAACCTCCCCTTGCCTACATAACCGCAGGCGAGCTGCCCTTCCCCTGGCTCGATGAAAGAAATGTCGCGATTGCGCAATGTACGCATGTTGTCCACCACGGCAGGATGCGCATACATATGCACGTTCATCGCGGGAGCTACCAGAATAGGCGCTTCCGTTGCCAAAATCGTCGTGCTGAGCATATCGTCCGCAATCCCGTGAGCCATCTTGGCAATGATGTTCGCTGTAGCCGGCGCTATAACGACGAGGTCGGCACTGTCCGCCAAATCGATATGCTGCACGACCGTGGCGTCCTTCTCGTCGAACGTGTCGACCGCCACATCGTGGCGCGACAACGTCTGGAACGTCAGCGGCGCAACGAACTTCGTCGCCGAGGCTGTCATGATGACCCGCACGTCGGCCCCGGCCTGCGCCAGCTTGCTGCAAAGCGCCGCCGCCTTGTAACTGGCGATGCCGCCGGTTACGCCGAGCACAATCGTTTTCCCTTGTAGCATGTGCAACCCTCTCCATTTCCCACAAAGTGAAGCGGGGCAACCGCCTGATCGTTATCGGCAGAAGTCCGCAGAAAAAAATAACAACCTGCCAGAGGTTGTTGTCATGCGGGCTTGCTATTTCGTATCTTTAGGCTGTGCCTCTACGTTGATATAATCGCCGTATATTTCTTCCAGCGCGACTCCGACATATTTGCTGGCGTGTGCGTCCTTCAAATCCGTTTTCGAGCCGTCGCGCAGCATTCTTGCCCGTTTGGACGCCGCCACGACGAGTGAATATTTGCTGTCGACTTTGTCGATAAGCCGGTCGATCGATGGGTATAACATAGGTTAACGCACCTCTTCCAACAATGATTTCACGTACGGCAATATACGTTCGCGCTTGCAGTGTTCTGCGGTAATAATCGACTTGATGCGTTCGCACGCCATCTCCACCCTGTCATTGACCACCGCGTAATCGTAATGCTCCAACAGCCGGATCTCGTCCGCCGCGACGGACAGACGGTTGCGGATCGAATCGTCGGTTTCGGTACCGCGATTTACGATCCTGTTCTTCAATTCGCCTAGCGACGGGGGCATGAGAAACACGAACACGCCTTCCGGAAAACGCTCTTTGACCTTCATTGCTCCCTGCACTTCGATCTCGAGTATTATATCTTTACCGGCCTGAATCGTCTCGTTGACGAAGCTGCGCGGAGTGCCGTAGTAATTCCCAACATACTCGGCATACTCCAGCAGTTCGTCCCGCTCGATCATGGAACGGAATTGCTCCTTCGATTTAAAAAAGTAGTTAATGCCTTCCGTTTCTCCCGCCCGCGGATAGCGCGTCGTCGCGGAAACCGAATATACGAGTTCCGGAGCCAGCTTGCGGAGCATGGAACAGACGGTACCTTTGCCTACACCGGACGGGCCGGATAGCACGATCAAAAGGCCTTTGTCCGCATTACTCGTCATGATCATCGTCCTTGTTATTCGTAAGTCTGTGCGCCACCGTTTCCGGTTGCACGGCCGACAAGATGACGTGGTCGCTGTCGGTGATGATCACCGCGCGGGTACGTCTGCCGTACGTAGCATCGATCAGCATATGCCGGTCGCGCGCTTCTTGGATGATCCGCTTGATTGGAGCGGATTCGGGACTTACGATCGAGATGATCCGGTTTGCGGACACAATATTTCCGAAGCCGATATTGATCAATTTAATGGCCATCATTGCCCTCCTACGAATTCAAGACCGCAGAGTCCGCTATAATCGGTCCCGCCACAGCCTTGCACTATTCTTGCCTAATGCCGCAATGCTCATACTTTCGAAGACGGCCGTTCATTCAATATTTTGCGCTTGCTCGCGCATTTTTTCCAGCTCGGCTTTCATTTCGATCACCCGATCCGCAAGCTCGAGTCGATTCGATTTGGAGCCGATCGTATTGACTTCCCGGTTCATTTCCTGTATGAGAAAATCCAATCTTCGTCCTACGGGTTCATCGGCGCTTAGCAGCTTCCGGCATTGATCGATGTGACTCGACAGCCGGCTCAGCTCTTCCCCGACATCGGATCGGTCCGCCATGACGGCAACCTCCGTGATCAGCCGCGGATCGTCTTGTCTCAATGCGGCATCGCCGAGCAGCTCCGTTAGCCGTTCATGCAGCTTCGAACGAAACTCCTCTACCGCCTGTCCGGCCGCAGAGACCATCTCGCGACGGTGGTAATCCAGTTGCTCCAGTCGTTCGGTCATATACCGGGATATATGATCGCCTTCCGTTTCCCTCATTCGCAGCATGATGCTTGCGGCTTCGCGCACGATTTCGAGCAGCGGCTCCGTTAACGGCTCCGCCTCTTGCTCCGCTTCGCGGAATAGAATCAGACCGGGAAGAGTCATCATATCCTTCAGCGTCAACGTATCGCTTATACCGAAACGTTCCCGCAGCTGCTCCGCGGCTTGACGGTAGCCTTCCGCAATCGTCCAGTCGATCTCGACCGATTTCGATCCGCCGGCTTCCTTTTCAATCGAGACGAATGCTTCCACCTTTCCCCGCTTGACGGCATGTTGAATTTCCCGCTTCACTCCGTCTTCCAACGAAAGCCACTCGCGGGGGATTCGTACCGTGATTTCCGAATAACGGTGATTAACCGATTTCAGCTCCACCAGCAGTCGGTAACCGCCGGAGGATCGGCCCGATTGGCCGAATCCAGTCATGCTGCGAATCAATGGGGATCACATCCATTTACCCTATTCTAAAGCATTTTGCAAGTGCGGACAAGTGGAAATCGGGTTCTATCGCTCAAGACGGCATTTTGCCCGTTTTTCCCCACACATACCGGGTCAGCTGTACGCTCATATCGTAAAAATGCATAGGCGTCATAATATAAATGCCGTTGAACTTCGGCATGGCCGCGTCGAGCAGCTCCTTGCCGATTTGCACGCCCATCTCGCGGCCTTTCTCGCCGCTCAAGCCCGACATGCGCTTGCGAACCTCTTCCGACAGCTGGATGCCCGGCACCTCGTTATGCAGAAACGTCGCGTTTCCTTCGCTGACGATCGGCATGAGGCCGATAAAGATCGGAACGTTCAAATGCTTCGTCGATTCGTACACGTTCTCGATCAGCTTCGCGTCGTATACCGGCTGAGTCATGATGAAGTCGGCACCCGCTTCGATTTTTTTCTCCAGCCTCTGCACCGCTTTGTCCAAATACTTCACGTTCGGGTTAAAGGCGGCGGCAACGATAAACTTCGCTTTATGCTTGAGCGGTTTACCCGAGAAAGCGATTCCTTCGTTCAACTGCTTGATCAAGCGGATCATTTCGAAGGAAGTCATGTCATATACCGAGCTCGAGCCCGGCAAATCGCCGAAACGCGAAGGATCTCCGGTAATGACGAGCGTATGGTCGAGCCCGATCGCGTGCATGCCCATCAGATGGGACTGGGTTCCGATCAGATTGCGGTCCCGGCAGGCGATGTGCAGCAGCGGCCGGGCCCCCAGACGTTCCTTCAGCAGAAAGCCCATCGGCAGGTTGCTCATGCGGGTCACCGCGAGCGCGTTATCCGCCATCGTAATCGAATCCACGCCGGCTTCCTGCAGCGCCTTGGCGCCTTCCATAAATTTGCCGATGTCCAGATCGCGGGGCGTATCCCATTCCACGATAACGGTATGGCGCTGCTTGACCAGCTCGATCAGCGAAGGTTCCGCCGCTTCGGCCGACTTCTCGGCTTCGATGACGGCAATGGCAGGACCGGGCTGAACCGAACCGGCCTCGCCTCCGTCCGCCGCAGGTCGATCCGTTCTCGGGGTATATCCTTGCAGCGCCTTTACCATGGCCGCGATATGCTCCGGCGTCGTACCGCAGCATCCGCCTATGAGGCGGGCGCCCAAATCGGCAAACTTCAAGGCGTTCTCGGCCACGTAATCGGGCTTCGAGCCGAAAACGTATTTACCGTCCACATACCCGGGCAAGCCCGCATTCGGAAATACGGAGAGCGGCAGCCCGTCAACCGGCTTCAGCTTCTCCATCGTCCGCAGAATGCCGTTGGGACCGCTGTGGCAATTGAAGCCTAGAATGTCCGCCCCTTCCGCCTTCAACTGCTCGAACGCTTCCTGGTAGCCGACGCCGTCGTTGGTGGTCGTTCCGCCGTCGGTCGCAAACTGGCCGATGACGGGGAGCTCCGTCAGCTGCCGGGCGACGCGGAGCGCGATCAGCATCTCCTCCAGGTCGTAAAACGTCTCCAGCAGCAAACCGTCAGCGCCGCCTTCGAGCAATGCCTCGATCTGCTCCTGAAAGTTGCGCACCAACTGCTCGGTCGTAATGTTGCGCCGGCGGGCCGCGCGGATCGAGCCTACCGCGCCGACGATGTAGGCGTCATCGCCGACCGCTTGGCGCGCTATGGCGACGCCTGCCTTGTTGATCGCCGACACTTCGTTCTCGAGTCCGAACTTGGACAGCTTTTCCCGGTTCGCGGAAAACGTGTTCGTCTCGAACAATCTCGCGCCGGCATCGTAATACTGCTTATGAACGTCGGCGATCACGTCCGGCTTTAACAAATTGTATTCCTCGTAGGAGACGCCGACCGGAAATCCGAGCTGGTACAAAAACGTCCCCATCGCCCCGTCTCCGACCAGCACGCGCTCGCCGAGCGTCTCTCGCAAACCCGCTTTCATCCCGTGCTCACCCGTTCCCATGATTGAATATTGATTAGGCCAAAACGCCCCGGTATACCGTTTCCGCCGGACCTGTCATATAGACCCGGTTATCCGTCTCGCTCCATTCGATTTCCAGATCGCCGCCCTTCAGCGATACGACCGCGCTGCGGTCGGCCTTGCCGTCGAGCACGCTGGCGACGAGCGTCGCGCACGCTCCGGTGCCGCAAGCCAGAGTAGGGCCCGCTCCGCGTTCCCACACGCGCATATCGATATGGCTGCGGGAGAGGACGGTAGCGAACTCGACGTTGATCCGTTTCGGAAACAGCGGATGCGTCTCGAGCTTCGGCCCCCAGCGGTGCAAGTCGAAGTCGGCCGCATCGTCCACATAAATGACGCAATGGGGGTTGCCCATCGATACGGCGGTAAATCTGAATTCGGTTCCTTCCACCTCGACCGGATGCCCGATGACCGGATTCTCATCCACGGTCGTCGGAACCGCCAGTCCGTCAAGGATCGGCGCACCCATGTCCACCCGAACCGTTAATGCCTTGCCGTCTTTTACGTTCAGGCGGACCGTCTGGGCGCCCGCTCCTATCGTTTCGATCGCCAGCTCCGTTTTATCGGTTAAACCGTTATCGTATACGTATTTGGCCACGCAGCGGATCGCATTGCCGCACTGCTCGGCCTCCGAACCGTCCGAATTGATGATGCGCATTAAAAAATCGGCTTTGTCGGAAGGCAAAATGAACACAAGTCCGTCGGCTCCGACGCCGAAATTCCGATTGCAGTATCGGGTCGCCAGTCCGGAAGCATTGTCCGGCAATCGGGATTCGCCCGCGATCACGATGAAGTCGTTGCCAAGCCCATGCATTTTCGTAAAGTTCATCATGCATCCCCTGCTCTTTATCGCTTTGATTAGACCTATTATAGTGCAAAACGAACGGTATGCCTAGTGATTTTGTGCGTAAGGACGTTTCCGGCCGAGAAAACCGTCCTTAAGGCGGCTTCAATCGGCCATAACGGTGAATATGGCTCTTATACCAGCAAATAAGGAGATGTCTATCGCGAGCGTTGAACGCAGCAAAGACCGACGGATCGGGAGCCTCTCCCATCCGTCGGCCTTTCTTCTCCTTGCGCGGTGATCGGCGATCGGTCTCCGCCCGGCGAGTTTCGCCGTCTTCACCGGTTCGGGTCCGGTTCCCCATGCAGACGTTGAAGAGCCGCCGGGATCGGCTTCTTGATTGCGGCGCATATCCAACGTCAATAGATAAACAAAAGGACTTTGCCGCGATGGCGAGAGTCCTTTTGTTTATTCGATGTCCTGCTTATTTTGTGTCCAGCCTGTCCAGCAGCTGCACGGCCAGTTCGACCAGACGCTCGCCGGTTTCTACGGGAAACCGGTTGCGGAATGTCATTCTAGGCTCGTACCCGCCTTGCCGATGAGCCTCGCGCGTACAAATATAGGCGCGAATCGTGCCGTTGCACATCGTGTCTATCATCGTGTAAGCACTGCCCGAACGCTCTTTGATGTCCAATCCGAACTCGACGAAAATTTCGCCCGGAAGTCCTACTACCGCCAATTCGCCGATCCGCACCGCTTGTACCTCGACCGTCGCCGGCCCCGAATCGCTGCTGGCGGCGATTTTCAATATTTCCTTGGCGTACAACGTCTCGCGCAAATCGTGCGCTTCGCTTTCGAGAAACTTTCCGGCCGCTTCGACTTCCTCTTCCGTAGGTCGTCTCAGGTCCACCGTAAACTCGCCGTTTAGCGCCGAAATGGAAACTTCGTCGCTTGCGATGATTTTATCGCGGACTTTGACGGTTTCCGCCCCTAGAATGCGGCCCATCCAGCGGAAATGATCCGGATCCCGCTTCCGTTTCCCCGACACGTCTATATGATTGATATTGCCGCACGGTCCGAACAGAAACAGACTGACCGCTTGCTCCCCGAGCTCGCGCTTCACGAACCGGCTCAGCTCGCCGGGAAAGTCGGCGCACAGCTCGGTACCACCCACCGTATCCGTGTGGCATGCATAATTCGTGACGACGCCGATCGGGTTGCCCTCGGCATCATCGATCCGCATGACCAGCACCTCCGGATCGATCGGACCGGCAGCCCGGTCGATGAGCGGATTGCCGATTCCCGGATTCGTGCGGAATGTACCGTCCTTCATGAAAAAGCGCCGATTGAACGCGATGTCCTCTTCTTGTCCGCGGCCGAAGCCGATCCTGGCTGCCTTGCGGCTTCGATAAGCGAGCAGCGCGCTGTCCGCCGCCCTGCGCGCGATCCATTCCAAATACTCCGGACTTTCGGTACAACCGAAGCCCGTGGAAACCGGGCCGCCCGTATGGGTATGCGTGGCCGAGACGAAAATCCCGGCCGGTTCGATGCCCGTCTCCGCCTGCACGCTTGCTCGAATGCTTTGCACGGTCGGGCTCGAAACGGCGATCGCATCCAATACGATAAACGCCACAGCTCCGCTTTCCGTTTCCACTACAAGCGATTTCGCGTAAAGCGGGTCTTTTACGCCGCTCGCCAGACGAGGTCCGAAATAACCCGGGATTTCGCTGCCCAAGGCGGGCGTTATATCGACTTCCGCCATACCGGCTCGAATCATCGCTGCTCCTCCTCCAATACCTCCACAAAGTGGGACTTATGCTCCGATGCCTATCCAGGTACTTTGCGGGGACCCGAAACAAATATTTTTTGCCGTTGCAAAACCTGCTTATTTCGCATGCGTCAGTTAAGCTGAACGATCATCAAATGCTGCGTATATACCTTCTCGAATCCGGCCGCCTCCAGCCACTCCGATATGGCCGGATCGGCCATCGACAAATTGTCCGTCACTCTCGTGCAATCTTCCCCGAACGGAGCGAACGCGGCCGCAAGAGCCGCGTGGAGCATAGGAAGCGCATCGGTTCTCGAACGATCCGCGGCGCATTGATACAGCGTAATGCCTTGCAGCTTGCCGCTATCGGCGTACGATTTCCGGACAAGCGCATAGGCGCCGACGGCATCTTCCTTGTCGGTCACGACAATGCCCTCGGCTTCTTTTTGATTGTACCAAGCCGCCGACCAGGCGGTCTCATGACGGAAAAAGGACAGCTTGGCCAATTGATTCGGTTTCATCCGCCCGATCCGGTAATCGTCGGAGACGCCGCCCGGCAAATCGTTGACGGTGAATGCTCCGGTCCGCTTCGCCCCGATCAATCCGTCACAAATCCGGAATCCCGAGCTTTCATATGCGGCGATCGCCCCCGCGTTTTTCTGGACGACCTCCAACAGCCCTGTGGCCGCCCCGCTTTCCCTCATGGCCTGGATCGCTTCCCGCATAAGCAGCTTTGCCAATCCTTTGCCCCGATGGTTCGGGCTTACTCCCGTTCCGCCGTTCCAAGCGATGCCGACGCCTTCTACCGTTTTTAAGGCCACCAGCACAAAACCGGCCGGTTCGCCGTCCACGAAGACCGCAATCGAGAGGTCGGGGCGGATCGATTCCCGCCCCAGTCTCGGCACAAATTTCTCCATCGTCGTCGACATATCGGAGTAATAACCGGCAAACCCCAGGTTCCACAGCTCGACCGCCTGTCGGAACGTACAGTCCGCCAAACGCCGTATTTCAACGTTTTGTCGTTCAGGAGATCCCAATGCGCCTACCTCCTTATATTATGCTTTACACTTCGAAGCCCGCCTCCGCGAGCAAGCGCTCCAGATTGATGCGCGCCGCTTTCACCCGCTCATCCAGCACTTCGATCGGACTGTTTGCGCTGAACGCCCCGTTTGCCCCGTCCAAACGCTCGACGATGACCGGTCCGGCGAAATTGACGGCTCGCAGCGTGGCGAATATGGACGCGAAATCGACATCGCCTTCGCCGGGAATCGGGAAGTCCATCGCCGCACGCTTGCCGCCATGGTCTTTCGCTACCATCGATACGGTTTGCGACGCGATTGCGGGAAAATCTTCATGCGGCTCGATGCCTTCGTAGAACCGTACGTTCCCGGGATCGTAGCTGCCTACAACATACGGCGACCCGATCGTCCGCAAAGTATCCGCAATGACCGAAGCCGTCGCGGTATTGCCCGTATGCGGCTTGATCGATACGACGATGCCGCGTTTCCCTGCTTCCTCGCCGATCCGCCGGTATTTCTCGGCAAACGCCTCGTTGATCGGCTTCATTTCTTCTTCGCTCTTCGGCTCGTCGGGAAAACGGGTGTAGCTTGTCGTGCCGAGCGACAGAAGCTCTTCGACACCGATCGCTTTGGCGAAATCGAGTCGTTCGATCGCCTTCTCGATCGGCTGGCTCGGCGCCAGCACATTCGTGCTGACGAGCGATACGGGCTTGAGCCCGTACTGCCGGAGCAGACCGGAAATGCGCTCCGCTTCCCCTTCCACTCCGTCCTCGAATGCGGGCTTGCCTTCGTGAGGCAAGCCGAACGATACGTATTTGTATCCGGTAGCCGCGATCGATTCCAATGCCCGCTCGAACGGATGTTTCATATAGATCCAGCTCATGCACGCCAGCTTGATTGTCGGTTTCATAGTCATACCCCGCCGCCTGTCCGTGCCGCGCTGCGCAGCGCGGAATAGTCTACCGCCACCTCGCGGCGTTCCTTCAGCGAACGGTACGCCGCTTCCGATACGGCGATTACGCGCAGGCCATCCTCGAGAGAGATGAGCGGCTGTTTGTTTTCGCGAATGCAATCGATAAAGTGGCCGTTCAGGCGGACCCACATATCGTTGTCGGAGAACGACGTTTTGCGTTCCGGACCGTTGTCGTCCTTCACGAGCAGTTGGCCGTTGTTGTTCACTACGGTCAAGTTTTCCGTCGCTACTCCGGTCATGTCATACTCTACCCGGGTCACCCAAGGCGTGCTGACCTGTCCGATTCCTCCGTTCGCAAAGCGCAGCGATACGGTGAAGGCGTCGGCTACGCTTCCCGGAGGAAGCAGGTAGGTGCCGCCGTATGCGAATACCGACTCGACTTCTCCGCACATCCACGTAAGCAGGTCGTAATCGTGGGAACCGTGCGAGAAGATCGGTCCTTTGGCGATTTCGTCGGAAAAGTACCAGCTCGGAGTGTCGTAATAATGATCGCGGTATTTGTCGTACACGCGCTGGTTCGGATCGAGGAAATGGGTGCGCATCGACCAAGCCTGGATCGGCTTGCCCGCATCGCCGCGCGATACCGTTTCCTTCATCGCCCGGAATGCGGGAGAGAAGCGCAGCGGGTAGGCGACCATCGATTTCAATTCCGGATGCGCGGCGCCTGCGGCCACGATCTCTGCTCCGTCGGCTACCGAGGTAGCGAGCGCTTTTTCCAGAAACAGATGCTTGCCGGATTCCAGCACTTTCTTGGAGGCATCCACGTGCAAATGGTCCGGAGTCGCAACCCATACCGCATCCAAATCTTGTTCCAGCAAAGCTTCATACGAATCGTACACGGTCGCTCCGACCTCGGCGGCGAGCGATTCCGCTTTTTCCCTCGACCGGTTTTGCACCGCGGCGACAGTTACGCCGGGCAATGTATGCAAAGTGCGAGCATGGAGAGAGCCCATTAGGCCGCACCCGATAATCCCTACTTTAATCGTCTTCATGCAAACTTCCTCCTTTCTTCAATCGGTTAAACCGTAACGGGTACTCCTTGGCTTCCGTACATCGCCCAAATCGTCCGGTGCGATTTCAAAATTTCGTAGCCGTCCGTTTCGGGACGCGTGCCGTTCGCGATGCTTTCCAGGAAATGCTCGATCTCGAACAGCACGTTTTGCCCTTGGCGATTCGGATATTCCGGCGGACGCTCGTACAGCGTTTCGGTTCCGTCCTTGGAAATCGCCGTCACCTTCCACATGCTGTTATCCAGCTCGAGGAAGCCTTCCGTCATATGGATATGGAATTTGGCCGGCGGTTTCTTGTATTTCATTCCCCAACTCGTGACAAGATGGCCGAGCGCGCCGCTCTTGAACTCGATAATGCCGTGCGACGTGCCTTCGCCTTCCATCCACTCGGTGCCTACGCGCGTTCCGAAATGGGATACCCGGTTCGGCTCGCCAAGCAAATAAAGCAAAATATCGATGTAGTGACAGCCGTGACTGAACAAGCAGCCCCCGCCAAGCTTTTCCTTGCTGGCGAACCAAGTGCCCGGCGCCGGATTCAGGAATGCCTCGACCCAGCCTTGGGCGCTGATCGGTACGCCGTATTTGCCGCTGTCCACCGCTTCCTTCAGCTTGCGGATCGCCGGCAAGAAGCGTACGACGAAGGCGAGCATCAACGTAACGTTATTTTGTTCGGCCGCGCGTACTACGCTCAGGCAATCCTCTTCGGAGTTGGCGAGCGGTTTCTCGAGAAGCACATGCTTGCCGGCGGCAATGGCCGTAAGCGACTGGGACGCGTGCAAATGATGGGGCGTACACAAGCTGACCGCATCGACGTCGTCGAGAATTTTCGTCCAATCGGTCGTGTAGTTGCAGCCAAGCTCTTCGGCCACCTTCTTCGCTTTCTCTTCGTCCAGATCGACAACCCAGCGCAGCTCCGAGCGCTCCGCCAATTTGTAGGCGTAAGCGTGAGCGAGTCCCATGTTCAGGCCGACTACGGCCGTGCGAATTTTATTCATAGCAATCCATCTCCTCCATTTGGTTCGAAATCGTTTTTCTACCGTTATCATACCGGGGATAGGAGTTCGAAATCTTTGGCTTAAACGATGTGAAATTTGCATTTTTGTCCTTCTGTTTGCACTTTATTGACACGATAGTCCGATGCGCTTACGATGAGTTTATGACAAGCTTTCGAAAGAAGGATGGGGAGTCATGGAAACGCGATACCGGTATATTGTGCTCAAGGAACAAATATCCATCGACAAAATATATTCGTTCCATTACAGCGAGCTGAATAAAGATTACGTATACGGCGGAGAGAAGCATGATTTCTGGGAGTTTTTGTACGTGGACAAGGGAGAGGTGGAAATCTCGACCGATTACAGCACGTTTCATCTGAAGCAAGGGGAAATCGTATTTTATTCGCCGAATGAGTTCCACAGCTTGAGATGCAACCAGAAAACGCCTCCGAACATCTTCATCGTCGCGTTCGACTGCCAATCCGAAGCGATGAAGTTTTTCACCCATAAGGCGCTGCGGCTCGGCAACGGGGAGCGCGAGCTGCTGTCGCAGCTGATCGACGAAGGGAACAAGCTGTTCGAGCTTCCGGTGGCGAGGCCTTATGCGGGGCCAAAGCCGGAAAAGCCGACGCACCCGCTTACGCGAAAGGAAAAACCGGAATTCGGCTCGGAGCAGCTGATCAAAATGTATTTGGAAGGGCTGCTCATCCAGCTGATCCGCAACAACCGGGAACGGGCGATCAATCCGAAGCTGTCTTCGATTACGAAGGAAAAGGGGCAGCGCGATCTGATCGGGCGCATCGTCGAATATTTGGACGAACACCTGCTGGAGCACCCGACGCTTGACAGCGTTTGCACGGAATTCGCCCTGAGCAAGACACATCTGCGAGCCGTTTTCCGCGAGCATACCGGCTGCGGTATTACGGAATATATCGGCAAGCTGCGCATCGAACGGGCCAAGCAGCATATACGCGAGGAAACGTGCAACGTGACGGAAATCGCGGAAAGTCTCGGCTATTCGAGCATCCATTATTTTTCGCGCCAGTTCAAAAAAGCGACGGGCATGGCTCCTTCCGAATATTTGAAAACGATGAAGGCGCGCATGTAACAAAAGGGCGTCGGACGATCAGTGCTCGTCCGACGCGTTGAAATGGATGGCGAATGCAGTCCCGCCGGGTCCGCTGTCGACCTCGATCGCCGCCCGATGCCGGGCCGCAATGCTGTAGCAGACTGCCAAGCCCAAGCCGGTTCCCTGTTCTTTCGTCGTAAAGAAGGGACGTCCGAGCTTCTCCAAATTTTCTTTACTGATTCCGGAGCCTTGGTCGATGATGCGCAAGATGACGAATTTGTCGACAGACTCCGTGCGAATCGTCAGTACTCCACCCGGGGACATCGCTTCAAGTCCGTTTAACGACATGTTCAGAATGAACTGGCGGATTTCCTTCTCGTCGATGGCAATATCGCCGCAATCCCCGAACTCCATCTGCACGCGCTTGCCGGACATCATCGCTTCGGCCTGGATCAACGGATAGAGCGAATCGAGCAGACGATTCAGCGACGTCGGACGCCTGTCCGATTGCTTGTTTTTGGCGAGCGACAAATACTCGGTAATAATGCTGTTCGCCCGGTCCAGCTCCTCCAGCATCATATCGACATGCTCCTTGTCCATCCGCCCCCCGGCGTTTTGGGATAGCTGCAAAAAACCGCGTATCGTCGTCATCGGATTGCGGATTTCGTGAGCGATTCCGGCCGCCATCTCCCCGACCAGATTCAGCTCGGACAGGCGGGTCATCTCCTTCTCGTACCGGACTTTCTCGGTTACGTCCACGATAACTTCGAGCAAGCATTTCTCCCCTTCGATGTCGATGATTTCCGTGGAAAGAAGACCGTCTCTCCATTCTTCCGTCTTCGTCCTATAGTTTACTTTCACGTTGCGCATAGGCCGATCGCGGAAAAACTCCGTCCCCCCCTCGGATTCCAGCGACATTTGCAGCAAATTCGAGCAATCTCCGATCGAGTCTTCTCCGTACCCCGTAAAATTGTTCCAGCTTTCATTAACGTCTATATAAGCGAGGTCGCTCAACCGCCGGATCGAAATCAGGCACGGGCTGGACATGAACATTTTCTTGAACCGCTCCTGCGATCGGAGCAGCCTGATATTAGAGACGAGTAGCTCCTTCGTGCGCTCCTCCACGATCGACTCCAGCTTCTCGTTCTGGTCTTTTAGCAAGGCGTCCGTTTCCGCAAACCTGCGGTTGGAATCCTCCAGCTCCGATGTCCGCTTTCTCAGCATTTCCCCCTGTTCGATCGTCTTCCGGTAATAACGGTGAAGCTTCACAAATGCGCCAACTTTCATTCTTAACAAATCCGGATCGATCGGCTTGAACAAATAGTCGATGGAGCCCGCGTCATACCCTTGGCGCACATGCTCCGAGGAAGTGCTGATCGCGGTTACGAAAATAACGGGAATGTCCTGGCATCTTTCTCTCTGCTTAATCAGCTCCACCGTCTGAAATCCGTTCAATCCGGGCATCTGGACATCCATCAAAATGACGGCCAAATCGCCGATATCTTCGCGAAGCAAATAGCGCAACGCGTCCTCGCCCGATCGGAGCGAGACGACTTCATAGGATGAAGATGCCAGCACCCCCTCCAGCGCAAGCAAATTTTCCGGCCGGTCATCGACGGCTAATACTTTGACCATGTTATCACTACCCCCATTTATGAAACGTTTCCTGATGCTAAACACGTCAATTACCGGTGAAGCCATACTCTTAGCAAAGACAATAATTGCTCGTATCGGACCGGCTTGCTTATGTAGTCGTTGGCGCCAGCCTCCAGACATTTGTCCCTGTCGTCTTTCATCGCTTTGGCCGTCAGGGCGATAATCGGCAGGCTGCGGTATTTCTCATCGCATTGGCGTATTTCTTTGATCGCTTCGTATCCGTCCATCTGAGGCATCATAATATCCATCAGCACGAGATCGGTATCGGGGAAACGCTCCAGCATTTTCAACCCTTCCCGACCGTTCTCCGCAAAAATGACGTTCATTCCGAACGACTCGAGCACGCCCGTCAAGGCGAATATGTTGCGCATATCGTCGTCCACCAGAAGAACGGTTCTGTTCTCGAGCTTTTTGACATCGTCGGCTTTGTCCTTCGAAGCGTCCGCTACGGCTTGCCCGGATAACGTGGGAAATGGTTCCGAAGCCGCCGCGCTCTCGGCATACGTTTGAACGTCGTGACGCTTGTATAGGTTCGCTTCCGTAAACGGAATCCGCAGCATAAAGGTGCTGCCTTTCCCCTCCTCGCTGACGAGTCCTATTGTGCCGCCCAGCAACGCTGCGAGCTCCTTGCTTATGGAGAGGCCGAGGCCGGTTCCCCCGTATTTGCGGCTGGTCGTGCCGTCCGCTTGCCGGAACGCCTCGAAGATCATATCCTGCTTCTCCCGCGGAATTCCGATGCCCGTATCCGTAACCGAAACGACCAAGCATTCCCGGCTTTCGAACCGCTCGGCACTTTCCTGGCACTCTTCCGCCGAGCGCTGAAACGTCACCGTCACGCCGCCCTCTTCGGTAAATTTGATCGCGTTGAAAAGCAGGTTGTTCAATATTTGCTGCAGCTTCTGCACATCCGTGCGCAGCAGCGCATGAGCCACCTCCTCCCGAATATCGATTCGCAAAAGAAGCCTTTTCTGCACGGCGAAAGGCAGGAAGCGGTTTTTTATTTCTTCCGCCAAATCGGACACGGCGACGGAATCCTCCAATAATTCCACTTTGCCGGACTCGATTTTGGACAAATCGAGTATTTCGTTGATTAACCGGAGCAGTTCGGCTCCCGAAGCATGGATCGTGCGCAAATATTCCAATTGCTTCGGCAGCAGATTCCCCTGCTTGTTGTCCGCAAGAAGCTGGGCCAGCAGCAGCAAGCTGTTTAACGGAGTTCTCAGCTCGTGGGAAACATTGGCCAAAAACTCGGATTTGTAGACGGAGCCCAAAACCACTTGGCGGTTTTTTTCCTCCAAAGCTTCGCGAATCGTCTCCAGCTCCTTGTTTTTGCCGTCCGCTTTATTGTACTGTTCTTCCAGCTGCTCGTTCAACGTCCGCAGCTCTTCCTGCTGCATTTGCAGCTCCTCGGATTGCGCCTGCAGCTCTTCCGTATACAATTGTGATTCCGCCAGCAAATCCCTTACTTGGCGATAGGCAAACGCGCTGTGCAAGGCTACGCCGAAAAGTCCGCAAATTTCTTCGAATAACCCGATCCGCGAACGGTCGAACAAGCCGTGCGAGGCCAATTCGATCACGGCAATCGCCTTCCCGTCGAAAGGAATCGGGATCAATAGAAGGTTTGACGGCTGCGATATGCCCAATCCGGAACGGATGCGGAGATGCGTCGACGGGACGTTCTCCAGCAAAATCGTCTTGTTCTGCAACGCGCATTGCCCGACAAGTCCTTGCCCCGGCTCGATCTGCGCATCTCCGACATCATCTCCGCTATCCGCGTATGAAGCGAGCTTGTCCATCAAGGAGGTTGCCCCCTCCTCAATGCCGCAAGCATATATCGCGCCGCTGCCGGCCCCTGTTACAGGAGCGATTTCCCGCAGAAATGTATCGGCAAGGGTGCGTTCGTCGTTCACATTCTGAAACATGGCGGAAAATTCCGCCAACTTCGTCATGCGCCAGTTGCGATCCTCGAGCATCGCCTGGTAGACGCGAACGTCCCGCGTATGCTTCTCCAACGCCTCCGCCAATCGGTTGTACGCTCCGGCGATATTGCCGATCTCGTCCTCCGCTTCAACCTTGATTCGCGGAAGCCGATCCGTATCCCCGCCCGATATTCCGTCCATTACGGTCGAGACTCGCCGCAAGCTGGCCGTAACGCCTCGGAATACCCATACGGCAACCGCTACCGAACTTGCGAATAGGATCGCGACGAATCCGGCGAGCAGTAACAGCATATCTCTATAGCTTTCGTCCGATGCGACCAGCTCTTGTTCGATCTCCCGGTCGTATATGGCGCTGAATTCCCGAATGTTATCAAACAAGGAAGCCCGGCTTTTTTCCAAAATCGAGTAATACAACTCCAGCGCATCTTCCCGGCGTCCCTCTTCCGTCAGGCGGATCAGCTGGTCCACTACGTTGTTGAATTCCCCATACGACTTGCTGATTTGCGCGAGCGTCTCCGAATTGCTCGGTTTCGACTCCAGCCCGGATAGCCGGTTCCAATCGCCAAGAATGCGTTGGCGGCTTTCCGCGATCGCCTCCATATGCGTTGTATTGCCGGCCGTATCCCGATCCAGCATATACGCGGTAATTTCCCGGTTAATCGAATTGACTTCCCCGCGTATCGAGGATGCCAGCTTGACTCCAACGTAGCTCTCGTCCAAGATCCGGTTCAACGTGGAGTTCAACTGGTGGAAGAACATTAAACCCGTGTACGCCAGCAGCAGCATGAGTGCAAGCATTGTTCCGAATCCGATGACTAATTTTGACCTGAACTTCACGTCGTTCCCGCCTCCCATTCGGTTTATTTGTATAATTCTCAAGAAACAATCAATATCCTTTTTGCATGCAAAAAAACCGGGTACTTTCTACCCGGTTTAGGCACTTTTTTTATCTGGTAGCAGGCTTCGAGCCATATCCGCCGACAAGCTTGCGGCGTTTGCGGCGCTGTGTCGTCAAGATGCTGCCGAGACCCATCAGGAATGTCGGTACGCTCGCGAAGAACAGCGTAATCACCCATTCCTTCAAACCGAGCGGCACCGTTTTGAATATCGGCTGCAAAGGCTCGACATACATGACGACAAGCATCAAGGCAAGGGAGGATAATACGGCGAGCACCAAATATTTGTTTTGCAGCGGATTCCGATGAAATATCGAACGCGAGCTGCGGCAATCGAACACGTGGATAAGCTGAGCCATAACGAGCGTGGCGAATGCGACGGACTGTGCCTTGACGAGCCCATCGGCGCTGTCGGGATTTTCCCGCAGCATGAGCCAGAATGCGGCCAACGTGCATACGCCGATCAATATGCCGCGGCTGACGATTTTCCAGCCCAACCGGCGCGCGAATATATTTTCTTTCGCGGTTCGCGGCTTTTGCTGCATCAAATCCTTCTCCGGCTGGTCGACGCCGAGCGCCATGGCAGGCAGCCCGTCCGTAACGAGGTTGACCCACAGGATTTGGATCGGCACGAGCGGCAGCGGCATTCCCATCATCATGGCCAGGAACATCGTCATGATTTCCCCTACGTTGGAGGCGAGCAAATACCGGATGAACTTGCGGATATTTTCGTATATTCCGCGCCCTTCCTCGATTGCGGCGACGATCGTGGCGAAGTTGTCGTCGCTCAAGATTAGCGCGGAAGCTTCCTTGGTCACGTCCGTGCCCGTCTGCCCCATCGCGATGCCGATATCTGACGCTTTGATCGCCGGAGCGTCGTTGACGCCATCTCCGGTCATCGCGACGACATGGCCTTTGCGCTGCAGCGATTTGACGATCCGCAGCTTATGCTCGGGCGAAACTCGTGCGTATACGTACACTTGGTCGGATTTCTCGTCCAGCTCTTCGTCGGACATTGTTGAAATCTGCTGGCCCGACATGGACAATCCGTTCTGCGGAATCATGCCGAGCTGACGGGCGATCGCTTCGGCCGTAGTTTGGTGATCTCCGGTAATCATGACCGTCTTGATGCCCGCGCGGCGGCATACTTGAATCGCATCCCGCACTTCCTTGCGAGGCGGGTCGATCATTCCGGCTAATCCGACGAAAACGAGCTGCTGCTCCAACGTATGAGGCGTATCGTCGCGATCGGTCGATTTCAGCTCCTTATAGGCGAGACCGAGCACGCGAAGGGCGGAGCGGGCCATTCCTTCGTTTGCCGCAATCACTTTCTGTTTCAATGTAGGCGTAAACGGAATGACTTTTCCGTCCCACAGCACGTAGGCGCATTTCTCCAGCACGACGTCCGGAGCGCCTTTCGTGAACAGCAGACGGCCTCCCTGATGCTGCATAAGCACCGACATGCGCTTGCGGTCCGAATCGAACGGCAGCTCGCCCTTCCTTTCATACAACCCTTCCAGAGACTGACGGGTAATTCCGGCCTTTGCGCCCAAAACGACTAGCGCGCCTTCGGTCGGGTCCCCTTTAATCGAATAGATCGGCTTAACCGGACCTTTGCTTCCTTTGCGCTTCTGCTCCGGAATTTCTTCGTGAAGCAATGCATTGTTGCATAATACCCCGATTTGCAGCAGTCGGCGCAGCGTCTGATTTTGCCGCAAATCGACCATCGCCCCGTTGCTGACGATATGACCGGCGGGCTCGTAGCCGTCGCCCGTCACCTCCAGCACTTCGCCGCCCAGCCATACGTGGGTGACGGTCATTTTATTTTGCGTCAGCGTTCCCGTTTTGTCCGAGCAGATGACGGAAGCGCAGCCGAGCGTTTCCACCGAAGGCAGCTTGCGCACGATCGCCTTGCGCTTGATCATGCGCTGCACCCCGAGCGCGAGCGCGATCGTGACAATCGCGGGCAGCCCTTCCGGTATGGCGGCGACGGCCAAGCTAACGCCCGCGAGAAACATTGCATACGGCGGCTGACCGTGCAAAATTCCCGCCACGACAACCATAATGGTCAGTCCGATCGCTACCGCGATAAGCACTTTGCCAAGCTGCTCCAGCCGATGCTGCAGCGGCGTTTCCATCGCCTCCGTATTTTGGATCAGGTCGGCGATCTTGCCCATTTCCGTATTCATTCCGGTCCGGACCACGATTCCTTTGGCCGTACCTCGTGTCACCATCGTCCCCATAAAGCCGAGATTTTTCTGATCGCCAAGCGGTACTTCCTCTCCCGGCAGCGCCCCCGTATGCTTGCCCACCGGAACCGATTCGCCGGTCAGCGCGGACTCTTCGACATACAGGCTGTTCGCCTCGATCCAACGGATATCCGCCGGAATCCGGTCGCCGCTCTCGATCAGGACGATGTCCCCCGGTGCAAGCTCCCTCGCCGGGATTTGCACTAGCGCACCGTCACGAATCGTTTTGGCGGTCGGCGCGGACAGCTCCTTAAGCGCTCGCAGCGACCGCTCGGCCCGGAACTCCTGCACGAAGCCGAGGATGCCGTTCATGACAATGATCGCCACGATCGTAATCGCATCCAAATATTCGCCGAGCAAACCGGATATGAGCGTGGCCGCCATGAGCACGAGCACCATGAAATCTTTGAACTGGTTCAAAAATAACGCGATCAGCGAAACGTTCCGCTTCTCCGTCAGCTCGTTTTCCCCGTGCCGCTCCCGGCGTGCCTTCGCTTCATCCCATGTCAGCCCTTGCGCCGGGACGACATCGTGCGCCCGGGCCGTTTCCTCCGTCTCCATCTGATACCATTTCTTCTGCTCCACGCTTTTTCCCTCCCGAAGCGCTGAATTGTACACGCCCACTCAAGGTAAATGTATTCAGACAAGCAGCGAAATATCCCACCGCCCGTCCGCATTGCGGCGATTTTTCGCACGCCGGGATGGAAAAAACGGTTAAAACATTTGTTCGGTCGGCCTTGTTATGGCATGATAAGAGAAGCCTATTATTACGTATAGCCGAACGATACGGCGGATTCACTATAAAGGAGTGTTTGGATCATGTCGTTGGACGGTCTCGTCACCCGAGCGATCGCTAGCGAGCTGGCGCTTTGCGAAGGTGGCAGAATCAATAAAATTTATCAGCCCACTGGTCACGATTTGTATCTTCATATCCGGGCGCAAGGCCAAAACCGCAAGCTGCTCATCTCGGCCAATCCGACGTATCCGCGCGTACATTTTACGGAAGCGCAGTCGATGAATCCGACCGAAGCGCCGATGTTTTGCATGCTTATGCGCAAACATTGCGAGGGTGCGGTCATCGAGCGCATATCGCAGGTCGGACTCGAACGTATCCTCCATATCGACGTCAGACAGCGTGACGAAATCGGCGATATCAGCTTCAAGCGGATCGTCATCGAGATTATGGGACGGCACAGCAACATTATTTTGCTCGATCCGGCAACGGGTACGGTGCTTGACGGTATCCACCACGTCACTCCCGCCATAAGCGGCTACCGGATCGTAATGCCGGGCAGCTCTTATACGGCTCCTCCGGAGCAAGGCAAAGCCAATCCTTTGGAAGCGACGGAGGCCCAGTTTGCCGGTACTCTGCGGGACGAAGAGGATAGCGGGAAGCCGGTCCGGCAAACGCTCGTCGACCGTTATAGCGGCCTGAGTCCGCTGGCGGCCAAAGAAATCGTCCATCGTAGCGGGGCGGCGGCCGGTGCAACCGTCGGGCAGACGGATGCGGAGCGCTTATGGGGCCCATTTCGTGAAACGATGACGGCGATCGCCTCGGGACGATACGAGCCCGTAATCGTTGAAGAGGCGGCAAGCGGGAAAACGTTCTTCTCCGTCATGGCATTGACGCACCTCGAAGGAACGGTGACCCGCTTCGACTCCGTGAGCGCCTGTCTGGAGGCGTATTACGGGGACAAGGCCGAGCGGGATGCGGTCAAGCAGCGCGCTTCGGACCTGCTCCGTTTTTTGCAGAACGAACGGAATAAAAATGCCAAGAAGCTGGAGAAGCTGCGGGAAACGATCGAGGAAGCGAAGGAAGCGGACGATGTTCGCATACTCGGCGAGCTGCTGACCGCATCGCTTCATCTGATGCGGAAGGGCGATAAATCGGTCGAGGTCGTCAATTATTACGACGAGGAGCAAAAGCCGGTGCGAATCGAGCTCGATCCTCAACTGACGCCATCGGAAAATGCCCAGCGGTACTTCAAAAAATATACGAAGATGCGCAACAGCTTGAGCGCCGTCGAGGAGCAGATCGATTCCACGAATGCGGAGATCGTCTATATGGATACGCTGCTGGCCCATTTGGATCGCGCATCGCTTGCCGATATCGAGGGAATCCGCGAAGAGTTGGTCGAGCAAGGTTACGTTCGCGAGCGCGGAGGCAAGAAGCGTGGAGGCAAGAAGAAAAAAGCCGACAAACCGCTGCTCACCTGCTATACGTCCGGCGAAGGCCTCCCGATCTATGTCGGCAAAAACAATATCCAGAACGAATATTTGACCAACCGTCTCGCCCAGCCCAACGACACCTGGCTGCATACGAAGGACATTCCGGGCTCCCACGTCGTTATCCGAGCCGACAAATTCGGCGAGACGACGCTTCAGGAGGCCGCGATGCTGGCTGCTTACTACAGCCAAGCGAAATCGTCCAGCCAAGTGCCGGTCGATTTCACGCTGATCCGGCATGTGCGCAAGCCTAACGGGTCAAAGCCGGGCTTTGTCATCTACGAGCGACAGAAGACGCTGTATATGACACCGGACGAGCGAGCGGTCAAGGCTATGCCGGTATCGGTGAAATAAGCGGAGGGGACGGAGCTGCGGCGTTTGAACGGATGGAGGTTATCCGAGGCACCTTGGTTCACTTACGATATCGCCCCCCGAAATACGCAAAAGGACGTATCCTCATTGGATGCGTCCTTTCATTTCTACTGTTCTTTCTACTCGGCCTGGCTTTTCTGCTTGGCTTTTCTGCTCTTCCGTTAATCCCGCACCTGCACCTTCGCCGCCAACATTACGCTTGTCGATCGTCCCGAATCCGGAACTCGCACACGATCGGGCGATGGTCGGACGCCGTCGACTCGATCACCGCCGCCGGACCTTGCGCAAGTCGGCTGTTGTACAACAGGTAATCGATTCTCCGTTTGGGATCATTGGACGGGAAGGTAAGATTGTCGGTTATCCCGTCGAAGCAATCGGACATCCCTCCGCTCAGCAGCAGATGCAGCTCCGCGCTGCCCGGATCGGAGTTGAAATCTCCTGCCAGTACGACCGGTCCGGACCTCCGGCCGATTATCGTCCGTGCTTCTTCCGCTTGTACGATTCGCTGATCGGAAGTGAGCCCCATATGGATGCAGTACATATTCAACCGAGTTCCGCCCAAATCGATCTCTGTCTCCAGCAAGCCCCGTTGCTCGTAGCCAAGACTGCACAGAGGATAGTTGCGGCCGGCACCGATCGGATATTTGCTTAGAACGGCCGTTCCGTATTGTCGGCGAGGAGCTCCGGGTTCCGGCGGCTCCAAGTCCAAATTGGCGCCGTATACGGCCTGCATGCCCAAAGCGTCGGCCAAAGCCTGCAATTGGTCCGCGAATCCGCTTCGCTTAGCCCAATGCCTGTCGACTTCCTGGAGAGCGACAATGTCCGGATCGGCATCTGCAATCGTTTTGATCGTTGTCGGCAAATTCGGGTTCCCGTTACAATCGGTACCGAACTGGATGTTGTAAGACATAAGCTTGAATGTGCTCTTCATCTCGACTACATCCCAGGCAGCGATATTTCGACTTCGCGCTTCAGCTCGGACGAACGCAGCACGCCGTCGATGATAGCCTGATTGTACAAAATTTGCTCGCCCGGTATCGGTGCCGCCCTTCCTTCGCGAATCGCTTTTACAAAATCCTTCACTTTCTCGTGGAACAGGTTGATCGTATGCTCTTTGATCGGTATCGGGCTCTCTGTCTGGTGGCCGAGCACGTCATGGAACAACGTAATGCTGCCTACTTTGCCGTCCCATACGCCGCTCCAAGGGCCTTTTCCGGCCGGAGTGATTTTCAATCCGCCTTCCGAGCCGAGAAACATCGTCGCCCCGAGCGTATCCATATGCATCGCCCAGCTGATTTTGAAATTGAGCGCAATGCCGCCCTCCAGCCTTACAAGCGCAACTCCGAAATCCTCCACGTCGAATTTGTCCGCCTCCGGATGGTGCTTCGGATTCGTGCCGAAGAAGTTCGACGTATACGCGCTGACGCTCAAAGGCTTCGGGTATCCTAGAGCGTTCAGCGCCATATCCAGCGAGTAGCAGCCGATATCGGCCATCGCTCCCGCTCCGGCCAGCTCCTTGCGGACGAACGTTCCCCGGGGCATTCCGCGACGGCGACCGCCGCCCGTTTCCACGTAATATACGTTGCCGAGCTGTCCGGACTGCACGATGTTGCGGATAATGTCCATGTTCGGATCATAGCGCGGTTGAAACCCGATCGAGAGCATATTGCCCGTCCGCTTGGCCACCTGCACCATCTCGATCGCTTCGTCCAGTGTAACCGACATCGGCTTTTCAAGCAAAACCTGCTTGCCCGCTTCCAGCGCATCGACCGAAGTCCGGCAGTGGGCCATATTCGGCGTACAGATGCTCACCCCGTCCAGATCGAGCCGAAGCAGCTCGCGATGGTCTTCGAAAGCGAGTGCGTCGGCAAGCCCCGTCGCCTCAATAAATTCCCGCGCTTTACCGGGGACTACATCAGCCACGGCGACGATTTGTACATTCTCGATCGTTCTGTACGCGGCCACATGAGCGCGCGCGATGCCCCCGCTGCCGATAATCCCGATGCGTATCGTATTGGTGGAAGTCATTTTGCCTGCTTCGCCTCGCTTCGCGTAAAATCCCGGTATGCGCCCGGGGTCATGCCCAACCGTTTCCGAAATACGAAATACAAATAGTTGGCGCTGGAAAAGCCTTGAGCAAGCGCTATCCTCTCGATCGGCTCCTCCGATACGGCCAAGCTTTGACATACCTTATCCAGCCTTACGGATTCGACGTAGTCGCTGAACGAGCCCATGCCGTTCTCGCGGAAGATGCGTTGGAGCTGTCTTCCGCTAATATGGATTTTCTCCGCCACGTCCTCGAGCGTGACGGGCCGCATATAGTTGGCTTCGATAAATTGACTCGCCAGCTGTATCCGGTAAGCGTTCATATCCCTTGTCGGAATATTCGACTCCGCCTGATGGTGGCCGTAAGCCCGCACCGCCCGCAGCAATATTTGAATGACGGATTGCTTGATCGTCGTGTACATGCCGGACTCGTTCTCGGTCCATGCGAGAAATGCCGTCCGAAATCCGTCCATAGCTCCGAATTGATCCGCCGTAGGCTTCCGCGGAAGCTCCGCCAGCCGCCTAACGCATTCCTCGGCCTCCTCGGCCTCCGAGTCCGCTCCCCAGCCCGAATACGAGTCGCGGCCCGCATTCTCGCTCTCCGCCGGCGGGGATTCCAGCTTCACGATATCGATATGCAGGCACAGCTCATCCATCCCTTCGCGGGCGTCCGCTTCTTGACGGTGCTCGACTTCGGGGCCGGTCAAATAAAACATGCCTTCATGGAACGGATGGGCGGTATCGTCCATGATCACGACGCCTTTGCCGCGCGGTATAAAATGAAATTCGTACTCGGCATGCTTATGGAAGCCGACAACTCTGGACGGAGAGAACGTCGTCCAATGAAAACGGAGAATGCGGAAGCCGTAATTGCCCCACCGAAACCGGATGTCGCGCCGCTCCAATTCGTTATGCCTGCCCTTCATGAAGGCATACGGATTCCGTTTCTCCACGCGCTTGGCCGAAGCGAATGAGGCACCTTCGGCGTTTCCCTCTACAGCCATCTGGCGCCGTCTTCTTGCCCGAGCTCGCTCAGCTTTACCGATTGCTCGCTCTGGACGGACAAATTCGACGCTTCCATCAGCTTGGTCAAATCGAGCGCAAGCGCTATGTTTTCCGTAGCGACCGTATTGTTGCGGATATGTCCTACCCATTGCTGGATCGCCGTCGACCGGTTGGCCGCCAGTTCCTTCACGCTCCACGTTTTGGACGCCTCTTCGCCGAGCTTGGACGTCCGCAGAACGATGCGGTTGTCCGGCGTACCGAACAGCAGCGAGCCTTCCGTTCCGTGCAGCTCCAGGGTGAACGGCGAGAATTTGTTGACGAAGCCCGCCTCCACGACGCCTAGCGCCCCATTCGGATAGCGGAGTACGGCCACCGCGTTGTCTTCCACTTCTTTGCCGGTCACATACCCATAGCTGGCTGTAACGCTTTCCGGTAGCCCGAGGAACAGGCGTGTCAAATACATCGGATGGCAGCCCAAGTCGATAAGCGCGCCTCCGCCCGTCTGCTCCAGATTGTAGAAATGGGCCGGCAGCCAGTTCGCCACGGCTCCGCCATGCGACAACCGCGCGCGTACGAGCGTCAGCTCGCCCAGCAGCCCTTGCTCCAATACCTCTTGAATAGCCAGCGTGTAGCCGTCATTCAGACGGGGGAGCGACACGGTGAGCTTGACTCCCGCCTTCTCCACGGCCGCGACGATTTCATTCGCTTCCCGAATCGTTGTGGCCAATACTTTCTCGGTAAAAATATGTTTGCCGGCATTGGCCGCCTTCACCATCACGTCCCTGTGCATGTTGGAAGGCGTATCGACGACGACCGCATCGATGTCGGGCTGAGCGAGCAGCTCGTCAAGCGATTCGAAGAAACGGACGCCTCTCGCCTCGGCTTCCTTCCGCCCTCTCTCGCCGATCTCGTCCCATATCGCGACTATTTCCGTGTCCGGATGCTCGTTAATTTGTTTGGCGTAATCTTTGGCGTGTACGTGCCAAAAGCTCAGCATGGCAACACGAATCACAACAGATCCACTCCCTCGATTATGTACTGTACTGAAAAAAAGCGACACTCCCTACAAAATACCATAGATCCCCCCCTTTGATTAGTGCTATTTTGTGACATGTGAACTCCACTATTGCGACATGCCCTATTTCTTTATTTCGTCCTCATAAAAAAATAACGAGCCCGCGGGCTCGCTTTTATATCCGACGTTTCGATTATTGCGTTACCTTCTCGCTCCCAAACTCCATCCCTCCACGAGCGAAGACAAATACTGCTTCACATCCTGCTTCAAATCGTCGCGGGACAAAGCAAATTCGATCGTCGCTTCGATGTAGCCGAATTTGTCCCCGATGTCATACCGTTTGCCTTCGATCGGGTAAGCGATCATCGGCTTGATCGTATTCAGCAGGCGAAGCGCGTCCGTCAGCTGGATTTCTCCGCCCCTGCCCGGCTTGCATTCCTCCAACAGCCGGAAAATATCCGGCTCGATGATATACCGGCCGATGACGGCCATATTCGAAGGCGCCGACTCGCGGTCCGGCTTCTCCACCAAATCTTCGATCCGCGAAAAGTTGATCGAGCCTTCGACCGATTCCGCCGGCGAAACGATCCCGTACTTATGTACGTCTTCCCAGGGTACGCGCTGCACGGCAATGACGGACGAACGCTCGCGTTCGTACAGCTCGATCATCCGCTTCAGACATGGCGGATTGGAGTCGATAATATCGTCGCCCAGCAGGACGGCGAACGGTTCGTCCCCGATAAACTTTCTGGCGCAATGGACGGCGTGGCCGAGTCCCAGCGGCTGCTTTTGCCGGATATAGTGGATGTCCGCCATATTGGAAATGTCCTGGACGATGCGCAGCAGGTCCGAGTTGCCTTTCTCCTCGAGCGTCGCCTCCAGCTCGACCGATTTGTCGAAATGATCCTCGATCGCCCGTTTGTTCCGCCCGGTAACGATAATGATATCTTCGATCCCGGATTGGATCGCTTCCTCGATTATGTATTGGATCGCCGGCTTGTCGACGATCGGCAGCATTTCTTTCGGCTGCGCCTTCGTCGCGGGCAGGAAACGGGTTCCAAGCCCCGCTGCGGGAATAATCGCTTTACGTATTGTCATGACTGATCACGGCTCCTCTCGAAATAACGGCTTGCGGCTTGCAAACGTTCCACAGTCGAATAATCGGTATAACGCGCTCCCAGCGGCGCATGGAAAACGACGCCACCCCTCGAACCGTGAAAATCCGATCCGGCGGTCGCAATCAATCCATACCGTTCCGCCATCGACGCGTAATGGACTTCGGTTTCCCGCGAATGGTCGGAGTGATACGCCTCGATGCCGGCCACTCCATACTCGATCAGCCGAATCACCTGCTCGTCGTCTCCGTACAGGCCGGGGTGGGCCAAGATCGGCACTCCGCCCGCATCGCGTATCCAGTCTATCGCATCCTCGGGTCGTAGACGGGGAGGATTGACGTAAGCGGCCGCATCTTTCCCCAAATAGCGGTCGAACGCTTCGGTCATGTCGGCGACATACCCTTTTGCGACCAGCACGGCGGCTATATGGGGGCGTCCGACCGTCTCGTCCTTGCCCGGCTTTTTCCGCGATTGCTCGAGCACTTCGTCCATCGTCACGGGAAGCCCGAGCTCGACCAGCCTGTCGAGTATCATCTCGTTGCGCAAATTCCGGGTGCGTCTCAACTGCTCCAAGCGCTCCCGGAACAACGGATCTTCCGTATCGATATAGTAGCCGAGCACATGAATATCCTGACCGCCCGCAACCGTGCTGATTTCCACCCCCGGTACGACGTCGATGCCCAGACGTTTTCCTTCCGCAACCGCCTCAGCTACGCCCGCGACCGTATCATGATCCGTTATGGCGAGCCCGCGAAGACCGGCTTCTCCGGCCAATCGGACATTTACCGCCGGAGCGTTCGTACCGTCCGATGCGGTTGTGTGAGAATGCAAGTCATACCGTTCCGTCACGTCCTCGTTCCCCGCCTTCCTGCAAATTCCGTACTGGTATCGCTCTATAGCCAAGCCTTCAGATCGCGCTCGCGCAAAAATGTCAAAAACGTGACTGCCGAGATCGGAAGCAGCGCGGCCTGCAAATATATCGAATAAAAATGCCTCGTAAAGGTCAAGCCTTCGATCGATTTCACTTTAAAAATGCCGAGCGCCGTCTCGTGCCTAACGGCCGTAGGGGACAACAAGGTAATGCCGAGACCGGCCTCCACCGCCGATTTGATCGCTCCGGTACTGCCGAGCTCCATCACGATTTTGAGGCGATCCGTTCCGTAGCCGACTCTCCGCAGCTCCTCTTCCATCACCTGCCTCGTACCCGAGCCCTGCTCCCGCAAAATGAACGGATGCAGCAGCACATCGTCGAGCGTGATCGAAGCTTGATCGGCAAGCGGATGATCCGAGGGCACGATCAGCATCAGCTCGTCGTTCAACACGATTTCGGTTTTGACGTCGGGGTGATGGATCGGCGCTTCGACGAGGCCGAAGGTGAGCTGGTGATTAAAGATTTCCTCAAGAATTTGCGTCGTATTCATCACTTTCAAGCTGACCGAGATGCTCGGGTATTCCTTGCTGAACGGCCCGAGCAGCCGCGGCAGTATGTATTCGCCGATCGTCAGGCTTGCCCCCAGCTGAAGTCTGCCTTCCAGCATATGGGTAAATTTGGACATGGCAATGTCCGTATCTTTAATCAGATCGATGCTGCGTTTGGCGAACGGAAGCAGCGTTCGCCCCGCTTCGGTCAATTCGATTTTTTTCGTCGAGCGCTGGAACAGCTTCGTGCCGAAGTAATCTTCGAGCGACTGCACCTGCATCGTCACCGCGGGCTGAGTCATATGAAGCGCCTGCGCCGCCATCGAGAAGCTTCCTTTATCGGCAACCGTATAAAAAATGTGAAGCTGGTGAAAATTTAGCGCCATGCCGAGCACGACCCCCTATCTATTAGATACTGTAGCGGAACAATCGACGGTTTGCAACAAATGGAAAAAAATAACCGGTTTTGGCGGATTCCGTCGGCACTTTCTTAAAGGCATCGACTCATTTTTATGCATGAATCGTCTGTTCATGAATAAGCTAACCCATACAACTATTGTCGAAGGCCTGCTCCGGACCGAGAAGCTGCCGCGCAAACCTTACAATTTTTCCGTCCCGAGCAGAAAAAACCATGCAGGCCGCTTGTACGGCTGCATGGTCCATCCTTGCATTTGGTTTTATTTTCGTTTGCGGCTATTTTTGATCAAGGTCATTCTCCGGGAATGCCGGAGCCAGGAATAATAGGATTTCAAATCGCGCAGCTCGATCACTTCGGACATACGTCCGAGAAACGTAACGATAATCATTTTGTGAAGCGGGTTTCCGGCGATATCGAATTCGTTCTCCAGTACGGAAAATTCGGCGACCATGACCAGGTCCTCTTCGATGACATAGACGTCTTTCTCGTTTTTGTAATAAGGCTTGACTTGGTCTTTTTTCAACCGATCCCACAGAAAAGCGCAAATATCCTCGAAGCCGGTCTTTTCGCTTTCTACGCGATCGATCCAGCGGGATCGGGCATGATTCGTAATGATGATGTCGGCTATTTTTTTATCGCCCAACACGACGTAGAACGGTTCATACGTGCTCCAGCGATCCATAATTTTATCCTTCATAATCCCAACCCCTTTCCTACCGAATCAGGCCTTATTACCTATGTACATCGAAGTTAACTTTATTTTACTCGATCTTTAATATTTTTCCAAATGGAATATGTACCATTTTTTGAAGATTGACCGCCCGTTTGAGGCACGCGAATTTTTTTAAAAACATGCCGCCCGCCAACTGTTTACGACACGGTGCGGCATGGTATAATGAAATTTTATGATTGAAGCGGCGATTATGGAACGCTTTCCGCCCGCTTATGTGTAAAGTTTCGCTTTATCTGGCACATTACTATTATATTCGGTCCGGATCTCGTTTCGGTACGACCGTTCGATTTTTTTTACGAACGACAATTTTTGGATCGCCTTCGTCGTTTCCTCTGCCTTCTCGGCATTCATGTACAAGACGACGTAATTCATGCGCTTGGAGACGTAATGAATGGTACCGAACTTCTCCAGATGCTTTGTCTGCTTCAGATCGGACACCCACAAAATGAGGCCGGTACGTTGTGGATACATCGTCTTCTTTCCTTTCCCTCTATCGAATAGCCACTCACGGCTGTAAAAAAACGGCTAAGACATATTTCAAGAACTGGTCGGCTGCATATGCGACGAATTAGGGTAACCGCATTCCGCAGTAATAGCCTGCTCTTCAAATTGAAAAATATTGCGGTGCAATCCCGGCACCGAATACATAACGACTATACGATCGGAGTGATCGCAATGATGAGATCGGAATTATTGGTTCGTATCGAACGCGGACCTTTGACGGAATCGCTTCACCACGGGCATATTGCCGTCGTAGGAGCAAAAGGAAGCTTGATCGCCTACGCCGGAAACCCCGGCTGCGTAACATACGCCAGATCGGCAGCCAAACCGCTGCAAGCCGTCGCCGTTATCGAAGCGGGAGCTGCACGCCGATTCGGACTTACCGGGGAAGAAATCGCGCTTATGTGCGCCTCCCACAATGGGGAGAACGAGCATATCGAGACAGCCTCCTTAATGCTGAACAAGATCGGGTTTAAAGCGGACGCGCTGCTGTGCGGCCCGCATTATCCTTTTCATGAGCCTGCGGCCAACCGGATGAAACGGTCCGGCGACGAACCGACCCGGCTGCACAACAACTGCTCGGGCAAGCACGCAGGCATGCTCGCGTTGGCCGGCATCATCGAAGCGCCTGCCGGCGGCTACGACTCGTCGGATCATCCGGTACAACGAACGATGCTTCAGACGGTCGCCGATTTGGCCGGAATCCCTTCCGAGCGCATCCAGCTCGGCACCGACGGCTGCGGCGTCCCCGTCTTCGGCCTGCCGCTCGATCGTCTCGCCTTTGCGTTCGCCACGCTCGGGATACCCGATCGGTTGTCCGGCCCCCGCGCGTCCGCATGCCGAACGATTCTCGATGCCGTTCGAAGCCATCCCCACTATATCGCGGGCACGGATCGATTCGATACCCGGCTTATTCAAGCAACGAACGGCCGAATTGTCGGAAAAATGGGCGCCGAGGGCGTATTCGCGCTGACCGTACCGGAAGAGGGCGTCGCTCTCGCCGTCAAAATCGCCGACGGGGCACAGCGAGCGCTGTATCCTACGGTAGTGGAAGCGCTTATTCAACTCGGTTGGTTAAAGCCCGACGAGTTGGCCGCCCTCGCCCCGTTCCATCGTCCGCCGGTGCGGAACTGGAGCGGAGACAAGGTCGGCTCCGTCGTGCCCGATTTCAAGCTGCACTTATAACCGTCAGCCGCAGCTGCTGCAACCCCCGCTGCAGCCGCCGGTGCTGCAGCTGCCGCCGGTCGGCAGCGGATTGTTGCTCGGCACCTTGATCGTCTCCGATACGGCGTGAGCGATCGTCTCCGATACGCTGAACAGCAGATCGTCGAGCCGCGCTTCCGCTTCCTTGAACCGCCGGACCGCTTCGAAGGCGTCGAGCTTTTCCTGCGCTTTATTAACAACTTCCAACGCGGCGTGATAATCCGGATGAAAATGTCCGAACCTTTCGCAATCCTCGAACATCAGCTTCGCCTTGGCAAATGCCGCGACGGCCGACTGGATTACGGAATCGCGTTCCACGGCGTTTTTCCAACGTATATATTCCGCCACTTCCGCGGAGCTATTGATCATGTCTCCGACATTGTACGCTTGCAGGAGCAGTTGCGCCATATCAAGCGTTTGAGTCTCGGTCATGCTCATCGGTTCCGGCCTCCTTCGTTACCGGGACTCGTCGTTGATTCCCGGCAGGATGAGCTGCATTTCCTCCCACTGATCCGGGGCAAGCCGTACTTCATTCGTCTGTTCGAAGCCGGTTACCGCCCAATCGTCGCGAATGCCATCCAGTCGAAGCGGGATAAAAAGGGTGTCGGCGCCTGCTTTCCGCAGCCGAAGACACGCCTTCCAGTCCAGTGCCTTCTGGATCATCAGCTTGCGGGTCGAAACGTGATACGTCCTGCAGTCCTTCAGCCACATGGACGGAACTTCCTGCAGTCCGGGATACACGTCTTCGATTAACGGAAAAATGCGCTCTCTATCATAATACTGTACTGCCGCCCTCGAGTAAATAAGCCCTTTAGCGGGGAGCTCTCCTTCGACCGTCGCATCCTCCGGCATAACGGGCTGTTCCGGCTTCTGCAGCGCGGCTTCGTCCACCAATGGATAAGACGCCCCTCCCTCCTCCGGGCCATGTTTGGTTCCGCCCGGACTGTAACCGATCTTCTCGAGCAGCGCCCGAAGCTCCGATGCCTTGTCCGAACGAACGATCCAAGCCGTGGGGCCCAACGCTTCTCCCAGCAGCGGAGCGATCCGCTCGTCCCGGCATATCGTCTTCGCCGTCGTTTCGTCGCGGAGCCTCAGCACCGTTGCCGTTTCCACCCGCAGCTGCGATTGCCGGTCGCCCCATTGCGAGATCGCCGTCTTGACGTTTTCCGGCACTCCGTACTTCGCGTGACGCTCCAGAAATCGGACTGTCGCATCCGCCGATCTTCCATGATTCAGCGCCCGCATGACGGTTTCCCTGGTTATCCGGTATACGGCGATATGCTCGTGCCGGATCCGCTCGGCTATCATCTCCAGCTCCCATCTGACCCTGTAAGAGCAGTCCGGCGGCACGATCAGCTCAAAGTCGGGCTGGACGAACAATCGCGGTCTGTCGTCATCGACTTGGTTGCCTGAAACGGAACGCGCCTCCTGCCCGCGGTCTTCCTCCAATTCAAGCCGAGGTTTCCTGAGCCACCTGAACAGACGTCTCCCGTCGGCCGTTGCGGCCGTTTCCGCCCATCCCCAAGCCTCCAGAGGGGCTGCCCAGGACAATAGCTTCCCGGTCTGATCGGGTAATCGGCCATCCTGGCCCGGCTTCACGTCCGCTCCGCCGATTCCGGCCTCCCGAAGCTGCCCGGCCAAGCCGTGGAGCAATATCCAACTTCCTTCCGGCATCTGCTCCAAGCTGCTTGAAGCGTGATGCAGCCAAGGATCGGACGTTGCGACTACCGATTTCCAGTGCGAGTATAACCGAGCTTCCATCTCCTTCTCGGTCTGCGAAAGCCATAACGCCAATTGACGGGGCCGCACGGTCAGCCTCTCGCTCCCTTTATCCAGAATGCCGAGCCGCAGTCCGGCTCCGCACAAAAAATCGACGGCTACCGAGCCGTATTCGCTTTTTACAATAGCTTCCGTCCCCTCGACCGGCTTCAATTCCTCGTCGCGCACCGGGACCAGCGCTGCAAGCTTCCCCGCATGCCTTTTATGGGCTCCCCCCTTTTGTGTCACCGTTACGTCTTCCTCGGCGATGTAAGCAAGGACCGACAGCATCTGAACGGCGATGCTCGGGCGAAAAGGCGAATCCGATACGACATCATTGCCCGCATATATGGCCTTTTGCTCTGAAATAGGCGTCAGCAGCTTTCTCCATAACGGAAAGCCGTCTTCCGGCAATACGTAATCCGCCTCCCCCCATTTCCGCCGCAGCGCGAACAAGATGCCTTTCCGGCTTAGCCGGATAAGACCCACTTTCAGAGCGGCCCCGGACATTTCCTTCTGTCCCGCCTTCTCCAGCTTCGCCCAATCGAACGGCGCGTGACCGAAGCGACGCACGATCGTCTCCAGTACTTTGCGCTCAAGCTCGAATAACGAATCGTTCAATCGGCTTACCGACTCCTCGGAACCGAGCAGACGACCCAAATCGTGCCCCGCCCCCGTCCAGCCGTTGTGGCGCCCTATTTCCTCGCGCATCAGTTCAGGCGTGTTCGCCAGCAGCTCCGCAAGCTTCATGTCGCTCCTCCATTTCCCGTCCGGAGCCGCAGCCGGGCTCCGACTTCCGGATTTCGTACCGGTATCCTTGTTCCAGCAAAAACAATTGGCGGTGCATCGAAAAATCTTGCTCCCGGGTATCGTCGCTTACAAGCGAGTAAAAAAACGCATTATTATTTTCCCTCTTCGGTCGCAAAATACGGCCGAGACGCTGCGCTTCCTCCTGCCGAGAGCCGAAGCTGCCCGAAACCTGGATAGCTACCCGGGCATCCGGCAAATCGATGGCGAAATTGGCTACCTTGGACACGACCAGAGTCCGGATATCCCCCCGGTTAAACCGTTCATACAATCCGTCCCGCTCCTCGTGCGGCATATCCCCCGAGATCATGGGCGCCCCGACCTTCTCGGAAATATGCTTAAGTTGATCCAAATATTGGCCGATGACCAGCGTAGGTTCCTCTTTGTGCCGATTAAGCAGGTCGACCAGAACGTCCAGCTTGACCGGATTCTCGCCCGCGATGCGGTGCTTGTGCCGCGCTTCGGCTCGCGTATACACTTCCCGCAGCGGCTCGGTTAGCGGGACGCGAACTTCCGTGCATTGAACGCGGGCGACCCAGCCTTTCTGCTCCAAATCTTTCCATCCGGCCTCGAACAGCTTCGGACCGACCAGAGAGAACACGTCCTCCTCCCGGCCGTCCTCGCGAACGAGCGTAGCCGTCAATCCGAGTCTCCGGGTCGCCTGAATATCCGCCGTAGCCCGGAATACGGGAGCCGGGAGCAGGTGCACTTCGTCGTAAATGATCAAGCCCCAATCGCGTTCGTTGAACAGCGACATGTGAGAAAATCCGTCATCCTTGCGGTGCCGATGCGTCAATATTTGATAAGTGGCGATCGTTACCGGGCGCACCTCCTTGCGATCCCCGCAATATTCGCCGACAAGCTCTTCGTCCAAATCCGTTTTGTCCAGCAGCTCGCGCTTCCATTGGCGGACTGAGGCGACGTTCGTCGTCAAAATAAGCGCGGCGCATTGCAGCCTTGCCAGCGCTGCAATGCCGATGACCGTTTTGCCTGCGCCGCAAGGCAGCACGACGACTCCGCTTCCTCCGTGAAGCCGCTCCCCGTCATAGAAGGCGTCGGCGGCATTCCGCTGATAATCCCGAAGCACGAACGGCTCTCCCGCGGCCGTGCTGCCGCGCAGCCGGATCGGCAGCACTTCTCCATGATGGTACCCGGCCAGATCCTGTACCGGGAATCCCAGCTTGATCAAGTCCTGCTTAATCATGCCCCGGTATGCCGGACATATTTCCAATGCGCCCGCAGCAGCCGTTCCTCCGATAAAATACGACTGAAGCGACTTGTACCCGGCCAGCTTCTCCAGCAGCTCCGCATCGTCGGCCGCGAGCATCATGCGTTGACCGTCCGGAACCAGCTTGACCAGTCCGTAACGTCCGACGAAATGGATTACATTTTGCTTCACCTGCAGCGGAACATCGAATTTCCCGTAGCCGTTCAAGACGTCCAGAATGCGCTCCACGCTCAAGCCCGACGAGGCGGCGTTCCAAAGAGACAGCGGCGTCATCCGGTAAGTGTGGATCTGACCGGGCGTTTTCACCAGCTCGGCGAAACGGCTCAAGGCGCTGCCGGCTTCTTCGCCTTGCGGGTGATCGGCTTCGAGCATCAAGGTAGAATCGCTTTGGACGACCAGCGGTCGATCCGGATCATAACGCATGCCTTAAGTCCCTCCGTTTACATTCCCGTTAGTTCAATCTGTATTAGTATGAAAAGAAACGGGCGGAAATAAACGGCCCGGCCCGGATTACGCGTTGAACACCGCTTGCCGAAAGAGTACTATAGAGGTTGAACTTATGGGGGAGGAACAGGATATGCACCACTTTAAACCGATTCGCATCATGCTTCTAATCGTTATGCTGCTCTCCGGCTGCGGATCGCCTTCCGCGGGCGGCGGGGCCGACGACCTGGACGGCATAACGAAACGGTACCCGGAGCTGAAAGGACGGCCTTATACGACGGCGCAAGTAAAACGAGTAGTCGACGGAGATACGTTCGAGACGAGTAACGGCGACAAAGTCCGGTTGATCGGCATGAACACGCCCGAGACGGTGAAACCGAACAGCCCGGTCGAGAAATTCGGCAAGGAAGCAAGCGCTTATACGAAGAAGCGGCTCGCTGACGCAACGGTCTACCTGTTTGCCGATGCGGGGGACAAAGACAAATATGGCCGGCTGCTCCGGTATGTATTTATCAAAGGCGAGACCGAGATGTACAACGCGACGATGTTAAAAGAAGGCTACGCCAACACGATGACGATCCCGCCCAACGTCATGTTCGCCAAAACGTTCGTGGATATCGAGCGCGAGGCGCGCAGCAAAGGAAAAGGCTTATGGGCGAAAGGGGACGGAAGTACCGATTCGAAGGCGACGGCCGGCACCGCCTCTTGCAAAGATCCTCAAATCAAAGGCAACATCAACTCGAAAAACGAAAAAATTTATCACGTGCCTGGCGGAAGCTCCTACAATCAGACGAAGGCGGAAATGATGTTCTGCACGGAGGACGACGCCGCGGACGCCGGCTTCCGCAAAGCTGGAGAGTAGATGAGGAGAGGCTATGCTTTCTTGCGAGGATGACAATGTAAAAAACGTTTGCGGTTATGCGACTTGCAAATCGCTTACGGGTGAAGGTAACGCATGATCGGCGAAGGCCGGCCGCCTTAGCCGGTGCCTTGCGGGACCGCGAAATCCAGAGGGAGCGGAACTGGAGTATGCTAATGACCCGAGTACTCGGATCGATTGTAAAATAACGGAAATCCGTTCCGCTATTTCGCTGTTCACGATCATTTTCACCCCGAAAGCTCGAGATAAAGGAAGCCTGTTCCGTTATCTTCAAAAGTGTAACGGAATTCGGGACAATAACGGAATATAGTTCCTCTATTTACGGCAATACGTTGCCCCCGTTTCATTAAGGGTTCTCCGGGTTGTATGCGGATTGCGCAGTGTCGCATAAAAAAAGCGAGAGACGTCCATCGACGTCTTTCGCTTTTTTTGGCCATTCCTATCGTTACCGTGCCGTTGCCGCATGATCGACGTTTTCGGATATTTCGCTCAACGCTTCCCCGGCCTCGTTGACGAATATTTCCCGCACGGCCAGGTCGGCGATTGCGACGACCCCGACAAGCTCGCCGTTTTTGACGACCGGGAGACGGCGGATTTTTTGTTTCGCCATCAGCTTGGCCGCTTCATCGACCGTCGTTTCCGGAGTGACCGTCGTCAAATCCTTGGAGAGAACCTCCTCCACAGCCGTCGAGCCGGAATGCTTCTCCGCATAGCCGCGCACGACCAAGTCGCGGTCCGTAACTACGCCGATCAGCTTCTTGCCTTCGACGACGGGGACGAAGCCGATATCGTTCTGCTTCATTTTCAGCGCGATTTCGTAAAGATTGTCCTTCAAGGTTACGGTAACGCAATCGGTACTCATAATATCCTGTATTTTTTTCATCGGTACGCCTCCTCTGTCTTTTTGTTGACGGATTGCATCATTAGGCTTTCCGGCCAAGAGGAGGGCATACCTGTGAGTTTGTTCCATTACTTGGCGCGATTCGCCTCCAAATAATCTTCAGCCATCGATGCGAGCAAAGCCGCCGATTGCAGCATGGCCGTCTCGTCGATGTCGAATTGCGGATGATGATGCGGCGAGACGATTCCGGCCTCCGCGTTGCCCGCTCCTACGAACATAAAGCAGCCGGGTACGCGGTGCAAATAATACGAGAAGTCCTCCCCCGCCATGATCAAGGGGCTGCGAACCGCCCGCTCGGGGCCGAACAAGCTTGCCGCCACGCGAAAAAACCGTTCCGTCTCAGCCGAATCGTTGACGACCGGAGGATATCCGATCTTGTAGTCGAGCTGGATGTCCGCTCCGAACATTTCGCCGGTCCGTGCGCATATTTGCTTCATTCTCTCGACGATCCGATCCCGTACGCGCATATCGAAAGAGCGCACCGTGCCGTTGATGTAGCAAGATTCCGCTATGACATTAAAGCTGTTCCCGGCCTGAATTTTCCCGACCGATACGACGCATGGTTCGACGGGGTCGATGCTCCTGCTGACGATCGTCTGCAGGTTGACGATCAGGTGGGCGCCCACAAGTATGCTGTCGACCGTCTCATGCGGCAGTCCGCCATGTCCGCCCTTGCCTTTGATCTGGATCACATATTCGTCCGCCGCGGCCATGATCGGTCCTGCCGCCGAATATACGCTTCCCGCCGGAAACGGCGTCCAGAGATGAACCCCGTACACCGCATCGACGCCCTCCAGCGCTCCGTCCGCGATCATCGGGGCGGCGCCGCCGGGACTTACCTCCTCGGCGGGCTGGAACAGCAGCTTGATGTTTCCGGCCAGCTCTCCTCTCCTGTCGGCAAACAGCTTCGCTACTCCGAGAAGCGACGATGTATGCGCATCGTGACCGCATGCATGCATGACGCCCGGCACCGTGGAAGCATACTCGCACGTTTTCTCGTCCTGTATGGGCAGAGCGTCCATATCGGCCCGCAAAGCTACCGTAGGTCCCGGCTTGGCCCCTCGCACCGTACCGACAATGCCGTATCCGCCGACTCCGGTCCTTACCTCGATCCCCCACTGCCCGAGCAGCTCCTCCACGAAGACGGAAGTTCGCTTCTCCTCATATGAAAGCTCGGGATGGCGATGCAGATGACGGCGCCATTTCACCATATCCGGGAACAACGATTGCAGAATTTCCGTGGTGCTGTCCATGTTTCTCCACTCCCGCCGCCGGCATAATGTTTTCCTTCCCTTTATTGTACCAAAATGCTCCCGCCGTTTCATCCGTACGGCCGGATTGCCATCAAATTTTAAAATCTCCGATTCTTAATAGGCTTGCGCATGCAAGGGAAACATACTATCATGGATAAAGGATTGCACGCCTGCCGGAAATACTTTATATGAACGCTCAGGAGGAACTATCGTGATAATCGAAAATGCAGGATTGAAAGGCTTGAAAAGCGATTTGGCCCATCTGGACAGCGTGTCGACGAAGATCGGCTTCGTTCGCTGGCAATGGGAATATTACCGCGCTACATACGATTTGAAATTGGAAAATAAAGCGACCAACGACGAATACTTTTTGCGGTTCAACGCTAGAGCCGTAGAAGGCAAGCTCGAATCCCCTTACACGATTTTGGTGCTTGAGGATTCTTACATCGGACGCGGCACATTCCCGCACGGACTTGATTACGAATCCCCCGTTCCGGATCAAATCCTGAAAACCGCAAACACGAAGCTGGCCGAATTGAAAAAGCAGTTGAGCGAATAAACGTGAAGGCGGAACCGTTATGAACGAACCCCGTAGGGGCACACCGGATTTCATGCTGCTGCTGCTTACGTTTCTGCTCGTCGGTTTCGGGCTCGTGATGGTTTTCAGTGCAAGCTCCGTTATCGCGCTTGCCAAGGAAGAGTTCAACAACGATCCGTTATATTTCGTAAAAAGACAAGCCATCTTTGCCGTAGCCGGCACGGTTGGCATGTTTTTTCTTATGAATATTCCGGCCGGCAAGCTCCGTCCGCTGCTTCGTCCCGCTTTTATAGGCGTGCTCATCCTGCTTGCGCTCGTTCCGTTTCTCGGAATCAAAGTTAACGGGGCCAGAAGCTGGTTCATTTTCGGAGGTTTCGGCATGCAGCCTTCGGAATATGCCAAGGTCGCCGTCATCCTTTATTTATCTTTATTGATCAGCAAAAAGGGAGAGAGATTCCGCGATTTGAAAAAGGGACTCCTCCCTACGGTCATTATCGTCGGCATCGTGGCCGGACTGATCATGATGCAGCCCGACTTCGGCTCGACGATGATTCTGGTCTTGGCCGCTTCACTCGTTATCGTCGTCGGAGGCGCGAACCTGAAACATATTTTTCTTGCTGTCGGATCGATGGCCGTTATCGCCTCTTTAGTTTTGACCATATACGTGCTCACCTCAGACTCGCTCGGGTACCGGATGGACCGGGTATCGTGCTATTTGAACCCATGGTTCGATCCGCAAGGGGCTTGCTATCAGATCGTCCAATCTCTATATGCATTCGGGCATGGCGAATTGATCGGCGCCGGCTTCGGGAAAAGCATTCAAAAAATGCACTATCTTCCGGAAGCGCACAACGATTTCATCTTTGCGATTATCGGCGAGGAGTTCGGCTTTCTCGGCACAATCTTTTTTTTGTTCTGTTATTTGATGCTATTGTGGCGCGGCATTATCGTCTCCCTGCGATGCACCGATTCCTTCGGGAGCTTGGCCGGTACCGGAATCGTCGGACTTATCGGCATCCAGGCGCTGATCAATATGGGCGGCGTGACGGGAACGATTCCGATGACCGGAGTGACGCTGCCGTTTATCAGCTATGGGGGCTCCTCCCTGCTGGTCATGATGTGCAGCATCGGCATTTTGCTCAGTATTTCCAGGGAGCATTCCCGTCCGGACAAGGAGCATAAGGAACGGAGACAACAGCGGGGATAGGTGGAGGGATGCGTAGTGCCCGTTCAAATTCGCTACGCGGTGCGGGAAGATTTACCGAAGCTGCTCGACATTTACAACGATGCGATATTGTATTCCGCCGCCACCTTCGATTTGGCGACTCAAACGATAAACGAACGCGAAGCATGGTTCGGTCAGTTCGAGGACCGTTATCCGCTTATCGTGGCCGAGCAGGAAGGCTTCGTATCGGGATATTGCAGCTTGTCCCCTTTTCGGAGCAAGCCCGCCTATGATCGCACCGTAGAAATTTCGATCTATCTGGATAAAGAACGGCGGGGCGGCGGAATCGGCACCGCCCTGCTGGAACGGATGCTCGGGATCGCCAGGGAGCGCGGCTTTCATGTCGTCATTGCCGCCATTACGGGAGGCAACGAGACTAGCGTTCGGCTCCACCGGAAATTCGGCTTCGTCCCGATCGGCGTATTCCGCGAAGTCGGCTACAAATTCGACGCTTGGCAAGACGTGCACTTTTTTCAGCTCATTATTCCCGAATAATACAAGATCGATAGTCGGAACGGCGCCCATGGCGCCGTTTTGTCGTTAAAGCATTTATAAATCCCGGGGTTCCCGCAAAGTACCCGGATAGGCATCGGAGCATAGACTCCACTTCGCGGGGGTATGTTGTAGTATTCGAGCCGCATTTACAAAACATTTCATTTTCCCCCTCTTTACAAGAAACGGATGCTGTTTCATGATAGATTTATTAGGTTAAATAGTAGTTGGCCTATCTTTCATCCAAATGGAGGAGCGTGAAATCGATGTCCAAAAAAATATTGATCATCACCGGTGACGCTGCGGAATCGTTGGAGGTATACTACCCGTTTTACCGCATTCTGGAGGAAGGGTATGAAGCCGTGATCGCTTCCCCGACCAAGAAAGTGCTGCGGACGGTCGTACACGATTTTGAAGGATGGGATACATATACGGAAAAACCGGGCTATCAGCTGGAGTCGCACGTTTCGTTCGCGGAAGTGAATCCCGACGAGTTCGATGGCCTTATTATTCCCGGAGGCCGGGCTCCGGAATATATCCGGTTGGACGTGCACATCCCCCGCATCGTCAGCCATTTTTTCGAAACGAACAAGCCGGTCGGCGCCATTTGCCACGCCGCTCTCGTACTCGCCGTCGTGAAGAACGGCAGCTATTTCGAAGGCCGTACGATGACCGCGTATACGGCCTGCCGGCCGGATGTGGAGAATCTAGGCGCCGCCTATGCGAAGGACACGCTCTTCGTGGACGGAAACCTCGTCTCCGGCCATGCTTGGCCGGATTTGCCCGGCTTTATGCGCGAGTTCCTCAAGCTCGTACGAAGCTGACCTTTCATTTGCCAGCGGCGCTTTTGCGCCGCTTTTTGGCTTCCCGGAAAACGGAGTGGAGCGGCGGATTCAGAAAAACAATGGTTTACTGGAGCGCGGAGGCCATCCGGCCGCGCAGCGGACCTTTTTTACGCAAACAAAAAAGCGGCGCCTAAGCACCGCTCCATTATTCACTTGATTCGGATGGCCGTTTCCTCTGCTTCCTCTTCCTTGAACGCGACGCCTTCGACCTTCACGTTGACTTCAACGACGTTCAGCCCCGTCATGTTTTCCACGGCTTCCTTCACGTTTTCCTGCAGGTGGCGGCATACCTCTTGTATTTTCGAACCGAAGTTGACGATTACTCGCAAATCGATCGCCGCCTCCAGCTGTCCGACTTCGACGGACACGCCCTTCTGTACGTTTTTCCCGCTAAGCCGTTTGGCTAGTCCTTCCGAAATGCCTCCCGACATGGCGGCGATTCCCGGAGTTTCAAGTGCGGCCAGTCCGGCGATCGTGGCTACGACGTCATCGGAAATGCGGATCATCCCCGTTTGAATGTCAGCGGACATTTGTCTCACTCCTTGTATACGAATATTTCCATTGTACCTTGTTCACGGGCCCGTTCGCAACCGAACCGGAAACCGTGTCGGAAAACGTTAGGTACTTCTATGCATTCGCGAAAATTTCCTATATAGTAGAATAGGATTTGGAACAATAAGGAACACTTGTAGAAGTCGGAAGGAGTATGGGATATGAAACAAAAGCTGTTTTACGCCATTTTGATCGCCAGCTTCGCGCTCAGCGCCGTTGCCCACTATAGCGGAATGTCCGGCACGCTGCAGTTTTTCCTGTGCTGCATTGCGGTCATCTTCGCGGCAGGCTTCATGGGCAAGGCGACGGAAAGCGTAGCTCACTACGCCGGCCAGCGCGTAGGCGGATTTCTGAACGCCACGTTCGGAAATGCGGCCGAGCTGATCATCGCCATATTCCTGGTCAAAGACGGCTTGCACGATATGGTCAAAGCAAGCATCACCGGCTCGATCATCGGCAATATGCTGCTCGTTCTCGGACTCAGCGTCCTGTTGGGCGGACTGAAATTCAAGGTGCAGAACTTCAACGTCAAGCTGGCCGGCTATAATGCTTCCATGATGCTGCTGGCCGTCGTCGCCCTGTTCATTCCGGCGCTCTTCGCCAGAAGCTTCACCTCCAAAGAAACGGACGAGCTTAGCATAACCGTCGCCATTATCCTGATCGTGGCATACGCGCTCTGGCTTCTCTTCTCGATGATTACTCATAAGGATGAGCTGAGCGACACCGCTGCGGGCGACGAGGACGCCAATGCGCACGAGATGAACTGGAGCAAAAGAAAGTCCATCTTGTTCTTGGTGCTCGCCACCGTCATGGTTGCTTTCATCAGCGAATGGCTGGTCGGGACGCTCGAAGAGTTCACGCACAAGTTCGGCTTGTCCGAGCTGTTCGTCGGCGCATTTCTGATCGCCATTATCGGCAATGCGGCAGAGCATAGCGCCGCCGTCTTCCTGGCCATGAAAAACAAAATCGGCGCCGCCGTCGAAATCGCCATCGGCAGCAGTCTGCAAATCGCCTTGTTCGTCGCGCCGGTGCTGGTCATTGTCAGTTACTTCATGGGCAACACGATGAACATCGTATTCACGACCTACGAGTTGGCGGCTATCGGCGTATCTGCCGTCATTGCCAAATCGATCTCCCAGGACGGCTCGACGAACTGGTACGAGGGCGTACTGCTTCTGGTCGTCTATATCATTTTGGGTATCGCGTTCTTCCTGGTGTAGGCTCGGCTCGAGGCAGCAGCTGCGTCCCCCAGTCCGCCATCATAACAAGTTTGCGGCAAAAACTGCGACAGCATGATCCGCACACAATGTGGTAGCCTCTTGATGAAGCGAGTGCAGCGTGTTCTCGTAAATAGAGGAACTATATTCCGCTATGGTCCCGAACTCCGTGACACGCTTGAAGATAACGGAACAGACTTCCGTTATTTCGATCCTTCGGGGTGAAAATGATCGTAAACAGCGGAATATCGGAGTGGATTTCCGTTATTTTGTGATCGAGATCGATTTTCGAGCGCATAACATACGACTGTTCCGCTATTTGTTGGATTCGCGGGTTGCCGGATTCACGGGTTGCCGGATTCGCGGTCCCGCAACCGGAAGTGCAGACGGACTTCTTCACCCCATGCGAGGCATATAGTTCCGTATGCGGATAATGCTATCGGTAGAAAAAAAAGGAACTTCACCGCTCTTCTCCCATCGTGCAGCAAATGCCATGAATTGGGGGAGTGGAATGAAGTTCCTTTTTATTTCCGCGAACGGAATAACCCGATTCGGAGGAACGGCTACTCTTATGCATGAGGCAAAAAAAAAACGAGCGGCTCCAGAAGAGCTACTCGCCTTTGCTTTTCGCCAACGCCTCGTGCAATACGGCGAGCTTGCGCTCCAGCTCGCTCAAAATGCTCTTGCCGACAACCTCGGATATGAGTCCCGCGCGAGCGGCGAAGTCGATTTCCCGGGAGAGCCCGTACATTTGTGTATCCAATACCTCTTCGTAAAGAGGGCATCTGCGATTCGTTAACGATTCCATCTGAATTTGAATCAGCTTCTCGATGTTGTCCGCATCTTCTTGAAGAAGCGTCAACGCTTTTTGGTGCAAGCTTACCATGACGTCCGATGAAGACATACCGTTTCCCCCTTTGCGCAAAGCTCATCCAGCCTCTATATGCATATGATAGACGAAAATCGACGATTACACAAGCGATATGAAAATGTACATCCCTATTTTTCGAGATTGAATCCGATTGGGCCAATCGCTACAATAAGATCGAACCCCATACATAGTGAGGAGCGCGCGGATGAACGCGGAAACGAATCCTTTCAACCGGAGCTTCGATCATTTGGAGGCTTTGGCCGATACGATCGGCGAAGTGCTCCAGGCAGCGGTTACGATCGAAGACGCCAACCACCGTCTGCTCGCCTACAGCAAGCACGATCTTCAAACCGACGCGGCCCGAATCGCCACGATTATCGGCAGGCGGGTACCCGAGAATGTGATAGGCAGCCTTTGGAAAGACGGCGTCATCCCCCGCCTGATGGAAACGGAAGAGCCGATCCGGGTGAAATCGATCGGCGAAGTCGGGCTGGGTGACCGCGTCGCGGTCGCGATACGCAAAGACAATCAAGTCCTCGGATACATATGGGCGCTCGAGGTGTACCGCCCGTTGGACGATAACGCCCTGCTCCAACTGAAGCTGGCGGCCGGCGCGGCGAAGATCAAGCTGCTGCGCCTGCAGACGCAAAGACGCAAAGAGGACGAGGAGCGCCGCGACTATTTCTGGGAGCTTCTGACCGGCCACCACAAAACGCAGCCCCATGCCCGCGCCAAAGCCGAGTCGCTCGGTATCCGGCTGCCCGAGACGTTTTGCGTCGTCGTCTTCCAATTCCGGTCCGAAGTGAACGATACCCTGCAGCAGCAAATTCATTACATGGTCACGACGACGCAGCGGGTACGGCCGATCTTCCATGTCATATCCGGCAACCAGCTGATCGTGCTCGTGGCAAGCGCGAACTCGGCGCGTTTTTCTGCGGACGCCGCGGATTTCGTCTCCGCTTTTTTCCAGCAAATCGAAGACCGTTTCGGCAGCTCGCCGCTAGAAGCGGGCATCGGCGCCGTATACGAGGAGATCACAGCGGTCGAGCAAAGCTATCGCGAAGCGTTGACCGTGCTGCAAATCAAAGCGCAATTTCCGGCCGAAACCGGAACGATCGTCCATTATCACGAGCTGGGCTATTATCGCTATCTTCCTTATTTTCTCGAGCAAAAACGGCTTCACCGGTACGAAAATCCGAGCCTGCGGCGATTGAGAGCGTATGACCGCGAGCATCACGCCAATCTGCTCGAAACGTTGGAAATCTTTCTTGCGACCGGGGGAAACGCGAAGGATGCCGCAGATCTTTTGCACGTGCATACGAATACGCTGTCTTACCGGCTGAAGCGGATTGCGGACATCGGAGCGATCGATTTTACGAATATCGACCAGAGAATCACTTTGTTTCTGGACTTGAAGACGGACAAATGGAGCGGGAGCCCGGGGTATTTGTGATTTTTCACAAGCCCGGTCTCTTTTTTTCTCGCTCGGGGACGAAGCCGGACGGCTCGTACACACGTATACTTGTATCAAACGAGCGTGGGGGCTGGAGAAGATGAGAATCGGAATACCGAAAGAAATCAAAAACAACGAAAACCGGGTAGCGATTACGCCTGCCGGCGTGATGGCTATGGTCAAAGCCGGACACGAGGTCCGGGTAGAAGCGAACGCCGGTGCCGGAAGCGGATTTCGCGACGAGGATTACGCGGCGGCCGGAGCTTTACTATGCGCGGGGCCAGCCGAGGTTTGGGAACGATCGGACATGGTCATGAAGGTGAAGGAGCCGTTGTCCGCGGAATACGCTTATTTCAGACCGGGGTTGATTTTGTTCACGTACTTGCACCTGGCAGCCGAGCCGGAGCTGGCGAAAGCGCTCACAGACAAAGGCGTGACCGCCATTGCTTACGAGACCGTTCAAGTGAACCGCACCCTTCCCCTGCTCACTCCGATGAGCGAAGTGGCGGGCCGGATGGCGGCCCAAATCGGCGCCCAATTTCTGGAACGCCCGAAAGGCGGCAAAGGGATTCTTCTCGGCGGCGTGCCCGGCGTGAAGCGCGGCAAGGTGACGATCATCGGCGGCGGCGTAGTCGGCACGAACGCGGCGAAGATTGCGATAGGGCTGGGCGCCGATGTGACGATTATCGACATGAGCGCGGAGCGGCTGCGCCAGCTGGACGACATATTCGGCACTCAAATCCATACGTTGATGTCCAATCCGCTTCATATCGCGGAAGCGGTGGCCGAATCCGATCTCGTCATCGGGGCGGTCCTTATTCCCGGGGCCAAAGCGCCGAAGCTCGTCCCGGAAAGCTCGGTCCGTTCGATGTCGCCGGGGTCCGTCATTATTGACGTCGCCATCGATCAGGGCGGCATCTTCGAAACGGTCGACCGGCTGACGACGCACGACAGTCCTACCTATGAAAAATTCGGAGTCGTCCACTATGCCGTCGCCAATATGCCGGGAGCGGTGCCTCGCACCTCCACGATGGCTCTGACCAACGCTACGCTGCCGTATGCGCTTGAAATCGCCAATTACGGCATTTTGGCACTCTCGCGCAACGAAGCTCTCCTGAGCGGCGTCAACACGCTGCGGGGAGCCATCACGCACCCTGCCGTAGCCAAAGATCTCGGCTATGCATTCGTTCCCGTCGAGCAAGCGGTTTAATGTGCCGCACAATAGAAAAAGGCTGTCCGGCATACGTCCGGACAGCCTTTTTCTGGTGGCGCTGCGGCTCTTACTCGCTTACCACGTTTACGCTCAAGCTATGTTTTTGGAACACGTCTACCATTGCCTTCGTCGCTTCCTCGGCGTCGGGACCATGTACGTGCAAATCGTAAGTGCCCGAATCGAGCAAAGTCGTAAACAGGCCGAGAATGCTCTTGACGTCGATGAACTTGTTCTCGTATTGGAGAACGATGGAAGATCTGAATTTGTTGGCCGTTTGCGATACTTCAACAATTGCCGCGTTGCTTGCGCTAGTCATGACACAATCCCTCCAAAAAGAAGCGGCACAAGTCCGGCTTCCGTATTTAGGAACGTCTGCGTATTGAGTGAGAACTTCGGTACGCACCCGTTCTTGCATGCTTCTATCTTATCGTGGAACAAGTATTCGCGCAATGACCTTTTTACCTGAAATTGCTGCTGGGACCGTAATTTACTTCAAACGCTCCGGATTGAGACCTTCCAGCTCCGGGATGACGAACCGTCCGTCCTTGCGGATGAGGACATCGTCGAAATACACTTCTCCTCCGCCGTATTCGGGCCGTTGGATCAGCACCAAATCCCAATGAACCGACGACCGATTGCCGTTGTCGCATTCCTCGTACGCTTGCCCGGGAGTGAAATGCAGGCTGCCGTCGATTTTCTCGTCGAACAGCGTATCCTTCATCGGATGCAAAATATGCGGGTTGAAGCCGAGACTGAATTCGCCGATATATCGGGCGCCCTCGTCGGTATCCAGCAGTTCGTTCAGCCGTTTCGTATCGTTCGCGGCAGCCTCTACGATTTTCCCGTTCTCGAACCGGAAACGGACGTTCTCGAACGTAATGCCCGAGTTGACGCTCGGCGTATTGTACGACAGCACCCCGTTCACGGAATCCCGCACCGGGCAAGAAAACACTTCCCCGTCCGGAATATTGCGGAGGCCAGCGCATTTTTTTGCGCCGATTCCTTTGATCGAGAACGACAAGTCGGTGCCGGGACTGACGATGCGCACTTTGTCGGTGCGTCTCATCAAATCGGCCAGCGGATCCATCGCCGCGTCCATTTTCCGGTAGTCCAGATTGCAGACGTCGAAGTAAAAGTCTTCGAACGCGCGCGTGCTCATATTGGCCGACTGGGCCATCGACGGGTTCGGGTAGCGGAGAACGACCCACTTCGTCTTCTTGACCCTCCGCTCCAAATGAATCGGTCTGTAATATATGCTTTTGTACATATCGTGCTTGTCGTTCGGGACGTCCGACATTTCGTTCACATTTTCCCCCGAACGGACGGCTATGTAGCAATCCATCTGCTCCATGCGGCGCAAATCCATCTCCGCCCAATGCTCCAGCTGCTCCTTCGTGATCGATTGGAGCATGGAGCTCAGTACGGCACGGTCTTCGTACAGGACATACGGGAATCCGCCTTTGGCGTGCACCTGCTCTACGAGGCAGCGGACAATCTCCCTCTCGGAGCCGATCATCTCGATCAGCACTTTTTCTCCCGGCTTCACGTCCACGGAATAGCCTACCAGGTTGGCGGCCAACGTTTGCAGACGGGGATCTCTCATAAGCGGAATCATCTCCTTTAGATGGGATCGATATCGTCATGCTTGCCGGTCCATTTGTGTTTCAGCCTATGTCCCAGCCATAGCAGCAGAACGAACAGCATCAGTACGATCATGAATCGGCCCTTATGCTCTTGGAATCGGAGCAAATCGTGTCCGATCAGCGTCTCCAGTAGCACGATCGGCAGCTTGCCGATGACCGTCGCGGCAAAAAACGGACGGAAGCGGATTTTCGAAACTCCCGCGCCGAAGTTGATCAGCGAAGACGGGACGATCGGCATCAACCGGCCGATCAGCGTGTAGAAGAAGCCGTCAAGCTCCATCTTCCGGTTAAACGACTGAACGGACGCATATTTCGACAGCTTCGCCTCCACATAGTCGTGAGCGACATACCGGGCGATGACGAAGGCCGCCGCCGCCGAGACGCAGGACATTACATAATTGATGGCAAAGCCGCCGTACAAGCCGAACACGTAAGCGTTGGCGCCGGCAATCAGCACGAACGGAATAAACGGGAACCACGTCTGGAAAAAGATCGCCATCATTCCCGCTATAACCGCAAAAATCCCGAAGGAATGCAGCAAGTCGGCCAACTGCTCCACATTGCCGTGACGCAGCTCCCTCCCGGCTTCGGTAAACAGTACGAGGTAGAGCGTAGCCCCGAACAAGGCCAGCGGAATGCTGAATTTCCAACCGAGACGAATGTTGTTCAATCCGAACCGCCCTCCCTAGTTTCCCCATGCTTTCCCATCGTACCGAAGCAAGCTTGCTTACCCAAAAAAAGCGAAAAAGCCCCGCCCTCACCGGATTCCCCGCCAAGGCATCGATCGGAGGCTTTTCTAATTGTATCACGGATTCGGGCATTGTAAATGGAAACGAAATAAGCTCCCCGGGGTGCAGAGCACGTCCGTTTCGCAGTGTGTCAAGTACCGTTCGTTCGATGACGGTAGCCGGTAAACCGGTAATCGATCCGGGTCGTTTCCCGTTTCGTCCGGCCGTCCGCGTTGTACGTCATTTCCGTCTCGACCTGCATTTTTTGCGGCAGCCGATTGACTCGATCGACCCAGATGCGGTATACGGAGCTCGCCTGAAGCGAACCGTTCGCCTCCTCGAGCAGACGCTTCGTCTTTTGCACGTTTTGATCCAGCTCGTCCTTCATCCGGGCGGCTTCGCGCTCCGACAAGCCGTGCTTCGCTCTCAAATCTGCAAGCTTCTTGTCCGTATCGAGGACACCCGCTTGCCGGCTTAACTGCTTTCTGACCGCTTCGGTCGTTTCCGTGGCGGCAGGCGTAACGGTCAGTACGGTCAGGCGGTTCTCCGCGTCATCCCGAACGCCCGCTACCTGCTTATCCATCGTATTGAGCTGTTCGAGCTTGTAGAGCGGGCTCCACGGCAGCAGCATATTGGCGCTTTCTTCCGAATCGGCTTCCGCCAATACCCACTCGTTTTCCTTGCGGCTGAACACGATCGGAGCCTCCGTCCGCTCCCGGTCCGTTCCAAGCATGGCGGCTCCGCCGCCTCCGCTGCGGTCAAACGTCATGGATAGCCGATTATGTCCGGTAACGACTCCTTGAAAAGTAATTCCTTCCTGCAGCGGAAGGCCGCCGACCGAAACGCTGGTCGTTCCCTCGAACAGAAAATCGTCCGTTCCGGACAATCCGGATATGGTCTGCTTCAACATCTCGTTCGGCTCGGTCTGCATTCCGGCCAGCGAGCAAGCCGCAGCAAGGACGGCGAACGCTCCGAGTGCGGTCGCCGCGAATGCGAATCGCCGAAACCGGCCCCGATTTCGTTTGTTAGGCATGGAATCCCTCCTGGGCAGCGAAGCTCATCGTTCCTGATTATCGTTTCCCCGGAATGGATTGTTATGCGTTTCCGTCGATTGCCGCTCAACCTATGCAAATCCGGTTTTTGCCGGAATGCTTTGCCTTATACAGAGCCATGTCCGCCCGGTAAAACAGCGATTCCACGCTGATCTTCTCGTCTTCCCAGTTCCAATCCGATACGCCGCACGACACCGAAACCTTCGGCGACGTTTCCGTCAGCACTCTCCGGCGTATACGCTCGGCCACGTGCATCGCCTGCTCCTTCGTCGCTTGCGACAAATAAACGGCCAGCTCCTCCCCGCCCCAGCGGGATGCGATATCGCCTTCGCGGATGCACGAGCGGACGATCGAGCTGACGTGGATGAGCACGCGGTCGCCGACCTGATGGCCGTGAGTGTCGTTCACTTTTTTGAAATCGTCGATATCGACCACGATCAGCGAGCCGCAATAGTCTTTCTTCTGGAACGAGCCGATCTGATCGTCGAGATAATGCCTCGCGTACAGCCCCGTGAGCCGGTCGGTTTGCACCATCTTGCGGACTTCGGCATGCAGGCTCGCATTCGAGACCGCCAGGCCGATATGGCCCGACAACGTCTGCAGCAGCTTGTAATTATCGTACGAAAAGTAGTTCGCCCTGCGATGCGCGACTAAAATGACGCCCACCACGCCGCCTTCGACCATAATGGGACATGCCAGCAAAGATCGGGAATTCGTCGATTCCATCCATACCGATCGGACTTTGCTGTCGGCATGATAATCGGATATGATGACCGGCTCCTTCGTAGCGATGACGCGTCCCGAGAACCCGTAGTCGACCGCATAGTGTTCGCTGAAAAACGAAGCCGGCTCGCTCGCCCGCACGATCAATTCGGAGCTTCCCTTCTCCAGCTCCAAAATGCACGAGAAATCCGCATCGAAAATATTGCGCAGTTCGGTGGAAGCGAAATGGTATATATCATGCAGCTTCAAGCTTTGGTTCAAGCGCTGCGTAATTTCGTTAATAAGCCGAAGCTCGCCGACGAGGCGGTTCGACTGCTCGTACAGCCTCGCGTTCTCGAAGGCGCTGCCCGCCGTATCCGCCAGCATCGTGATGCTGTGCATCGTTTCGGCTTCCGGCTGCATACCGTCCGCGATCGCCAAGCGAAGTACGCCGTATACGCCCTGATTGCCGCGCAAAGGAAATACCGCCTCCAACGGCTTTCCCTCCTCATCGGTCCCGACGACCAGTCGGGCTTCGGTAAATGCGCGAAACCGGCTGTCCTCGTCCGACTGCCGGAATTGAAGCGGCTTCACCGAGGCGATGGAGCAATATTGATCATGCGACAAATAGATTTCAAACAACCGGCCCGGCAGCAGAAGCTCCAAAATGCGCATCAGCTCCGTCAACACCTGGTCGGCATCGTTGTGCAAATGGATCTGCATCGCCAAAGCGTATTGCGCCTCTTTTCGTGACGCCCTTCTCTCCTGCTCATCGATTCGGACGCGCAATTCGCGACTGGCATGCTCGGCCGTTTCCGTTCGGATACAGGCGGTGAGCGCGATACCGGCCAGCTGCATGAAGGCGGTCGTTTCCGTTTCCATGGGTTCATTGTCAGTCAGACGGACCAAATAGGCGATAAGTTCGTTGTCGTCGGAAAAAACGGGGAGTATAGCCACAGCGTAAAAATGGGCTTCCGGGTGCAGGGGCGGCCAGTGCAGGGCGGCCGTCCGGAACGATCGGTCGCGTCTGCTTGCGGTGAAGGCGGTTGTAAACGGTTCTGCTTGAAACGTCTCGGCCGTAACGGGATGCGCAGGCGCCGAAACGGAATGGACAGGGTCGTGCGTGTAATGGAGCCTGTAGCCGCCGTCAGAATCGAAAAGCGCGTAAACATCCGTTCGTCCGGGCATACGCTTCTGCATCTCGGTCACGAACGTGCGGAAAGCATCCGACATTGTTGCTGCCAGTCGGTCCTGATGTGGCATTCCTACCATGGCAAACCCCTTTTATGAAACGTCAATACTCCTATCATACTAGATTGGCAATGCCGTTGCATTAAAATTTCCATAAAGTTTTGCTAAAGCCGTCAGCCGAATATCGTTTATATGCTTCAATTAGCTTGACATTGACTATAGTCTTCTTATAAAATAAGTAGTCGAGTGGAACAAGGTGTTTGTTTAATTGGCGACGCACGATGCGACCCTCACGGTATGCGTTACCGACGGACCAGCGGCTGAACTGTCTGTCGGGAAACAAAGGGCATTTGCCCGTTTCGCAACGTTTACCGCGTCGGAACGTCTCCCCTATTCCGCCGCCTACTTGAGCAATGAAACACTATCGGATAAAGGAGCAACTTATACATGGCACGCTATACAGGTCCCAAATTTAAATTGAGCCGCCGCCTCGGCGTTTCCCTGAGCGGTACGGGCAAAGAATTGAAACGCGCATTTCCTCCGGGACAACACGGTCCGGGACAACGCAAGAAGCTGAGCGGCTACGGCATCCAGCTGCAAGAAAAACAAAAGCTTCGCCACATGTACGGCTTGGGCGAGAAGCAATTCCGCAACCTGTTCGACAAAGCTTCGAATATGCAAGGGATTTCCGGCGAAAACTTCATGATTCTGCTCGAAAGCCGTCTGGACAACCTCGTATACCGTCTCGGCTTGGCCAACTCCCGCGCCGGCGCCCGTCAGCTCGTCGCTCACGGCCACGTAACGGTTAACGGTAAAAAAGTGGATATCCCTTCTTACACGGTCAACACGGGCGACGTACTCGGCCTTCGCGAAAGAAGCCGCGCCCTGTCTTCCATTAAGGACGCATTGGCAAACCGCAACTTCTTGCCGAACTACCTCGAGTTCACCGATTCTTCGATGGAAGGCAAGTACATCCGTCTTCCGGAGCGTTCCGAGCTTCCGCAAGAAATCGACGAAAAGCAAATCGTCGAGTTTTACAGCCGTTAATTTATTGCCGACACGCATCTCCCCCGGGCTTCTGCCCGGGGGATTTCGTTTTAGACCAGTTTGATTTTGGCGAATTTCCGTTTGCCTACTTGAATGACATCCCCGTCCGCTACCGCAATGGCGGCATTCGGATCCGCTAGCTTCCGCTCATTATGCTTCACGGCGCCCTGCGCCACGCTGCGCTTCGCCTCCCCGTTCGATTCCTGCAGACCTAAGGCGACGAGCAGATGAACGATCCGGATCGTGCCGTTCTCGAGCTCCGTTCCGGAAAGCCGGACCTCCTCCAGATCGTCCGGAAGCGCCCTTTGCTGGAATACCGTTACGAAATGCCGCTCCGCTTCCTCGGCTGCCGCTTCCCCGTGGTACATGCGCACGAAAGTAAACGCCAGCTTCATCTTGGCGTCCCGGGGATGCACGCTCCCGTCGGCCAGTCCCGTCTTCAAGCCCGCAAGCTCCTCTTCGGACAAATCGGTCGCGAGCTCGTAATATTTCATCATCAGCTCGTCCGGAACGGACATCGCTTTTCCGTAAATTTCGTTGGGCAACTCATCGATGCCGATGTAATTGCCGAGGCTTTTGCTCATTTTCTGAACGCCGTCGAGTCCTTCGATGAGCGGAAGAATAATGGCCGCCTGCTGACGTTTGCCGTATTCCTTCTGCAGCGTGCGCCCCATCAGCACATTAAACTTCTGATCCGTACCGCCCAGCTCCACGTCGCTCTCCAGCTCGACCGAGTCGTAGCCCTGCATGAGCGGGTAAAAAAATTCATGGACTCCGATCGGCTGCCCGTTCGTATAACGCTTCGTGAAGTCGTCGCGCTCCAGAATGCGGGCGACCGTCACCTTGGAGGCCAGTTGGACGACATCGGCAAAATGAAGCTTGTTCAGCCACTGGGAGTTGTAATAAACGGTCGTCTGCCGCGGATTCAGCAGTTTGAAAATTTGTTTCTGGTACGTTTCCGCATTCCGTTTCACATCGTCCTCGGAAAGCTGCTTGCGCGTCTCCGACTTGCCTGTCGGGTCTCCGATCCGTCCGGTGAAATCACCGATGATCAGCTGCACCTCGTGCCCGAGATCTTGGAATTGACGAAGCTTGCGCAGCACGACCGTATGTCCTACGTGCAGATCCGGCGCCGACGGATCCATCCCCAGCTTGACCTTGAGCGGTACGCCCGTGATCAGCGACCGCGCGATGCTTTCCTTCAGCTCCTCCTCCGGCACGATTTCCACCGAGCCGCGGCGTATCGTCTCCCATTGGCGGACCGCCTCTCTTTGCTGCTCTTCCGTCAAACGTTCCCATGCTTCCATTGTCATGAACCTCCCCTTATGTGTGCGAACCCCGCGAAACGACAAAAAAAGCCTCCACGTCCACAAAGGGACGGGAAGACTTCACCCGCGGTACCACCCTAATTAAAGCAAGACCGTCCGAATGCTGTATGGCCCGGTAAAGGACTGTACGCATAGACTGCCGCTTTCACTCGGCATGATAACGGGATAAACCCGGCGGAAACTTGGCGCAGTCTGTGCGCTTCCCTTTCCGCGGCTCCGGACCGTACTTCGACAATGGACGCATCCCGGCTTTCAGCGAACGCCGGTTCTCTGTAATGCGCGGTTCCACCCGTCTACTTGCTCCCCTCTCGCCGAGGAGAGCAGTCCATCTTTGCTTTGACCGTTTTCGATTAGTTTCAACAGTTATATCATAACTTCCCGAACAAAGTCAAACGGATAAATATGTGGTATAATAAGCCTGTTATGCCTAAGGAGGATCGAGGAATGACCAATGACTTATCGAACCAGCCTGCCGCCGCCGGCCGCAGCAAATGGAGAACAGCGGGACGGGTGCTCCTGACCACCCTCAAATGGATGTTCGCCACCGCGGTCATTGTCGGTTTTTTGGGAGCGGGAGCCGCATTCGGCTACGTGAGCGCGCTTGTCAAGGACGATCCGGTTCGTCCGCAAAACGAAATCGTCGATAAAATTAACGAAAATGCCATTACCGGCTTCGTCTACTTCAACGACGACATTCCCATAGGTCAGCTACGCTCGGAGGAAGACCGCCGTCCGATCGGGATTCACGAGCTGCCCGATTTGGTGAAAAACGCCGTGTTGGCTATCGAGGACCATGAATTTTACAGTCATTATGGCGTCAATCTGAAAGCTCTCACCCGTGCGGTGACCCAGAGGATCACCAATGCCGACGTGCAGACCGGGGGCAGCACCATTACCCAGCAGGTCGCCCGCCGCGTATTTTTGACACTGGACCGCAACGACAACCGGAAGTTCAAGGAAATCTTGTTGGCGCTCCGTCTGGAACGGCTGCTGTCCAAAGACCAGATTCTGCTCGCCTACTTGAACAAAATTCCATACGGCAACGGTTCGACCGGATACAATCTATACGGGATCAAGGCCGCGTCCAAAGGGATTTTCAACATCGACGACCTGAATCAGCTGAATGTGGCTCAAGCCGCCTACTTGGCCGGTTTGCCGCAGCTGCCGTCCAAATATTCCGCCTTTACGAGCCGCGGCGAGCTTGACGAGAAAGGCTTCGCCAACGCGGTCGAACGGACGAAGCTTGTCCTGAAGAGGATGCTCGAGGAAGGCGTCATTACCCAGTCGCAGTACGACGAGGCGCTCGCCTTCGATCTCAAAAGCTCTCTCGCCAAATCGGAACAGAAGGCGTACAATACATACCCTTATCTGATGCTTGAGGTAGAACGGCAGTCGGCGGACATATTGGCCAATTTGGCCAACCCCAACCTCCAAAAAGATACGAAGCAGGCTCAGGAAACGTATGCCCAGGCGATCAAGCAAGCCCATGAGGATTTGCTGCGCAAAGGCTATCACATTTACACGACGATCGACAAAACGTTGTACGATGAAATGCACGCCATTTCCGACAACCCCGACAATTTCACGCCAGACGATAAAGACAAAGGGGTCGAGCAGATCGCCGCTATCGCCCTGGACAACAAGACCGGCGCCATTCTCGGGATGATCGAAGGCCGCGACTTTTACAAAGAGCAGATGAACCTGGCCACCCAAATGACCCGTCAGCCGGGATCGACGATGAAGCCGATCGCCGCCTATATTCCGGCTATCGAGAGCGGCGCGATATCTCCCGGTACGATTATCGACGACGTACCGGTCATTCTGAAGGACGGCTCGAAAGGATTTCATTTGCCGGAAAACTGGGACAACGACTTCCACGGGCTCGTAACGGCCAGACAGGCGCTGAACCAGTCCTACAATATTCCGGCCATCAAGGTGTTTCTCAACATAGTCGGGATAAACGCCGCTTGGGACTTCGCCAAGAAGCTCGGGATTACGACGCTCGAGAAAAGCGACTACAATGCCCAAACCGGCGTTATAGGCGGGTTGTCCAAGGGCGTCTCGGTAGAAGAATTGACGAACGCGTACAGCTCCATTCCGAATAAAGGCGTCTTTACCGACACGTTTCTGATCCGCAAAATTACCGATACGGACGGCAATACGGTATACGAGCATGAATTGAAGCCGACAACCGTCTATTCGGAGGAAACCGCCTATCTCATCACCGACATGATGAAGACGGTCGTAAGCTCCGGAACCGCGACGATTTTGAAAAAAGATTTTAAATATTACAAGCAAGTGCCGATCGCCGGCAAAACGGGCTCCACCCAAAATGACGGAGACGCTTGGTTTGTCGGCTACTCGCCGGATATTACCGTCGGGGTATGGGCCGGATACGACCAGCAGAAGCATACGCTGAAAAAATCGGGCTGCGACAAAAACGGCGAGCTGGGCTGCGGCACGCAGCGCGCATTGAAAATATGGTCGAAAGTGATGAACGCCGTAGTGGAGAAGCGCCCCGAGCTGATGCCGACCAAAGAATTCGAGAAACCGGCCAATATTGTCAGCATGGCCGTATCGGCGTACTCGGGCAAGCTGCCGAACGAGCAAACGAAGGCCGCCGGCAAAACGATAACGGACATTTTCAACAAGAAGTTCCTCCCGACCGAGGAAGACCAGGTTTTGATCAAGCAAAAATACGTGTCGTACAACGGCAAAGTATACGTACCGCAGCCGGGCACCCCGCCGGATATGGTACAGGAGAAGACGGTGGTGAAGCGCGAACGGCCGATCTCCGAGATCATCAAGGAAATCGAGGCCATTTTGCCGCAGCTTCCCGCAAACAACCGGCCGAACATCTCGCACTATTATCCGCTCGACTACGAGAACGACGCCGCCTACGAGGTGGACCCGCGGGCGGACGACGGGCAAGTGCCGAACCCGCCGGGAGGGATAACGCTGAAGCGTTCCGGCGACAAGACGGAGATCACGTTCCAGGAAGCGGGAAGCGCGGATATCGTCGGCTATCGGTTGTACAAATCGGATACCGGACTGGGCGGCTTCCAACGGGTTTCCGGAAAAGTGGTACTGAGCGGGCACGACCTGCTGTTCACCGATATCGGCAGCCCGCAGCGTACGACAGGCTATTACATTACGGCTGTCGACGTCGCTGGCAAAGAATCGAAGCCCAGCAAGGCCGTGCTGTCCGACGGAGGCTCCATCGACATCTCTTCCCCGCTCGATCAGCTCGGCGTTCCGAACGGGCAAAACGGCGGCGGCACCGGCGCGAACGGCGGAACGGGGAACGGAACCACCGGAACCGGCAAGCCGGATGACGGTAAGACCGGAGACAAGACGGTGAGCAAGACGCCTCCGACCACGCCGAAAAACGTCGCGGTCAAAACGTCTGGCGCCAGCATCGAGATCAGCTGGTCGGCCAATCCGAAGACGGAAAACATCAAACGGTACGACGTCTTCTACAGCGATAAAGAGCAAGGCACGTACAAAAAACTGCAATCCAGCGATTCTAATAAATTGAACTACTACGCGATCGTCTACGACGGCTGGTATCGGGTCGTCGCGGTCAATGACGCGGGCGAATCGAAGCCTTCGCCGTCCGTGGAGTTCAAGAGCAAAAAACCGTAAAACACAAAGAACAGCGCTTGCCTCTTACGAGGCAAAGCGCTGTTCTTATTTTCCGCCGCCGCTTCCTATCCGCGCAACGTTCTAATCCTCAATCGTCGATAAGTCCCCGGTCGGCAAGCCCAGCTCCCATGCCTTGAGAACGCGCCGCATAATTTTGCCGCTGCGCGTCTTCGGCAGCTTATCCTTGAACTCGATTTCGCGCGGAGCCGCATGCGCGGCCAGCCCTTCCTTGACGAACTTGGCGATGTCCGCCTTCAGTTCGTCGCTCGGCTCGAACCCGACCCTCAGCGAAATGAACGCTTTAATAATTTCGCCGCGCAAAGGGTCCGGCTTGCCAATGACGCCCGCTTCCGCAACCGCCGGATGCTCGACCAGCTTGCTCTCGACCTCGAACGGCCCGACGCGTTCCCCCGACGTATTGATGACATCGTCTACGCGGCCCTGAAACCAGAAATAACCGTCCTCGTCCATATAAGCGGAGTCTCCGGAGACGTACCAGCCCGTCAAGCGGAAATATTCCTCGTATTTCGCCGGGTTATTCCAAATTTTGCGCATCATCGATGGCCAAGGCGTCTTTATCGCCAAGTTGCCCATCCTATTCGGTGGCAGCACATTGCCGTTATCGTCCAAGATGGCGGCTTCCGTCCCCGGTATCGGCTTGCCCATGGAGCCGGGCCGTATATCCATGCTCGGGTAGTTGCAAATCAACTGGCCGCCCGTTTCCGTCATCCACCACGTATCGTGGATCCGTTGGTTGTATACCTTCAATCCCCAGCGAACGACTTCCGGATTGAGCGGTTCCCCGACGCTTAGAACGTGTCGCAGGCTGGACAGATCGAACTGCTCGACCGTCTCGTCACCCGCGCTCATCAGCATTCGGAACGAGGTCGGCGCACTGTACCATACGGTCACTTTGTTTTTCTCGATCGTGGAGTACCAATCCTGCGGCTTGAATCGTCCGCCCCGTACTACATTCGTCGCTCCGTTCAGCCATGGCGCGAATACTCCGTAGCTCGTCCCGGTCACCCAGCCCGGGTCGGCGGTGCACCAGTATACGTCGCCCGGCTTCAAATCCAGCACGATTTTGCCTGTATAGTAATGTTGGATCATTGCATTGTGTACATGGAATACGCCTTTCGGCTTGCCCGTAGAGCCGGATGTATAGTGGAGAATCAGACCGTCTTCGCGATCAACCCACTCGATCGCCAACTCGTCGGACGCTTGCGCCATTTCGCCTTTGAAATCGACTTGCCCAGGACCCGCTTGGATATTATCGCCGACTAAAATGACGTGCTTCAAATGCGGGAGATCCTTCACGGGTACGCGCGGCAACAGCTCCGGCGTCGTCACGATCGCTACGGCCTGGCTATCTTCCAGCCGGTCGCGCACAGCCTGCTCCATAAACGCCTCGAACAGCGGACCCACGATGGCTCCGATTTTGATCGTGCCGAGCAGGGCGGCGTACAGCTCCGGTGTACGAGGCATGAAGATAAAGACGCGATCACCCTTCTTCACCCCGAGCCGGCGCAGCACATTGCCGAATTTGTTCGAACTCGTTTTCATTTTCCCGTACGTAACGGCTTCGTCGCGCGTGGCATCGCTGTAGTAGAGCGCAACTTTGTCGCGCAGCCCGGCCTCCGCGTGACGATCGATCGCCTCGTAGGCCATATTGACTTTGCCCGTCGCATGCCACGAAAAATGCTTCTCCACCTCGGTCCAGTCGAAGCCGCTGCGGGCTTCCTCATAGCTTCTCAGGTTAGCATCCGTTGCAGTAGCCTTGATGATTTCCGCTTGCTCGTTATTCATCCTTTTCCTCCTGATAACTCCGACATATGAAACGCTTTCACAAGGTCTTCCGACATTATGAGCTCGCACAGCTGTTCGAAATGCATGATAAGGATGAAAGTTTTGTGGCAATGCCATTATACCATATCCAAATTGGCCGCACATTGCTTTTCATCGGCCGTCTAATCTGATATAAGTAGCATAGGGGCTTTTCAATAGAACGACCGCATCCGGAAAGGAGAAGCCAGTTCATGGAGCACCGTAAACGATATCACTCGAAAGAAATCGAATTCGAAGGCAAAACACTGCTAGTCGAAGGGCCCGTACCGCCTGATCATCTGCGATCGCTGGGCATGCATCCCGACCTGGACGCGTTCCGGCGCCCGAACGAGCAGCACGTGGCGCTTGTGGAAATATCCGAGCTGCCCGAAGGACGCATCATATTGACCCGCGACGGCTCTACGATCGTCGGATACGTAACGTTCCATTACCCTGACGAAATGGAGCGCTGGTCCGAGGGCAACATGATCGATTTATTGGAGCTTGGCGCGATAGAGGTAGCGGACGATTACCGTTCCATCGGGCTCGGCAAAAAAATGATTCAGCTCGCCTTCTTGGAAGAGCAATTGGAAAATATGATCGTGTTTACGACCGAATATTATTGGCATTGGGATTTGAAGGGCAGCTTGTCCAACGTATGGGACTACCGCAAAATGATGGAGAAGCTGATGAAATCGGTAGACATGGTCTGGTTCGCCACGGACGATCCGGAAATTTGCTCGCACCCGGCGAACTGTCTGATGGTGCGCATCGGCAAGGAAGTTCCGCTTTCCTCTGTGGAAAAGTTCGATACGATCCGGTTTCACCAAAGGTTTATGTATTGAAAAAACGGAGGACTGCCTTATGAGCAAAAACGCGGTGTACGTCTTTCACGAGGACGAGCTGCAATACCGCTTTAACGATACGCATCCGTTCGATCCGGAGCGGCTGCTCATGACCCGCGATCTGCTCGAAAAGGCAGGGGCGCTGCAGCAATCGCAATTCCGCAAACCCCGTAAAGCGCTGGACGAGCAGTTATTGCTCGTGCATACGCCGGAATACGTAAACGAGGTAAAAGCGCTCAGCGAGCCGGTCCCGACCGACAAAGCGATCAGGGAGGCCGAACGGTTCGGCCTCGATACCGAGGACACCCCCTACTTCGCGAACATGCATGATGTGACAAGCCAAGTCGTCGGCGGCTCGATCGAAGCCGCGGAAATCGTCATGTCCGGTCTCGCCGACCATGCGCTCCATCTTGGCGGCGGACTTCATCATGCGATGCCGAACAAAGGCGCGGGCTTCTGCATTTATAACGACGCCTCGGTAGCAATCGCTTACATCCGCGAACGATACGATGCCAAAGTGTTGTATGTGGACACGGACGTGCATCACGGCGACGGCGTGCAATGGTCGTTCTATCATGATCCGAACGTATGCACGCTTTCGTTCCATGAGACCGGCAAATATTTGTTTCCCGGCACGGGCGCCGTAAACGAACGGGGCGATGGCGACGGCTACGGCATGTGCGTCAATGTCCCGGTAGAGCCGTATACCGAGGACGATTCGTGGATGGAGGGCTTCGACGAGGCGATGGAGCGTGTCGTCCGTTTTTTCAAGCCGGACGTTATCGTGAGCCAGCACGGCTGCGACGCCCACGCCTTGGATCCGCTCGCCCATGTTCACTGCAGCACCCGCATCTATGTCGAGATGCCGGGCACGATTCACCGTCTCGCGCACCAGTACTGCCAAGGACGCTGGGTCGCTTTGGGCGGCGGCGGCTACGACATTTGGCGGGTCGTCCCTCGCGCCTGGAGCTTCCTATGGCTGACGATGACCGAACATCCGCTCATGGACCGTCTGTCCCGCGAGCCGAGCTTGCCGCTGCCCAAGACGTGGCTGGACGAGTGGACAAAGAGGAGCCCGCTGGAGCTTCCGCACACGTGGCTAGACTCCGTGGAGCAATGGACGCCGATTCCGAGGCGGGACGAAATTACCGAGAAAAACCGGCGCACACGGGAAATTGCACTTATGTATGTGCCAAAGTGATCGCGACGCAGTCCCTCTTCCTCGACAAAAAAAAGCGCAGCTCCTCGTAGGGAGACTGCGTTTTTTTGACGGCAGCATAATCCGCATAAAACCCGGAGGCTTTTTTGTGTTGAGGCGTGAGCAGCCCTTCGCCATGATAGCGGTATTGTATTCCGTTATTGCACCGAATTTCGCTGCACTCCTGAATATAACGGCACAGGCTTCCGCTATTTCGAGCTGTCGGGGTGAAAATGGGTATTGAACAGCGGAATAGCGGAGCGGGTTTCCGTTATTTTGCTATCGTCACCGGTATTCGGGTCAATAACACACGCCAGTTCCGCTATTTTTATGGATTCGCGGTCTCGCGAGCCTTCAAAGGCGGCAAGCCTCCACCGTTCATGCGATGCATATACTTCTATAAGTTTTTAGCGAGCCCGGCTTATCTACATCGCTCGGACCATATGCTCGACGATGCGATAAGAACGGTCGGCCGACTGTACGGCGAATTCGGAGAAATTGACGTGAGCCGAGCCGTCAGCTTTGTCCGACATCGAGCGGATGATAACAAAAGGCGTGCCGTTCATCGCGCACACTTGCGCAACCGCCGAGCCTTCCATTTCCGTGCAGGCGCCGCCCAACTGCTCATGGAGCAGCTTGACCGTATCGCGATCGGCGATAAACTGGTCGCCGGACAATACCCGTCCTTGTACCGTATGCCCTTGCGCCAAGCTCGCGCTTGCTTCTGCGGCCAAAGCGACCAGCGCCGGGTCTGCGGGGAAGACGGACGTCTCGGCAAACGGAATGGTCCCTCTGGCAAAGCCAAGGGGCGAGGCGTCCATATCGTGCTGCTGGCAGTCCGTCGAGATGACGATATCCCCGATATCGAGAGACGGATCGAGCGCTCCGGCAACGCCGGTAAAAATGATGGCGTCGACGCCGAACAGGTCGAGCAATATTTGCGTGCATACCGCCGCATTTACTTTTCCGACCCCGGATTTGCACAGAACGACCGATTTGCCGTAAAACAATCCTTCCTTGAAAGCGATCCCCGCCTTCACGGTAACGGTTTCGTTATCGAGACGCTCTTCGATTCTCTCGATCTCTTCGGCCATCGCCCCGATCAAGCCGATTTTAGTAAACATAACGATTCCCCCAAAAGTGAAGTTTTACTTCGCAGTGTATTCCGATTACTTTCGGGGGAGCCCCCGATAAAGATACCCCAAAAGTGAAGTTTGCCTTTCACCCATTTCGGGCAAAAAAAGAGGCTCATTATACATGAGCCACGGATTTGCGTTGAATCACTTCGTGCGGAAGGAGCACTTTGGACATGTCCACGTTTTCCTTGTTCATCAGCTTGGTCAACAATCGCATCGAGACGGCGCCGATATCGTACATCGGCTGGGCAACCGTTGTGAGCTGCGGACGAACCATCGAAGCCATCCGGATATTGTCTACGCTAATGACGGAAATATCGTCCGGCACTCTCAAGCCTTCGTCCTGAATCGCGTGGATCGCGCCGATCGCCATTTCGTCGGTAGCCGCGAATATCGCGGACGGTCGGTCGGACAGTCCGAGGAAGTATTTCATGACGTCGTAGCCGGATTCGTACCGGTAATTGCCGATGCGCACCAGCTCCTCCGTCACCTCGATACCCGCTTCCTCCAATGCTTTCTTGTAGCCTTGGTAACGCGCATACCCGTTCGCCGGATCGTGGAGCGTCCCGCTGATCATGCCGATTTTGCTGTGGCCTTGTCCGATTAACAGCTTGACGGCATCGTGAGCCGCCGCTTCATGGTCGATATCGACCGAAGGAATCTGATCCTTATCATCCGTCGTTCCGCACAGAACGATCGGTACGCTGGAGGTCTTGAACGCCTGTACGTGGTCGTCTGTCACGGTTCCGCCCATGAACAGCAGCCCGTCCACCTGTTTTTCGAGCAGCGTATTGATGACGCGGATTTCTTTTTCCTTCTTTTTGTCGGCGTTGCACAAGATGATGTTGTAATGATACATGTTCGCGATATCTTCGATTCCGCGAGCCACTTCGGAGAAGATCGAATTCGATATATCGGGAATAACGACGCCTACGGTCGTCGTTTTCTTGCTTGCCAGTCCTCTAGCCACGGCATTCGGACGGTACCCGAGCCGTTCGATCGCTTCGAATACTTTTTTTCTTGTCTGCGGCTTTACGTTCGGGTTGTTGTTCACAACCCGCGATACGGTCGCCATCGATACGCCTGCTTCGCGGGCCACATCATAAATCGTTACGGTCACTATGATCTACTCCAATACTCAGTGTAAAAACGAAAGGAAACGTTTTCTCGTCATTTGCATCCATCATACGACAAAATAGCCCTTTTCGCAATGAAAACACGGTTACATTTCGGTTACAGAATCCGAATTCAGCCTTTCGCGCAGCATCGATTCGGTAATTCTCCAGTGCGACGCATGCCATACGGCCTTGCGCCCCCGGACGAACAAAGCCTGCGGCGACTCGTGCTTTACATTGATCGATTCTGCGATCAAATTCGATACCGGACGCGATTCGATTACATGGACGAGAGCATATTCGATATCGGGATTGGCATCTTTATGCACATATTTCAACCATTGCTCATAGGCTTCGGCGCTAACCGGGCAGCTCGTGCTGTGCTTGAACACGAGCACGGGCGTCTCGGAGCTGGATTCGAGCAGATTCAGCCATTGTTTCGGAGATTCCAGTTCAATGATTTCCATTCGTCCGCACCTCGCGCATCTCGTCTGAAGCTATCTTATCGTTTATACTACCAAAAATAAGCCAAAAAAGCCAACTTGCGTTGGCTTGGTGTACGCAACAAGCGGACAACCGGTTACGAACCGATTTTGCGAACAGCATCGTCGTCGGGATCATTGCCGCAAATGATATCGAATCCGGTTCAAGAAAGACGATATGTAGCCGTCATATGGTTCGTAATTTGTTTCAGCCGATGGCGCACGTCCTCCATCCACGCGGCGTCCTCCAAAGACTGGGCCAGCAGGAGCAGATCGAGCAGCTCGTTGATCCGGTCTTCAATGATCGCGACGACGGGGCTGTGCTTGTTTTCCTTGCTCGTAACTTTATAGAGCAAATGCGCCAATTCCGATATGTCATTGAAGAGAACGTTCCCCGACGCCGGGCTCGTCCCCAGGGAACGAATGTACCCGGTCAGCTCCGATTTGACAGGGGGATATACCTCCGACCGCTGACAATCGTCGCACGAATAAATCGGGACGTTCTCGATCTCCACTTTGTTTTGAAAAATGACGGTACGCAACCGAATGTTCATCGTCGCACCGCAGCTGCATGACTTTTGCACTGCAAAAAGCACTCCTTCCCGGCCGGGTCCTGCTGTCCATGAGCGGTATTTGATACATCAATATTCGATTTTGTATCGCAATTTCCTTCACGCGCTTGACTAGTATTTTTTGCTAGGCGGGACGGTTCTCTGAAGCAGACGGTCCAGAGCCGGAATCGAAAGCGCAATCATCGCGAGCGCCGCTCCTATCGCGTCATTTCGCAGGTCCAGTATGTCCGGAGCGCGGCCCGGCACGAAGCTTTGATGGTATTCGTCCGTCACTCCGTACAGCACGCACAGCAAAACGACCAGCGATTTCCCCGCCCAGGTGCGCGACTTCGGCAGCAGCGCCCAATAAAAAGCGATCGCCAGCACGAAATAAACGAAGAAATGGCCCCAGTCGAAGGAAGTCATCCATGGAAACCATTTTTGGAAAAAAGGCAGCAGCGTGCCCAAGTCGCCCGCCGTCTGATGCGACAAATAAAAGATGACCGCCATCCAGACGATAGCCGGCAGCCAGCGTAATAATCGGTTCATATGCGTCTCCCTCGCCTCTTGCCCGGTAATCGATGCATTGCCATAGCTTAATTAATTATGACGCATCGTTTAAAAATTACAATAGTTATATGATACAATGTTCGATATGGAGGGATGAATCATGAGATTGGATGGCAAGCAAGTCATATGTTTGGTAGACGAGGAATTCGAGGACCTGGAGCTTTGGTACCCGATCTACAGAACGCGGGAGGAGGGCGCCGTCGTCCTGCTCGCCGGTCCGGAGAAAGGCAAAACCTATACCGGCAAATACGGGGTGCCTGCGGCCGCGGACATCTCGTTCGACGAAATGGACGCTGCCGCCTGCGACGGGCTGCTCGTTCCGGGGGGCTGGGCGCCGGACAAGCTGCGCCGTTACCCGAAGGTGCTGCAGCTCGTTCGCGAGCTGGATGCGGCGGGCAAGCCGATCGGCCAAATTTGCCATGCGGGCTGGGTGCTCGTATCCGCCAAAATTTTACAAGGCCGCAAAGTGACCTCGACGCCGGGCATCCGCGACGATATGGAAAATGCGGGCGCGGTCTGGCTGGACGAAGCGGTAGTAGTCGACGGAAACCTGGTCTCCTCCCGCCGTCCGCCGGACCTTCCGCCGTACGCGAAAGCGTTCTGCGACGTACTGGCTTCCCGATAACCGGAGAGCCGGAGAACTTGAAAAGCCCCCGATTCAGGCGATTCGCGCGCCTGCTCGGGGGCTTTCATATTCATACCGGGCAAAACCGTCACTTTGCCGGCTTTTCCCTCAATGCCATTTCGGCCTGAACAATTTGGCCAAGAATAATGTCCTCGATCTCCGGTACGAATGGCCCTCTCAAATTAAAGAAGAAATTGCAGTTCGCCTCGTACCCTCCCTCTCCGATCATTTTGCGTGTCGGCACGTAGCAGTATACGCCGTTCGTATACCCCAGCGTCATCGTGGTCAACGGCCCGAACCATTTCTTGATCAGAAGCGAATATTCGGTCGATACTTCGCCCTCCATCGCCACGAGGCGGGTCTGATCGTCCAGATGCCATAGGCTGATATAGTGCGGAAGACGATCCTTCACCGTACCGTCATGAATCGCCCGCATCGTACGCTTCGCCGCGCTGCGGTAAAACGCATTGGATCCGGGATCGTTCGCCATATCGTCATAAAACGAAGCATCCGTCTGCTCGGTGTACAGCAGAGGATCGACCAGCTTCGTCCGAAACGGACCGTCGATCGTTCTGAATGCCGCGTTCTCCAGGACAGACACGACATCCGCCGCCAAATCCGCCCCGGCCTCTTCCATCTCCGCGATCGACAAACTGCGGAATTTGTCCCCGTCGGCGCTTTTCAACGGCTTCAGCTCTCCTGCGCAGCCCTGCAAGAACAAGGCGCAAGCTTCCGGGTAAGCGATTTCCAGCACTCGGGACGTTTTCCCGGCGAAATCGTTCGAGAGCAGCATATTGTCCGGCCCCATCGCCGTCGAATGGCAGCCGTAATTGTACAAAATGCCCTTGACCGCCCCCGTCCGGTCCGTCAGCTTCAGAACGAATAAATCTTTATCGATCTCGCCTTCGTAATAAGGGCGCCACGCGACCCCGTCCCCGTCCGGCCTGCGCCGGCTGACGGCGAAATCCGAGCGTCCTCGCCCGAGCGAAAGCTCCCCTTCGATCAAGTTGCCGCGACAGTAATCCGTCATCTGCACGATCATGTCGCGTATCCGGCGAAACAACGATTCGTCTGCGCTGTAGTCGAGCTCTTCGTCATTGTCCTTCCAGCCGTCTTGGGCGATACTATAGCCGCCCCGCCGACTGGACGAGTCAAGGCCTGTCAAAAAAACGGAATGATGCGTGTGCGAGAAATTGATCAGCACTTCGTCGTACTCCAGGCCGAACGCCTCCTTCAAGGCGTCCTTGATGCCGGCGACGAAGCTTCGGTCCGAGCCGAGAGCGTCGATAGTCAGGATAAGCAGCGTTTTGTTCGCCGTCAGCATGGCGGCTTTCACATAAAGCGGGTCATGGATTCCGGCGCTCTTGAGTTGTCTGGCGCCGAAACCGTGCATAAAAATCGGAACCTCCGGAGTCATATTCTCGCTGACGCAGCAAAATTTCATCTCATTCAGTCTCCTTATCCGCCTAATTTGACCGCCCCGGAATAGGGGTAGCCTTACAAGCGAGCAGGCGTTTTCATCCACATCATAGCACGATTATCCGAGTGTTGTAAGTACTTGTATATAACTTGTCTTGAAATTATGCACATCACAAAACGGCAAGGCAAAAAAGTGCCGGCGGCAGCTTTTGTCTGCGCCCGGCACTTTTTATATTTTATAGCCGATACGACCGCCTACTCCGCCGTACGCGATGCATCCGATCCTCCGCTATGGAGCAGCGCCTTCATCTCGGCGCTCGTGCGACAGGCGAGCAATCGTTCCAGCAATTGCTTGCCGTTTAGTTCCGAGCTGTCGATCAATCGGCTTTTCACGTCCAGAATCGACTGTCCGGCCATGCTCAATTCGTGAACGCCCAAACCGAGCCAGATCGGCAGCGCATCGGCGTCACCGGCCAACTCCCCGCATACGCTGACGGATATGCCTTGCCGGCTTGCCGCCTCTACCGTTAGCTTCAGCATGCGGAGAACGGCCGGATGGTATGGCTCGTATAAGTGCGAAATCTTCTCGTTCATCCGGTCTACCGCCAGAACGTACTGGACCAGATCGTTCGTGCCGATGCTGAAAAACTGCACTTCCTGAGCGAGCATATCCGCGATCGCCACCGCCGCGGGAACCTCGATCATAATGCCTACGGGCACATGCCCGTTGAATGGAACGTTAGACGCACGCAGCTCCTGCATGGCCAGCTCCAGCACTTCACGAGCTCTGCGGACCTCCTCCACGGAGGATATCATCGGCAGCAGTATTTTGATATTTCCGTACTCGCTCGCTCTTAAAATGGCCTTCAGCTGCGTCTTGAACATATCCCGTCGGTCGATCGAGATGCGGATGCCCCGATAGCCGAGAACCGGATTCTCTTCCTCCGGAAGCGAGATATAGTCCAATTGCTTGTCGCCGCCGATATCCAGCGTGCGGATGATCAAAGGCTTGCCCTGCAGCTTTTGCGCCGCTGATCGGTACACCTCGAACTGTTCGTTCTCCTTCGGCCAGGTCGTCCCGTCCATATAGAGCATTTCCGTGCGGAACAAGCCGACGCCCTTGGCCCCTTGCTTCAGAGCCTGTTCGAGCTCTTGAAGCGAAGCGATGTTGGCCGACAAGTTCACTTCGCGCCCGTCTTTCGTCACCGAAGGAATGTCGACGATCGTCTGCAGCCTCTCACGATGCACCGCCAGCCGTTGTCTGCGTTCCCGGTACGTTTCGACGATCGGTTCGTCCGGGTTCACATACACGTCCCCCGATTCGCCGTCGACGACCAGCATATCTCCCGTCTGCACTCCGCCGTCAATGCCGAAGACGAACGGGATGCCCATCGCTCTTGCCATAATCGCCGTATGGGACGTTTTGCCTCCCGTAGCGGTAACGATGCCGAGCAGCTGGGACGAATCGAGGTGCGCCAGCTGCGAAGGGGTCAGTTCCCTGGCTACGATGACGAACGGCTGGTCTTCCGGTGGCTTCGTCTCCTCGAAGGCGCCGAGCAAATGCTTCAGCAGCCTGGTGCCCACATCTTTGATGTCGAGCGCCCGTTCCTTCATATATTCGTCGTCGAGCAGATCGAACATATTGACGAACTTGTCGACCACCTCTTTAACCGCTACCTCGGCAGCCTTATACTGCCGCTGGATAATGCCCGCCACTTCGTTCATGAACACCGGATCTTCCAGAATAGCCAAGTGGGCGTCGAATATATTCGACTCCTCGACCCCGAGCACTTCGGCAATCTCCTGCTTGATCTGCTGCAGCTCCGTCTTGGATATGCGCACCCCTTCGTGCAGCCGTTCGAATTCGAAAGCCATGTCGTTCACGTCGACCGCGCTGTCGGATAGCTCCCACTCCCAATCGGGGAGGACGAACGCTTTCCCGATGGCGATGCCGACCGCTCCTCCGTTGCCTTTAACCATGTGACGGGTCACCTCCCGAGAGCTTGGCGTCCTGGCCGTCGCCCGGTTCCTTCATGATGACCGACATGACGGACGCTTGACCTTTCTTGACATGCGAAAACGGAGCGAATGCCCACGATTTGACCGCGTTCGGATTCGTAATAACCATCGGGGTAGCCAACGATTTGGCATGTTTCTTGATTTTTTGCAGATCGAACCGGATGAGCAGCTGCCCTACGGCGACATCGTCGCCTTCCTTCACGGCGGCGTTAAACCATTTCCCCGTCAATTGGGACGTATCGATGCCGATATGCAGCAGCACCTCGAGCCCTTCCTCTGTTTTCAAGCCTATCGCATGCATGGACGGATGAACGTGCACCACTTTACCCGATACGGGAGCAAGCAGCTCCCCTCGCTCCGGGTAAAAGGCTACTCCGTTGCCGACGATCTTCTGGGCGAATATGGCGTCGGGCACTTCCTCGATCGGAATCATGTTTCCTTGCACCGGCGCATGGAAATGCACCTGAATGATTTCTTTCTGCATCACTCTAACGATCTCTTCCCGGATGAGCTCGGAAAACGTCCCGAAAACCACCTGCACATTGCCTCCCCCAAGCCGGATCACCCCGGCCGCCCCCAAATGTTTCAACGCATTGATATCCATCTGTTTGTCGTTCGCAAGCGTAAGTCTAAGGCGGGTAATGCATGCTTCGATCTGATTGACATTGTTTTTGCCGCCCAGCGCCTGCAAAATGAGCGGCGCCCTGTATCGGACGTCGCCGGCCCATTCCTCGAGCGAAGAGCCTTCCTCGCGCCCGGGCGTAGGAAGCTGAAACCGACGGATCGCCCAACGGAACAGTACGTAATAGACGGCGGCGAAAACTAGGCCGATCGGCAGAAGCAGCAGCCCGTTCGTAGCCAGATGCTCGTTGATGACATAGTCGATTGCGCCGGCCGAGAACGAGAAGCCGTGATGGATATCCATTTCATACGCGATCCACATCGCTACTCCGGACAACAGCGCATGTACGACGAACAAGTACGGCGCCACGAAGAGGAAAGCGAATTCGATAGGCTCGGTAACGCCCGTTAGAAACGAAGCGAGCGCGGCCGTCAGGAAGGTTGCCTTCACCTTCGGCTTCAAGTCTTCACGGGCTTCGTGAATGATCGCGAAGGCGACGGCGGGAAGGGCGAACATCATGATCGGATACAAGCCGGCCATAAATATGCCGGCATCCGGATCGCCGGCAAAGAATCGGGGCAGGTCGCCATACACGACATGGCCGTCCTCGCGCATGTAGGGCCCGATCTGGAACCAGACTACGTTGTTCAATATATGATGAAGGCCGAAAGGCACCAACAGCCGGTAAGCTACGCCATAGACGAAGGTCCCGACTTCGCCGTGCGTCAAAATCCATTCGCCGAACCGGTCCATGACCGATTTGACGGTTGGTCCGACCTGAATGACGATCGTCGAAAACAAAATCGAGGCAAAGCTCATAAACAGCGGCACGAAACGCGGCCCGCCGAAAAACTGTATGTACTCCGGCAGTCGAATCGATTTGAACCGATGGTAAGAAAACGCGGCCAGCACGCCGAGCAGCACGCCTCCGGCAACTCCCAGCTCGAAAAAGGTGCCCATATAGGTTTTCGTTAACGAAAAGAAAATAAAATAGCCGAGCAGAGCGGCCATTCCGGCAATCCCCGCGTTTTGCGTCAACCCAAGCGCTACGCCGATCGAGAAAAGGAAGGGCAAGTAAGTGAAAATCGCGGTGCCCGTATAATTCAATATTTCGCCGAATGGCTCCATGCCGATCCAATACCACGGCAAATTGCCCAGAAAAAGCAAAATGGCTGCCGCGGGCAGCGCTATTGTCGGAATCATGAGCGATCGGCCAAATTGCTGCAAATTGCCCGTCCAGTTCAAACCTCTTCCCCCCTTATCTCATCCATCGTAAAGCCTCCACCTTATTTTGTCAAAACGAAATCGCCCTGTCCGCTCCCGGACAGGGCGAAACGTCTTCAGTGGTACGTAAACGCCGGAAATTGCGTTTTATAATCCGTGAATTGCTGATGCGCCTGAGTGATCTCCTGTGTTTCCGCGGCTTTCATTTTGTACCAGCCCTTCTGGAACATCAAATCGAACAGCTGAAATTGGGCAAGGTGCGCATCCTGCAAAATGGCGCCGATTTTTTGGCGCAGCTGCGGATTTTGCATTTCGTTCAGGCCGGTATTATAGCCGGACGTCAAATATTTTTCATACGATAGGATGTCGTTGATCCGGTCGCGATCGTTGAACTCCGGCCCCTTGACCTGAGGCAGCTGACCGGATTGGGGTACCGCGATTTGGGTCGCCATGTCGATCCCTTCCTTCGCTTGTATTTAACCTTGCAGAGACGCTAGTATCGAATCATAGTGGGCGATATGCTTTTGCCCCGTCTGCTCAATCAGCTGGCGGATTTGCGGATCGGTGCAGGCGTCCGCGGCATCCTTGCATTTCTTCACGGCCAGCAGCTCCCAAGACAAGAAGTCTTTCAAATAGTGCAATTCCTTATCCGATAGCAAATTGCGGTCGGCCGTCATATTCGTGTTCTGCTGCTGCGTTTGCATCGTGTCGTTAGCCTCCGTTCCAAAGTCGATATGAGAGAAGAGCGGACCAATCGGTCCGCCCGCATAGCTTAGAAACGATAGCCGCTGTTTCCGGAGATGCCGGAGAACGAGGAGCTGGGTTGAGTGGAATCGGCGCGCAGATAGCTATCGTGGCCCGCTTGGTTGCCCCGATAGTTGGCCGTATGGAAGCTGTTGGCATTTTGGGCTTGACCTGCCCACGCGTTCGATTGGTTTTGATTTTGATTTTGGATTTGGTAGTTGGTTTGCGGTTGATATTGGCTTTGCATCGTGCCGCTAAAGCCGATGCCGGATTGTGACGGGCTTTGCGAGTCGGAACGCAGGTAGGCGTCATGACCCGTTTGGTTGCCGCGGTAATTAGCCGAGTGGAAGGTGTTCGTGTTTTGGAATGTATTGGCCCCGCCGTATTGTTGTCCGGTGATGCCATACGACGATGCGATCGAGCCGGCGCCGAATTGGGAAGGATTTTGCGAATCGGCACGGAGGTAGTTGTCATGGCCCGCTTGGTTGCCGCGGTAGTTTGCCGTATGGAAGCTGTTGGCGTTTTGAGCTTGACCTGCCCACGCGTTCGATTGGTTTTGATTTTGCGAGTATTGGGATTGTACCATTCCTACCGGTTGGTACTGCTGTTGTTGCTGTTGGCCGCGGAATTGGGCCGAGCCAGCGAACGTAGTGCCGAAAGCGGGGTTTTGTTGATTATACATTGAGTGTGAATCCTCCCTTGGAAAATAGAAAGTCTTCAGAAACGGGTCCACATCTTAAACTGGCGGCATCCCATCACTGAAGCCTTTACTATTGTCTTCGGTTTTTTCGATTTTTATCGCTGGAATACATTTACTTATTTCGGCAGCAAAATCGAATCCTCTACTTTGATGCAGCGGTCCATGATCGCTTGAATTCCTTCCGCCTGTACCAGGGAAGCCGCTTGATCGTTAAAAATGCCTTGCTGCAGCCAGAACGCTTTGGGTTTGTGCTTCATGCGAAGCGTTTCCTGCGCAACCGGGACCGTATCCTCGCTGCGGCGGAATACGTTGACGATATCGACCTGCTCGTCGATATCCGCAAGCGATGCGTAGCTTTTCTCGCCAAGCACGGAATCCACGTTCGGATTGACCGGTATAATCCGATACCCTTTCGATTGCATCGCCTGGGATACCATGTAGGACGTCCGGTCCGGTTTGTCTGACAAGCCGACCACCGCAATCGTTTTCGTTTGCTGAAGCAGCTCCTTGATTTGGTCGCGCGAAGGGTTTTCAAATCCCATATCATTCAGCCTCCTGACAAAAGTTTATCGATAAGACAGCGCCTGCTTGCCCATGGCGTCCCAAGTAGCCAAAAATTGCTCTTTGTTCAGCTTGTGCGCTTTTTTGCCGCTGAGCGGATCGTTCACATACACATGCTGCTCGTCATACCCGACGAGCAGGACGGCATGCTCCATAAAAGTCGTTTCGATCGGACCGATCGGCGTATCCCACGTCACCCATTTTTTCGGTATGGCAAAATCGATCGTCGTCCAGACGATGACGGGTTTGCCGTCGGCAATTTGCCGTTCGATCGCATCGAATTCGGAACCGGTCAAATCGACCGCCGTCGGCACGTTCGCCTGCAGCGTCGGAAACAGCCCGGTATGATAGATGCCGAAGCCGCGAGACTTGCCCGTCACATCCCCTACATAGCCGCTGTAAGGATTCCCCCAGTAGACGATTGCGCCCTTCTGCCATTTGGCCGGGGTCGGATCTTTGACCATTTCGTCGACAAGCTCCATCTTGCTCTTGTTCACACCGTAAAAATTGAGTAGCATCGTCAGACTGACGATTTCGCAGCCGGGGGGCAGCTCGGGAAGCTGTTTCACAGCTGGAGCGTCAATCATGGCCGATGGCGGTTTCGGCTTGACCGGTTCCTTGACTTCCGGAGCGCTGCCATTCATTCCGTTCGCCGCTTCCGCGAGAACCGTTGCCGCGGCGGGAGATTCCAGGAAAATGTCTTTGCCCGTCACTTTGGCATACAGCAGCACGCTGAACACGCCGCTAGAGAACAGCAGCCCGACAATGAGAAACAAGGTAAACAAATATTTAGCAAGAGTCAATACGAACGTCATTACCTACCATCTCATTCGCTTCGTTGTAGTTGGAGCTACCGCGCAACTTAGTCGACCAGCTCGACTTGGGCGCCGATCGATTTCAAATGGTCGAAATATTGCGGGTAAGATTTCGCCACGTGATGGGCGTCCTTGATCGTGAGTCCCAGCTTCGAACGCAGTCCGACGACGGTTAGCGCCATGATGACGCGATGGTCGAAATGGGCATCGATTTCGACGCCGCCTTCCACGCCTTCCGGCTTGCCGTGGACGATAATTTCGCTCTGCTTCTCTTCTACGTCCGCTCCCGCCTTGCGCAGCTCGTTCAAATAATCGGTAATCCGGTCGCATTCCTTGTAGCGCAAATTTTCCACATTGTAAAATCTCGAAGTCCCTTCGGCAAACACGGCTGCCGCCACCATCGCCAGTACGGCGTCGGTAAAATGGTCGCCGTCGAATTCGACCGCCTTCAGCTTGCCGTTGCCTTTCACATGGACGATGCCGTTCTCGTGCGTCAAAGGTACGTTCATTGCGCGGAGCACATCGATTACGGCGCGTTCGCCTTGCTTGCTCGTCTCCTCGAGACGCAGCACGCGAACGTCGGATTGCGTTACGGCAGCAGCAGCCAGCACGGCCGCCGATCCGGGATAATCGCCTTGGACGACGTACTCCTTCGCTTCATAGCGTTGCCGCCCGGGCACCCGATAATGCATAAGATCCGGGCTTGCCTCTATGCGGATCCCGGCTTGGCCGATTACTTCAAGCGTTTGCCCGACGACCACCTTCGACTTCAGATCGTGCAGCACTTCGATTTCGCTGTCTTCGTCGAGCAGCGGCGTCATGAACAACAGGGAGCTCAAATATTGGGAGCTGACATTGCCCGATACTTGGATGCGTCCTCCCTTCGGATGACCGCCCTTGATCGTGATGGGAAGCTTGCCGTTGTTATGCTCGACGCCCACATTCATTTGCCCCAGCGCCGTAATCAGATCGTCGTGCGGACGTTTGCCGAGCGAATCGGGATATGTATTGACGAACGTCAGCTCCGGACAAAAGGCGGCTACCGACATGAGAAACCGCAGCACCGCACCGGCATTGCCTACGTTCAATTCCTTGACCGGCAGCGGATGACGGCCGAAGCCGCGTATCGTCATCGTATCGCCATTCTCGATCAGCTCTGCGCCCAGGTCGCGAATGCAACGGCGCATCGCGTCGCTGTCTTCGCTGTGGGCCGGGAAACGGATCGTGCTCGTGCCGTCCGCAAGCGCGCCTACGAGCATATAACGAGTCGTATAGTTTTTGGAGGAAAGGGCGTTGATTTCCCCTTTCAAAGCCGTCGTCTGTCTCACAATCGCTTTCATCTTTCTCCATCTCTCCTTTTGCTATGTAAGGGCAATATAGGCTGATCACAGTGCCCGACCGATGTAATAGCCGACATACGCGAGTACAATGCCTAGCGTATAGGTTGCGCCCAAGTATCCGATAAAAGCCCCGAAGAGCGATTTCCTCGCAAGCGTCAAGCTTTCCAGCTTCAAGGTGGAAAAGGTCGTGAACGCCCCCATAAATCCTGTTCCGGCCAGCAGCAGAACTGCGGCTCCCGGATTGGCCCCGATAAGCAGTCCGAGTAAGAACGAACCGGTCAGGTTAATTGTCAGTGTACCATACGGGAAGTCGGTTTGGAATCGCTCCGCCATCTTTTTGGAGATGTAATACCGGAGTACCGCGCCTGCAAAGCCTCCGGCCCCGACCAGGGCAACGTTCATCCACATTTAGACGACACCGCCTTCGGCTGCTTTTCTCTCGCCGATCTTGATGCCCAGCCACGCAAGCAGCAGACCGCCCCACAGGCTGATCATGACGTATGAAAGAGCTGCGACGATCTCTCCCGACTGAAGCAGATGAACCGTTTCCGCGCTGAACGAGGAGAACGTAGTGTACGATCCGACAAAACCGCTCGTAACGGCTATGCGTCCGGTATCGGACAAACGCATGCGCGCCGCTCCGCCGGAGGATAGCCAGCCGAGCGCGAAGCTGCCGGAATAATTGCACAGCAGCGTGGCGACGGGAAGCCATAAAGCGGCAGCGAGGTGATTGGCCGCCAAGCCTGCGGCATATCGGCACAAGGCGCCCAGCACGCCGGCAATGCCGACATAGATGTAGATCATGCTGCTCCCTCCGTTGGAGACCGAGCCGGGGAGAAAATTGACTTCCCGTTATCGTTCTCCTATGATAGATGTGATTATTTCTCGATCCGACGTTTTTTACTGATCCATTTAAGGAGGTCCATTCATGAGTGAGATCATCACGATCGATCCCGCCGAAGTGAAGCGTCGACTCGCAGGCGGCGAACGATTAAACGTCATCGACGTGCGCGAGGACGAGGAGGTTGCTTCAGGCATAATCCCCGGCGCCAAGCACATTCCGCTGGGCCAGCTTCCCGAACGGCATGAAGAAATCGAGCGTACTGCCGAAATCGTGCTCGTATGCCGCAGCGGCAACCGGAGCGGACGCGCTTGCGATTATTTGAACTCGCTCGGCTTCGCCGGCTTGAAAAACATGTCGGGCGGCATGCTCGCCTGGGAGAAGCTGTAAGGCTATGACCTTACGGCTTTTTTGATGGCAAGATTAGCTTGCCTTTACTTAAGCGTTACGCCCACATACACGCTACGCCGCTCCGCAGACATACGCACAATCCGGGATGCACTGACTATAATATGTATCGGTAGATCGATCGTTTTCGTTGAGTTACGACGATATCTTTTTTGCATCGTTTGAAAGTCCCATCCCGTACACATTCGTATGGAGCCCGCTGAAAGGATCAATCCGCCTGCAACCGCGCGACAATGGCATCCGCTATTTGCTCTGCCGTCTTGTCCGACGTATCGATGCGGACATGGGCAAAATCATAGGCGTGTTTGCGTCTCTCCAGCAGCTCGGGTACGGATTTCTCGGCATTGCCTCGCAGCAGAGGCCGGTTCGGATCGTCCTTCACCCTGCTGATGATCGTCTCGGCATCGGCCGTCAATGCGACGACCAGACCGTTGTCCAGCATGATTGCGCGGTTTTCCTCCGCCAAAACGGCTCCTCCGCCGGTAGCCACGATTTGGCCGGTCCGTCCTTCCAGCTCGCGCCTTAGCGCGGCGGTTTCCACTTCGCGGAAATAAGGCTCTCCCTTTTCGGCGAACACTTCGGGAATCGTCTTTCCTTCCGCTTCTTCAATACAGGTATCCAAATCGATCTTGCTCCAGCCGAGCCGTTCCGCGAGGACGGACGCCACAGTCGATTTTCCGGTCCCCATAAATCCGACCAATACGACGTTAAACACGTCAAATTCGCCCCTTCCCGCTTCCGATATATGTATACGAATTCTATCCTATCATAACGGGCCCTCTCCCGAAAAGGAAGCCTCCGGCCGTTTGCAAATCCGACAAATCGGAGACGGGATTCCGGATTTGAACGAAAGATTGCGAATAATTTCCAAGCACTATAGTAATCATTAATAATAGACCCTTATCCGTCCCAAAAGGAGATGAGCTTATCCCATGCAACCCGCCGTATTCCCGAAGCCGCCCGATCGCCGCCTGGAACAAATTTTGAGTCCGAATCATCCGTTGTGCAAGGACGACGTCGTCTGGGTACTGGAATTCGTCAAAAAAAAGGTGGCCGAGCAAGATCCGAGATTGCTGGATCTGCCGCAGCCACGCTTGTTGAAAAACTTCCAGCATTTCGCCGAAGCCGCCACGATGCTCCTCCAGCGCAGACCGAGCTGCGTCAATGAGGCGGACCGCCTGCGCAGCTCGCTAATCGAAGCGACTTACGGGCTGACATCCGATCCGGCATCGCCAAGGCGTTGAGTTAAGTTCAGTCCATCCAGTGGAAATGGAACGTGCCCTCTTTATCCGTCCGTTGGAACGTATGCGCGCCGAAATAGTCCCTTTGCGCTTGAAGCAGGTTGGCCGGAAGCCGCTCCGACCGGTAGCTGTCGTAATAAGCCAATGCTGACGCGAAGCAAGGCGCCGGAATTCCCCGCGAAACCGCGACGGAGACGACTTGTCTCCACGCGTCCTGGTAAGACTCCACGACTTCCTTGAAGTACGGATCGAGCAGCAGGTTTTTCAAGCCGGGCTCGCGATCGTACGCGTCCTTGATGTTTTGCAGGAAGCCCGCGCGGATAATGCAGCCGCCGCGGAAGATCATCGCGATGTTGCCGTAGCTCAAATTCCAGCCGTATTCGTCGGATGCGGCGCGCATTTGCGCGAAGCCCTGCGCGTACGAGCAAATTTTGCTGGCGTACAGCGCTTTGCGTACCGCTTCGATGAAGGCGGCCTTGTCCGGAGCGGCCGGCACGTTTTGCGGACCTTTCAGCAGCTTGCTCGCCTGCACACGCTCGTCCTTGATAGCCGACAGCATGCGCGCGAATACGGATTCCGTAATGATGGAGAGCGGAACGCCGAGGTCGAGCGCGCTTTGGCTTGTCCATTTTCCGGTACCCTTTTGGCCCGCTTTGTCGAGAATGACGTCGACCATCGGCTTGCCCGTATCCGGGTCGACCTTCGTGAAGATGTCGGCCGTAATCTCGATCAGGTAGCTGTCCAGCTCGCCCTTGTTCCATTCCGCGAAAATTTCGTGCAGCTCTTGCGTGCTCAAGCCCAGAACGTCCCTCAGCAGCTGGTACGCTTCGCAGATAAGCTGCATGTCGCCGTACTCGATGCCGTTATGCACCATTTTCACGTAGTGGCCGGCACCGTCCGGTCCGATATACGTGCAGCAAGGGTCGCCGTTCACTTTGGCGGAAATGGCCGTCAAAATCGGTTCTACGAGCTTATAAGCGTCCTCTTGTCCGCCCGGCATAATCGACGGACCTTTCAGCGCGCCTTCTTCGCCGCCCGATACGCCAGTCCCGATGAAACGGATGCCGCGAGCTTCCAGCTCTTTGTTCCGGCGTTGGGTGTCGGGGAAATAGGCATTGCCGCCGTCGATCAAAATATCGCCTTCCTCGAGCAGAGGGAGCAGCTGGTTGATCGTATCGTCCGTCGGTTTGCCGGCCATGACCATCAGCAATATTTTGCGCGGACGCTCGAGAGATTGGACGAATTCTTCGGCCGTGTAAGTCGGCACCAGGTTTTTGCCCTTCGCTTCGTTTGCGATCAGATCGTCCGTTTTCTCGCGGGAACGGTTGAATACCGATACCGTAAAGCCGCGGCTTTCGATATTGAGCGCCAGATTTTTGCCCATTACGGCCAAGCCCACGACGCCGATTTGTTGTTTCGACATGGATTTCTACCACCCTTATCCGGAATTATGTAAGCCTAAAGTTTCGTGCAAACACTATACTATTCTATCCCATTTGCATCAAATTGTCATAGACCCAAATCCGCCGTCCACCCGCAGCAGGGATCCGGTAACGAAGCCGGACGCTTTCTCGGAAGCCAAATATACGGCAGCGCCCTGCAATTCGTGCGCTTCGCCGAACCGGTTCATCGGCGTATGCGTCATGATCGAGACCGTGCGTTCGGGCGATAAAATTTTGCGGTTTTGCTCGGCCGGGAAAAAGCCGGGGATGATGGCGTTGACGCGGACCTTGCTCGGAGCGAACTCGCGGGCCAAATTTTTCGTCAAGTTGTTGACAGCCGCTTTGGAAGCGGAATACGTAAACACTCTCGACAACGGCGGCTCGGACGAAACCGACGAAATGTTGATAATGCTGCCGCCTTCGCCTTTCTCCACCATATATTTGCCGAATACTTGGCATGCCAGCACGACGCCCTTCAAATTGACGTCCATGATCGAATCCCATTCTTCCATCGTAATGTCGAAGAAAGGAGTCGCGCTGTTTTTGCCGGGGCAATTCATCAGAACGTCGACGCGACCGGTCCAATCGAGCACTTCGGCAAGCACCCGGCGCAAATCTTCGGTGTTCGTCGCATCCGCGCTGAAGCTTTTCGCTTTGCCCCCGACTTCTTCGATCTGCTTGACCACTTGCTCGCATTTCTCCATATTGCGGCCGACGATCGCCACGTCCGCGCCATGTCCTCCGAGAGCTACCGCCATCGAACCGCCCAACGTGCTGTTGCCGCCGATAATAACCGCCGTTTTTCCCGTCAAATCAAACAGATTCATCATTTCAAATTCCTCCCCGAGCCGTCTTTGCGGATGAAGGTGCGGGCACCGCATCGATATTGCCCGTCAAATTCCGCCGACATGCTTTTTTTGGAACGCCGCAATGGCGTCGAACTGGTCTTTCAACTGATGATAAACGGAGCTGTAAATCGAAGTCAGCTCGCGGTACACCGCATGGTTCGCGGCATTCGGCTCGTGACGCACGGTCGAGCGCACCCAATCGTGAATCGAGGAGAAATCCCGGATTTCACCCAATGCCAGCAAGCCGAGCTGCGCAGCCCCGAGACCGGAGCTTTCGATCGAATCCGGCACCGTAACCGGCGTGCCGAGCGTGTCGGCCATAATTTGACGCCAGAACGGAGAACGGGCGAAGCCGCCGGAAGCGCGAATTTCTTTCGTCTGTCCGCCCAATTCCTCGAGCGCGAGCGCGACCGAATGGATTCGATAGACGACCCCTTCCAGAACGGCGCGAATCATATGCTTCTTCTCATGGAACAAGGACAGACCGAAGAAAACGCCCCGCGCGTTGGCGTTCCAGTAAGGAGCCCGTTCCCCCGCCAGCAGCGGCAGGAAAAGTAGGCCGTCCGAGCCCGGCGCGACCTGCTCCGCCAGCTCCGTCAAGTAATCGTAAGGGTCCATGCCGCGGCGGCGCCCTTCCTCCGCCTCCTGCGTGGCGAGCTGGTCGCGTACCCAGCGGAACATGATGCCTCCGTTATTGATCGCACCGCCGACAACCCAGAAATCCTCTTTCAGCGAGTAGCAGAACAGCCTTCCCTGGGGATCGGTCAACGGTTCGTTCACCGTGCCGCGTACCGCTCCGCTCGTCCCGATCGAGACCGCGTACACGCCCGGCTCGAAGGCGCCGGTGCCCAAATTGGCCAGCACCCCGTCGGACGCGCCGACGACGAACGGAGTATCCGACGGCAGCCCCATCTCCGAGCTGTAGGCGGAAGTCAATCCCTGCATGATATGCGTCGTGGAGACCGGTTCGGAGAGCTTCTCCTTCGACACTCCGGCAACGCGAAGCGCTTCCTCGTCCCAATCCAGCTTGCGCAGGTTGAACAAGCCGGTGGCGCTCGCGAGCGAATAGTCGATGACGAATTGGCCGAACAGCTTCGCAAATACGAATTCCTTGATCCCGATAAATTTGTAAGTCCGGCCTACAAGCTCCGGCTCATGCCGGTTCAGCCAGATCAGCTTCAGGAGCGGCGACATCGGATGGATCGGCGTCCCCGTATTGCGGTAAATCTCCAAGCCGTTCCACTCGTTCTTGAGCGGAGCCACGTAGTCGACGCTGCGGTTATCCGCCCACGTAATACAGGGCGTCAGCGGGTTCAGCTCGCGGTCGACCGCGATCAGGCTGTGCATCGCCGAGCTGAACGAGACGCATAGCACTTCGGAGCCGGCTATTCCGGCTTTCGCGACGACGTCGCGGATTCCGCGGACGACTGCCGCGAAAATTTCCAGAGGGTTCTGCTCCGCTCTGTCCGGAGTAGGCGTGTACAGCGGATATTCGATCGAGTTGGAAGCGAGCACGCGGCCGTCCCGATCGATCACGAGCGTCTTCGTGCTGGTCGTGCCGAGATCGGCGGCGACAACGTACTTTTTGGCTCTGAATAGGTCGGTCATTTCGGCAAATACCCCTCATCGTCGAACTTCAGATCGTACGGCTCGGTCAAGACTTCGATATCCGGGTGGTTCCGCGCTTCCTCGAGCAGATTGACGGATATTTCGATCTCGCCGAGATGCAGCGTGTCGCGGATGCGGACAAGCTTGCACGTCGTGTAATCGAGAATGTTGCAAGTTTTCACGGCCGCTTTAATGGCGTAGTAATCGTTCTCCAGCGTCGTGGCCTGCTTCGTCGGAGCGCACACCGTCGAAGTGAGTCCGTTGGCGTAGGTAGCCGGCCAATCGGTTTTGTCGGCCAGCCGCTGCGTCGTAAAGTCGGCTGTGCCGACGCCGTTCGCATTCCCTTTCGTTTCCGGCGTAAGGTCCAGCACGATCATCTTCGACACGTCAGGCCCTCCATGGGCGTACTCCGTCGGATAGCGGCCCGTAATGTTCGGATCCATGCCGTCTCCGCTAATGTTTTTGCCGATATAATCGATGACGAGCACGTCGATCTGGTCGAACAAAATTTTCGGCAGACGGGACTTCGCCTCGATCAACAGCTGCTCTTCGCGCCGTTCGATATCCCCGGCCGGCAGCACTTCCACGCGGCACGTCTCGTCGTATGCGTTCTCGACGAGGGCGACGCCGAACAAAATCGGAAGCTTCTTCAGCATGAGGTTGGCCATCGCGGGAACGTTCTCGGCCATATATTTGAAGCCGAGCTGGTGGCACGCCTCCGCGCCCTTCTGCTTGCCGAGCCCGATCGCGATCATTTTCATGATGCCGCTCTCGATCCGGCCGCGGAAGGCGGTATGCGGCTTGACACGGTTAATGACGACGATCGCATCCGCTTCGTAGGCGTATTTGTCCACATATACGGGAAGACCGTTCGCCATCTCGTCGATTTTGACCACTTCCATCGAGGACAGGATCGGAGCGCCCATCGCCTCTTCGGTCACCCCGAGATGATGAAGCACATCGATTTGTCCCGCCGCGGTAGCGCCTCCGTGGCTGCCCATGCACGGCACGATAAACGGCTCCGCGCCGGCGTCCTTGATCGCCTCTATCGTCGTCCGCGTGAACTCGGCGATATGAGCGACCCCGCGGCTTCCTACGGCGACGGCAACGCGCTGACCTTTCTTGACCGTATCGATCGCGCCCGGCTTCCGCAGCTCCTGGCGGAGTATTCCTATATAATCCTCCACCTTGGCGGCGTCAAACTTTTGCCGAATACGCACCATCTGCGGTATCGGAATGTCGTCCAACAATGTCCGTAAAATGCTCATCTTCGTAATGGCCTCCTTCTTATGCTTTCATGCCCTTCCAATTTGCCTGACCGATTCGCGAACGACCAGCTCGGTTTCCACGAAGAGCGTTTCCTTCGAGGGCGATCCCCGCTCGATCTCGCGGAGCAGCTTCTCCGCGCCGATCCGGCTGATCGTCTCTACCGGCCGCTTCACCGTAGTCAGCGCAGGCGACAAAAACGCCGAGAAAATGTCGTCGTCGAACCCGGCGACGGAGATGTCCCCGGGCACGCTCAGCCCGCTGTCGGCAATCGCCTTCATCGCCCCGACGGCCATCTCGTCGCTGGAGCAAAATACGGCGGTCGGCAGCGGCGTAAGCCGGAGCAACTCCTTCATGGCCCGGTAACCGCCTTCCAGCGTATATCCCCCGACCGTATGAAGCTTGTCGTCGGTTCCGATGCCATACTGCCGCAATGCTTGCAAATAGCCGTCCTTCCGCGCCTGCGACGATTTGAACGACTGTTTCCCTTCGATAATCGCGATACGGTTATGGCCCTGCATGATCATATGTTCGACTACGCGATACACGCCCGCCCGGTCGTCGGCGAGAACATGGACCGGCGACAAGTGCTCGGCATTGCGGTTTAATACGACGAGCGGGATGCTTCTGTCCGCCACATAACGGATAAACGACTCGTCGTTGTCGCTCTGGCTCATGACGATGACGCCGTCGAACGTTTTGCGCGTCACGGTCGCGAAATTGCCGTCATAATCGTCAATGGCGTTTACGATCAGGTGATATTTCGAATTGACCGTGCTGTGGACGCCTTTGACCGTCTCGTGAAAAAAGTTGGAAGACGTTCCTTTCGACAGCGTCGAAAAAAACAACCCGATATGGTACGATCGCGCCAGTACGAGGCTTTTGGCGCTATAATTCGGCGTATAATCGAGCCGAGCCGCGATTGCCCGTATTTTCCGCTTCGTGTCCTCGTGAATAAGCGGACTGTCGTTCAGCGCCCGCGAGACGGTCGTGTGCGACACGCCGGCCATCCGGGCGATATCCTTGATCGTTACCGTCATCCTACCACCTCTTGTCGCCTTGATCATAGCATACAATGCACACGTTAACAAGATGAAATGAAGCCTCCCCGCAAAGCGAAAACAACCGTCCCCCTAGGCCCTTGCGGTACCGGAGACGGTTGCTACGTATTCCATTTATGCTTTCGATGCCGGTTGCCGGCGAAAGCCCTTGGGCTAATGTTCATTTCACATTTCCAGCTGCAGCATCTCGCTGCGCATATCCTTCAATCGCTCTTTGCATTGCGCCGATTTCTCCTCATCCCCGGCTTCCATCGCATCGTGCAGGGAAGCAAGCTCATAGTCCAACTCCAGCCGCAGCACCGCGGCACGTTCCTCCGCGCGTTTCGATTTGAAGGCCTGAACCATTTCGTCCAGCGTTACGACCGGTTCTTTCTGAAACAACACCTTGTGCTCGACTCCCGATATTTCCACCATGCGGATAATTTCGCCGAACATAATGTTCTCGATGACGATTTGACGCTCGCGGAACCGTTTCACGATGGCGTGGCCGCGCGTATCGCCTATCATTTTCTCCATCAGCTCGGACAGCTTCTCGTCCTTGAACGAATAATCGCCGACGATTTTGTAGCGGTCGCCGATCCGTTGAAATTTCAATTTGATCAGCTTGCGCCCGGTGCGGATCGAAATGACGAACTGCTGCTCGTTTTCGTTCCAATACAAGGAGTAACCTTCTTGAATAAGCGACTTGATAAAGTTGCGGATTTGCCGGCGGTCAAAACGCAACTCCAGGTTGCAATATTCCACTTCATAACTTTTATTCACGGCAATCCCCTCCCTGATTGACACTAGCACCTTTGTCGCTCAACTTCCACGTTTCCAGAGTTCTATTCCCCTTCGAGGCGATCCGATGGTACGAATAATGCCTGTTTGCCGTCCAAGAAGAGTCGGGCTCTTTGACAGAATGTTCAGACAACTCGACTGCTTACTACTATCTTATTATGGATCATATGATTTAGCAACTTGGATTATTGATTATTTTTTAACGCGAATCCGAAAAAAACGTAAATCCCGACTTTCCGGCTCCCCTGCCTCTCCGGCCCGCATCCTCCCACTGCCGTGTTATATAAATACCCATTATCGCCGGCGTTGCACCGAATAATAACGGGCAAGAAAAAGCCGATCCTGAAAGGATCGGCCCGAGGCTTCCGTTTTACACCATGATTTTGCAAATATCGTTCGTAAACTCGACCGGATCTTGAATCGGCAACCCTTCGATCAAGAGAGCCTGGTTGTACAAGAGAGCCGTATACAAATTCAGCTTGTCCTTATCTTGCGCGTAAGAATCCTTCAACGATTGGAACACCGCATGGTTGACGTTGATTTCCAGCACCTTCTCCGCCTTCACGTCCGGGTTGTTCGGCATCGCCTTCAAAATTTTCTCCATCTCGATCGTAACTTCGCCTTCCGTGGAGAGACAGACGGGATGCGATTTCAGCCTTTTGGACGCCTTGACGTTCGACACTTTACCCGACAGCAAGCTCTTCATATGGTCGAAAAGCTCTTTATTATCGGTATTATCCGATTCGGCGTTTTCTTTGTCATCGCTCGCTTCGATGCCCAGATCGCCGCTGGATACGGATTTGAATTCCTTATCCTTGTAGCTCATGACCATTTTGATCGCGAATTCGTCGATATCGTCGGTAAAGTACAGGATTTCGTAGCCTTTGTCGGATACGAGCTCCGTCTGAGGAAGCTTCTCGATCCGCTCGTTCGATTCGCCGGATGCGTAGTAAATGTATTTTTGGTCCTCCGGCATTCTCGACACGTATTCGTCCAGCGTAACGAGCTTCTTCTCCTTGGAGGAGTAGAACATCAGCAAATCCTGCAGCAAGTCCTTGTGGGCGCCGTAGTCGCTGTATACCCCGAACTTCAATTGACGTCCGAACGATTTATAGAACTGCTCGTACTTTTCCCGCTCATCCTTCAGCAGGCTTTGCAGTTGGCTTTTGATTTTGCTGGCGATGTTCTTGGCGATCAGCTTCAGCTGCCGGTCGTGCTGCAGCATTTCGCGGGATATGTTCAGCGACAAGCTCTCCGAATCGACCATTCCTTTCACGAAGCTGAAATAGTCGGGCAGCAGGTCGGCGCATTTGTTCATGATCAGTACGCCGTTGGCGTACAGCTCCAAGCCTTTCTCGAACTCCTTGGAATAATAGTCGAAAGGTATGCTCTCCGGGATATACAGTATCGCCTGGTAGACGACCGTTCCGTCCGCGCTGATATGGATATGCTTCAACGGCTTGTCGAAGCCGTAATGCTTCTCCGCGTAAAAATTGTCGTAATCGTCGGCCGTCAGCTCGCTTTTATTTTTGCGCCAGATCGGCACCATGCTGTTGACGCGCTGTTCCTCTTCGTAATCCTCGAATTCGTCGTCGCTGCCTTCCTTCAGCCTTTTGCCCACAACGTCCATCTTGATCGGATAGCGGATGAAGTCGGAATATTTTTTGATGATCGCCTTGAGCCGGTATTCCTCGAGAAACTCGTCGTAGTTATCGTCTTCCGTGTTTTCTTTGATTTTCAATACGATTTCGGTGCCGACCGAATCTTTCTCGCAAGGCTCGATCGTGTACCCGTCCGCGCCCGTCGATTCCCATTTGTACGCGCTGTCGCCGCGCAACGCTTTGCTGGTGACCGTTACGACATCGGCGACCATGAATGCGGAATAGAAGCCTACGCCGAACTGACCGATAATGTCGTGGCCGTCCTTCGACTCGTTCTCTTTCTTGAAGGCGAGCGAGCCGCTCTTCGCGATGATCCCGAGATTGTTTTCCAGCTCTTCCTTGGACATGCCGATTCCGGTATCCCGGATCGTCAGCGTCCGGTTCGCTTTGTCGGCAACGACTTTGATGTAATAGCTGTCTTTGTCGAACACGAGCTTGTCGTCGGTAAGCGCCAAGTAATAAATTTTGTCGATCGCGTCGCTGGCATTGGAGATCAGCTCTCTGAGAAAGATTTCGCGCTGCGTATAAATCGAGTTGATCATCATTTCCAATAATCGTTTGGATTCGGCCTGAAACTGTTTTTTCTCCACTCGTATTTCCCCTTTCGATATGGAACTTCGGTCAGTCAACGATTGATCTTCTTTGTACGATAGCGGTTAGCACTCTCTACTCGCGAGTGCCAGCTTCTTTTTTTATATCATTCCTCGTTTTTGATGTCAATACTGCCACTATACGGAAAATGTGCGCCGATCAAAAAAAGCAAACATCCTGGCGCCGTCGACAAAACTTTGGCCGATTACGGTTTGACCGCCTCGGAGCGGCAAATTGTCGAGAAAATCGCCGAAGGACTCTCCGATAAAGAAAAATCGCCCAAGAATTGTTCTTGAGCGAAGGAACGATCAAAAATGACATAACGGAAATATTGAGCAAATCAAGGTTGCGGGACCGAACCCAAATTGCGATCTTCTACTTGAAACTATAGAGCGATTGCCGGCTACGGGTTCGTCGTCTCCTTCGGATAAGACTTCCAGCCGGTGCTCGAAACGTTCCACTTCCCGTCGAATTGCTGCCAAAAACGGAGACTGTATTGCATGAACCATTTGTCTATGCCCTGCGCCAGCACCGCATATTCGTTCTCGCCCTCCAGCGGCTTGATCGTAAGGCCGGTCTCGTAAGTGCCGAAATAATCGTTCAGCGCCTTCAGCTTCTCTTCGGAAATCGTGCCGCCGCCCTCGATAATCGCATACGCGCGCAAATCGCCCTTCACTTGCTCGTTCCAGTAAGGCTTGACCAAATCGATATGCACGTACTGCTCTTCGGTCAGCTTTTCTTTGGTAAGCTGCGGGGTGCCGACGTTGATCGGAATTTCCTTGATATCTTTCCAGCGCAAATAGACGGTTCCCTTGTACAGGTTGGCCAATGTCGGATACGTCTTATTCTCGTGAACGAAGTTATAGCGGATAGGCGTATCCAGCGTAATTTGCTCGGGTACTTCCACTTTCGGCGGATTGATGACGGCTCCGGAGCCGGTTCCCGTTCCAGCGGTTCCGGTACCGGTAGTTCCCGTACCCGTTATTCCCGTACCCGTACCGGCGCTTGTGCCCGTATTGCCCCCTGTAGCCGGGTTGTCCGTGCCGGGCTGCGATTGGACCGGCATAGCCAGCTTGATGATCTTCTTGTCCTCGTCCCAGCTTACGACGGCGCCGAGCAGCTCGCCTATCGACCGGAACGGCAAATAGCTGTTTCCTTCATAAATGAGCGGGGTCGCATCCTTCACGCTTTTCCCGTTGACCTCGACCTTGAAATCGGGACGCAAGTAAGCTTCCACCTTCTCCAGCGTATCCTTCGCGTACACTCCGCCCGTAAAGACGATCCCCATCGCGATCGTCAGCAGAATCGTTTTTTTCAATCCGGCTCGTTCCATCTTCCGCTCCTCTCTCTACTCTCTCGTTCCTGACGACGAGTATATGTATTCTTTTCCAGTTTCTATTATAACTCACATGTCGAATTCCGCCTAGAAAGGAGACGGACATTTGCGCCGAATTCCCGTTTGCTGTACTGTAGAACTTATGTGAACGGTACGCTACAACAAGTTTGATAGGCCGGAGGCTTCCTATGACATTCCCTACCTTTACCCGACAAGACTTCGAAGTATTTGCGATTCCCGGACTGGAGCCTCGCATGGAAGCGTTGATCCGGCTCGTCAGGCCGAAGCTGACCCTTCTCGGCGAGGAGCTTTCCCCGTTTCTGTCCGCGCACTGCGGGGAGCCGATGTTCCCTCACGTAGCCAAGCACGCGCGCAGAACGATCAATCCGCCGGCCGATACGTGGGTCGCTTGGGCGAACAGCAAGAAAGGCTACAAGGCTCATCCCCATTTTCAATTAGGGATGTGGTCTACCCATCTGTTCATTCAATTCGCCGTCATCTACGAGAGCGATCATAAAGAGGTGTTCGCCCGTCATCTCGAAGAGCGGCTGAGCGAGATCCGCAGCGCCATTCCCGCACACTTCCGCTGGTCGACCGACCATATGCAGCCCGAATCGTCCCCGCACGGCGAGATGGACGAACACGACTTCGCCGTCGTCATCGACAAGCTGAAACGGGTCAAAAAAACGGAGGCGCTATGCGGAATCCATATCGGACGCGATGACCCGATAGTAAAAGATCCCGGACAATTCGCGGATACGATCAAACATACGTTCGAGCAAGTGATGCCTTTGTATCGCATTGCGTTCTGATTGCCATTCCCTGTTCGTATCCGTACCATGGACTCAGGCCTCCTTTCCCGTATGATTCTCCAAAGTTTGGAACAAACTAACGGCGAATATAGATGAAAGGAAAGGTGATGTTCCATGAACACCCGAAATACGCTCAAGCGGCTCGCACTCGGCACCTTCGTCCTCGGCATGTCGGGGACTATTTTCTTTTCCGCTCCCGGCCTGCAAGCCCATGCTTCCGTGCGCCACCCTGAATCTCCCGAGGCGAGACAAACCGTTCCCGATGCGGGACCGTCCTCGGCAGCGAAGGACGAAAAGGAACGGCACAAAGGATTTTTCCTGATCGAGGACGCGGCCGCGATCATCGGCATCGACAAGGGCGAGCTGATGAAGCAGCTCGAAGGCGGCAAAAGCATTGTCGAAGTCGCCGGCACGAAAGGCATCCAAGAGGCCGATCTGATCAATCGCCTGCTCGCCATTCGCCTGCAAAAAATCGACGAAGCGGTCAAATCGGGCAAATGGACGCAGGAGAAAGCGGACCGTATTAAGGAAAGACTGCCCGAGCATATCAAAATGCTGGTCAACAACAAGGATTGGAAAGACTGGCATAAAGGCAAAGACCACAAAGGCAAGGAACATAAAGGCAAAGACCATAAAGGGAAAGAAAACAAAAAGGCGAAGGAAACTCAAGCCGATAACGATGCGTTCCCGTTTTGAGCCAACCTCCAAAGCCGGCCTCCCAAGGCCGGTTTTTTGCTTGCCATAACGCTAAGCGCGTCCCGTCATAAGAACGTCATATTTTCGTGCTATACTGTCGCCACCTTATCCGACGACACGAAAGGCGGTACGTTCCATGCGTTTCCCTTCTTCCCGAAACGGTAGATGGATGCTGTCAGCAGCACTCTCGATCGCCGCGTTCTCGGCGGTTTCGCTCCTCTATACCCAGGATCAGGCATCCTCCGCCCAAACCGGTTCGAATCCGACTGCGGCCGTCGAGGCGTTATCCGGAGAGGAGCTTTACAAGCAAAACTGTATGGCATGCCACGCGACGGACGGAGCGGGTATCGGCCGCAATCCCGCGCTTGTGAACGACCGGTTCAAGAAAAGATACGGCGCTTATGATCGAGCATTCGCCTTCATCAGCGAGAAAATGCCAGAGAACGCTCCGGGTTCGCTTCGCGAAGAGGAATACGAGGCCATCGTCAAATATGTATTGTCCTTGAACGGCATCCCGACCGATTTCTCGGATATAGCCGGTCATTGGGCGGAAGCGGCGATAACGGCTCTGCAACGCAAACAAGCCGTCGACGGGTACACCGTTAACGGCAGCTTGCTGTACAAGCCGGATCAGCCGATTACAAGAGCCGAATTCGTCGCTTATTTGGTCAAGGCGAAGCAGCTGTTTCTATCCAACGATTCCGGCGCGGAATGGAAAGACATCGCCAAATCCAAATACAAAACGCACATCGTCACGGCGATAGAATACGGTATCGTCGACGGATATCCGGACTCCAGCTTCCGTCCGGACAAACCGATCAGCCGGGCCGAGATCGCGGCTATCGTGACACGCAGCGAGGTGCTCGATACCGGAGACTCCGCCTCTGTCTCCTTCCGGGACGTGACGGTCGATCATTGGGCGGGCGGCGTGATCCGGGCAGCCGTAAAAGCCGGCCTGTTCAACGGCTACGAGGACGGTACGTTCCGCCCCGACCATTCGATCAGCCGGGCCGAAGCGGCAGCCGTTCTGAATCGTATCGTTCCTTGATTAATATCGCGAGAAGACCAGCGGATTCAGGCGGCTGGCCGCCGTATCCCCCGGCTTCAGCCCCGGAAACCACGCCTCCAGATCGTTCCGTCTCGCATTGGAATCCGGTTCGGCCACCTTGACCCCGTCCGCGAAATAGATGATCGTCATGACCTCGCGCATCGTCTCCGTCGGATTGCCGGGAGCCGCGTGCAGCGTCCAGCCCGCATGGAAGGTGGCGTCGCCCGCGGACAGCGCCCCGTAGTTCGCCTTCTCCAGCCCTTTGCTCTCGATATACGCTCCAAGCGTTCGGTGAGACTCGTCCGAGATGACCGCCTTGCTTATATATCCGAGCTTATGCGAGCCGGATGCGAACGTCATCGAGCCCACTTCTTCGGAAACGGGCACGAGCGGCATCCACATCGTAATCATATTCGGCGTATCGAGCGGCCAATAGATTTGATCCTGATGCCATGGCGTATGTCCGCCGCCCGGCTCCTTGAACAACGCCTGATCGTGATAGATGCGGACTCCGTCGACCCCCATCAAGTCTGCGGCGATCCGGGCGAACCTACGGGCAAGCACGAATGCTCTCGACGCATCGTCCTTCGTCCATAAATTGCCGATCTGGATAAACGCCTTTCCATACGTATCCCGTTCGTGCAGCGGCTTCGAATGGGTATTTTGCTTGCGCACAAAGTCCGCAATGGCCGGCCGGTATGCGGCGATTTCTTGCGCGCTTGCCACCTGACGCAGTACGATATGTCCGTTCTCGCGGTAGCTCTCCGCCTGCTCCCGCGCCACCGCATAGCTGTCGTTCAGATCGGGCAAGCCTCCGGATGCCCCTGTCGGTAAGCTCTTCTCCATGCGCTCATGACCTCGCTTCGGCATATTTGCAGCAATTTCTGCTGCGATCTAATCCGATTGTAGCAGGAGCGAACATGTATTTCTTTGTGAAAAGCCGTCGTGTTTTTGTACATTCCGACTGCGTTTCAAGCTGGAACGAGCCTTAGTACGACTGACGCTGATGCTCATGGCGGTACGATCCCGGAGTTACGCCTGTGCTTTTCTTGAACGCTTTGGAGAAATGATGGATGTCGGTAAATCCGCACAAGTCGGCGATTTGCGGCAGCGTACTCGTCGAGCCGGCGAGCAACTCCCTGGCATGCTGCACGCGCATGCGGAGCACGTACTGATAGGGGGATTGACCGAACGTTTGCCGGAATCGAGCCGTAAACCGGGACGGCGACAGCTTGGCCTGATGCGCCAGCTGCTCCACGGTCAATCGCTCGGACAAGCGCAAGGAGCAGTAGGATGTAACCCAATTCAATTGTCCCGCATCCGCCGGAGCGTGTCCGCCTTTGCCGTAGCTTTGCAGCAGCATGAGCACAACCTCCGTCATTAACTGCTGGACTTCGAGCCGCGCCAGTGGCGTCTGCTCCATCCATAGGGCGATCGCCCGAAGAAACGTATCGCGAAAATGCGTCGCATCCGACGGATAAAACTGAACCGGAACTTGCACGTCGTCGTAATCGTTTAGCCTGGGCTGCATCAGATGCGCGTAATCCCCCAGCGCCACCTGCCCCGGCTTCGTCGGAAAGCTGTCCTGACGCTGCGGGTTGTAAAACAAATCCAGATGGGCGAAAGGCGTTATCGTATTCGTCGCCCCTTCGAACGCATGCAGATCGCCGGGCTGCACCAGGCCGAAATCTCCGTTTCGCAGCTTGTATTCCTTACCTTCCACATGAAGGTGAAAGCTCCCCTCCTGCACATAGATGAGCAAATAGTCGAGCAATCGCCGTTCCCCGTGCTTATACGGATATCGCACCGCAAAGTCCGCCTGACGCATATACGGCACGAGCGGACTGACGCTCCATTGTTCAAAAACCGACTTCATTTGCGGCTCCTCCCCGTCGGCTCGGTAAATGGCATGAGGCATATGAGAACGTTTTCAATCAAAACGATAAAAAACGGCATCGCTGCCGTTTTTACAAGAGGCCGAACGGATGATCACCATTCACCCGTGCCGAAGTTGAATTGCCATTGCACGCCGAACTTGTCCGTCAAGCTGCCGTAGCGCTTGCTCCAGAACGTTTCTTGAAGCTCCATGCCGACATTCCCGCCCTCTCTGAGCTTATCGAAAGCGGATTGGAGAGCGTCCAGGTCGTCTACTACGATCGCCAGACTGATATTGTTCCCTAAGACGAAGGGCATGCCCGGAAACACGTCGGAAAACATGACATTGCTTCCAAAGATGGATAGCCGGGAGTGCATGATCAAGCTTTTCGCTTCCTCGGGAAGCTCGTAACCCGGGTTGGGCGGCGCGTCCCCAAAAGACATCAATCTGGGCTCTTGCGTTCCGAAAACTTGTGCGTAATAGGTAACGGCTTCTCGACAATTTCCATTAAAGTTCAAATAAACGTCGACCGACATTTGCAATCTCCTTTTTAATGGATATTTTTGTTGGATCATCGTTATTATAATAATAACCATTCAGGGAAGCAAATGTCCCAATCGTTCACTCTCAGATCGATATGGCTGAATTTGTTCATCGCTAGACCTCCATCCGCTTCTTCATTTGATTCAACATGTCGTCCCAGAACCGCCGCATCACTTCTCTCATGTAGACGTCTTCCAGCATTTCCTGATGGATCGCGACAGTCGTTTTTCCGGAATTCGTGGACAACACATACAATTGCAGCCGGGACGGCTTATCCCACTCCGGACGCTTCCAGGTCATGCGCAATTTCCGCAATGGCTCGACCACCGTAATCTTGCCGGAGACGCCTTCCTTCGATTCGTATTCGTAACCTACCCGCAACGGAAATGAAGGGACGTCCCCGATCCACATGGACAATCCTTCAGGCGTGAGAAGGAATGACCATATCGCCTCTTTCGCTACGCTCAACGTTTTTCGAACGCCGATTTGTACGCCGGCATCCTTGGATACTCCGACGGGTACTCGGCCCATCAATTGACCGTACATAATTGCGATCCATTCGCTCCACTCGTCCGAAGTCCGATAATGTCCGCGTATATGCTCCTTGACTTGTTCATGGGACCACAGCCGTCCCACCGTCTTGTCCAGCTCTATGATCCACTCTTCCCAAGTGCCGCCTGTAGCCTCTTTCACCGCTTGTTTGAACATAGCGCCCGCCAACCCGTCTCCTCCTATACGTTAACCTTTTGCACTCATTATAAAGTAAAAACACTGACAAAGAAGGTCAGTGTTTACGATTCACGATCGATAATAATCGAGAAGAGACGAAGTGATGTCGATCATATGGGCCTTCAGCTCCTCAGGCTCCAGCACACGGATTTTCCCGCCGAAGGAGAGCAAATAATACGGCGTATGCGTGTAAAGCCGCTGCTCGTCCAGCTTGAAAAGTGCCCGGTCCGCAGTCCGCTCTACGAGAGCATGACCCAGCAACCAATGCCGGCATAAATCGTCCAATGCCTGGGGGGTTCCTTGAACGAGCACCGAAATCATCTGATCCTGCTGTTCGGCGTCCGTTCCCGGCAGCAAGCTGCCCAGTAAAAACTCCCGGGCGGAAAAATGCGGCGGCCGCTCGAACACGGCATCCTTGAGCCGGATACGGCTCATCCGATCGACGCGGAAGCTTCGTATTTCGCCGCGCAATCGACAGTAGCCGACGGTGTACCATTTGCTTTTCCAATGGACGAGTCCATACGGATCTATAGTGCGCTCATTGGAGGGGCCGTCATATCCGCTCCGGTATTCGATTTCGATACTTGATTGCAGCTCGATACCGTTCTCGATCAGCGCAAGCGCGGACATCAGCGACGGATCCGATGACGGGTGGATGACCTCGAGACTCGTCTCCTGACGCTCCAACCGTTCCAACTGCTGCGGATTCGTATATCGCTTTATTTTGGAAACAGCCCGTTCGAGCGCTTCTCCGTCCGGATAACTCGCTTCTCTGGCGAAAGCAGCCGCTTGGAGAAGCGCCTTCTGCTCGTCGACATCAAAAAAAAGCGGCTCCAGCTTGACGGAATCCGGAATATAGTAGCCTCCGTCGCGACCCGTCTCCGAAACGATCGGCACCCCGCTGATGCACAGCCCATCGATGCACCGATACACCGTTCGGATATGGATTTCCAATTCGTCCGACAGCTGTTTGGCCGTCATTCTTCTTCGCGATTTCAGCAGCCACAAAATAGCCAGCATATTGTCGGCCTTCCCCATCGTTTGTCAAGCAGTCCTTTCCGCGTGCAGCCCAAGGTTTGTACCCTGATTGTACTACAGATGAACCTCTTTTTTCATTTTTCATTGTTGAATCTTCATTCCCCACTTTAATCAAAAAAAGCGATTTGAATTCGTTTGTTTTCGAGCCTGTAGTTGTCTTAAGCATGCAGCACGCCGATCAAGAATATAATTGGACGTGTTGCAGGAATCCGCCCCCCTCTCATAATGGGAGCGATCGTTACCCGATAAATCGTCTCGTTGGCATCCACCAATAACTTTTAAAATTTTAGTTTGTTCGCAATTTTTTGGTTGTGAAATAACAGTGTACTATATATACTGTTTATGTAGAACACAGTTTTGAAACGGAGGGATGACAAACATGGGTGAGCTCGCCATTGAAGTTAAAGGACTGCGTAAAAGATTCGGCGCGCAGATCGTGCTTGACGGTATTGATCTCGCTGTTCCAGCGGGCACGGTTTATGCGCTTCTCGGACCAAACGGCGCCGGAAAAACTACGCTGATCCACATATTGTCCACGTTGGTCGCTCCGGACGAAGGATCCGTGAGGGTAGCGGGGTACGATGTAGTTTCCGACAAGAACATGGTAAAACGGTCCATCAGCCTTACCGGACAATTTGCGGCTGTCGACGACGTACTGACCGCCGAAGAGAATCTGCGGATGATTTGCAGACTTTCCGGTCTTACGTCTGCGGAATCTCGAGCTCGAACCGAGGAACTGCTTCACTATTTCGACCTCGATGCCGCGGCCAAGAAACGTGTCAAAACTTATTCGGGCGGAATGCGCCGACGGCTCGATATCGCCATCAGCCTCGTGACCAGTCGGCCTGTCCTGTTCCTGGATGAACCGACGACGGGTCTTGATACCATTAGCCGGCGCTCCCTGTGGGAAATCATCAATCGACTGAAAGATCAAGGCATCACCGTATTTCTAACGACCCAGTATTTGGAGGAAGCGGATCAATTGGCCGATATCATCACTGTAATAGACGACGGACACGTCGTCGCGACCGGAACTGCCAAGGAATTGAAGTCGCGTGTGGGTGACGAAGTCATCGAATTAAGAAACGGAAACGACGACTTGATCCGAACGGTATCGACCACGGGAAGTATGCTGGACATCAGACAAACGCTTAATGAGTTGGCCTCCATGGTTCCGCAGGATCTGCGGGTAAGCATCCGGAAACCGAGCATGGATGACGTGTTTCTCGCCCTCACTACAAAGGAAATGGAGAGATCCTTATCATGACGACTCCCGGTTCTATGTCCAAGACCGCCTCCTTCGGCACGACGAATGCCGTCTTTATCGGGCGCAGCATCCGGCTTAGCTTGCGAAACACCGAGGCATTGATCATGGCCATTATGCTTCCCGTCATGCTCATGCTGCTCTTCACCTATGTATTTGGCGGAGCAATCGATCCGAGCGGCAACTATGTGAACTACGTCGTTCCCGGAATCATTTTGCTCTGTGCCGGTTTCGGTTCTGCCAGCACGGCGGTCGATGTCGCTCAAGACATGACGAACGGCATTATCGATCGGTTTCGCACCATGCCGATCCAAAGCATGAGCGTTGTCACGGGTCATGTTTTCGCAAGCCTTGCCCGCAATCTGCTGGCAACCGCGGTCGTTATCGGACTCGCGCTGCTCGTCGGTTTCCGGCCGACCGCCAGTGCGCTGGAGTGGATAGCGGCTTTAGGCGTCATTATTCTGTTTATTCTTACATTCACCTGGCTATTCGCTGCCATTGGTTTGGTTACGGGCAGTCCGTCCGCAGCCAGCGGATACGGGTTCATCTTGTTATTCCTCCCCTATCTATCCAGCGCCTTTGTCCCGACGAACACGATGCCAAGCTGGCTGCAAGGAGTAGCGAATCATCAGCCGATCACGCCGGTCATCGAAACGATTCGCGGACTTCTGACCGGTACATCGATCCATAATAACGCTTGGTGGGCAATCGGTTGGTGTATGGCCATCCTTCTAGTCGCCATCGCCTGGAGCTTCATGGCCTTTCATCGGAATGCGCGCCGATAGCCGGAATCATACAGAAAAAAGAACAATGGTTCGGCAATTGCCGAACCATTGTTCTTTTTAATTCAAAAATCTAATCTTCCTATCTTATCCGACTGTTGTGCTTGCTTCAAGTCAAGATAATGCTGAATGCCGTCAAGAATCCGCTCCAGACCGAAATCGAAATCATTACCTACCGTATTCTCGCTCTCATTCTCCCCCGTGTATGCGCCGGACATCACGATCGGATGCAGATTCGGAAAACGCTCCGGTTTGACCAAGTGCTTGAGAGCCGCGCTATAGTTCAATCCGCTAAAGGTATTCGCACTTCCTCCCGCCTGTATAGCCCGAAGCATGTCCCGTTGGATCATCCCGGTTGACCGCGAGTAGCTGCTCAGCAGAAGGACAATCGACATTTTTTCGTAATCGTTAAGGGGAAAGCTGCGCATGGGTCTAAGCACCCAGTCGACAATCTGCAAATTATTCGGCGTTACCGGAATACCCATAATCGGAATGTCGCCAAACCAGGGATGCTTGCAAAAAACTTCAATGCATACCCTCACGTACTCCCTCATCTCTTCGCGCCAATCCGGCTCCGCCTTCTCCGGAGGAATCGCCATCTCGCATACGGCATCCTGCATAAGCAGCATAAGATCGTCCTTGCTGGAAATATATCGATAGAGGGACATGGTCGTAAATCCCAACGATCCCGCAACCCGGTTCATCGAGACAGCGGATAGCCCGTCCTTATCGGCTATTGCAATTGCCGCTTCGACGATTTTTTTGATGCTCAGTTCGCCCTTCGGGCCTCTCTTCGGCTGTTTCACTATTCCCCAGCTGAGCTTTGCTCCGTTAGGGAAATTTTCCAACGCCTCGTGATCAAGGCGATCGCCGTTCTGCATGATTCCATGTCCCTCCATAGCTAGCTCCCTTGAATGCTTCGTCGCTGCTCCGCAAAATGATCGTCCGATAAACTGTTTACCTGATAAACAGTATACCATAACTGACAGTTCGAAAAAACGCGCAGTACATGCGCATGCACATCCTGCTGGAGTTTATAAGCCAGGACCGCGAAGCTCTCCGCTGAATATACATGTTCCATTTCAACAAAAAACGCAGCCGATTCGGCCACGTTCCTTGACTTGCCTAATGATTGTACTGCCTTATGCCTCATGCTCCGAAAAGGTCTACTCGAACAAGTCGGTAACGGCGCCTTTGGAGGCGGACGATACTAATCGCGCATATTTGGCCAGAACCCCTGCAGTCACCTTCAACGGCGGCCGACTCCAAGCCCGGATTCGCTTCTCCATTTCTTCCTCCGTGACCCGGAAAGAAATTTCCTGGGTTTCGCTATCGATCGTGACGCTGTCTCCGTTGTCGAGAAGCGCGATCGGTCCGCCCACTTGCGCTTCCGGCGCAACGTGTCCGACTACGAAGCCGTGAGAGCCGCCGGAGAATCGTCCGTCGGTAATGAGCGCCACTTCGCCGCCCAGCCCTTTTCCGACGATCAGCGCCGTCACGGACAACATCTCGGGCATGCCCGGCCCGCCCTTCGGGCCGCAGTAGCGGATAACCAGCACATCCCCCTTCTTGATTTCATTGTTCAGAATCGCCTCGGTTGCCGCTTCCTCGCTATCGTACACTTTCGCGGGACCGGTAAACCGCAGCTTTTTCATACCCGACATTTTGGCGATGGCCCCTTCCGGCGCCAAGTTCCCTTTCAGGACGACCAGCGGTCCGGTCGGTTTCAACGGGCTGTCGAACGGTCTGATTATATCCTGTTGTTCATGCAACGGCCTCGCCTCCGCCAAATTTTCGGCCAACGTTTGACCGGTAACGGTCATGCAATCTCCATGGAGCAGCCCTTGATCGAGCAGCAGCTTCATTACGCCCGGGACGCCGCCGATATCGTTGAGATCCTGCATCGCATACTTTCCGCTCGGCTTGAGATCGGCTATATGAGGCACCTTCGCCCGGATTCTCTCGAAATCGTCATAAGTCAGCTCTACCTCGACCGAATGGGCAATCGCGATCAGGTGCAGAAAGGCATTGGTGGATCCGCCGAGAGCCATGACAACCGTTATTGCATTCTCGAATGCTTTCTTGGTCATAATATCCCGCGGGTAAATGCCTTTCTCGAGCAGCCCGACCACCGTCTTGCCCGCTTCTGCGCACTCGACGGCCTTATGGGGAGAAATGGCCGGGGTCGAGGAGGAGCCGGGCAGACTCATTCCCATAGCTTCGGCGGCTGACGCCATCGTATTGGCCGTGTACATCCCCCCGCAAGCCCACGCACTCGGACAAGCGCTGCATTCGACCTTGTGCAGCTGCTCATCCGAAATTTTACCGTCGTGATATTGACCGACCGCCTCAAAAGCGCTGACAATATCCACCTGCTTGCCATCCAGCTTGCCGGGTTGGATCGTCCCGCCATATACGTAGACCGACGGCAAGTTCATGCGGCCGATCGCCATCAAGCAGGCCGGGGTGTTTTTATCGCATCCGCCAATGGCGACCAAGCCGTCGAAACGTTCAGCGTTCGTAACGATCTCGATCGAGTCGGCTATCGCTTCGCGACTCGGTAGCGAATACGTCATGCCGGCATGCCCCATCGAGATTCCGTCCGATACCGTGATCGTATTGAAGATGAGCGGCGCTCCGCCGTGCTGCCGAATCCCATTTTTCGCTTCGACGGCCAAATCGTTAATATGAATGTTGCACGGAGTCACCTCGCTCCATGTACTGGCTACGCCGATCATCGGCTTCTTGAAGTCCTCGTCCCGAAATCCGACCGCCCGCAGCATCGCACGGTTGGGCACCCGATTCACGCCCTCGCTGATCACTTTGCTGCGAATTCTCAAATCTTTGCCTTCAGCCATTTTCTTTCGTCCCTCCCGTTATTAAATTAATGCATACAGCTCGTGCATCGGTCTGATCAAGTTTTGTTTCATCATGGCCGACGCCGTTTCCGGGTCGCGGTTTTCGAACGCCCGTATGATAGCCGCGTGCTCTTCCGCCGAGGCCAGCGTCGCGGTAAGCTGCTGCTTCAAGAAAACGTACTTGAACCTGCGGATATGGATTTGCAGCGAGGCGCTGAATGAAGCGATATACGGATTGTCCGACAAATCTACGATCAGGTTGTGGAACTGCTCGTCCAGCTCCATCGCCTGATACGGCTGCCCGTTCTCGATCGCTTGGGCGAACTGCGCGTTCAATTCCTTCAACGTTTCGATCTCCTCCGGCAAAATAAGCCGCGCCGAATATTCGGACGCCAGGGCATGAAGCGCTCCGAGAGTCGGGTACATGTTTAAAATATCGTCCTTCTCGATGCTCGTTACTCTCGTTTCCTTCCCGGGATGCATCGATACGAGCCCCTGAACCTCCAGCAGCTGAAAAGCTTCGCGTATCGGGGTTCTGCTCACGGCCAACGACTCTGCCAATTCGGCATCGATCAACTTTTCGCCCGGGTGAAGCGTCCCTTCGATAATCCATCTTTGAATTTGCGACAGCGCCCGTTCTTTGGCGGACATCCGAATCGGCGAAGAAAAATTGGGGGGTACCGGCATGGTCATCATCCTTATGATTTCTATTATTATATGCAATATATCGCATACGTATATCGAATGCAAGTGGCGGCATACAAAAAATCCGCTATGCAGCCGCAAGCGGACGGAATGACGGAATGAAATTAATCGACTTGTTTATTCGACGCAGGTCGCCCTCTGCGACCGTTCTGGAATACCATTCTAAGCAGAGGCGGCACCGCGAAAAAAATGAAAAAGGTCCGGAATAGTTGATACCCGGCCACTATCGATAAATCCGCATGGATCTCGTGGGCGATTATGCCCATCTGGTCCATACCGCCGGGGGCGAGACTTAACAAGCCGGTCGACATGGTTACCGGGTGAAGCTTGGTCAGCACAAAGCTCAAGCCGCATGCCCCCAGGATAAGCAGCAGTCCGCTGCCGATTGCAAGCGATATCGTCCGCAGCTTGCGCGTCAGCAAGTTCGGCTTCAGCAGCAATCCTACATACGTGCCGATCATTAGCTGGGCGGCGTTAATAAGCGTCGGGGGAAGAGCCGGCCCATCCAGGCCGACCAGCTGAACAACAGCCGTACCGATCGCCGGACCGAGAAAAAAAGCGGTCGGAAAGCGGATTTTGTTCCCTGCCACGGCACACCCTACACTGACCAGAGCGAAAATGAAAATAGCAGGAAACAACCCGCTCCAATCGGCAATCGCGTCCGACTGGGGAATAACGTCCGGCACAATGCCGTGAGCCTCACCGAATACCGGACTGAATATAAGGAGAGGAACGCTTATTACGATCATCATCAGCCGAATGACCTGCGTGACGGTCACGACGGTGAAATGGACTCCCTCGGTTTCCTCCGCCAATGCGATTACCTGCGTCAATCCGCCCGGTATGCTCCCCAGCAGCGCCGTCTTGAAGCCGGTATCCGTCAGCTTCGAAACGATAAAAGCGATTCCGACGCACAAGAGCAGCAGCAGCAAGGTCATCAACAGCATGGATGGCAGCTGACGGGACATTTCCCGCAGCGCGGCGGCCGTCATCGATAAACCGATCGTGTAACCGACGATAATCATTCCCGCGTTTCGGACCGGCGTCGGCCACTCGTAGCTTCTTTTCCATATTTGGGAACCGATCAAGACGGCGATCATAGGACCGAGCAGCCACGGAATGGGGATTTGCAGCCATTCGAACAGGAAACCGCCGATCAGTGCGGTCATAAAAGAAAGCGAGACCCGCAGCGCTTTATTGTGCGGCATGACATGCGAACCCAATAGTTTGCAACCCCCTCGGATGGAAACAACCGGTCTCCGCCCGTACGCCTCCTTTCCTGCCGATGCTTCGTTCATTGAGCAACCGGCGATTCACGACCCGGCGTTTACTGTGCTGATTTTAGCACATATTCGTTTTCGTCTTCAACCGTAACGACAAAAACGTCCCGTACGACAGAGTCCCCATTCGGCATCAAATGACGCGCTCCAAATGCAACGTTCGAACTTTGCTCAAGTCGACATACGTTCCATCGACTTCGACTAGCGGATGGATCGGGTCGGCGGCATGAATCATTACAATTTTGCCGACATCTCCGTTCGACAGCACGACCCGATTGCCGATCAGCATGTCCATGATCCGCTTCAAAAAACATAACGTAGTCGACGGCTCGAGAGTGCCGTACGCGTTCTCCGACATCTCCACGAGCACTTTGTAGAACGGCACCGGGTTTTTATAGACTCGTTTGGAGATCATCGCGTGAAATACGTCGGCTACGGCTACTATTTTGCTGTGGCAATCGATCGCCTCCCCCGTCAAGCCTCCCGGATAGCCGCTGCCGTCCTCGCGTTCATGATGCTGAAGCGCGACAAGCGCATGTCGGTGCGGGATACCCGAGACATGCTTCAGCAGCTCGTAGCCGTATATCGTATGATTTTGAATCAACTCGAACTCGTTAGGCGTCAGTTTGCCCGCCTTATTCAAAATGTCGTCGGGAATTTTCACCTTCCCGATATCGTGAAGAAAAGCCGCGCTCGTCAATTCCAGCAGCTCCTGGGCGGGCAGCTCTTTGGCTTTGCCGATCAGTTTGGCGATAAGCGCGACTCCGATGCTATGTCTGTATGTATATTCGTCCTTGCGCTCCAACAAAGCGAAGATGAGATTCAAATCCGGGTGCTCGCTCATTTTTACAATAATCGGAATGATTTTCTCATGGAAGCGATCGAGAGGCACCCGCTCCGAATGACGGATCTTATCGAAGGCGGACTTGACCTCGCGGATCGCCGTCTCGATAAGGTCGAGAACCGGCAATCGCTCGACGTCTTCGTCTCTCAGCCTGACCTGTTGGCGGACGAGCAGCTCGACGTCCTTCGAAGCCAGCACGGTATGGACGGGTACGATCAGAACGCCCGCGCGATTGTACATATTTTTGTTAAGCCGATAGCCTACGTATCGGTACGGACCGGTGCGACGCTCTTGCACGCAATCACCGCCTCCTCCACTCATAATCCGCCGCCTGTCCCTCGCCCGCGTCGAGACGATTTCGTCCGTAATCAGACTTTCTGCCTGAAGCTTCCACCGTCGAACGTCTTGTTTTCGATCATTTCGAATATGTCCGTGCAATACTTGCCGACGCATACCCGGCCCGAATACATTTTCTTGATCCGGATTAGCCTTGCCGCTTTCAGAATCGTGCTCGCTCCCGTCTCGCCGCCGATAATCTGGGCGGAGATGCTTCCCCCGGCTTCGAGCCTGCCTCCCCGGCATACCGCATATTCCCATACGAACTGGATATTGCCGGCGGAATACAGGTCGCTCAGCAGGACGCCCTCCCGTTGGATCACGATATCTCCGTTCGATTTCAGCTCGCTCTTGTGGCATTGGTTCAGACGAATTTCCACCTTTTCTTCCTGCATGCGGGCCACTTCCTGATGCGTGTCTTGAAGAAGCGCGAGATAGCTTTGCAAGATATTGTAGGACGCGGCTTCCGGCAATTTCGTCGGCTGCAGGAAAAATTCGGACATTTGCTTCAGCTTCTGGTACTGCTCCCGCTTCAGATGCTGAATGTTGGCGATCACGACCAGCAAATCCTTGATCGTCGCCGGGATTTCCTTGAATTTGCTCTCCATCAGCAGCAGTACGATTTGTCCGAACCGGATCGCTTGCTGCCGCTTGGACCGGAGTGCCTGTTCGAGCATTCTGCAAGCGGCCAGCAGCTTCCCGAACAGCTCGCTCAGCAGCTTCGAGGAATGGTACAGCCGGTTGAACATGACGCCGAAGTATCCCGAATACAGCTTGCTGCCGATCACATTCTCCCTTACGAAGATGCTGCCGGTCGCCGTGATCGTTCCGTTATATACGCTGCCGTAGACGTATACGTTGCCGAGCGATTCGATAATCATATTGTCGGTTACGTCGCCGTACACGATGACGTCTCCGGAGAATACGATATTGCCGGTTTCGATGTCCACGTTGCCGGAGACGATGTAGGACGTGGAAATATCGAACGTTTTGATCTTCTCGCCCGTAATCCGCGGCCTGCCTTCCTTCAAGGCGACAATTTCGCCCTCGGGGGTCAATTCCACGGAAGATTTGACGACGATCATGATGTCTTTGGGAGGCGGAGGAATTACTATGTTTCCGTACACATCGAAGCCGGGAATGCCTTGAACCGGCGGAATTTTTTTGGCGATCACCTCGCCCCTCTTTACGGACGGAATGTGCAGATGATTGCGGAAATCGACCGAGCCCCCGACCTCGAAAAAATGGCTCTCCACTTGTTCGGCAAAATAAAGGTCCAGTTGCGCGTCCTCCCCCGGAATAACCGCCTTGCCTCTGGCGACGACAACGGGTCGATACGTCGGCTGCTGCACCTCGTGCTGGATGGCCGCAATATCGAGCTGGAACATGATCGATCTCTGCTCCAGCGCTGCGACGACTTCGCTCAGATGTACGGACTCCAGCACGATGGAGTCGTCTTCCTCCGCGACGATCGAGATCGCATTTACCGGCATCGAATCGAGGAGACGCCAAGCATAGCGTTCCTTCGACATAAGCTGAAAATAGGCGTAGAGCTTGTCCGCCGACACTTCGATTTCGAACAACGGCTTCTCTTCAACTTCCCAACGGATGCGGTCTGCGGAGCTGACGGCCGTTTCGGCCGTGACGATCTCGTCGTTCACATACAGGCGCACCGGCTCGACGGAACGAATCAGAGGCAAATCACCGCCGTTCTCGGGGTCCTGAACGATAATCGATTGATCCTTGATTCGGATCGAGCCGTTCCGTCTGGAGAAATCGCTTCTCGTGGCCGATGTCGAGACGGACTCCAGCTCGTCCATATTCAATTGTCCGATCAGCTGCGTCAACTCGTCTTCCGTCATATGCTTGCTCATTGCGACACCTCCCCATGCATACAACCGCGACGCTCCTATGGATTATGTATTATGATCAGTGCGGGAAATGAGCCGGTATCCAGGAAAAAAAGCGTTCCGAACAAAAAACGGCACCCAAAAAGGATGCCGTAAATAAACACCCAATTCGGTAGCCTGGCGATCTTAGAGAACACTCCGTAGACCCATAGCTTTGCGTCCCTTTCTTTCGAAAGGTTTGCCGTTATCGTTGAGCAACCCTATTCAATGTTTCCGCTCATCTATAGTACTTTCGAACTATATACAAGTCATTATACGACCGTTGCCTCTTTTTGTCGAACCCACACGCGAGATTACAAGCGCATATATGGATATCTCGCGCCTCAAATGGCACATTTCGGCATCGTACACCGTCCGTTGACGGACTTTCTCGCCTTCACGCCCCCTTCCTGCCGACGGGTAAGCCTTTCTTTCCTATCGGATTCCTATATACTTTTCAGTGGTTCCTTGTTACGTCATACAGCCTATGAAATAGTAAATGAATGAAGGAGCCCGCACCCGTTCGGCGATGCCGGCTGCGGTGTGATCGGTACCGGAATCGGGTTGGCTCCCGTAAAATCGTTTATAGCAATAATGGGGGCTATGTCGGCGTTGGGCACGAACAAAACGGGGCAGCCGTCGAGGGATTTCCGATACCTCTCTCGATATAAGGAAGGAGGAAGCCGGCATGGGTGGCAAAATGAAAACTCGGATCGTTCTCGCCGACGACAACGAGGACGAACTGAATATATTGCGGCATTATATCGGGCAATTGCCCGATTTCCATATCGTGGATACGTGCAGAAACGGCGAGGAGCTGATCGATTCGGTCATGAAGTCCAGGCCGGACGCTATCCTGCTGGATATTCGCATGCCGAAGCTGAACGGCTTGGAGGCGATCCGCGCCTGCTTGAAAATCATCAGCGACCTATTGTTTATTTTCGTGACAAGCGATGAAGAATACGCGGTCCAGGCGTTCGAGCTATGCGCCGTCGATTATGTCATGAAGCCCGTCGAGAAGGGAAGGCTATACTCCGCACTCGAGAAAATCAATAAAATAAGAAGAAGAACGGAGCCCGGACAAGCTCTGCCGGGCACCGTCGAATTCGAGAAGCGTCTCATCATCAGGGAGGGCAACGACTATTACTTCATCCCCGTCAAAGATATTTTATTTATCGAAAAAATTGGCAAGAAATGCCATATATACACGGCCGCCAACGAGTATGTGACGAATGACAATATCGGCGAAATGCTTCAGCAGCTGCCGGATCATTTATTTTTTTTGTCACACCGGTCGTACATTGTAAACATAACGAAAATTTATTGCGTCCTTGCCCGAAATCAGACGTATCTCGCCTATTTCCCGAACACGAGCAAATATGCCCACGTGTCCAAATTAAAAATCGAGGAGCTGCAAAACAAACTGAAATAGTCGGCCGACGAATCAGGCATAACGGGTTACCGCGTTCAGCTCCTCCAGCTTGCGCTTCAGATCGGCGATGTCCTCTTCCGGCAGGTCGAGCTGCGGCGCCCTCATGTATCCCGCATCGATGCCTCTCAGCTTGAGCGCTTCCTTGAAATAGGACATGTTGCTGCCGCTTTTAAGCGTCTCGCAATATTGGATCGCGATGCGCTGCAACCTTCTCGCTTTCTCCAGATCCTTCTCCAGGTACGCGTTATAAACCGCTACGAACGGCTCCGGATATACGCAGGAGACGCCGGAGATGACGCCTTCGCAGCCCATCGCCAAGGCAGCCAGAAACAGGCGGTCGGACCCTTGCATGACGGAGAAATCGCCGCCCTTGATGTTCAAATACTCATTCGTGCGCAAAAAGTCTGGATAGCTGTATTTGATGCCGATCACGTTGCCGCATCTCGCCGCCACCTTCTCCGCAACCTCGGTCTTCAGATCATTCGCCGCACACTGCGGAATGTTGTACAAATAGACCGGGAATCTCTCGGGCACGCTCGATGCGACGGTTACGAAATATTGCTCCAGTTCCCTGTCGTTCGCCCCGAAGAAAGCCGGGGTGACGACTCCGATGCCGTCCGCGCCGATCTCGCTCGCATGCCGGGCCAACTCTACCGTGTCGTTCTGCGTCATCGCTCCGACGTGGATAAATACGGTAACTCGGCCTGCCGCTTTGCGGACGACCGTCTCGGCAACGGATTTGCGTTCCGCCACGGACAACCGCAGCATTTCGCCCGTCGTACCGAGCGGATACAGGCAATGTACGCCCTTCGAGATCAGGAACTCGGTCAACTGCTCCACTTTGTCATAATCGATAGTCCCGTCTTGACGAAATGGGGTAACCATAGCTGTGGTGACGCCGTATAAATGCTTCATGATCCGTTCTCTCCTCATCTATTCGATCAATTGGTTTCGGTGCGTCTCGATCTGTCGTCTCGTCGGCCGACAGCTCTGCGCTCATGCCTGCCGACAACGGCAATGCATGGCTTCGTCACTCGTCTTTCCCGAATCCATCCTTGACATTTCCCGATTCGTCAAACCGCCACTCCAGGAGAGAACCGTTCGTCTCCAGCATCGGATGGGCTTCCGCCTCGGGCATCATATTCTCGGAAATCAGTATGTCCTGCAAGGACAGCGTATTCCGGATGCGCACGACTCTCGCTTGCCCCGGCTCGCGTCTTCCCGCCATGTACATCGCTGCGGAGATCGCCTCCCGGTCATTATGCATGATGATCGGCAGCTTGCCGCCGGAAATGTCCATTGCGGTTATGACATTCGTATACATCGCCGCGAAATCGATTCGCTCCACGACTTGGCGCGTCGTAAAATCGGCGATGCCGATGCCGACCGCGCTTCCTTTCGTTTCCGGAGTAAGACCTCTCACCACGATTTTGCCGATCGCGGGTCCGTCTCCGAACGATCTGCTCGATCCGGAGCGGCCGATAACGTTCGGGTCCATCCCGCTGCCGCTAATGTTTTTGCCGATTTCGTCCACGACCAGCACATCGATATCGTCCAGCCAAAAGCGGGGCATCAGCCGTTTTGCCTCGGTCAGCAGCTCTTCCTCCCGCCATGGGAGGCTCTCGCCGGGTACGGCTTCAATATGCGCCGTCCGATGGTACGCATCCTCGACGATACCTACGCCGAACAGAAAAGGCGTTCGCTCCATGACCAGCTTTCCGACCTCGGGCAGCAACGCTCCGAATCGGTCCATGCCGAACCGGTGCAAATAAGAGGCACCTTTATGCTTCCCGAAGCCGATGCCGAGCATTTTCAGTATGCCGCTTTCGATCGGCGCTTTGAAATCCGTATGCGGCTTGATACGCGCTACCGCGACAATGCCGTCGGCCTGCTCGCAGGCGATCCGGTCGAAGTGCACCTCCACCCCGTCAAGCACGCTGCCCAAACGGACCGTATCCATCGACGACCTGATCGGAGCGCCTATCTCATGCTCGGTTATGCCATACCCGCCAAGCAGCCGCGCTTGGCCTTCCGCGGTAGCTCCGCCGTGGCTTCCCATCGCCGGAATAATGAACGGCTCCGCCCCCAGCTCCTTCAACTCCATTACGGTAGCTCTTACGATGCGGGAGATGTTCTCGATCCCTCTGCTGCCGACTCCGACTGCAATGCGCATTCCGGGACGGATTTTGCCGCGAATCGAAGTCTTGGCAAACTCGTCGCCGATCATCCGTTCGATCCGTTCCGGGTCCAACCCGCCGGAGGCAAATTTTTGCACAACCGGAACCATTCGCGGAAGCCGCACCTCGTTATCGCTCGCGAAGCTTGCGCGTCCCAGATTGACCTGCATGCCTTTCATCCGGAGCTTCCTCCTTCGTCCGCTCGTCGTACGGTCTGCGATCAAACCGGATTGGCCGGTTCCTTGCCCGCGAACACATCCAGCAGAGCTTGCGCCGTAACAAGACCTACCCTATGGTACGTTTCCGCCGTTTCGGCTGCCGTGTGCGGCGTCGTAATAATGTTGTCCAGCTGAAACAACGGGTTGTCCGCGGATACGGGCTCCGTCTCGTACACATCGATCGCGGCTCCCGCAATCGTACGCTTCTCCAGCGCGCGATACAGCGCCCTCTCGTCGACGAGCGCTCCCCTTGCGGTGTTGATGAAATAAGCGCCGGGCTTCATCTTGGCGAATTGCTCGTCATTCATCATATGACGCGTCTCTTTCAGACTCGGCAAATGCATGCTGACGATATCGCCGCGCGCCAGTACCTCGTCGGAGGCAACGAGCTCGACTCCGAGCTCCTCGGCCTTGGCCGCATTCGGATATTTATCGTACGCGATAATCGAGACGTCGAAGCCTTTCAGTTTTTTGGCCACCATTTGGGCGATATTGCCGAAGCCGAGCAGGCCGACCGTCTTGCCGGCCAGTTCCTCGCCTACGCGGCGGTCCCAATAGCCCCGTCTGGCCGATTGATGCAAGGCCGGAAGGCTGCGAATGAGCGACAGCAGCAGCCCTACGGTCAACTCCGCCACCGCGTTCGCGTTTCCTCCGGGCACGTTCGTAACCCGTACGCCGTATTCCTTTGCTTTCGCCAAATCGATATTGTCCACGCCGACGCCGAAGCGGGCGATCGCTTTGAGCTTGGGCGCCAGCTTGAACACCTCTTCGTCCCATGTATCCACTCCGGCGACGACTCCGTCAATGTCCCCTACCAGCGGAACAAGCTCCTCGAACGTATGCGGTCTGCCGACCCGGTTCTCGATAATTTCGCAGCCGCCCTCCTCGAGCAGCCGCTTCGCTTCCGCGCACAGCAGCGAATAATTGGTCGCCGTAACCAGCACTTTTTTCAATCCGCTCATTATTTGACTCCTCCTACGGTCATGCCGCTAACCATATATTTAGAAGTGAACAGGTACATGATGACGACCGGAATGGAAGCGAGAATGGAACCGCCCATCAGCGGGCCCCAAGCGAATACGTCTCCCACGATCATATCCGACAAGCCGAGCGTAAGCGTTTTGTCGGAGCCTTTCGTCACCACGACCAGCGCATACAAGTATTCGCTCCAGCACAAAGTAAAGGCAAAGATGAATGTGGCGGCGACTCCCGGGGCGGCCAGCGGAAAAATAATGTTGAGCATCGTACGCGCCCGGCTGCAGCCGTCGATCATGGCCGCCTCCTCGATCTCTACCGGGATCGATTTGAAATACGAGATGAGCATCCAAGTGGCATAAGGAATCGTAATGGTCGGATAAATAAGCATCAGACCGTAAATCGAATTGTTCAGGCCGATCAAGGAAACGAGCATATACAACGGGATAAACAATACGGCTCGCGGCATCAAATAGGCATATAGAATCCCTCTTGAAACTACGCTTCTGCCGCGGAACTTCAGCTTGGCGATCGCATAAGCCGCCAGCATGCTGACGACGATCGAAGCAAACGCCACGATTATGGATACGAGGAGACTGTTCTTCACATTGAGCAGAAAATCTTTCTCCGTCAAGAGCTTGACGTACGCCGACCAAGTAAACTGCTTCGGCCAGAACGACGGCGTCATATTATAGATTTCGGCATTCGATTTGAACGACGTATTGAACATCCAATACAGCGGGAACAAAGCGAATAGTAACAAAACGGCCAATGTGGCATAGACGACTATCCGGTTCGCGATCGATTTATGTTCCATGCGTCATCACCTACTCATTCGATGAAAGCGAACGCTTCGTGACGAAGTTGATCAGCATGATCAACGGAGGCATCGTCAGGATCGCAATGGCGATCGCTTTACCCAGACTCATATTCAAAAATCCGATCGTGTAGCTCAGCGTGGACAGCACTTGAGTGCCGTTGGAAGGACCTCCGCGCGTCAACAGCCATATAATCTCGAAATCGTTCAGGGTCCAGATCGTGGTCATGACGGCAGCGAGCACCGTTACTTCCTTGACCGAAGGCAGCGTCATGTAAATAAAACGTTTGAATGCCCCGGCTCCGTCCAGCATCGCCGCTTCGTACATTTCCTTGGACAGCGTCTGCAGACCGGCCAAGATGGCGATCCCCATAAACGGTATGCCGCGCCATACGTTGACCAAAATAACCGAAAACATCGCAAGGTCCGGACTGGCCAGCCAGCCAACCGGCTGCGAGATCAGATGAGCTTTCAGCAGCAGGAAGTTCAGCACGCCGCCCACATCGGAATATATCCATTGCCAAGTAAAGACGGAAACGATCGTAGGAATCGTCCACGGCAGAAACAGCAATACCCGGAAAACGTTCCGGAATACGATCTTCTCATTCAGGACCAGCGCCATGATCATGCCGAATACGGTTTTGCCGATAACAGCCACAAGCGTAAATACGACCGTATTCCACACCGCTTTCCAGAACAGCGAATCTTTGACCAAGTCGATATAGTTGCCCAAGCCGATGAACGTCGCCTCTACTCCTACGACCTTGTTCGTGAAGCTGAGGTATAGAGCCCAGCCGAACGGCACGACCATTACGGCAAGCAAGTAAAGCAATACGGGACTCATCAGCACGTAGGCAAGTTTGTTGTCCGTGTTCGTTCTCAAGTTCTTATCCCGCCTAACTGTTAGGCTGCGGAATAACCTGTCCGGTCGTCCCGCAGCCATGAATTTGAAAGGTTACTTTTTGTAAATTTCTTCAATCTTCGTCTGCAGATCCTTGATTGCCGTTTCCGGCGTGTAGCTTGTCTCGAGCAGCAGCTTCTGGAACGCGTCGTTCACGATGCGAAGGTTGAACACCTCGCCCGCTTTCGGGTTGTATTCGCCCGGATAACCGAGGAAGTAGAAGCCTTTCACCGAGTCGACGAACGCTTTGTTCTTCTCATCCTGCCATACCGGCTCGCTCGTAAGCTTCGTGTATACCGGTCCGGTAAGCGGCGCGCCTTTTTCGATCCATGTTTTGTACCAGTCGGTAGCGAGCATGTACTCGACGAACTTTTTGGCCAAATCTTTGTTTTTCGAATCTTTGAAAATGCCGAGGTTGTTGCTGATGCCCGGAATGAACGTCCCTTTCGGTCCGGCCGGGTAAGGCGCGATCCCCGTCTTCTCGTACAGGTCCGGGTTGTCCTTCTTGATCGTGCTGAGCGTGCTGCCAACGTTGAAGATCATCGCCGCCTGGCCGCTCAAGTAAGCTTTGTTGTTCCCGCTGTCATCCCAGCCCAGCGCGCTTGGCGGCGTGCTCTTGTCGGTCAGGAAAATGTCGCGGATAAATTTCGTCGCTTCGATCGTTTCCGGCGAGTTGGCGATAACCGTCTTGCCGTCCTTCGTATCGACCGATCCGCCGTACGACCAGATGATGCCGCGCGTCAGGAATTCGGCGTCGGAGTTGCCTTTGCCGTAGCCGAGACCTGCGCCATATACGCCCTTGCTCGGGTCCGTAAGCGCTTTGGCCATCTTGCGGAATTCGTCCCACGTCTTCGGCGGAGCGTCGAAGCCGGCGTTTTTCAGCAAATCTTTGCGATAGTACAGCACTTGCGACTCGGTCCAGAACGGAATGGCATACTGCTTGCCTTGGAACGTAATCGCTTTTTTCATACTCGCTTGCATGTCGCCGTTTTTGCTTTCGATCGATTTGACCACATCGGTCAAATCCTCAAGCACGTCTTTGCCGTAAAATTGACCGATCTCCTGGTAGCCGAAGAACGAGACGTCCGGAACGGTCTTCGATTCGATTGCCGCGGACCATTTCGGATAAAAATCCTCGTAAGCGATCAATTCGATATTCACGTTGACATTGTTCTCGGCGCCGAATTGCTTGGCCCGCTCTTGAATGAGCTTGTTTTGGTCCTCGAACAATTGTTTTTTCATCCAGAACGTTAAGGTCGGCTTGGACTTGCCGTCCGTCGTCGTATCGCCCGCCGTCTTTCCTCCCGTGCTGCAGCCCGTGACCAGCGCCGCAAGCAAAGAGGCTGCCGCCGCTTTCTTGATCCATTGATTCATGCTAGATGACCTCCCGTAATGGTGTTCGTTTCCGAGACTTTCAATTGGGTTCGGGCGTCCGAATGTCCCGATCGCTTCGGGGCATCGTTGCCTCATGAGTTAATAGTAAAGCGTTTCCCCTCCCGTTAAAATGACAACAATTTAACCTGGATGGAACAAAATTAACGTGATCGTCTCTGTCTGTAAAAAAGGAGAGCGTGCAGTTCCGCAGCGGAGTCTCGGGGCTGTTCTTGCAGGTGTAGCCGGACATTCTTATCACCTGACGTAAAAAAGCGGCCCCGTCCTATAGACGAGAGCCGCTACCTTGACGCCATTACTGCTCCTCGACCGCCTCCAGCTTTTGGCGGAATTCCTGCGGAGTAAGCGAATAATACTTTTTGAACACCTTGATGAAATAATTCGGATTTTGGTAGCCCAATTGGAGAGCGACCTCATAGTTTTTGAGCGAAGGATCGGCAAGCAGGAAGGCAGCCTGCTCCATCTTGAGACGCAGCACGAAATCGCTCAAATTTTCGCCCGTCTCCAGTTTGAAAATGCGCGACACATGGACGGGATGCATGTACATATAGTCGGCGATCGCCTGTAACGATACGTCCTCCACCAGATGCTTCTGCACGAACAGCTTGATCCGACGCACCGTATTCTCTCGGTCGTTTCGGGTCTCGTTCTCCATGCACTGCTGCAGCAGCTCGAGCGATTGGAACATCCATTGTTGCAACGCCTCCAGCGACCGGCTCGGCGTCAAGCCGGTAACATCGGACAGGTGCGGTCCGATCATATCGGTCAGCTGCCTCCCGTTTTTGTGCGCGAACGAGCTGAAGGAGGCGTATATGGAGAAAAAGGCTTCCAACAGATGCTCCTGCGAATCCGCCCATTTCGCCCCGAGCTCGCTCCATATGCCGGTCAGCTTGTCATGGGTTTTCTCCCAATCGCCGGATTCGAGCAGGTGGACGAGCATCGGAGGCTCATACAGTCTTTGCAGAGCATGAACGGGCAGCTGCTCCAGCTCGTCGGAAGCATAGATGAGCAAGCCGCTTTGGTTGCCCACCTGCTTGCGCATCGACAGCAAAATGTCCTCGTACAGACGCTTGATATCCAGAGGAAACGAACCCCAGCGGCTGATCAACACGGAAACGCTCCCCTTCAGAAAACGATCGACGCTCAGCTGCAGCTGGGATGCCATCGATTGAAGCCGGCTTTCGACCGGCTCGGCTGCCCTGTCGGGATGCTCCTGCCGATCCTGCTGCGTATCACCCTCCCCGGCAATCGTCACAAGAAACACCAGGTATCCGTGCAGGTCTTTGCAGCTCCACAACCGGAAATCGTCCTCGAACAGCTCCTCCGCCATGTTGACGACCGCATATTCCATGAGCGACAAGCTGTAGAAGTCCAGCTCGGCAAACCGGTCCTCGAGACGGAACAGCATAAGGGCGAAGCGCCCCTCGGCGGGAATCGCGATTTTGAGCGACTCCAGCTTTTGCCCCAGCCGTTCCGGGGAAATTTTCACCCCTTGCAGCAAATCGGCCAACAAGTCGCCCTGCAGCTTCGGAAGATGCTCCTGAAAAGCTTTCTCGACACGCTCGTAATGGCGGCTCTCGTCCCGCTCCCGCTGAAGTATTCCGACCAGATTGCCGACTTTGTCCAGCACTTCCCCGTCGCTGATCGGCTTCAGCAAATATTCATGGGCATCATGCTGAATCGCCTGTTGGGCATAAGAAAACTCCGCATGGCCCGACAGCAGAATGCATTTGATCCTTTTCCATTCCCGGCGCACGAGCGCGAGCAGCTCCAGCCCGTTCAAGCCCGGCATGCGGATATCGGTCATCATAATATCGATCGTATTCGTCTTGAGCAGCTCCAACGCCTCGCTCCCGGAATACGCCTTGAAGACGGTCGAGATCCCGATCTCGTGCCAGGGCAGCGTATCGGCAAGACTGTCCACGACACTGGCTTCGTCGTCGACGATGAGCAGCTGAAACATCCGAATCCCTCCCCCATTGCTGTTGAGCGCTTATTTGTCGCTTCCCGGCATCGCTTAAGATTGCTCGCTTCGTTCTTCCCATACCATCTCTACGCGAAACCCTCCCGATGCGGACGGGGAAAAGTACAGCCCCGATCTTCCGCCATACATATGGACCAGCCGCTGGTGGGTGTTCCACAAGCCGAAGCTCGCATCTTCGTCCTTCGGCAAGGAAACCTTCCTTTGCAGCTCGGCATACCGTTCCTTCGACATGCCCGGTCCGTTATCCTCGACGATGATCCGGTTCAGCCCGTCGGACTGCACGCCCGAAATCCGGATGAGACCGAACTGGATACTGTCCTCTACGCCGTGCACCACCGCATTTTCCACTAACGGCTGAACGAGCAGGCGGGGGATTTCCAAGGCAAGCATCCGGTCCGCTATATCGATCTCGTAATGAAACCGCTGCATCCGCATCGTCTGGATATTCAAATAGTTCTCGATCAGCTTCATTTCCTCGGACAACGTCGCGATCGGCTTTTCCAGCCGTGTCGAATACCGGTAATAATCCCCCAGGTTCAGCGCCATGGCCGAGACGGCTTCCTTATCCCCCAGATTGGCCATATTTTTAATATAGAACAAGCAATTGTACAAAAAGTGCGGGTTAATTTGCGACTGCAGCTGCTTCAGGGTAGCTTCCTTGGAACGGAGCGTCTCCTTGAACACCTTCTCGATCAGCTCCCCGATCTGCTCCGCCATCTCGTTGAAGCTGTGGAACAAAAAATCGAACTCGTTGTTCGACTGCCGCTTCAGCCTGGACGAGTATTGTCCGTCTTTAATCCGCTGCACGCCTTTAATGAGCAATTGGATCGGACGCTGGACGTTCCGGTACAGCAGCAGGGTGACCAAAATGCTGAGCGCCATCAGCAGGCAGATCGAGGCGTAGAACAAATTGCGGCTCGTGACGATCGGGGCGAATATGCTTTGCAGCGGAACGATATCGACGAGAAACCACCCCAGGCTTTCGGAGCGGATATAGTTCACGATATATTTCCCGTCGTCCAGATCGATCGTCAAACTCCCTCCGGGCGTAAGCTCCGTACGATCCAGCCGCTGGACGATCGCGCCGATGAGCGTCCGGTTCGCCGTGTAGCTGATGATAGGCTCCGCCCCCGCCTCGTACAGAAAAGGCTCGTGCTGTCCGCCCTGCTTCAGCAAATTGAGCATATTGCGCAAATTGTCGTCGGTAAATCGGACCTCGACGAGCAGATTGGGGATATCGCTTTCCTTGATCCGCGAGAAGAACGTCTGGGTAATTCCGAACGTTACGGCGCTCCGGTGAGTCCATTTTCTCCATTCCGGGCTGCGGATGTAGTTCTCGTCGTATTGAACCGAGTAATCGGTCGACAGCACTTCCTTGGAGTCGGGCAAATGCAGAATGATTTGATTGTTCCACGCGCTTGTCGCGATCTGCATGTTCAGCATCTCGACGATACGGCTTTGCCGCTGCAGCTGAACGAGACGCGAGTCCGCGTTCCGGCCGTTCAAATATTCCCTGATGCTGTAATCGCGACTGGCCGTAACCGAATATTTCGTCAGCTGATCGATCATCATTTCCATTTGGCTCATAAAGAAGGAAAGCCGGTTCCGGTTGCTGTCCTCGATCGTATCGCGAACGACATTTACGCTGACTTGATTCGAATACCCATAGAGCAAAATAATCGGGATGAGCAGCGAAACGACGAGCAGGATAATTTTACCGAACGTATTCATTTGCTTTTCTCCCCGTCGATCAGCGCTTGAAAGTCGCGGTTCGCTTTATCGGCCGCGGCGGAGATGTCCTCGTCCAGCAGGCCCTGTACGACGATATCGCCGATGATGTCGCGGGCTTGGCCCACATTGACGACCTGCGGGCGGTCATGGCCGACGCCTACCCGCATCGATTCCGTGACGACGCCGATATATTCCGCGGGGAAGCCGGACACGCCTTGCGGATCGTTCCATACGGACCGGCGGGCACCCGGATTTCCCATCTGCTGCGATTTCATGACGACCTCCTTGCTCGTAGCCCATCGAATAAAAAGCCACGCCGCTTCCTTATGGACGGAGCCCGAGCTCATCCCCAAGCCCCAAGCGGTAACGTTGAACGGTCTGGCACCCGCTTGTCCCGCCGGAAACAAGGCGAATCCGACCTTGTCGCCGATCGACGATTGATTAGAGCCCATGGCAATCGAATAAATCGCGCTCGCATCGGTGTAAAACGCCGCCTTCCCTTGCGAGAACAGCCCCGCCGCCTGCTGCCAGCCCATATTGAACACGCCCGGAGGTCCGTATCGCTTCAATAGCGTTACGTACCGGCCGATCCCTTTAATCGCTTCGGGCGTATTGATCGCCGCTGCATCGCCTTTCTGAAAATCTCCGCCTTCCGAGTACAGGAAGGACGACAGCTGCGTTACGAGCGCGTTCCTCTGCCCTCTCGCCACGAAGCCGTACACGCCGTTCACCGGATCGTGAAGCGCCTTCGCTGCCGCTTCAAGCTCATCGAGCGTTGTCGGAACCGCCAATCCGGCTTGCGCCAGCAAGTCCTTGCGATAAAATAAAATTTGCTGCTCGGTTGAAAGAGGCATGGCCGCAATCGCTCCGTTATAGGTGACCGACTCGATGGCGGTCGGAGAATAATCCGCAAAATCGTATTCCGGATCGCTTTCCGAGAAAGAATCCAACGGCTGCAGCCAGCCGTTCCGCCCGAACGCCTTCAACTCCTCCAGCGGCCGGAACATGAATACGTCCGGGCTCGTGCTGCCCGCCGCAAACTGAACGGAAAGCTTCTGGCTCAACTGCTCGTTGGAAAAGCTCGTCAAGTCCACCTTGAGGCCCGTCCGGGCTTCGAATTGGGGCAGCAAAGTCCGGATCGCCTCGGCCGCCGGGCTATTGCCCATATAAGCCGTGATGCTCCTTCCCGTTAGCGACTCGCCCATTCCGCCAAAGCCGGACTCCGCCGTTTGCCCTTCGTCGCCGCGACAACCGACCGTCAAGCCGGCCAGCAGCATGACGCCGGCGAGCCATACCGGACTGCGGCCGCGGCTGCGAATGCGAATACGTTTCATGGCGGTCACCACCTTGGCTTTTTTCTCGATTATTCATTATATGAATAGCTTTACCCCGATTGAAAATAGTATTTATTTAAGAATGACTATACATTGTTAACAGATTGGCGATTCTCGCTCCTAACTCTTCCTCACGTACAGCTCCCGGAACTCCGACGGCGTCATCCCCTCTTGTTCCATGAACCGCTTGTTGAAGTAGCTGGCGCTCGAATATCCCGCTTCCTTGGCGATTTGTTGAATCGGCAAGTCCAATTGCTCCAGCAGCCGGTGCTTGCCGTACTGCAGCCTGCAAAGCGTAATGAAGGCGAGCGGCGTCATCCGCGTCGTTTTGCGGAACAGCTTGCAAAAATAATACGAGCTGACGCCTGCCTGCGCGGCCCAGTATTCCAGATCGAACGGTTCTCTCGCCCTTTCCTGCATGTGCGGCAGCAGCTCGGGAATCCGGTCGGCGGAGGCGGTAGGCTTGACGGCAGAGAAAGGAGCGGCCTGACCCATAAATTCTACGAGAAATGCATAGGTGAGCGCAGACAGCTTCGTTTCGTGCAGCAGTTTGTGACGCATCGCTTCCTCATACAGCGCAAGCTGGGCTTCCTCCAACGGCTTGATGTGATTTATCGACCATAGGGTTGAGCGATGGAAGCCGTGCTCGATCATAAATTCCTTCAGCTTGTCTCCGTAAAAATGAACCCATTTGACGTGCCACGGATCTTCTTCGGAGCTATAATACCGCTGCTCTTCAAAAGGAAAGTACAGAAACGCGGTCCCCGCCTGCAGCGTGTATACGTTTCCTTCAATTTCCACGAACCCTTTGCCGTTTACGATCAGATGGATGCTGAATTCGTTGGTAGTCCCTTTCCCGCGGTAAACGCTATGCTCCGGCGTGTCCCAGCACGAGCCTACCGAGATCGGGGAACAAAAATATTTGCGCTCCGGCAAAGTGGGCAGCAGGCACGGATGAATAGGCAATATCAAGCACCCCCGAATCCTATAACGAATGACAATATCGTTCTATCCTGTTCAATATATTATTATATTTATTTTAATATCAACCCTTTATAATGACAATATACTTCTAACAAGGAGAGGAATTACATATGGTTGCAGAAAAGCTGCGATGGGGTATCGTCGGCTGTGCGGGCATTGCGATCCGTTCCGTCATCCCCGGCATTCAACAGTCCTCGCGAGGCGAAGTCGTCGCGATCGCAAGCCGCGACGAGGAGAAGGCAAAGCAAACGGCGGAGAAGCTCGGCATCCCGAAAGCATACGGCAGCTACGAAGCGCTAATCGCCGACGGCGATATTGATGCCGTTTACATTCCGCTGCCGAACCATCTGCACAAGGAATGGACGATACGGGCCGCCGAGGCCGGCAAGCACGTCCTGTGCGAGAAACCGTTCGCCCTCGATGCGAGCGAAGCGCAGGAGATGGTGGACGCTTGCGACAGGCATGGCGTCAAGCTGGCCGAAGCGTTCATGTACCGTTATCATCCCCGCTACTCGCGAATCAAAGACATTATCGCGTCCGGGGAAATCGGGACGATTCGCGGCATCCATGGGGCATTTACGTTCAACAACTCGGGCAACACGACCAATTTCCGCAACGACCAGTCGATGGGCGGCGGCTCCATATACGATATCGGCGTTTATCCGATCAGCGCCGCGAGGCTGCTGCTCGGGCGCGAGCCGGAAGCGGCGACTGTGCACGCCTTCTTCTCGCCGGAGCACGGAGGCGTGGATATGATGGCCTCCGGATTGCTCGAGTTCGCCGGCGGAGTAGGTCTGACGTTCGATTGCGCGATGTGGGCGGCCGGACGCAATACGCTGGAGGTGCTGGGCACCGACGGAAGAATCGAATTGCCGTCCGCCTTCGTATGCAACCCGAGCGAACCGTCGGTTTTCTATGTGACGGCAAAAGGCAAGCGCCGGGAAGAGCGATTGGACGCCGTCAATCAGTACAGCCTGCAGGCGGACGATGTCGCCGCAAGCGTGCTGGACGGCGCGCCGCTGTCGTTCGCTTCTTCCGACGCCATAGCCAACATGCGCGTAGTCGACGCTTGTCTCGAATCGGCACGGACGCGATCCCGCGTAACTATATCCAACGGATGAAAGGAGAAAATCATCAATGAACTACTTCCAAATTCCAGGCTCGTCCAAGCCTTGCGCACAGTTGATTTTGGGAACGGATTATTTTAAACCGGAGCTTATGGACACGGTCGGCGTCATCTTGGACGCCTATACGTCAATCGGCGGCAATGCGATCGATACCGCTCATAATTATGGCGGCGGGAAGAGCGAAGAAACGATCGGTCTATGGATGGAATCGCGCGGCAACCGCGAGGATGTCGTCGTCCTGACGAAGGGCGCCCATCACAATGCCAGCGGCCCCCGCGTCAACAAGCAAGCTATCGACGAAGAGCTCGCGATCAGCCTGAAGCGGCTGCGCACCGACTACGTCGACCTGTACGCGCTGCACCGCGACGATCCGAACGTTCCCGTCGGACCGATCGTCGAAGCGCTGAACGAGCACATCGCCGCAGGCCGCATACGCGCAATCGGCGTATCGAACTGGACGCATCGGCGGATTCAGGAAGCCAACGATTATGCGGCGGCAAACGGGCTTGTCGGATTTTCGTTCAGCAGCCCGAATTTGAGCCTGGCGAAGCCGAACGAGCCGTTCTGGGCCGGGTGCGTGTCCGCCGATGCGGAAGCTTGCGCATGGCATAAAGAAAATCAGTTCCCGCTCTTGTCCTGGTCCTCGCAGGCTCGCGGCTTCTTTACCGGCCTGTTCACGCCGGACAAACGCGATAACGCCGATCTCGTCCGCGTATTTTACAGCGACGACAACTGGGAGCGGTACCGTCGGGCGGAGGAGCTGGCCAAGGAACGCGGCGTATCGACGATCCAGATTGCGCTCGCATACGTATTGAACCAGCCGTTTCCGACATGCGCGCTTATCGGGCCGAAAAATGTCGCCGAGCTCGAGTCGTGCCGCGACGCTGCGCGGATCAAGCTGAGCGAATCGGAGCTCTCATGGCTAGACTTGACCATGGAGCTTAAGACGATCTAATACGAGCATATCGGGATGAATCCCGGAAAATACGCAAGCTTCGGTCAGGAATGCACTCTTCCCTGCCGAAGCTTGTTTGATTTTCCGGTTAAAGCGGCTTTCCCGACAAAGGCCGTTTCGTTTGAAAGGACATGGCCATATCGAGATACGGCGCGTCGTTGGCCAATTCCGCCACGTCCTTGCGCCCGTCGCCATTCATGTCGCAAACGAATAATTCGCCCGTCGAATGGCCCCACGGACCCATACGCGACAACAGCTCGAATTGCATCGGGCCGGTTTGCCGATAAACGGCAAATGTTTTCGACTCGGGCTTCCAGAACAAAACATCCTCTTTCCCGTCACCGTTAAAATCGCCGATTTTCACTTGGCCGTCCTCGCCTGTAGGTATCGTCAACTGCAAAACATTACGCTTCCAGCTCCGCGAAGCCGTGTCCGGAACGAGCTCGATCCAACGGGAAGAATGAGGGAAGGGGATCAGCAGCGAATCATTCCCGTCGCCGTCCAAGTCGGCCACCGTCAGCTTGACCGGGAAACGCCGGTCCCAAGGTCTCGCCGCAAGCGGGACAAGCTCTCCTTTCGCAAGCGAAAAGCTTTCCAGCTGGCTGCCATCCTGCGACTCGCCGGCAATGACCCATTCCTTTCCTTTTCTCAGCGCGAGCATGTCGCTCCAGCCGCGCGAATCGGTTTTCCACGATTGGGACAAGACGAATTCCGATTGCTTGGCACGGTAAGACTCCAACGTACCGTTCGCTCTCATCACCCACAGGTCCGCCTTGCCGTCTCCATCGTCATCGAACAGCGTCCAGGAGTCCCCCTTCGAATATTTCAGTTGGCACCATATGCCCGGAGCGGCGGAGGTTTCGTTGCGCAATCCGCGAAATTGCCCCTGCGTCACGAGTACTTGGCCTGTTCCCTTGTCCCAGCTGACTACATCCGCTTGCCCGTCCCCCGTAACATCCCCGGTTTTGACGGTCCCCGCCCGGTTGGTTCCGACCTTCATGCTATGAGCCGGGACGAACGGGATGAAGTCCGTAATCGAGATAAAGCTGTAACCTTTCTCTGCGAGACGAGGAAGCAGTCTCTGCATCGGGCTCTTCTCTCCTGCCGGATAACGGTACATCGGCAGCCCGTCCTCTATAACCGGATTTCCGTCAGCGTCCGTAACCGGAAGCAAATGCTTGAATTCCAGGAAAGGGTGGAAAAATAAGGCCGGAAGCTTATCGGACTTGCCCAACTGACTCGTAATAATATCCACATCGCGATTATATGGAATGTAGGATAACGGCGTAGGAACGTAAATCGCTCCAAGCGACGGAGAGCCGTAGCCCTTATTGCGCCCGGTCGAATATTGCGGCTGGACAGCGTTGCGGTTTTCCTGGACGTTTGCTTGAAAGTGCAATCCGAAATAATTGCGGAATACTTCATCCTGCTCGGGCAGCGTCCGATAATGCGGCGCTTCCCAGAAATACGGGAACAGTCCTACCCGGCTGAATTTCTCCGCGCCTTCGATAATGCGCTGCGACGCATATTGCGTCGTCATCGAATCCTTGACGTCGGGCATGTAGAATTCGTTGCCGGTGCCGGACTCCTGATGCCCGTCCTCGCGGTACGTATCGCCGACCTGGTGCGTATACCCGTGCATGCCGATTACGGCACCCGACCGGGACGCTTCTTGAATTAAAGAATCGAACGATCGCACGTACTCATTGTCCAACTGGTCGATAGAAACGTCATAACGGGTCCCATCCTTGGCGACATTGATCCATCGCGGGATAAGAGCGACCTGATAGCGGACTCCCCTCTCCTTCAGCATGTCCAGCACCGCCCTCAGCTTTCCCAACTGCTCGGCGCCTTCATACTGGCCTCCCGGGCCGACATCCTCGAGCCGGAGTAAAACTTGCTTCGGCATGTTGTCGTTTCCGAACGCGGGAGCAAAATAAATCGTGTACAGCAACGCAAACGCACCCGTCACGGCGAGCATGAAGCGTGTGCGGGAGCGAAATGTGGGCAACCATCGTCTAAAAATGCGAGTCCCTCCTGATGCCAGCTCATATTCGTATTATATCTAAACCGCTTTCAAAAATCATCAAAAAAAATCCTCCCCGGTACGAAAGTACGGGAAGGATGTCGAATTAAAGTACGAGCCATCGATGGCTCCGGCGTACGAGGCCGGATTATCCTGCCGCGCTCGCCTGCTTGGCTTGCCGATCGGCCGCCTTGAACGTAACGAGCAGCGTAATGGCGGCCAAGCATAACGTTCCGCCGATCGCGAACGGCAGGTGTATATTCAGATGATAGGCGCCCATTCCCATCAGCGGACCCGCGATCCGTCCCAGGCTGTCCATCGAGGAATTAAGCCCCGTTGCAACGCCTTGTCCTACTTTCGTCTTTTGGGTAATCAGCGACAGGACGCAAGGTCTGATAAGCGCATTGCCTGCCGCAAATACAGTCAAATAAATGGTCGCCGTCAGCAAGCTGGTCGACAGCAGGATAAGGAAAAACCCGAGCGAGGAAAGAACAAGACCGATCGCGATAACCTTCGGCTCGTCTCCAGGCTTGACGAGCCTGCGCACGACGCCGCCCTGGATGCCCGCTCCGACGATGCCGCTGACCAAAAACATGATGCCGATATCCATCGGTCCGGCGCCGAACTTGATCGCTTCAAAATATTGCAGCGTCCCTTCCAGGCCGGCCAACGTGAATGTGACGAAAAACGACAGTACGTACAAATATTTTAAAGATCCCGAGAACGCCGTCCAGCGAGACGTCCGCTTCCTCACATCCCCCCGCTTGGAAGCCGGAAGCGATTCCTGCAGCCGGGCGGCGGCGAGCAGCAACGTAACGAACGAGAGTCCCGACGCGACGAAAAAAGGGACGGACAGCCCGAATCCGGTCAACAAGCCCCCGACAGCGGGACCGAAAATGAATCCGAGCCCGATCGACATGCCGACCAGCCCCATTCCCTTCGTCCGGTTCTCCTCGGTCGTAATATCGGCCACGTACGCGACCGCGCAAGAGGTCGCCGCTCCGGAGAACAATCCGCCCAAAATGCGGGACACGTACATAAGCCACAGCTGATCACCCGCCAAGCCTAGCAGCAGAAAGCTTACCCCGAAGCCGGCCAAGCCTAGCAGCAGGACAGGACGTCTGCCGATCCGATCGGACAGCGAACCCCAGAAGGGCGACATAACGAAAGACACCGCCGAATACAGCACAAGCATCATATTGAGATGAAACGGTCCGACGATTTCCGGCAATACCGGAATAATGATGCCGAACCCGATAAATATCGTCATTAGCAGGAGCATGATCGCAGATAGTTGCTTTCTCACGGTAAAGTCCTCCGATTAAGATTGTAGCCCGATATACGCTTCAACTATCTTACCATAACTTTACGGTTGACAAAAATGAACAATTGAAGAACGAACAGCGCCGCGAGAACGAGTCCGCTCGTCACAAACGGAGCCTGATGGCCGAACGAATCCCACAGCTTGCCCGATATGATAGGTCCGATGACGTTGCCAGAGCCTTCGATCGTCAGGAAAAATCCCCAGATGGCGCCGCGTTTTTCTTTCGGAATAACCGAAGCGATCAAAGCGTTCCACGACGGTATGATCAGCGCGTAACCGATGCCGAGCAGCGTGACCAGCGCGAGGACGAAATAGATCGATGAGACGAAGGTGAACGTCAGCAGCGTAAAGGAGCTGAGGAGGAGCCCGATGTTAATGAACCAGCGGGTGCCCCAACGGTCCACCAGCTTGCCGACCGGAATCAGGAACAATACGGTTATCGCTCCGCCCGCGATCAGAAACATGCTGTACTGCGACGGGGTCAAATTCAGTACGGTACGCGCATATAGCGTCAGTACCGGCGTGAGCAGCCCCAGTGCGAATGTTTGCGCGAACAGAGCCGGGTAGAACGCCCAGCTTACATTTAACGAACGGCTCACTTCGCCCATATATTGGCGTATTTTGCGAGCTTGCCGGGTCCATAAGCTTTCCTGCGGCTGCTGTCTGGCGCGCTTGTCCTTCAATTCGTGCAGGACGGTCTTCATATTCGCTTCGTCACGACGACGGGACGGCAAGAAAAACGTGACGGCAACGCATACCGCCGTAAGCAGGACAAGCAGCCGGAATGCCCCGGTGTACGTTTCTCCGATAAAAAAATTGATGACGACCGGGCCCAAGCCGACCCCGGAGAGCCATGACAAATAGATGATGGACATCGTCGTACCGGTCGCCTGCTCGCCTACCGATTCCGTCGCGCCCGTAATGACGCACGGCCAAAGTGGCGAAGTACCGATTCCAAGCAGCGTACAGGCGACGATAATCCAGAACGTATGCGAGAACGTGACCATGATGACGACGGACGCGAACGTCAATAATACGCCGGTCAGCATGACCGCCCTATAGCCTACTTTGTCGATCAGCCATCCGACCGGAGACCGGAACAAATTGTCGCCCAAATATTGAAGCGCCATCGTCCAGCCGATAACGAAGGTGGAGATGCCCAGCACCGACTTCATGTAGATGGGCAAGATGGACACCAGAATCGCGCCCTTGACGAATTCAACGATAAACATGATAAGTAGAAGCAACACGACGAAAGGAGTAAAAAATGGCTTTTGGTTCAACCAAAATTGTTTCAGTTTGTTCATATATCCACCCTCTGCCCGTAGCTTGCCAAATGTTGTACCCGACATTGGCGCAATACCGCGTTATCTCTCTAGTCTGCCCCAAAAGGCATAGTAAATTACGGAAAATGCAAAGTCGTTCGCTACAAAACTTTGACTTGCATGTCCCGTTCAATTTGATATACTCAACTTTGTTTAAGCATATCATCTGCAACCCCCTGGAAGGAAGGGATGACCGCATTGGATCACAACCGCACCCCTTTGTTTACCGCACTGACACAGCATGCTGCCAAACGTCCGATTCAGTTCCATATCCCCGGACATAAGACGGGAGCCGGCTCCGATCCCGAATTCCGTTCGTTCATCGGGGATAATGCGCTCTCGATCGACTTAATCAATATAGCACCGCTGGACGATCTTCATCAACCGACCGGTATTATTCAAGAGGCCCAGAAGCTAGCGGCTGACGCCTTCGGCGCCGAGTATACGCTATTTTCCGTGCAAGGCACGAGCGGAGCCATCATTACGATGATCATGTCGACAGTCGGAGAGGGCGACAAAATTATCGTCCCCCGCAATGTCCATAAGTCCATTTTGGCGGCCATCATCTTCTCCGGAGCGAAGCCGGTCTTCCTATCCCCGGCCCGTGACATCAATCTCGGTATCGATCACGGCGTTACGACAAGCTCCGTCAGGAAGGCGCTCGACCGGCATCCGGACGCGAAAGCGGTGCTGGTTATCAACCCTACGTATTACGGGGTTTGCGCCAACCTGCAGGAAATCGTCGATCTCGTGCACAGCTACGACATCCCGGTTTTGGTGGACGAAGCGCACGGGGCGCTGATCCATTTTCACGACGACCTGCCCTTGTCGGCCATGAAGGCCGGAGCCGATATGGCGGCGACAAGCGTTCACAAGCTCGGCGGCTCCATGACGCAGAGCTCCGTATTGAACGTTCAGGGACCGCGTGTCAATCAAAGACGCATTCAGACGATCATCAGCATGCTGACCACGACGTCCACATCGTATTTGCTGCTCGCCTCCCTGGATACGTCGAGAAGAAACTTGGCGTTGAACGGGAAAGCGATGGCGGACAAAGCGATCGAACTAGCCCAGTATGCGCGCAACAAAATCAATGAAATTCCGGGGCTGTACTGCTTCGGCGAAGATATACTCGGCACGGAGGCGACTTTCGATTACGATCCGACGAAGGTGACCGTCCATATCAGGCATCTGGGCATTACGGGATACGATGTGGAGAATTGGCTGCGCGAACGGTACAATATCGAGATCGAGCTCAGCGATATGTACAACATCCTGTGTCTGATCACGCCGGGGGATACGCTTGAGAACGTGGACATCTTGCTGGAGGCGCTATCCGTGCTGGCAAGGGAATATGCGGACAATCAGGCGAACGAGCTGGTCGTCAAAATTCCGGAAATCCCGCAGCTGTCGCTATCTCCGCGGGACGCCTTCTATGGCGACACGGAGCTTGTTCCGTTCAAGGAATCGGCGGGACGCATTATGTCCGAATTCATCTACGTATACCCTCCCGGCATCCCGATTCTGCTGCCCGGGGAAGTCATCTCGCAGGAAAACATCGATTATATAGTCGATCATCTCGAAGTCGGCTTGCCGGTCAAAGGTCCGGAGGACCGTTCGATCGAATACGTCAAGGTTATCGTGGAAACAAGGCCGATCTATTGATCCCCCGCAATGGAAAGCAATTTTATCGGCAACGAAAAGGAGATGGTTCCGACGCGCGGAGCCATCTCCTTGTATTTAAGCCTAGCAATCTCTCAATATTGTTCTTTGACCGGCATCGTAGGAATAAGCTGCTTCAAAAAGACGGACACTTCGTCCGCTTCCCTAGCGTCCAAATGAAAGGCGCGCTGCAAGTATAATAAATTATCGAGATCGTCGTAATCCAAAAGGGAAGATCGGTTCGTTTGCATGCAAATGATAAGGGGCTTGCCGAAAAAAGCCGTCGTGTACACGATCCCGAAATCGTATCGCGCCCGTTCGCTTGCATAGCCGACAAATTGAATATTCGCTTGCTCCGCCGTATCATATAACCGCTCAAACATTCGAATCACGCTCCCTTTGGTTTGAATTTTCTGAATATTTTAACTATATCACCGGTCCTAATTTTTTACAATATGCAATCTTCGCCCTCCCCTATACTCTCAAAAAAGGTACGGACCGCTCCCGAGGCATACATATTGTAAATGGATGGACGAAATGCTATGATGTTCATGGTAAAAACGGAACGACAAGGATGGTGTAACGATGGCGCAAAGCGCTTACATTTATCTTGTGGACGGATCGGCCGCCTCCACCTTGACGCTGGACGAATTAAAAGAGCACCTTGGCCGTTACAGAGAACAAACCGCTCAAACCGGCAAGCAGCTCGGATGGGATTACGCCGCATCCGCCTTTCCTTACTCGGTGGAGACGAAGCCCGAGGGACTGGGCAAATGGTTTTATTTGAAAGGAAGCAATCCGCTATACAAATATATTTTGTTCGGCGTCGGCAGCAAGACCGAGGAAGAGAAAGAGAAGCCTTACATACAGGTGACGCTGCCGGACGATGCGACCCACGGAGACAAATCCAAAGGCAATGAGTTGTGCAAATATTTGGCCCGTCAGCTGAAGGCGGAGCTTCATCTGTTCAACGGGCGGACGATGTATTTCAATCCCCGCAAATAGAAGACGGACGCATAACGACCAAAAAGCCCCTCGCCATCTTCCGATGACAGAGGGGCTTTGCTCGTCTCAAGCTTGGGATTCCGTTTGTACGATTTCCTCGTATACCGCCGTGACGTGCTCCCATTCGGCGTCATCCTCGATATTGACCAGGAACGACTCGTCGCCTTCCTCGTCTACGCGGAAAATGATGCTGTCGGCTTCCGGATCGTTCCGGTCCAACAGTACGGCATATGTTTTTTCTTTCGTTTCAAACGTATATACGATCACCATTTCGTGTTCGTTGCCGTCTTCGTCGGTCAGGATAAACACGTCTTCCTCGTGCTCATCTCCGCAGCCGCAATTATCGCCGTGTTGATGCTCGCTCATGCAAAAGCCCTCATTTCTTCGATTGGATTTCAAATCGTTCCTATCGTATCACTTTCCAAATTATCGGTCAATGAGGGCTGCAAACCGACGGTTATTCGGAAATAATCGTTTTCTCGGATACGATCGTGTAGTCTTGCGCTTCGTTCAATTTGATTTTGAATTGAACCTTATACTTGCCCACCGTATCGAACGAAACGCTGTCGAGCGGCCAGCTGTACCAGAAACTTTCCTTGCTTTCCTGCTGCAGCGATACGACGGAACGGATAACGGCTCCGTCCGGCGAGACGAGTTCGATCTTGAACGAATGGATCGGCGTAGTCAGACTGTCGACCTGGGCGGCCACGACAAAATCCAGCTTGTTGCCTTTGCTCACTTTGCCGAACGGCGTTTTCGGCGAATCGTCTTTGGCGATATCTCTGGCGATGAACATATGAACATTCGGTTTGTACAGGTAAGCCGTCTTCGATTCGTCGTCCCATTTCACGAGAGCGTTCAAGGAATCCGACAGCTCCCGAAGCGGCAGTACGACACGCCCCCCTATCATAAAGCCGGGGACGTCGCCGGCCGGCACCTCTACGTTATTCAACAGCACTCTTACTTTCGAATATCCTTGATACTCTCCCCAAGGCGAGCTGGCATATACGATTCCTGCTCCAAGCACGACTAATGTAGCGGTAAGAACGGCAAGCCGCTTCAATTTCATTGCGAAAACCTCCATCAAGCATATCGTTGTACTCAGTTATACTTCGCAATGAAACGAAAGTTGCGGAGGAGCAACGAAATAATTTGCATTTTGCCGCAAGAATAGTTACAATATTGGTTTAAATTTCCACATGATACGATTTCACACAAATAGAAACAATTGACAAATTTTAATAATACACCAGAAGCTAGTAAATTGTAAACATAAATTAGCTTACACAGAATGATGTTACGCAAACCGTAAAAATCAAGTAAACTGATACAGAAATATACAATCGGTAAAGAAAGCGGGAGTCATCATGAGCCATTATAACGGGTTGCATGTCGAAATCGAACAAATGAAAAAAAAGCTCGAACGAACGGTAAAAGAATACATGTACAATTTCAGACATCCCGAGGTAGTGGAATTAAGTCAACAGTTGGATCGCCTGATCGTGAAAATGATGAGATACAGCCGTTAACACCCCCGCCGCTCTTGAATATTCGATATAACCCATATGATCTCTACCAGCCAAAAATCGCGGATACAAGAAATGCTGTTTTAAGTTCATTTCTTTTCTTGGCCCGTCCGACTCTTTTACGAACGTCTTAGAAATGCGGAAGCTGTTGTTTCCCTGAGATTTCGCCGCACATACGCCATAAGCGCCCCTTGTCAAATAAAAATACATATCACAACCCGCTGCACGGCCGTGCATTCAGCATCGTCTCATTCGATTGCCTTGGCAAATCCGTTCACCTTGTCGCTCCGGCGGCGGGATGTCTTTTATTATACGAGAACACGAAGAAGCACCTCGCTTACAGCCATTATGGCTTATAACGGAGGTGCTTCCTTTTTTTATAATAAGTATCGTGGCGGAACTTGAAATCCATCTCTTAGAAACATCGCCTTTGGGGGATCCGCTCCCGGCCGATCACTTATCCTTTTCGAAGTCGGAAGTCCGCCGGCTGCATGATTTGTACACCCTGAACGTGACCGTCGTGCCTTGAGCCGGCCGGCTCTCGATATGCACTCTGGTCGTATTGCTGCATCAGCCTCCGCTCCGTGTTGGGCAGTCCGATGCCTCGTTTGCATTCCGAGCGGATTGCCAGCACATTGCGATTCGTCCCCTCGTCCATGCCCAAGCCGTGCCGGCCGCGCATATCGAGCACGCCCTGCACCGCCCGCGGGTGTTCGGGAGACGATTGCAAGGCAATCCAGAGCATGCGCACCCTGGTAAGCACGATGGTCATGGTTCCGATAATAAGGAGTATTTTACGTTTGGTCATACTGTAGGTTTCAACGCAAAAAGCGGTTTTTCTCTTTTCCTGCCGCAGGAGTGCCGAAATGGGGCATTGGAGCGCCCCAAGCTTATTGTTGTGGCATTGCAGCAAAATTTTGTTAGCGGAATATGCCGTCGCGGTGTAACAAAACTATTACAGCAAACTCCGCATACAGGAATGTATACACCACTTGATCGGCAAAGGCCGGCTGCCTTTGCCGGCGCCTTGCGGACGGCGGGTCTAACAAATAGCGGAACTTGAGTATGCTATTCACTCGAGCACTCGTGTTGATGACAACATAGCGGAAAACCATTCCGTTATTTCACGGCTCACGGTCATTTTCACCCCGAAAGATCGAGATAAAGGATGTCTGTTCCGCTATTTTCAAGTGTATAACGGAATTCGGGACCACAAAGGAAAATAGTTCCTCTATTTCCGTCAACACGTTGCACCCACTTTATCAAGGGGCTTCCAGGTTGTATGCGGATTATGCTGTCTCAGAAAAAAACCGCAAGACAAGCCTTCCGCTCCTTTCGGGTCTGAATGAACAAAAAAGCCGCGAAAGCGCGCGGCTTTTTGCTCGATCCCCAGTTGGAACCGGATTCGATTGAAGCGGTTACGGATCGATCTCCAGCTCCTTGACCCGCCGCTCGGCATACCGCGTATCCTTATACGCAAAAAACGTCTCCGCCTTCTCGACGATCGCAGCGCCGTTATACTCCGGAATGCCGGCTTGCGGCTCGTAGACGCCTTTCGGAAACAGTACGTTCCCTTCCGGCCAGTACACTTCGATATTGCCCTTCCGGATATCGGCATATTTGGCGCGCCCGTACAACGTTCCGCTCCTGTTATAGACGACCACCGCTTCCCCTTCCTCTATACCGAGCTCGCCGGCATCGGACGGATGAAGCAGTACATCTTCGCGCATGGCCGCATTGAACGGATCTTTGCGATCGTACACCATCGAATTGAACTGCTTCCCTCTCCGGGTCGTCACATAGAAATGCCCCTCGGGCTTTCGAAGCTCCGGCAATTGGATCGGGATAAGCTTGCCTCTGCCGTCCGGGGTAGGACATCTGCCTTCCTCGCACAGCCATACTCCTCCCCATTGGAAGACGTCCCCGGCTTTCGAGAGGTGCTGGATGCCGTCATAATACGGTACCGCGACGGCAATCTCGTCACGTATTTGCTGCGCCGACCGGAATGCGATCTTCGACTTCAGCCCGGGCTTCACTCTTGCGGCCAAATCCGTGATGATCTCCCATTCCGCGCGCGCTTCTCCGACTCGCGGGCCTTCGATCTCGGGGCTATAGTAGACCATCCGTTCCGTGCTTGTCGATGTCCCGCCCCCCGGCTGCTCGTAACGCGTCATCGCGGGCAGCACGATCACTTCCTCCCGGGCGTCGGCGAGCGTCGAAGTATTCAGAATGATATCCTGGTGAACGCGCAGCTCCACGCTTTCCAGACAAGTTCTAATGAAGTCCGGCTTCGGCATCGTCTCCAGAAAATTGCCGCCGCTCATATACAGCACGCGCGTACGCCGATCGTGACCGTCCGGCAGCAGCGCATTCTCCAGCGACAATCCGACGATGTCCCCTTGCCATGACGGTATCGGAAAGCCCCACAGCTTCTCGAACCGATTGCGGCTCTCTTCGTCGATCGGCCCGCCTCCGGGCAGCGCCATCGGCTCCGCGCCCATTTCTCCCGCTCCCTGCACGCTGCTATGTCCGCGAATCGGCATGAGTCCGCATCGTTCCCTCCCGACGAAGCCGCGCAGCATCGCCAGGTTCGCAAGCTGGGATACGTTGTCGGTACCGAACCGGTGCTGGGTCAAGCCCATGCTCCAGACGAACACTGCGCTTTTCGCCGCAGCCAGCATCCGCGCGAATTCGCCGATCCGCTCCCTCGTCAAGCCGGAGCTTTTCTCCAGCGCGGACCAGTCGAGGGACGTTACATGCTTCCGAAGGTCCTCATAGCCGCTCGTATGCTCATTGATATATTTCCGGTCCAGCGCCGAGCCCGGACGTTCCTTCTCCATCTCGAACCAATGCTTCATAACCCCATTGACAAGAGCGATATCGCCGCCGATGTGGACCTGTACGAAATCATCGACTATTTTCGTGCCGAATAGAGCGCTTTCAGGAATCGAGGGAATCCAATAGTTTTCCATGGCCGGCTCGCGATACGGGTTGACCACCACGATTTTCGTCCCCGCCTTTTTGGCTGCATACATATATTTGGTCGAGACCGGCTGATTATTGGCCGCGACGGAGCCCCAGAAGACGAGCACATCGGTGCCGATCCAATCTTTGTAGCTGCAGCTTGAGGCGCTTATACCGAGGGAGCGCTTCAGCGCCGTTTTGCTCGGGGAGTGGCAAATGCGCGACGCGTTGTCGATATTGTTGGTGCCGAGGAACCTCGCTGCTTTGGAGGCGGCGTAATACACCTCGTTGGTGATGCCGCGTGCCGTCCAGTAAAAAGCGAGCTGCTTCGGATCGATTCCACGGATTTTGTCCGCGATCCGGTCAAGCGCTTCATCCCACGTTATACGGGTGAACCGGTTTTCCCCTTTCCTCCGCAGCAGCGGGTACGGAATGCGCCCAAGCCTGCGCAGCTGCGCGCTGTCCATCGTCTTCAGCCGCTCGATATCGTCGAACCACCCCGGGTCGATTGCCGGCATCGTATTCAACCTAAGCACGTTCAGACGGGTCGTGCACAGATGCGGGCCGGTTAGCGTCCGGTCTCGAAGTCCGGACACGCCGAGCGCGCAGCCGTCGCATACTCCTTTCGTCAAGATCCGGTAGGCGTAGGGCAAATTATCGCGATTGTCGTAAACCGCTTTCAACGTATCCCATATATGGTGAGGCTTCACCTTGCCTAGGCCAAGCGGAGCGGGACTTACCCACAGCGACGGCTTCGGCGACTGGTCGAGCTTGATCGGTCCGGAATGCTTCGTTTTTCCCACGATGAGCTCCTCCGTTCGCTTGGGTTCCATGCTATTATGATAACATGAACCCGCCACGGCGGCATCCCGAACTTTCAATCGAACAGGAGTGGTTCCATGTCCTTCGACCCATCCGTAACCGAATGGTCAATCCGAAAATACGCGGGAGACGCGTGGACGGAAGAAGACGACCCGGTAGCGGTCGAATTTCCTTTAACCGTCTTCGTCAATGACGCGGAATTTGCCACGCTCGTGTGCTCTCCAACCCACCTGGAGGAGATGACCGTCGGTTTTCTGGCATCCGAAGGCGTCATTCGCTCCCATGGCGACATTGCCGATATGAGCATCGATACGGAACGCGGCTTCGCCTATGTCGGGCTCGTACGGAAGGACACGCTCGATCCGGCCATATTCTCCAAACGCCGAATCGGCTCCTGCTGCGGCAAAAGCAGGCAGTCTTATTATTTCCACGCCGACGCCCAGACGGCCAAGCCGATCGAATCGTCGCTGACGATCGACGCGGCTCGCTGCTACGAGCTGATGCGCCATCTGCATTCGGCATCGGACACGCACCGACACACCGGCGGGGTCCACGGCGCGGCTCTATGCGGCGATATGGGGATAGCCGCTCATTATACCGATATCGGCCGGCACAACGCCTTGGATAAATTGTATGGCTACTGCTTGATGCACGGCTTGTCAGCCGCCGATAAACCGATCGCCTTCAGCGGGAGACTTTCCTCGGAAGTCGTGCTGAAGGCGGTCAAGATCGGATCTCCCATTCTGCTGTCGAAGTCGGCGCCGACCGATCTGGGGCTTGCGCTCGCCGACGAGCTCGGGCTAACGGCCGTAGGATTTCTTCGGGGGGGCGGGATGAATGTGTATACGCATCCGGAGCGTATCGTCGCTCATTTCATGTAACGTGTCAGCACGCAAGGGATGCCGCCCCCGACCGCGCCCGGCCGTTCCATTCTGGCCATATATTTGATGCCGCGGGCGCACTGCTGCTTGCAGACGGAGCATACGTCGGACGTGACGAACTTGTACTGTGCCTGGGGTCTGGCCGCAGATAGGTGCTTTTTGATTTTTTTACCTGCCATCGCTTTACCTCCCGCCACTCATCGGTCGAATGCTAATTTCGCACTGTATCCTATGCGGAAGCGGATTATGCAGACTCGGCACCTGTCCCGGGTGCCGTTTTTTTATTCAATAGGACTTTGTCCCGTGAAAATTTTGTCGAATGCCCCGTGTACATTCTTTAAATCTTCGTGGAAAAATGATACATTTAAACTAATGTGTCTTTTTGGCCGAAGGAGGTCGCGTATGAGTATGGAGATCCGGATGATCGGCACCGGTCAGGCATTCGCAAAAAAATATTTCAACAACAACGCACTCGTGACGTGCAACGGCTATACGCTAATGATCGACTTCGGAATTACCGCACCGCTCGCGATGTACCAAATGAACGTCCCTCTCGATGCAATCGACGGGGTTTTCGTTACCCACCTTCATGCCGATCATATCGGCGGCTTCGAAGAACTGATGCTGCGGTTGAAGTTCAATTACAACAAAAAGCCGACTTTGTTTATCGAAGAAAATCTCGTTTCGCCTTTTTGGGAACATTCGCTCAGGGGCGGCCTGGAATTCGGAGCGGACAGCCGGCAAAAGCTGGATGATTTTTTTCATATCGTGACGCTGAAGGTCGGCGTCCCCATGGAAATCCATCCGGGGTTCCGTCTGGAAATATTGCCGACGCGACATTTTTTGGATATGCCGAGCTACTCGGTCATTATAAACGAACAATTGTTTTACAGCGGAGATACGGTATTCGATCCGGAGCTGATCCGTGCCGTTCACGAGCGGGGCTGTATGTACTTGCTTCACGATTGCCAGCTGGAAGGCCACGGTCTCGTACATGCGACCCTCGCGGAGCTGCTGACGCTGCCGGATACGATTCAGCAAAAAATATGGCTGATGCATTACGGGGACAACATGGACCAGTACATCGGCAAAACGGGACCGATGACCTTCTTGCTTCAGCACGAGACTTACTCTTTTCCCATCAAGGCCTCGGCTACCAAGAACGAATGAGCGCAGCCGACTGACCCGACAGCCTTCATCCCGGCTATCGCGATATGATCGAACGGCAAAAAACCGGGCACAGAGCCCGGTTCCTTCCCTACATCTCCAATCAAAACGCCGGCAAATTATCCAAATTATTGCTCGGATCCCCGTCGGCGTCTCCCCGAATATACGTTTCGCCGTCTCTACCTTTAAATGCATTGACGCCGCGGATCGTACCCGTTTTCACTTCCGTCAACGCTTGCTCGTAATTCAGCACCCGGCCGGCTGACGTTTTGAAGGCGGTAATATCCCCGTCCCCGTTTTTTTGTACGGCTACGAAGAACTCTCCGTCGTTTCCCGATTCGATGTTCATATCGTGCGTCTCCTTCCTGCTTATAGATTGCATCTTTCATCGATAGCTTCCCCTGCGACAGCCCCTTTTATGAACCGCGATTAAGAGCATTCATTAGAACTTAAACGATTTTTAAACAAATCTTTAAGTTTGGAACTACCAATCATTGACACGGAATGGTATTGTGGTCTTAACTTTCTTAACATTACGATGGAGGTAATGTTATGCTGCAAGGTGTATGTTGGGCTCTGGCGGGATTGGGCATGATCGGCTTCATCGGCACCTACGGGATGCTTCGCTTCGCGTCCCACAAACGTAGAACGGATAAAAGCTATCGCCTGTTGGGGACTCGCGACGTACTTACCGGCCTGATCCATTACGAAGAGTTTCAGGTACAGTTGGAGCGGCTGCTGCGTACGGAATCGAAAGTGCTGGTCGTCGTGATCGACTGCAATGACCTGAAATCGGTAAATCAGTCGCAAGGTCCGGCGGAGGGCAACCGGATCTTGAGGCAGATTGCCGATCTGATAAGCGCTTCATTCACCGATGCCGCTCTAATCGCGCGTTACGGCGGGGACGAGTTCGCGATGGCCTTTTGCAAAATCGACGCCGAACGCACGAATTCGGTCAACCGGTTTCTGGAATCCGAAATACCGAAGCTGACCGGCATACATATCGCTCACGGGCATGCTAGCTTTCCTGACGACGGTACGACGCACGAACAATTGATGCACACGGCGGAAATGAATATGGCCGCTATGAAGCGCGAGCTGTGGCTCAAGCGCGAAAACCATATCGCCAGGTCGGAGAAGCTCCGCGTAATGGGCGAGCTCGCATCGGGCATGGCCCATGAAATCCGCAACCCGCTCACTACGGTTAAAGGCTTTCTTCAAATATCCCGTACGAACGGGTACAATATCGAGCCCTGGTATGACATGATCATGGACGAGATTAACCGGATGACCGCGCTCACCGGAGAATTTTTGCGTTTCTCCAAGCCTCATGCGACGGATTTCAAGCTGTTTCCGCTGCAAACCTGCATTCAAAGAGTCGTGTCGCTGACAGAATCGGAAACGGCCCGTCTCGGTCACGAGCTCGTCTGCGAGATGCCGCCGCACCCCGTGCACATATGGATGGATCAGGACAAAATCGTGCAGATGCTGTTGAATATGGTGAAAAACGCTTACGAGGCGATCCCGGAGCAAGGTATCGTAAAGCTCGGAATGTCTACGACGAACGGCTTCGCCGTCATCGAAGTGCGGGATACCGGGATAGGCATGACGGAGGACGAGCTGGAGCGCATATTTCAGCCCTTCTATACGTCGAAGGAAGAAGGAACCGGACTCGGTCTTCCGATCTGTCAGAAAATCGTCCAGGATCATGGGGGGAGCATTGAAGTCGAAAGCGAGAAAATGAAAGGGACGGCGTTCCTTATTTCGCTGCCGCTCCCCAAGCCTACGGGCAGCTGAAAGCGCAAACCGAAAGCGCTCCGGGCCGGAGCGCTTTCGCGTTTCTTTCAAAGACGGTCAGTAAGTCTCTTTCTCATGCGCACGTGCAAAATGCCCGCATCGTAAAACGGCTCCTCCGAAACGACTTCATAGCCGAGTCGTTCATAGAAGGGCTGTGCCTGTAGCTGGGCGTCCAGTATCGAGTAAGCAAATCCTCGCTCGACGGCAAGACGCTCCAGCGCATCCATCACGATTCGTCCGCAGCCGCTCCCTCTGCGCTCGCGTTTTACGGCGACACGCTGCATTTTGGCGGTTTGCGGATCATAGGCCTTCATCCGAGCGGCCGCCACCGGCTCCCCTTCGTCCAGCACCAGTATGTGGCGGCAAGGTGACTCCAACGAGTCCAGCTCATCTATTTCCAGCTCCGCCGGCACCTTCTGCTCGACGACGAACACTTCGCTGCGCAGCTGCAAGCATTGAGCCAGCTGCTCCGGATTGTTTACGTATACGACGTTCATTAGCCTCTCCTCGTCAACTTGATTTCTTTGCTCCACTTCCTAATAAGTATACCATAGCCGGATTGAGCGAAGCCGTACCGTCAGGAGCGCATCGAAATCATGTTCCCGGACGAATAGCGTTTGAGCCCCCGGTAAAAAAACAGAATGCCGACCGCCGTCAGCATGGCCGCCATCCCCGTTGCCCCGGCCAAAAACGGCCAGCTCACCTCTCTCAGCAGCCCGATCGGCAAATAACTGATAAAGCCCGCGGGAATAACGGTAAACAGCACGAGTCGTCCGATCCCGCGAAAAATATCGGTAGGATATGTGGAAAAGGTGACGAACCCGATGAATACTTGCTGGCCGATTCCTTCCGCATTGCCGATATAGAAAGCGAGCGTCTGCGCAATGACATTAAAGAATACGAAAATGGTCGTGGCCAGCGTCAATGCGAATGCGAACTTGAACAATCCCGATACCGTATGGTCGCCGAATACCGCATACAGCATCAAGCCGAACACGACATCTCCGATGGCGGATACCGACATCCGGCTGATCAGAACGTGCAGCAGCACCGGCTTCGGTTGGATCAAATACGTGTCCAGCTGTCCATTCGCGATCATGCCGGCCATCGCATAGCTGTTGCCGAACAAGACGGCGGAAATGCCGAACCCGCCCGCACCTACCGCCCACATCATCATGACGTCGGTCAGCTCCCAGCCGTTCACGATCGGAAACTTCGTGAAATAGACGCCCCAATAAAAAATCCAGACCACATTATTGACAAGCATCATCCCGGCCGTCAAAAAGAAGCTCATCCTATATTCCATCGCCCCGGCCAAATTCAGCTTCCAGCAAGCCAGCACGAACCTTAACAGCTTACCCGCCGTTGACATTGAGCTTGCGCACCCCTTTCCCGTATACGAACGCTGCCGCACATGCAAGCAAGGCCGCCCATCCCCATTGAATCGCCATCATGCGCAACGCTTCCGAGACATCGGCATGGACCGCCGTTTTAGCGGTAAAATAGGCTACCGCCTGAAATGGCAGCCATTCGCCTACAGCTCTGAGCGAGCCGGGAAACATCTCCATCGGCAGCAGCATTCCGCCGATCGTGAACAACAGCTTATTGTACACAAAGTCCAGTCCGCGCGTTTCCTCCACCCAGAAAGCGCATAGCGAAATCAGCATTGTAAGCAAGAAATTGACCGTAAACGCCCCGACCATGACGAGCAGACAGAGCGGGACGTTAATGCCGGGCGGCGACCAGCCGAACCACAGGAAGGCCAGCGCCGATCCGAGCGCCAAATTTACGATAACGCGAACGGAGGCTTCCCCCATATAGCTCCCGTAGTGCATCAGCAAATAGCTCGCCGGACGAATGAGCTGATAAGCGATGTCGCCGTTTTTGACCTCGGCCTCCACTTTGGCGTTCAGCTTCGGAGAAGCCAAAATAACCGACTCGGCCACGGCCAAATACCAGATCATTTGCTCGAACGTATATCCGGCGATTTGCCGTTCGCCGACTCCATCGTAAGTGACCGACCATAGCTGGAAGAAGATGAACAGGATGACCAGGAGGAACAAGGAGCGGATCAGGAAATCGAGCACATAGGCCAGCTGATTGCGGACGGTCATATGCGCATAGGCGGCGTATTTTGCCAGTTTGCGGACGGCAATCACGGCAGCTCCTCCTCCTTCCGCGCGGCATTCGCGTAAATGTGCGTAATGATTTCCTCCATCGGCGGGTCTTCGATCGTGACATCCTCGAGGCGGTAACGGCTCACGATATGCGCGAGAACTTCCTCGATCGAGGTGACGGACGTATCTACCGACAGCTTCAACCGGTTGCCTCCCTTGCGCATTTGAACCACGCCCCGGATCTCGATCGTTTCCGGTTCATCCGCGAGCAGCAGCTCGATCGTTTTGCGGGTCAAGTGAAGCCGCTTCAAATCCGCCACTTTGGCGTCCAATACGATCTGACCGTGATTGATGACGATGGCCCGGCGGCACAACTGCTCGATATCTCCGGAGTCATGGGAAGTCAGGAACACGGTAATGTTCTCGGCTTCGTTCATTTCGCGAAGAAGCTCGCGTATTTTCTGCTTCACGACGACATCGAGTCCGATGGTCGGTTCGTCCAGAAATACGATGCCGGGACGATGAAGCAGCGCCGCGGCGATTTCACAGCGCATCCGCTCCCCGAGCGACAGCTTCCGCACAGGGACATCCATGTAGGGACCCAGCTCGAACCGTTCGACCAGCTCCGCGCGCCTGCGCCTGTAGTCCGTCTCGTCGAGCTCATAGATGCGCCTCATCAATTCGAACGTATCGCCCGGCGGCAAATGGTACCATAGCTGCGATTTTTGGCCGAACACCGATCCGACCCGGTAAGCCAGCTTTTTGCGTTCTTTCCATGGACAGTACCCGAGCACCTCCGCATGGCCGTCGGAAGGATGGAGAATGCCGGTGAGCATTTTGATCGTCGTCGATTTCCCCGCTCCGTTCGGGCCGAGAAATGCCAGAAATTCGCCGGCCTCCACTTCGAAATCGATACCGCGCACCGCGGTCTTCTCCGTATATTCGGGTTTGAACAGCGCGCGAACGCTGCCCGCGAAGCCTTCCTTTTTCCGTTTTTGTCGAAACCGTTTCGTCAATCCGTTAACCCGAATCGCCCTCACCATCGCTTCTCCTCTCTTCACGACGATTTATCGGAGTAACGCAACAAAGACCTGCCGCAGTCCGCTCGTCGTGAGCCGGAACTTGCCACAGGTCTTTTATCCCTACGGTGTAACGCAAAATCGATTTCGCGTCCGGCTTCGCTCGGTTCGCCGGCGCGTCAAAGCGCGCGCCACGGATCCCTAGAAGCCCTTCCAGTAATATTGTTATATATTACCACGGTTATTTGGAAGCTGGCAATATGCGATTTTCAATAAATCGCACGTTCAGCTCGCCCCGGCCCTGCGCATTGGAATTCGCTCCGCGCAGCCGGAAGGCGTTGCTCAGGAGCCGCTGTTTGACCCGCCTGTTCGTAAGCTTCGGAAACCGCTGCAGCAGCTGAGCGGCCCCGCCGCTGACGATCGGAGTCGCCATGCTCGTGCCGGACATTTTAAAGTAGCACTTTCCGACCCGGGCGGAAGGGTCTCCGCGATCGGTCGAGGAGCCCGGCGAACGGAGAGAGACGATATTGACGCCGGGAGCGGTCAAATCCGGTTTTATTTTGCCGCCCGCGACCGGTCCCCGGCCGGAAAAAACGGCCACCCGGTCGTCTTGTTGCCGCACCGTTCTTCGGTCGTCCACGGCTCCTACCGTAACGAGGAGCGGGCTGATGCCCGGGGACTCGATCATTCCCGCTTCCGGCCCGGAGTTGCCTGCGGCCGTTACGACGACGAGTCCCGCACGCCACGCCCGTTCCGCCGCGCGGCACACCGGATCGTCGGAGCAGCTCTTAAAGCCCGGCGAGCCGAACGACATATTGACGATGCGGATGCCGTATTTTTTGCGGTTGCGCAAAATCCAGTCGACGGCAGCTACAACGTCGGAGCTGTTCGCCTGCCCGTTTTTGTCAAAAGCTTTGACCACGACCAGCCTTGCCTTATTTGCCGGCCCCTTATACTTGCCGCGCGAGCAGAAGCCGTTGCCCGCGGCATCGCCTGCTACATGGGTGCCGTGCCCGTTGTCGTCATAAGGCTTCTTTTTGCCGCCGACCAAATCTTTAAACGCCACGATCCGGTTGACCGGCTTCGTCAAATCGGGATGAGGGTATGCGCCGGTATCGACAATGGCGATCGTTACGCCTCTCCCGCCGATCCCTCTTCGCTGCAGACCCGAGGCGCCGACCGACGGTGTCGCGACGTTCAGGCTGACCTTCAGCTTATGGTCCAAATGAACGTGCTTCACGTTACGGTGACAGCACCATCGATGAAGGCAATGAGGCGACATCCGCGCGGATATGACCCGCATTGCGGACATGCGTCTCAGCATTTGGAAATGATGGGCTTTCTTCACGATTCCGCGCTTCAAGGATTCGATCCAACGATGCGTCGGTTTCCGGTCAAATTCGATTATGACCGGGATCGTTTTCCGTCCCGGCTTGACCTTCGCGCGCCGGTCCGCTATGGAGACGGCCCGACGCAAATTCGCGCTCATTTTCGGATGAACCGCTGCGCTTCGCCGTTTTCCCTTCGGTTTTCTGGGCATATCCGGATTTCACCACCTATACGTTTGCCACAGTATACGCGATACGTTCGACTCCGGACTGGGCATTTGCCCGAAGCGAGACGCACATAGCCCGAATACGGATCGCGGCAAAAAGAAGCCGGGGCGCCTGAGGCCCCGGCTTCCGACTAACCGCCTGCGGCGACTAGCATTTGGCACGGCTGATGATGACAAGCAGGATGAACAGCACCAGAATGACTCCCGTCGAAGTGAAAGCGTGGGCTTTCGGATGACAGTGCTCGACCGCATGCATATTTACGAAATTGACCGATACGGGTCCGTGATGCTCCGGCTTCATGTTCGGGACGGCCGTAATCGGGGCGACCAGATTCGGATTCGGCATCGGCATATGCATCGGCATGGACATGGACATCGGCATATGCATCGGAGCCGGCGCGGTGTTCATAACCGGCTTTTGCGAATATTCCATTATTGCACCTCCCTTTGACCTTCATCTGCCAACAGTCTATGGGGAACCACCCAGCGGGAACACGGATAAACACCCAATCGGGGCAAAATGGACGGCTGCCCACCCTATCGCCGAGTCCCCCGTACGGCCAAGGCAGCCCGTTCGGATCGATCACCGTTTGTACCTTCGGCTGATGGGCAACAATGATTTTATCGGCATTGTTCAACGATTTGTCAAAAAGACGTCGGATATGCGAATGGATTTGAAAACCAAAATATCGTATAATGCTTGAAGTGACATTTCGAACGAGGAGGACCACACGTGTATAAATGGATAATGTCCGTCTTGTTTTTCGGGGCGTGCGCATTCGGCCTGATCTTTTTGATGGTCAGCTCTAAACCGGAGAAAAGCGAGAACGAAGCAGCAGCCGAAGCCGGGAAGCCTCAGTTGAAAATTACGGCCAGCAATTTCAAGTTCGACCAAGCGGAATACAAGGTGAAAAAAGGGGAAACGCTGCAAGTCGTAGTAAAAAATTCGGAGGGCGTTCACGGCATAGACATCGCCCAGCTCGGCATTTCGCTCAGCGGCAAAGAGCTGTCCAAAGAAGTGACCTTCGACAAGCCAGGCACCTACGAAATTATGTGCAACGTTCCATGCGGAGCCGGACACGTCAACATGAAAGCGAAATTGATCGTCGAATAACAACGAGAGAGGGACAAGCGTCCCTCTCTTTTTTCGTTTCCTTATCGTGTCCGCTCGTGTCGGCTATATCGTCTTCTCGATCAAACGCTCCTGCTGCACATATTGCTTCAGCTGCTCCTTCTCCCGCTCCGTAAACCGGTATTCGCTATCGCAGCCTTCATCCAGCACGACGTATTGAATCGGCTCCCCGTCCGACCGGCAAATGATCAGCGCCCCCGGCTCCGTCAAATCCTCCGGCCATCCGGTGCCGTCCTTATTCAGCTTCAAATAGATGTCTATGTAAGGCTCCCGGCGTTCCACAACCGGCCGATACGGCCGCAGATCGGCTTCGAACATCAATTCCGCATTAAATTTAATCATACCGGCCCCCCTCGGCTTGGCATTGGTGTATAATGATATGGGCAACAAAGCAAGCTCATCATTCCATAACGAGGTGATCTTCCCATGGCGAAATTAACCGACGAACGCATCCAAGAGCTTCTGGAGACGCGCCAAGGATGGACGCGCAAGGACGGGAAATGGCTAGTGAAAAAGTTCAGGTTCCCGCTATATATGAAAGGCATCGAATTCGTACAGCAAACGGCGATGACCGCCGAAGCGCTCAATCATCATCCGATGATCGCCATCGAATATAAGGTCGTCACCATCAGCGTGACCACCTGGAGCGAAGGCGGCATAACGGCGCTCGATTTCGAGCTGATCGACCGGTGCGATAAGCTTCACGGCTCCATGTGCGGTTCCGATTAATCGTTCGACCGTCCGCTATACGGCATTCCTCCGACTTTTTATCCATGAGTACAGAAGCAGTGCTCCGAGACCGATGCATTCCGCCAAGAAGACGACCGCGTCCCAGAACGGCCCCCCTTCTGCGGGGAAGGCTAGCCTTGGAATAACGGTAGTCAACGACACGATAAGCTGGGGCGCAAAAAATAAAGCAATCATTCCAAGGGTGAATACATATCCCGCCGCATAGAATACCGCATACCATTTCACAGCCCGTTCCTCGATCGCCCGGGCCGGATCGCCTCCGCGTCCTCTCAGCTTGACTGCAAGCCACTCGCGGCTTCGCTCCATCAAATTGTAACATCCCGTTCCGTTCTCCACAACGTAGTACAAGTCCGTCTTCATATAGAAGCAGCATTGGAATACAAGCTTCACGACCAAGTCCAGAGCGGCGAACGCCGCCAGCTTCGCTACGAATCCCGGCTCGCCGGGCAGAGCGAACTGTACGGCCAAGCAGAGCAGCAGCATGACCTGATCCATGCCGGCTCCCGCCAAATAGGCCCTGTTCCGCTGCTTCGGCGTCAACCGCCACACCCCATCCATCTCCGTCTCGAATACGACAAACAGGAACCGGTGTCCGATACCGAGCTTTGCCGGCAAGCCGAACGAACGTACCGCCATAATATGTCCCAGCTCGTGCAGCATAAGCAATACAAAGGAAATTCCCAGCCAGATCAAACTGTTCAGAGCCATCGATTCGAACAGGAATACATCCCGGTATTGCGGGAATAATCCCGGCTTGGCGATGAATAGCGCAATATTCATGATGATCACCGACACATACAAAAGGCGCATGACGGGGTGAAACCAGAACCGTGCGAACGGCTCCGATATCCAGCCGAAACCTCCGCTCTTGAGAGGTTTCGCGTTCGCGCTTCGCTCCGAATCGGATTCGCCGCGTACGGGAATTCCATCCAGCTCGGCGACAAGCTTTAATTCGAGCAATTGCTCCGCAAAGCCGATCATATCGATCTCTTCGTCCGGAAACCGTGCGGACAGCTCCTCCTCGATCGCCTCCAGACTAAGGCCTTCGCGCATTCGCTGCAGCGCCTGCACGCTCGGCTCGGACATTTCATAGAACTCCCCGGCGGTTGCATCCTCCACGATATAGCCTTGACGGTCCGGTCGAACGGTCAGTTCAACCGGCATCACCTTGCTTCGGGACGTCACTTTCACGTCGCGTTCACTTCCTTTCCTTCGACAGAGGCACCCGGGCTTCTCGAGCGGCATGAAAAAAGGATGCGGCCGAGACGGCTGCATCCTTCCGCTTCCTTACCCCCAAATTCCGCACCACCAGCAAGTCGTCTTTACTTTGGCCAGCTTTCTGATTTTCATCTATGATTCACCCCCTTATCGAAATCTGTTTATCCCGATACCAGAGCATTTTTGCCGGAAAACCCGGCCTCCTTGCCATGCTCCGCCTGGACGTATTGGGCAAGCGATGGAAACGCTTCTTGAAACACTTCGACGATCAACGGGTCGAACTGGGTGCCTTTCCCTTGCACGATCCGGTCGTACGCCTCCTCGAGGCTCAGCGCATCGCGGTAAGAGCGTTTGGTCGTCATGGCGTCGAATGCATCCGCGACGGCCGTTATTCGTGCCATCAGCGGAATTTCCTCTCCCGCCAGCTTGTCCGGATAACCTCGCCCGTCCCATCGCTCGTGGTGGTGGAGAATTACGCTCACGCTATCCTGCAGACCTTCGATATGCTTGATGGCGTTCACGCCTACCACCGGATGCGTCTTAATAATTTCAAATTCATTGTCGGTCAAGGATGACGGCTTGGTCAATATATGATCGGGGATGCTCACCTTCCCCACGTCATGCAGCAGGCAAGCGTAATAATACGATTTGATTTCCTCTTCCGAAAACCGGTTCAATCGTTTGGCAATCTCGAGTGAAAAATGGGCAACCCTCTCGCTGTGTCCTCGCGTATACGGATCTTTAAGCTCCAGCGTGGCGACGATGCCTTTCACGATGCCTTCCATTTGCCAGTTGAAGGAGTCTCGTATCGCGTTCACATAGCCGATAAACCGGTTTAACATAATATAAGACATGGAGGACAAAATCGGATACAGCGCCAACGGCAGGATCAGGGTCGGTTGATGTATCGCCGCGAACAACAGCACATACTTGCACGTCAACCCGCCGGTGACGATCCAGAAATACCTCTTGTTCAGAAAAATCGGAGAGAACAGGACAAACAGGACTTCTCCCACATTGCTGGAATCATACGATTTGTCCGTGCCTATGTAGACGATCAAATCGTTGATCACCGTTGCCGCCAAATACGCGTAAATGTAGACGTACTTGATGACGGTCGGCTTTTGTTTTCTGATCAAGTAAACGGCGATGGGCAGCAATGCAAGTTGTATCAAATAGATCCCGTACCCGAATCCGCCCGATGGGAGTCCGATCTCTCTCGTATGACTCATATATTTGGGAAAAATGTAGAAATAAAACGCGTCGAACGAGAAACCGATTACGTAAAACAACACTAAAAATAACTTGATCGCCCGCTGCTCCTGATTCAGTACCGTAGAATAGAGCAATCCTTTATGCATGCGGTTACCCCTCTAGAACGCGATGCCAGCCGGAACTCCGCAACTGTCGAAATAAGGGATATGGTGCGATTGTAATACTATTTCGACCAAAATTACTAAATTCCTGCAAGCATCTTCGACGTTTTTTTTGATTTCATCAGATCCGTCTGAGCATGGAAATAGGAAAACTGGATTCGTCCTCCGAGCCCATCCGGCCCCATGCCATAATGCCGTTCACGTAATTCAGCTCGAACTGCTCCGAATACCCTTCGACTGCATAGATGCCCGGCGAAAACGATTCAGCCGCCAGCGTATAGGCTTTTGCCATCCAAATTTTACGTTCGAGCATCTCCGTCTGACTCGGAAACTCCGCCCGCCGCTTCTCCGCTTCCAGCTTGTCTACTTCAGACAAAAGCTCGTCGCGGCTCATTTCGCCGTATCGTTTCATTTTCCTCCTCCGATAGTTTCAATTGGGTAGTTTCGCTCCAATATGTTTTACAGCTTAACATTATCATAAATTGTCGATTTTTCACAACGCGAAAAAAGTATCAGAATAATGACAAAAACGCCCCGGAATGGGTTTCCCAAGAACTACCACCTCTCTTTTTCATTCCCTTTCCTGTCGACTGCCGTTCTATTCCTCCATTTTCGACACGGCCTATACTTGGCTATGAACATGTATATACTACGTACAAATGATTTCGAAGGCAGGTAGAGCGATGAGCGAATATCCCGATGGAAGTACTCTGCACGAAGCAACGAGCGGAAAATGGCACCGACTCGAAAAGGGAATAAGGAAAGGAACCTTTCTAATCGAATTCTCCGATACATTGCTTGTCAATATTCATGTGAATGCCAAGAGCATCCATTTGCTTATGCTGGAGGATGACATTTTTCGCTATATGGGCGACTTTTCATTTGAAGGCTTGGAGGATCATCGGAAATTTTTGTTCTATAGTCTAGGCATTGATCACGTCCATTTCAACAATGGAGATATTCGCGTGGATAACCCCGACTGCAGCATGTCCACGGTTTTTGTCAAGTTAAGCCATGACAAAAGAAAGGAAACCGGGGACAAGCTTCAGGGACTATGAGCCGATGTATAAATCCGGGACGATTCGGAATGATAATCTTCGTGAAAGGCGGTGAAAATGTTGGAAAAGGAAATACGCGACGAGCATGGACCTACCATCGCGCCCGGAATGAATACGAGTGATCCTTTGGAAGAGAAAGCGTCGGATGAAGACGTGGAGCGCGGAGAGTTTACGGAAGTCACCCGATTGTATTTGGATCGAACCCCCAAGGATTGATGCACAGGGCTCAATGATAGGAAGGAGAGAACGCCATGCCTGACGACTATAGTGAGAAGCTGACCAATAATGAAGAAACCGAGGGCAAGGCTCGCAACAAACCGGACAATGTCCCGATTTCCACGCCGGCCTATTTGGAAAACGACATTTATAATGTTGCCGACAAAGATACTTATATCGACGAGCCTTGATGAGGATCGCCTCAACGTGACATCGCCCGTTTTGGTCCATGCGTTAAGCTCCTCGAGCGACAGGAGATCAACGCATGGACTTGAGCTTGCGAACAGAGGCTTACTCTTCCAGCCTATCTATTTGCAGCAGTAAAAACAAGATGTCATTCCGGTCAAAAGTGCCGTCCCCCGTAATATCGTCACGGAATTGAAGCATATATTTCACTACGGAATTTATCCTGATCGCCGCAGCAGGATTGCCGGAGGGTAACGACTTCAATCGTTCTCGCAAGATGTCGGTTTCCATCTGTGATTTGACAGGAAGCCCTCTCCATTCCAGAATCGATTTTCCTCCTTTATCCATAACGGCTCCGGAATCGACATTCAGAGTGATTTGCTGTAGTTCGTTATTTGCAACATAAGGATTCGCAAGTTTCAGTACAACCACTTGATGCGAAGCATAGCTCGCACTGCTTATGGAAACGGCCGGTCCATTCAAATGGAACTTCTCTTTGGTCAGCGGTGTGCGGAGATCCAATGTATGATTAAATTGCAAAGCAATCTCCGTCCCATTTGAATTCATCGCAGCGACTGTAATTTTAAGCGGATCCTGATCCGACACAATGTTGTTGATCTGAATCAGGCCTATTGCAGATTTGTTTCCTACGCTATCTTGCCCTCTGGCTTCCACTGTTCCATTGGCCGTCATGACGACCTCGGAAGAATCCGTTACAGATTTCCAGTCGCCTCCGTCGATTCGGTATTCTTTTACCGTGGCATCGCCCCAATTGGAAAGGGTCACACGAACAACGCTGAGGGTAGGATTAGTAATATCCGCAGAGAGACTTGGCGTGGTCGGAGCCGTTTTATCGATATTGCTCACCGTAAGCATTCCGACACCGCTTGTATTTCCGGCCGCGTCCACCGCGTAGGCATAAACGACATTGTTCACCGAAAGAGTAATGGACCCGACATATCCCTGTGCCTCGCCAGTTCCAATTATGTATTTATTCAGCACCGAATCCCCGGGGTACTCAATGGTCACCTTCACATCGCCATTCGTCGGTGTCGTTGGCGTGGCGCTCAGCGTCGGTGTCGCAGGGGCAGTTCTGTCTATATTGGATACGGCAAACGTTCCCGTGCTGGAAACTATGCCTAACGAATCCTTCCATCGGGCATGAATCGTCCCATTATCCGTCATAACGACCGCTGAAGTATAACCGATCCAATCCGTTCCATTGAGGCTGTACTCCTTCAGAACGGCATCGGCCGGGTAGATGATCGTCACGCTGACAGTATCTCTTGTCGGTATATCCGGACTTCCGCTTAATGTCGGTGCGGGCAATACCGAAAGAGGCGCGGTCACCAACGTCGGGGTTGACGACGCATCGACATTTATCGTGATTTTGTAATTCAACCCCGTTAAGCCGCCGTAATCATGGAGAACCATCCCGATCTCATTTATGCCGGCTTTAAGCGCGCCATTCGTGTATGTGTCGCCGGTCACAGTGCCTTCCGTAGTAATATCGGACACGTAGGTGTTGTTCAGTCTGATCGTGACAGCATTGTCGGCCTTGAATTGGAATAGGGTCTGCGGCTTGGAGAAGTCATCCGGAAGGATGAACCGAACGCGGTAAAGGACATCCATGCCCGCACAATCGGAACCGGAAGGACCGCAATTGATCCAGCTGTCGGTTCCTTCTATAACCCCCCAGGGATGCACCCCGTACAAATACGCCCGGCGCCACGTTTGCCCGCTGTCCAGCGAGAATTCGGTGTACTGATCGGTCTGCCCCGTCGTGCCTTGGGCTCCGACAATACTCAACGTTTGAGAAGAGGCGGCGACCACGGTAGCAAAGGCAAAATGAAGGACTACGAAAACAAAAGCCATGCTGAATAGGATCGATACGATCAGCTTTTTGGTCACGATGAACATCCTTTCCTCAATTCGAAGTATATTCCGGCAAAAAGTTGAATCGACTCATTCCCTGGCATTATTGACTATTCGAAAATTAGTTCTTAAGTCTCATTCCTTTCCACAACTCATTCTATACCCAACCGGCATTTCCTTCTTTCAACAGCATTTTATGACACCACAAAATCTCCAGCATCATTAACGCATATTCGGCAGCGAGGAAAACAAGAATATCCTTCTCGCTTTCATGAGTCGAACGTTTATGGAAGCGTGCGAGCTTGCTGGAAGTGGCAGGAGAAGAAGGCGAATCGATCGGCAATCATAAAGGGAAATTATTTTAGAATTGACAGGCCTTTCATCAGAGGAAATGGAGAAGTTTAATCGGATCATTATCAAATTGGCTGCGCAAGGGATGCTCATTGCAGCTTGGGGAGAAAATCATCAACAAAAATAAAAAAAGCCCTTGACATCAAGGACTTCTTCTGTAATATGATCTGTAGTGGGCTCGAACCACTGACCCCTACCCTGTCAAGATAGTGCTCTCCCAGCTGAGCTAACAGATCGTATTCGCTGGTGACAAGGAATATAATATCAAGATTCTATGGACATGTCAACACTAATCTCGATTTATTTTTCATTCTCTCTTTGCCATCTATTCTAGCGAAAGTTCGGCGGTCTGCAAGGAAGGGATTTCCCCTGAACTGCCGAATTGTACTTGTCGGAGGTGTCCCATGATCGAGAAATATTCGCTCGCCAACGAGCCCGATAAAACGATGTTCATTTTCGCGTCCGGCAACAAGGTATACGGACATATTATCAAAAACCGGACGGACAAAGCACCGGCCAAGTTTATATTCGAGACGCAGCGGTACGACAGCGCCGACGCGCTCAAAGCCGATTACCCCAAGGCGGACGAGTAACAGTATCCTGCGGGCCGGCGTTACTGCGCGGCATCCACTATGATCGGCACAAAAAAAGGTCGGACACGGGTCCGGCCTTTTCATGGTCTTGTTATTATTTCCCATTCCTCATAAATCGAAATAAAAAGAAACTCCGCGTCCGGTGTTCATAACCCCATACCGGCTCTCATGCAGCTCCAAGATGAGCTTGACGATCGCGAGTCCGAGTCCCGTCCCTCCGGTCTTTCGGTTGCGGGAACGTTCCGTACGGTAAAACCGCTCCCATACATGCTCGATCTGGTCCTCCGGAATCGGTTCTCCTTCATTCTCGATCGCAACGCGCACCCGGTCGCGCTCCTTATCGATCCTTACCGTAATCTCGCTTCCGGGAACGGCATGTCGAATCGCGTTCATCATTATGTTGAACAGCACCTGCTCGATTTTGACCGAATCGGCGTGGACTTCTTGTTCGTTGGCCGGCACAATGACGACTTTCAGCTCTTTGATGCTCAAATGATGCGACAGCTTGTCCACGATATCCTCCATCAGCTCGCTGATGGAAAACGACGTTTTTTTCAGCTTGATCGTTTTCGACTCCAGCTTCGTCAGCTCGAGCAAGTCTTTGACGAGCTCTTCCATTTTTTCCGTTTCGTCCAAAATCACTTCCGTGTAGCGCTCGCGCTTGCTTTCGCCTACGCCGTCCTTCAATCCTTCGGCAAAGCCTCTTACGATGCTTAGCGGGGTTTTCAGCTCGTGTGAGACGTTTGACACGAATTCTTTCTGCATGCGCTCGATTTGCCGCTTGTTCTCCATATCTTCGCGCAGCTGGTCGTTCGCCTGCTGCAGCTCCTTCAGCGTAATGCCGAGCGTCTCGGACAGGCTGTTCAAGCTGTCGGACAAGCTGCCGATTTCGTCGTTTCTTCGCATCGGCGATTTTGCCGCGAAATCCAGCTTCGCCATGCGCAGAGCCACGCTGTTCAACGACAAAATAGGCTTGGACACGATGCGCGAGAACACCAAGGATAACAGCACGATAAGTGCAAACCCGCCGATTCCGATATATACGTAGAACAGCTGAAGCGCATCGTAAGCTTCGTTGATTTGCTGGAGCGACGTATAGGCGAATACGAGCTCGGTGACTCGGCCGTCCCTCAGTACGGGCTGGATAGCGATGTAACTGCGCACCCCGCTCCACGAATCGGTCCATTCCTGCTTCACCAGGTGTCCTTTTTGCAGCTCGGCCGCATGGACTTCCTTTAGCGGGAACCATTCCTCCAGCGCGAGCGATAACATACCCTGCCTCATATTCCATTGCTTGATACCGGGGAGCAGCAGCTCGGTAATGTCTCCGCTGACGCGTATTTTCGGGAAAGGCGTCTCGATTCCTTCCGGACCGCGAATTTCCTTTGCCCCGGCCTTCTTGATCAGGACCGGATACAGCCAATCCCGCGCCGCCTCGTCCTCGAAAAATCCTTCGACCTCGATCCGGTCGCCGCGCTTCAGCTTCGCCGCCTGCAAATCCCGGCCTTGGGCGGCCGCGAAGGGCGACAGCGATATTTTCACCTCGTGCCCGTCGGCCTCCCGGATTACGATGCGAAACGGGTTGTCGTGCAATATTTTTCCTTGCGGCGTCAATACGGCCATCTGGGACTTGTTCCGGTTAATGAACAAGGCGATCTCGCGGGAAATGCGGGAATCGTCCTCTTTCGTCTGCTCGTACTGCTCCGCGAACGATTTCAGCTTCTTCTCGAGCGCGCTCAGCTTGTGATGCTCGTAAAACCGTTCGAAAAACAACAGCTGGCAAACAAGGACGATCGCATATAACGCGATAAAAAACGACGCCGTAATCGCAAACAGCTTGACAATGATTCCGCGCCTCTTCATCGGTCCTCCTCGAATTTATAGCCGGAGCGGATCACCGTGCGAATATGACGGGCCTCTTCGCCCAGCTTGCCGCGCAATTTTTTGATATGCGTGTCCACGACTCTCAAATCTCCGAAATAATCGAAGCCCCATACGTGGTCCAATATCGTCTCTCTGGACAGCACGATGCCTTCGTTTCTGTGCAAATAGAGAAGCAGCTCGTACTCCTTGGGCGATAGCTCGATCCCGTTTCCATCTATGTCCACGCGATGCGCCCGTTTGTTAATGGCTACGCGGCCGAAGCGGACAAGATGGTCGTTCTTGCCGATCGTGCCCTCCGCCCGTTTGATCAGCGTTTTGGCCCGGGCGATCAATAGTCTCGGACTGAACGGCTTCGTGACGTAATCGTCCGCGCCAAGCTCGAATCCGAGCAGTTTGTCGTCGTCCTCCGACTTCGCCGTCAGCATAATGATCGGCACGTCGGATTGCGCCCGCACCCGCTTGCATACCGTCCAGCCGTCCAATTCCGGCAGTAAAATATCGAGAATGACCAGATCGGGCTTCAACGTTTCCAGCATATCCAACGCTTGCCTGCCGTTCTCGGCTTCGTATACGTTCCACTGCTCGCGTTCGCAATAGTCCGCCACGATTTCGCGGATCCGGCTCTCGTCCTCGATGAGCAGGATGTCTCGCTTCATTTCTGCGCACCCCCGATTCCCGGTATCGCTACAGTTGATCGAGCGTCTACACGTTTTATGTCCAGTATAACCGATGATTGTGTTTTTTGTATGTCCAGAACCGCCGCGACAACGCAAAATGTTCCGTTCACCCCGCTATGAACACATGAAATACACAACATTTTGCTAATATGATTGAACTCCAAAGACGTGTCCTCCGCAGAAAGGATGTTTCCATGAACTTCATCGTCACCCTCCTGCAAAAAAAAGATGCACGGCGATTCTTGATCCTCGCGTTGTTTTGCTTGCTGCTCGTAATGCTGCGCAGTATGCTCAACATTATGCTATTGACCTTTCTGCTTACTTTTCTGATGGACAGACTGCATTTCCATACATCCCGTCTGTTGAACAAGGTCGTACCGGTGAATTCCAAGCTGGTGTTGTCGCTGCTGTATGCGACACTCACGGCGCTCCTGATCGCCGGGGGCTTCAAGCTTTTTCCGGCGCTTATTAATCAGACCGGGCAGCTGATCGATCTGGTGAAGCGCGTCAATACGATGCCTCAAGAAAACGAACTGGCCGGCTATCTCGTTTCTTTCCTGAATACGATCAATATTCAAGGCACGGTCAAGCACGGACTCGAATTCGTAATGAGAGTCAGCAATTGGGGATTCCATCTATTTCTAGCCCTGCTTCTTAGCTTGTTCCTGCTGCTCGGCAAAGAAAACGTAGTCCGGTTCACGAGACAATTCCGGACGAGCAAATTGGCTTGGCTGTTTAACGAAGTGGAATTTTTCGGACGCAAATTCGTCCACACCTTCGGCAAGGTTATCGAAACGCAGCTGCTGATCGCCTTTATCAATTGCATCGTAACGACATTGGCGCTATGGCTGATGGGCTTTCCGAACTTATTCGTGCTGGCGCTGCTTATTTTCGTTCTCGGGCTTGTTCCCGTGGCGGGCGTGTTCCTGTCTCTGATTCCGCTATGCGCCATCGCATACAGCATCGGGGGAATTTTGTACATCGTCTACCTGCTCGTAGTCATTACTGTCGTTCATGCCTTGGAGGCATATGTGCTCAACCCGCGGTTGATGGCGTCGAAGACCAACCTTCCGATGTTTTACACATTCGTAGTGCTTCTGTTCTCCGAGCATTTTTTCGGCGTATGGGGACTGATCGTCGGAATTCCGACCTTCGTCTTCTTGTTGGACATCCTGGACGTGCAAGCGATCGGGAAGCCGTCAGACCGTTCGGCCCAACAGCCGGAGGAGGAACACTCGCACTAACAGATGGAGTGAGACGATGAGTTTTGTTCAAGACATGGTCGCCCAGTACGGATATATCGCGCTGTATGTTCTGCTCGCCCTCGGTATCGTCGGCATACCTATTCCGGATGAACTGCTATTGACGTTTGTCGGCTACTTGACTTCTCTCGATCTGCTCGATTACCCTGCCGCCTTGGCGGTCAGCTTCCTGGGAGCCATGACCGGAATGGTATGCAGCTACTGGGCCGGGCGAGCATTCGGCAAACCGTTGCTATGGAAATACGGCAAGTGGGTCAAGCTGACGCCGAGTCGACTCGGGAAAGCCGAGAGATGGTTTAACCGGTACGGACTATGGACCGTGAGCTTCGGTTATTTCATCCCTGGCATTCGTCATTTGACCTGTTATTTGTCCGGCGTAAGCGGAATGGACCACCGGAAATATTTATGGTATGCCGGCTTCGGCGCTCTGTTATGGTGTCTGTTCTTCATCACGCTCGGATATTTCGTCGGAACCCGAATCGATTTCTCCGGATGATCGACGAGAGCTTCGAACAAGCAAAAAAGCCACTCTCACGAGTGACTCCAAAGCCATGCAACAATGGCCCAAACCGGTGCAACGAGCATGACCGCAAACAGTAATCCTCGAACGGCGGAGCCGTTTCGTTCCATATCGCATCACCTCTGTATTCGGTGACTCCATTCTATGTGCCCGTCGTATAAACTATGATCTTTTTTCCCGACATAGCGCCTCTTATACGCTACTAATCTGTTGCAGATCGTCCCATTGTTCTGCGATCCTAATCATTTCTTCAATAAAACGGCTCATCGCTTGTTGGTCCCGCACATCGCATGAACCTTCTTAGGCGAGAACGAACCGTTCATGGCCCGCCGCCGCGGTCTCGTCCAAGTTTTTGTCCAGCCTCTTGAGCATCGTCTCCTTGGAAGGCAATTCCCGTTGCAGGGCATCGCGCGGCGGCATATTCGTCCTCTTTTCGTGAACGAAATCCGCTTTCCATCCGAACCTGCGTGCCATTTCCTCCACGATTTCATCCCGTATACTCGCTGTTGCGGCATTATCCTGATCATTTTGCCGTGCCATTCCACCGCACACAAACATACGTTCGGTTTCAGTATTTCAAACATCCGTTCGCCTGAATAGAAAATATTGGAAAGGATAAGCCCAAATCGTATAGGCAAGCATCCAGCGTGCCCAGAGCAACATATGCTGTCGTATCGAAAAAGGAGGACTGATTCAAATGTCTTACAATCCATACTCGTTAGGCACGCAGCAAGTTTACCCGACGGCTTATCTCTTCCCGTATTCTTATTCTCCGTTCCAGCACGGCGGTTGGCCGGGACACTCCGGATGGCATGGCGGTTGGCATGGCGGTCAAGGCGTCGGTTGGGGCGGACAGCATGGCGGA
>NZ_VDCQ01000006.1:0-6063 GCF_006265175.1 Paenibacillus hemerocallicola | reverse complement strand
TCGGTTGGGGCGGACAGCATGGCGGATGGCAAGGCGGACATGGCGGCTGGGACGGTCAGCACGGCGGTTGGCAAGGCGGACATGGCGGCGGTTGGGGCGGACAGCATGGCGGATGGCAAGGCGGGCATGGCGGCTGGGACGGACAGCACGGCGGTTGGCAAGGCGGACATGGCGGCTGGGACGGTCAGCACGGCGGTTGGCAAGGCGGACATGGCGGCTGGGATGGTCAGCACGGCGGTCAGCACGGCGGTCACCATGACGGACATGGCGGCTGGAGCGGACAGCATGGCGGCTCCCAAAGCGGCGGGCACCGCATCCCGATAAATACGCCGGAACCCCAAACGTATTGAGGTAAAGATTGTCTTGCCCTTCATTTTTTGATCATTATTTCATAAAATAGAGAGAGAATGAAGCGCAGGAGGTTGACATGCTGAGACTTTTGTACGAATACATCTATGTGAACATGTGGCTGCTCATGTTTTTGACGTTTATGTGGGCCAACGACGGCTACATTTCATTTTTCGAAAGCTGCCTGCTCATCGTCATTTCGATTTCCGGCATAGCCTTTGTATCCAAAAAACAGCTGCGCAATCCCGAAAACCGCCGTTTCCGAGATTTGCTGTAGTTGCAACATTTGCATTGTAAAAGCCCCGGAATCCGGGGCTTTTCATGGGATTAATCGATTATGTACGAATCAAGTATACGAGTAGTCCGTAGACGATCTCCAATTCCTTTTGGGAAATCCCCAATGCTTCCGCTTGCTCCTTGTAAGAGGCGTTCGGCATATCCGACAGAACCCGCGTCAGTCCGGTCACGACGCCATAGTGCGTCCGTTCCAGGTCCGAATGAATGACCTTGTACGAGTTGGAGCCGGTCTTCTCCACCAAACCCAACCCGATCAGCTTCTCGATTCTCTCCTTGGCGGCCGGAATGGAAGTATTCAAAACGGCTGCCATTTCTTTGGCGGACAAGCTGCTGATTCCTTCGTCGTTTTGCTTCGCTCTCAATAAGAAGATCAAATCATGGGCTTGCTCCGCAAACTCATTCAACTTGCCTGCTATGTTTTCCGATACGATCATCCGATTCACTCTGCTCCAATATCATTTTGCTTATGCGATATACCGATCTTAAGCATACCATACAGGCAAAGCGACGTTCAATCGAGAACGAGCTCAATCCCCGCCACGTCCGGGAAATCCACCCAGCAATATTCCTCCGCATTCTCGATCTTGATTCTTTTCCGCTCCTTGTCCAGCTTCGTGATGCGTCCCTGGATCGTCTGGTGCTCCAGATCGCCCTTGACGGTCACGATAGCCACCTTCTCCGTAAACATGGCCACGGCCAAGGAACGAATATTTTCCTCATGCTGCCGATCCGCGCTGCATTCGACCGAAATTTTATCCATAAGAACAGCCCTCCAGAACAGAACGTTTGTTCCTATATTATACGAAATGCAAGTCCGGAACGTCAACTCCGAATCATTCTTGCAAAAATACCCGGTCTTGATGAATAGTTCCGCCCCCTTCCGGTGACTCTAGGGGTATTCATCAGCAACTTTGCCGAATAGGAGTGTGTTCCTTGTCCACAATCGATGAATATGCATATACCGATTTCAATGAAAATCCATCACTGATCAATGAAATCGTACGACTCGAGGAGCGATTGAAACGGGAAACCGGACAATCCGTTACCTTGATCGCCTACTCTCTAACCGATGCCGCCTCCGATTCTGGAACGTGCAGAGCCGGTCTGAACGATTAATTCGTCGGATAAAAAACGCCAGACTGACGGGCTGAAAAGCTCGTCTCCGTAAATAAAAAACAGAAAGGTGCAACTTTTTCCTGCCAGGCCTCGTTTGTAAGGTTGGAACGATCGATCGCAATCCCAATCTCAACTAAGCGGGTGATAAGAAATGAGAAAACGTTTGACAATCGCGATGGCTGCCGTACTGGCGCTGCTCATGATGCTCGGAGGCTCCGTATATGCATTCACCGACACTACAGGCGATCCGAATGAAGCGCAAATCGCCGCCCTTCAGAAAGCGGGTATCGTTAATGGAGTGACGGAACAGATTTTCGCGCCGAAAGGAACCGTGACTATGGCTCAAGCGGTCGCCATGCTCGTCAAAGCGTTCGATTTGAATATCGATCACATCCGATTTATCAAAGAACCGAAAGCAAGCGATACATTTACGAATGTGCCGGATGACGCTTGGTACGCCAAATCGTTTCTGTATGCCTCGTTGAATGGAGTGCCGATTCCCAAAGATGCGGATCCGATGCAGAAGCTGACGAAGGAACAATATGCAGACCTGCTGTTTCACGCCTTGATCGCTAAAGGCGATTATGCGTTCGTGAAAATGTACGTCGTCCTGAAGGACGAGCAGGAAGTGACGAAAGCATACATGAACAGCATCCAGAACTTGCTTCTCGGGAAAATGACCGAGCTCGACAACGGATACTTTTATCCGAAAAAAGAAATTACCCGCAGCGAAGCGGCGCGTATGCTTCATGCGGCCATCCAATTTTCCAAGCAGCACGAGCCTTTGCCGAAGCCGCCTGCCCAGCAAGCGGATATTAAGCTGAACGTAACGAAGGTCAACGACGAAGTAAACAAGGTGACGCTTGTATGGGCGGACAGACCGAATCCGGGCTACGGCATTTCCGTATCGGCCATCGAGTTCGGAGAAGACGGCAATGCCGTAATCACTTACGTGCTGCATGAGCCGGACCCGAACAAATTTTATCCGCAGGTCATCTCCGAAGCCAAGGTCGACACGTTCATCGCCTCTTCGTATACCCCGGTGCTGAACAATCCGAAATAAATACTGGACATAAAAAGGACTCCCGGTGAACGATGCCGGTAGTCCTTCTTTTATTGCCGCATTAATTGCCAAGCACTTTCTTGCCTCGAGGTTGCGTACCGCGGGAATCCGGCTCGAGGGTGATTCCGATCGTGTCAAACTCCGCGTCTCTCCGCGGCAAATCGTACACGAGCACTCCATTGCCTTTCGGATCGACCCAGAACGTCCCGGCATTTTGCCGTTTGCCGTCATGGATCAGCCATACCTGGTACGCTTCGTCATTGCTCGTCGTGGCCAATCCGCTCGTATTCAGCACAAGCTTCTTTTTGTTTCCTTGACAGACGATCCAGCCGGTGCCTTGCGCCTCGTTCACGTTGTTATCGGCCGCGTTGAGCACATATGTTTGTTCGACATAGAGCGGCTGCTCGACCGCATTGACAACGAACGATTCTTCTCCGTGCGATGCATAGAACCATACGCATACGGCCAGAAAAACGGCCGCGACCGTCGTCCCCCAAGCATATTTCCGTCTATGGCGCTTCCTGGCGGGTTGCGGGTATCCGGCTTCCGGTGCGGGAACAAGCGGTTGATTCGGCTCGGCTGCGGATGCCGGCTCTTTGGATGGTCCCTTCCGCTCCGCTCCGAAAATGGACTTCATCACTTCTTCCTTCAGCCCGTCCGGAGGTTCCGAGCTGTCCATAACACCCGGCAAGCTGTTCCACACTTCGAGCATTTCATTCCACTGCCTGGAGCAAGATGGACATTCGGCCAAATGGCGTTCAAACGCCTTGCGCTCGGCAGCTGTTGCCTCGCCTATCAAACAATCGAATAAATAGTCGCAAGGATGTCCGTTTTTCGTCTCCATGGTCATGTCCCCTCCTCCTGCGTGGTCAAATGCTTGCGCAGTACCTTCAACGATTGATGAAGCCGGCTCTTGATCGTACCGAGCGGCTCGTTATTCATTTCAGCGATTTCGCTTAATGTATAGCCTTCCCAATACACCCGCTCGATCAGCTTGATCTGATTGTCGGACAATAAATGATAAGCATCCCGTATTTGCTCGCGCACCCACAGCCTCGTAACCTTTGCCTCCGGCGTATTCAGGCTGTCGTCCGGTATTTTGACCCATTGGTCCGGTTCGATCGCCACGATTGACTCATGCTTGCGCTGATTGCGGGCATAATCGATCGTCATGTTGCGGGTCACGGTAATCAGCCAATTGACGAATTGCCCTTTATCCGGATTATATCCTTTCTCCGTCGTCCATAATCGCGTGAATACCAATTGCACGATTTCTTTGGCCGCCTGCTCGCTCCGAACCGATTTCAAGGCAAACGAATAGACCAGCTTGACATAACGGTCGTACAATTGCTCGAAGGCGTCCCGATCCCGTCCGCGAATGAGCCGCATCAGTTCTCCATCCGTTGCTTTTTGCATGTATCCGGTACTCCCCGGCCGTTTCCGACGACCTTATCCAAGTAAACGTAACCGTTGCAAAAACAGTTCATTCTTATCATGCAATATCTGAAGTTTTTTCGCAAGAACAAAGCCCCCGGGTGGCTATAGGCGCACACAGGGTCGTAACAATATCGGTCATTCCCGGTCTTCTGCCAGAACCCCTTTGTCGATGAGACGTTTGAATCTCCAATGCCTGTACCCAAAGAACAAGTAGGCTCCGACAAATGTAGGCCAAGTGAGCAAGCCGTTTCTTACGTCCAGCTCATCGCGAAAGATGGTCTTATCGTTGGAATCCACGACAACCTTCATCGTGTGCCTCCATGATCGGATTAGAAGTCCGGTTTCCCGGGTCTTCACGGATCGGCTGTGCTCGTCGATCGCCACGAATGTAATACTATGATGTCCCAACGGCACCACTCCGAATGCCCGCATCGCCAATTTATACGACTTCCCCTCGGCCCAGTTTGCCGGCAGGCCTTTATGGTCCATGCTTTCAAAGGTCATCAGCGGAGCGGCCACTTGCCGAAAGATGCGGGTATCGCTCAAGTAACGCCATAGCTCCTCGGGCGAAGAATTCATTACGGATTGCATCTCGAATCTCATCGTAACACCGTCCCAGGGTAACTTTCTCCATTATTTCGGCAGCTCCTGCTCCCCTTCGGCAACCTGCTTGATATACCTATTACGCTCAAGCAAAAACCGGCGCATATAGGCTTCGAGGAACAGCTTATCGGCCGCCCTCCCCAGCCAGCCTAAAGGCGAAACGTAGTCGAACGTATCTTTCATCATCGTCTGTCCGTCCGCTTCGCCGAATTCGTGCCGATGCACGAACGACCGGAAGGCGCCCTTCACCATTTCGTCTACGAAATAGGAAGGTTCACTATATTCGGTTATGCGCACCGTCAATCGCTGCCTCACTCCCAAATGAACGGCTTCCCAAGTGACCGTTTCCCCCAGGCGGATCAGGCCGCTCGTGACGCCCGCAACGGCTCTCTCCCGGGATTTGGCTGTAGACTGCATATGAATATCGATACTGCGCGATAAATCGAAGCACCGCTGAATAGGCGCCCTGATTGTTAATTCCGTATAAATAATCGGCATGGGGACCGCCTTCCTCATTGTAGCGTTCGCATTACTATTATATTTTTGGGACAAAGGAAACACAATTCCGGCGGGTTGCAAAAAACCTCTTCGAAAGATTCCCGACGTTCGCCGATGAATCTCCAAAGAGGCTTTAACGAAACGTATGATGTTCGGTTTGAACCTACGAATTTACTCCTCCTGAGGCTGCGTGGAGAGGCAAGTCAAAACCTATCGGCGCAGCCGAAATCCTGACTATTATGATGACGGTGACCGAACCGCCCCTACCGTCGCTGACGGTCACCCAAAGAAAGGGAAGGCCGGCTGACACCGCTCGAATGCTTAGCGAGTTTGCTTGTTTCACGACCTGAATTGCAGCTGAACTCGTAATACCGGTAATTGTCAGTTCGTCCCCGTCGGGATCAGTCGCCAAAGCGGAGTATGGAATCTCATATACCGCTCCTCCGACCGTCAGATCAATTTGCGGTATAATCGAAGCGATTGGCTTGCTATTGGCACTCGCTTGCGCCTTCACCGTCAAAACAAACGATCGGGTGTCCGAGTACCCGTTCAAACTGACTTGAGCCATCAACGTAACGACTGCATCTGGCTGGCCCGCTGCCGGCCTGGCGACTTCGCCGGTCCCCGGATCAACGATCTTTGGTTTGTCGGACGTCCATGCAATGGAGTCTACGAGGCTGCTCGTCGTCCGCAGCGTCAAT
>NZ_VDCQ01000059.1:2202-67297 GCF_006265175.1 Paenibacillus hemerocallicola | reverse complement strand
GGGCGCAGTCGGATGAAATCCGCTCGATTTCCGGCTCGCTGTACGCCCGGAATCGCGGATTATCCCTCCAGCTTCGTCCAATCAAATAAAACGCCCATAGCCGAGCTCCGGTTATTCGCCAATAACCCGTATGCCTCCACGGCCTCCAACGGGGAAAAGCGATGGGTTATCAAGGAGGATACGTTCATCCGGCCTTGGGTGATATAGCTCAAGAACAGGGCGGCCATATCGGAATGGCTCCAACCTTTGTATTCCATGCGGCCATGAATGCCCAGGATGGAAACCGAATTCGAGACGACATTGCGGCCCATTTCCTGCCGGGAAGGGGTCGCCGTATCCCCGAGCAATACGACGCGGCCCAAAGGCTTGACGAGCCTGGTTGCCTGAGCCAAGGCGATCGGATGGCCGGTAACGTCGAAGACGACGTCCAGCATCTTGCCGCCGGTCGTTTGCTTGATCGGTTCATGGGCTTGGCCCGCATCCATGGCCAACAGATGGATGCCCGGCCGCTCGTGGACCAGCTTTAACCGGCTTTCCGCCGGATCGATGGCGAATAGCTCCTTTACTCCGAAATTGTATACATATTGCGTCACCAGCTGTCCGAGAATCCCGAGTCCGATTACTCCGACCGTTTCCCCGAGCTGCAGCTCCGCTCGTCTCACGCCAAGCTGCGTCGTTTTCGACAGGTTGATCCACACGCCTTGCTCCACGCTCACGTCTTTCGGAAGAAGGCAAGCACGACTGGCTTCCGCTTTAAAATATTGGGCATGCGCATTTTCGACGAACACGCGGTCGCCCTTGCGTATCCCTTTCACTTCCGCTCCGATGTCCAGCACTTCCGCCACCATGGAATACCCGGGGTAGAACGGATACTTCACCCAGTCGGACCAGTTCGTCCCCGGATCGAATACGCCCCGCAGACATTGCAGCTCCGTCCCCGTACTGATCAGGGAGCATCGTGCGGCGCATAACATTTGAGTGGGACCGAGCGCGGGATCCAGCGATTCCGTTCGGGTTTCCACCTTTTCCTTTTCCGTGAAAACAATTTTAAACGTGTCCATCCAAAAAACCTCCTCAGCAGGGATTATGTACCCTCGAGAGTATTGTATAGGTTTCGGGTCTCGGATCAGTAGAGCATGGCTTTGTTGAAGTTTAACACTTCTACAGGTCGAACAGGCTTTTGTATTGCCCCGGGGAAATTCCCGTATATTTCTTGAACAGGCGGGTAAACGTTTGGATATCGTTGAATCCGAGCATACGGCTAATTTCCGTAATGTTCATCTCCCGCGTCTCCAGCAGCGCTTTCGCTTTGGCGATTTTGATTTCCCGGTGCAGCATGATCGGCGATTTGCCGAACATCTCTTTGAAATGGTTGCTGACATAGGTCGGATTCATGTGCAATTCGTCGGCTATATCCTTAAGCGTCAGCGAAGCCCCCGGCTGCGTCACGATCTTCAGCAGAATGGACAAGAAGCTGTCCGCCGGCCTCCCGCTATCCGAAGGCTCCGCATGTCCGACAGCATTGTCCAATAACAAGTAGAGCAGCTCGAGCGATTTGGCCTTGTGCAGGATGATGCTGGGCAAATGTCCTCCCTTGGAAGTGGTGCGCATGAATTCGTCGAATACCGCCTCGAATTTTTCGTAATTTCTGAGCGGGTAAATGTAAGGGATTTGCAAAAGCGGCAGCACATCGATCAAGTTATGGATCTTGTATGTAAAATGCCACCATAGAAATTCGGTTTCCTCATCGCTGTCTTTATACTGGTCATGCTCCAGAAAGGTAGGAATAAAGATGACGGTTCCCGGATCGATATCATAGACTTGGTCCCGGACCTTCAGCTTGGCGGAGCCTTTCTTCACGTAGGTCATCATGTAAAACTGCCGGAACGTACGCTTCCGGTAATTCATCGCCCGGAGGCGATGGATATCGAACTGCAAAACCTTCAGCTCCGCCGTTTCCAGCAACGAAGAGATGATATCGTCCTTCATGAAAAGCCACATCCTTCTGATTGCAAGCTTTTTTGATGATATCGTAAAGGATTCCGCTTACCGTTGTAAAGCGAATTGATGCTTGGACATTCTTACAGAAAATCGGTGTTTAATATTTTTTCCATTTCCTGATTCTGGTTAATCCGCAAACGTGTTATATTATTTTTAGTACTTATGACAAAGAGGAGGTAGAAAATTGAGTAATCTCGAATCGCAAAGTTATGTCAACCACCGTAAATTCGTACCTTTATACCATTTTGTCCTGGCACCGATCTCGCTTATCGTTTTCATAGCTTCTATCGTTCACATGCTCAAAGAACAATTCAGTTATTCATCCCTTTTAATTTTCGGTATTTCCTTATGTATGGCAATACTGGCGGTGCTTGTACGGCAATTTGCAACCAAATTGCAGGATCGGAGCATTCTTCAAGAGGAGAACTTTCGGCACATTCATCTTACGGGCAAACCATTGGATTCCAGACTCGGCTTGCAGCAGATCATTGCACTTCGTTTCGCGGATGACGCCTCCTTTCCCCAGCTATGCATGAAAGCCGCCGAAACGGGGATGGAACCCCGACTGATCAAGAAATCCATAACCCATTGGAGAGCGGACCACCATCGGGTCTGAGAGCAAGTGCATCCGGCCATAACGGCCGAGCGCATCGCTAGCAGCGATGCGCTCGGGTCTTGACTATACAAGCTGAACCAGTTTTTTGGCCGTAATCAATAAGAGTACCGCCACAATTCCGAATCATTCTTCTTATAGTACAGATTGCCGAAAAAATCGCCGGTCAGCATATCCGCGCCAGTCGTGACGATATTGGTGACCGCCTTGGTCGACTTGTTTATTTTGAACAAATAAGTGTTTTTGATCGTGCCGTACACGTAATTCGGGTCCTTGGCCACCGTGACCAGATCGGCATCCCGGTAAGTTCCGTTCGGGTAGGACACATCCGTATATTTTTGCTCGAAGTATTCGAATGTATTGTTGGCCGGGTTGAATACGAGCAAGTAGCCGTCCGCGAATCCCCAAATCTTGTTATCGACCACGATCAATTCGGTGACGGCCTTGATTCCGGCAACCGGCATGGGAGGCTTCGCAATCGTTCCGGTAGCCGGATCGTAGATGAAAAACTCGGCCGCGGTCGTCGTCGGCGTCGTCGAATAACCTCCTCGTACGGTCGTGCCGCCATACACCTTCCCGTTAAAATACGCGAGCGCGATAACGCTCTGATCATTCACGATTCCCGCATGCACCGTGGACGCTCCGGTCGTCAAGTTATAGACGGTCAAAGCTCCGTCCATGGCCCCCGTTTTCGCCGCCGTCCCCATGAACACTTTCCCTTCTCCGAACGCAAGCGCTTTGGGACGATCCTGGCCTTGGGTCGCCGTACTTACGAGCAGCCTCGGATTCACGTTGCCCGCCCACGGCAGGGAAGGATCGTATTCGTACAAGTTCCCGCCCGGATAAGCGGCAAAATACATTTTCCCGTTGTACGCGCCCATTTTATCGACTTGGGTGATCGGAGAATGCATCACTTCTTCCAAAGCGTCGTTCCCGTCCCCGCGAATCGGTTTGTAAATGCCGATGCCGCCGGTCAAATACGCGCTGGTATAAATATTTCCCTCCGGTCCGGTCGAGATCATATTCAGGTCTCCCGGAATTTTGGCCGCGCCGCCGACTTGAGCGAGCCGGAACATGCCGTTTTGCGGATTGTATTTCAGAATATAGGTTTGATTGTTGATGGCGCATATGCCTACGAGCGTCTTGCCTGGAAAGCCCGTCTGATCGGTCAGCGTCACCCACTCGAAGCGCTTGACTCTTCCGCCGACGTCGAAGCCGAGATTCGAGGCCGTTTTCGAGGCGATATCGTACGCGTACAATTTGCCCGTATTGGTGAAGTACACTTTTCCGTTATGTTCGGGCGAAGCATGGGAGGTCGCGCCCACGGCGGCATCCGTCGCCACGGATTGGAAGGAACCGTCGGGATTTTCCGTAACCTTCAGCACGACCATCGTTCCCCCGATGCCGACGAACACCCGGTCGCCCGTATAATCGATGCTTCCCGGAAGGGAAATTCCGGAATACGCGGACGACAAAATGTCGGTCGTCTCGCCGGTGACATTATCGAACCGGAGTACGGCGGCGTTCGCGCCGACGCCCAAATAGGTGACATCATGAGTCGCGTCGTAGGCCAGCGCCCTTATGTAGTTTTTTCCCGAGGCAAACGGCTTCGAGCCGATTTGGGCAAATCCGGCTGTCGGCGTATATTTGAAAAATGCCGCGCTGTCGAATGTCCCGCCGTAAATTTTCCCGTTCGTTCCCGCTTTCAGATCATAGATGATCGTTTCCCCGGAGGATGCCTGCCCCAGGTCGGAAATTGTCGTAGTACCAGCCGTATGTTTATAAAGTCTGCCGTTGGAATAAGCCCCGAAGTAGATCGATTCGTCCGTCGAGGTGGCAGCAGCCCAGACACCGGTCGGGTTCGTTGTCCCTGAGGGGAAGGTGACGACCGACGTAACCGATTCCGTATTCGTATCGATAACTTCCATCTTCGGCAAATGGCTGCCCGAGCCGGTCACGACTCCGTATGCTTTATGCGCATTCGGTCCGATCCCGAAAGTCGTTCCGTTCGGAGAAGCGTCGTACACTTGAACGCCCAGGCCGGTAAATTCTTTGGAGATAAGGACATTGTCCCAATACGCCGTCCCTACGCTTTCCTTGTTCGAGTAGAGCAGTACCGCCACTTTGGCCGTATTGGCCGGCGCGGTCATTTTGACTTGAATATTCGTCCATTCGCCGGACGGGGTGGAAATCGAAGTAAACGCGCCGCTGATATACGCGTTCGAGCTGTTGTAGAACCGGATATACAAATCCGCATTGCCGCTCGTCACATACACTCTGGAATAGGCGACATACGTAGTTGCCGCTGCCGCCGCCAGCTTGGCGCTCTCCAAGCCGAAGGCTCCCGCCGGATCGTTGTCCGTCAGTTTGAGGCTTTTGGTTCCGTCGTCCGCCTGCTCCGTTACCGCACTGAGCGTGCCGTTCGGATTGCCCGCCCCGAACGTCTGGGTCCAGCCCGTCAAATCGTTCTCGAAGCTATGGTTGGAGATCAACAGGTCCGCCGCTTGGACCGGCGTAATCAGAAACATGCCGGCCATACATACGACCAGCGACAGCAGCAAAGACAATCCTTTTCTTGTTCTCGCATTCAACGCAAACGCCTCCTTGGATTTCAATCCTGTAAGTGCTTACATTTCTAGTGGAACGGAGAAGTAAGGAAAAGCGATACCCTTGTTGACGATCCTGGTACTGTACTGGTATCGTTAAAAGGATACCAACTCTGCATGACGCCGTCAATACCCATTTCCGGGACGCAAGCCCTTGCTCCGGCACTGCATGCTTTCCATCCGCTACGGGATTGTTTGTTTGTTTGTTTGTGTGCCTCGTTGTCCCAGTGGCAAAGCTGCCGGCAAAGCGCGGCTGGCGCGATTGTCCCCGCTCTGTTTTCATGGCGTAATCGCCGTGATATGATGTATAAAAGTTCCGTCAAGGTCCGGGGGTGTTCGCCATAAATAAACGAGTTTCCAGTAAAGACAAGCTCGACGCCGTTCTTCAGGAACTTCGGGAACAAATCCGTAACGGTTCCATCCGGCCGGGGGAGTTTCTCGTCTCCGAAGCTCACTTGGCCAAGCAATACCATCTAAGCAAAACCACTTTGCGAAAAGTACTCGCCGATTTGGAACGCGAAGGTCTGATCGAGAAAATTCCGTGCATCGGCAACCGCGTGCGGGAAATTCCGGCCGGGCGGAGGAGCCTCAAGTTTTATTGCTATGACGTATGCTACGAGCTTCCCGTGTATCGCCGCATGATCCGAACGTTTCAAGACAGCCATCCGGATGTCGAGATCGAGCTGATCCCGCTCCCTAACGCCAACTATGTACAACAGGTTCTGGATAAGATCGAGACGGGAGAACAAGCCGATCTCGTCCTGTTGTCGGATGACCATTTCAACTATTTGGAGGATACGGGCAAGACGGATCTGCTATGCCGGGCGTCATCGGCTAACGACATCTATCCGAAGCTGCTGCACATGTTCAGCGCCAAGGGAGAGCTGAGAGCCGTTCCGGTCGTATTCTCGCCAATCGTCTATTGCTGCAATTCGTCAATCGTACCCGATTCGGAGAGCTTAAGGCTGGACAGCTGGAACGACCTGCTGCGACTTTCCAAGGAATTGACGAAATCCGATGCCGACGGCATCAAGCAGCAGTACGGGCTCGCTTTTACCGCGTCTCCACGCCGATGGCTCATGTTTATGCATCAGAACGGCGGGAGCTTTTTCGGGGAAAACGGCCGGCCGGCCTTCGCCGAACCCGCCGCAGTGGAGGCGATACAATTTTTCGAATCCCTCATCCACAGCAATTTGATTTCCCCATACATGCAGGGAGACTTTAGAGCCGACCGTTTTTTGTTCGAGAACAGCAAAGTCGCGCTGCTGCTGTCGAGCTATTTTTTCATGAACGAGCTGCATTCGCTCCCTTTCAAATGGGACGTGCTTCCCTTCATGCCGAGCGACAAACAGAAGTCCACGCTGCTGATCGGCAGCGGAATCGCGGTTCCTGCACGAAGCGAGCATCGCGAGACGGCGCTTGAATTCGCCGAGCATATGGCTTCGGAGTCATCGCAAAGCTATCTGAAGATGAACGCCTGTTCCATTCCGGCCAACCGGAGCGTCGCCGAAAACCGAAGCCTCGTAAACCATTCCATTCATCCGAAGCATTATCATTCGTTCATAGATTTGCTTCCTTACGCGGTGCCGATCAAAGACCTGGGCGTAGGCTACCGGCTGCTCTCGGAAATCGGGCTGGAGATGCTGTACGTCTGGATGAAGCTCGACACTGCCGCGGATACATGCCGGCGCGTCCAAGAGAAGCTGCTCAGGCCCGTCTATGAGCAATCCCTTGCAGCCACGCAAAATCGGATGGGCTGAATACGATCATGCAAACAGAAGAAACCACGGCTCCCGCAACCCGCAACCGGGGAACCGTGGTTTCTTTGTTTCGATCTCTTCTTTCCTTTTACTCCAAGCCTTCTTTGAAAAACCGCACCGCGCGGCTGATCAATACAGGCAGCACCGAAATGTGGTTTTCCCCTTCAAACTCCCGGTACTCCACATGCAATCCGCTGTCCATGTGCGGCTTCAGACGCTCGACCAGTTCTTTGGCGTTGTCATTGATCCGCGTCGGATGGTCCCGTTCCATTTCACCCGCCGTAACCAACAGCCTTGCGTTAAGCTTCTTGTCATTGCCGAGGCTTGTCCTCCACAGCCGTTCCTCGTCCAGGATAAGCCGTTTGTACCAGTCGATCGACGGGCTTCCGGCAATATACGTTTGGAAAGCATCCGTCCGCGTGAACAAGGCATGCAAGGCGAACAGACCGCCCAAGGAATGTCCGAATATCGCCTGCTCGCGGACATTGACGGGAAACATCCGGGCGATAAGCGGCTTCAATCGCTCCTCGATAAAGCGGAGAAAGGCATCCGCGCCTCCCTGACGGGGCCATTCGCCTCCGCGGGAATACGGGGGAAGCTCCTCAACCGGCATGGGCAGCGAATAATCGGTAAAACGCTCCGTCGAAAAGGCTTTGTCCGTCTCATAGCCGATTCCGACTACCGCCATCGAAGGACCGCTTCCCCTCTGCTTGCCCGACTGCAACCGGACGGCCTCGATCATGGTCCCGATGACGGAATTGGCGTCGAGCACATAGATGACCGGGAAGCCGTCAGCCGGCGGCTCCCCCTGCGGCCAGGATACGTAAATCCGGTAGACCCAGTGGTTTTCTTGCCCGGAACCTATCGTAAATTGCTTGGTCCCCGGCATATTGGCATCGAACAAGTCCGGTGTTGCCGCCGAATCCGTAGGAGTAAGGTTCCTATTCATCCCTTACTTCACCAGCTGCCGGCTAAGCTCGTCGAGAAACGCCATCTTGCCGATCGGCATATAGGCCTGATTGTAGAACGGATTGGCCGCTATTTGGTATACTTTTCCTTGCTGGACTGCTTTAAGCCCTTTCCAAACGCTCGACGATTGATAGGCCTCGTCGAACCCTTCCGGCGACAATAACAAAATATGATCCGGGTTCAGCGTCGTCAAATTTTCCAAGGTCAGAAGAACCATCGTTTTCTCCGGCGTATCGGGGGAGGTTGACGGCTTCGGCAGCTTGAAATCGTCATGGACGACGGAACCGGCTCCTTCGCTGCCCAATAAATAGAAGCCTTTCTTGTGCGCCAGGAATACGGAGAACGTCTCGTCCTTGAATTTGCTTTTGACCTGCTCCCCGATTTTGGCCGCCTTGGCGTCGTACTCCTTCAGCCATTTTTCGACGTCCTGCTTTTGCCCGAGTATGTCTCCGATCTCGGCAAACCGGTCGCGCCATTTCTCCAGATCGTTTTTCAGCATGACGACAGGCGCTATTTTTTTCAGCTGGTCGTAAATTTTGTCCTGACGCTTGTTCATGATGATCAGATCGGGGTTTGACGTCATCAGCGCCTCGATGTTGATCTGTTCGGTCATGTAGAACCCGACGATCGTGCTGCCGGCCAGCTTGTCCCCAATGTAAGCCGAAGGCTTCGCGTGGTCGTAGGAATCGGTATTCGCCGTCGCTACCGGCTTGTGATTCAACAGCAGCAGCTCCTCCGACGATCCGGAAATATCGGCGATCCGCTTCGGATTGGCCGGAATTTCCGCCTCTCCCTTCAGATCGGTTACGATCCGGGTACCGCTTTTCCCGGCCGGTGCGGTTTCCTTGCCGGATGCGGCCGTCTGCGGCACCGACTGCTTGGGTGCGGTCGCGCAGCCGGTAATGGACATGATACACATAAGGATAACTACGGCAATTATGCTTTTTTTCATGTTGCTCCCCTTCAGAACCATATTAGTAATGATAATCATTATCATATAATGTGATTATATCTGAATAGAGGCATGCCTGCCATGGATTATACTAAGAATTATTTTGTACGATCCTGATCCCATAATTTCATTACCGCATCCAGCATCCGGTCGTTCCCCATAGCCGAGTACTCCAGCCAAGGGTCCGGAGACACTAGCCAAATTCGCCCGCTGCTCACCGACGGCAGCGTCTGCCATGCCTTCGTCCGGCAAAGCCGTCGATAATGGGCATTGGACGGCTCGTCCTCGCTGAGGACGACGAGCATCCGCTCCGCCGCAAAGTCCCCAAGCCGCTCCGCCGCAATTTCCTTATAAGCGAAAATGGTTTCGACCTGAGGGGGCGAGGCCAGCTTCAAATCCCGATAAAGCACGCCGCCGGTCCGGCCGGCACCGCACACGAACAGCTTGTCCCGGTAAATATAGATCATGAGCGTCGCCGCGTCTCCCATGCCGGATCGCAAGGAGCGCCCGATGCTCTCGGCCTTCTCGTCATAACGGTCCAGCCAAGACGAAGCCTCCTCCTTTTTATTCAAGAATTGCGCCGTCAGCATCAGGTGCTCCCGCCAATCCTTATCGACCCACGGCACAATAAACGAGGAGGCGAGCCCGCCCATTTCTTCCCTGATGCCCGACGCCAGCCAATCGGTCGAAATAATCGCTTCGGGCCGGAATTCATGCAGCTTCTTCTGGTTGACGGCCCAATGCTCCTGTCCGTATGGATCTTGAAGATGGACGGAAATATCCCGGCCATAGCGTTGAATATAGTAAGACGACCAGTTCGGATGAAGCGCGGCCGCATACGGGATCATTTGCAGCGCCAGCAGCTGGCCCGTGATCGGATAGCCGTAAGCGGCAATCCGGTTCAGCCGGCTCCTCTTATAAACGGTCGGAGACATGCCGACCTGCTGCTTGAATTTGCGGCTGAAATAAAATTCGTCCGAATACCCCACTCGCTTCGCTACATGGCGCAGCTGGCTATCGGAACGCGACAGCATCTCTTTGGCTTTCTCGACGCGCCGCCCGGTCAAATAGTCGATGGCGCTGACGCCATATTTCTTTTTGAACAGCTGCATGTAATAATGCGGGTTGAGTCCGGCCAGCTTGGCCAGCCGGTCGATCGTCCATTCTTCCTCGCAAGCCTCCTCCATGCATTGCCTGGATAATTCCAATGCCGCCGCCGTGTCCGAAGGCCGAACGGCTTGCATATCCGCAAACAGACGATACAGCATCTCCTGAAACAAGCATTGGCCGCGAAAGCGCCTGATCGGATGGTCCTCCAGCCAGCATCGATAAGCTTCGTCGCACAAATCGAAGAAAGACTCGGAGGACTGAACGACGTTCCCGGTCCGCTGCGGAAAAGGCTCCGGCCTTGTCTCCCGCATGCCGTCATGCTCGAATTCCCGGTAAATTCCGAATCTCAACACATACGCTAGGGTGCCTTCAACCCATTCCATGGAAGGAGTCCGTTCCCCGGATCGGACAACCATCGAGCTCCCCTTGCCCAGTTCCGCTTGCCGGTCGCCTATCGTCATCTTCAGTCGGCCACCGGCACATAGGATCAGCTCGTAATCGCAATGCGGCCCGTACTTCTCGCCGCCGTCATCGGCCGCCCCTTTATCCGACATTCGCTCTATGTGCAGCAATTTGAACCAATAGTCCGATAAATCGATAAGAGCGGAACCCCCATACCGACTATCCTCGTTCATACGGCATCAACACCTGTCCTCATCGGTTTTTCTTCTTATTGTATCATTGAGTCAGGCGGCATAACAAAAGAAGCCGGACTCCCATGTATTGGGTTGCCAAACCATAAAATCAAGTGTAAATTACCAAAAAAGGCCGCCAAAGGCGACCTCAGACTGTTGAGAAAGTATACAAAAAGAGGATGCGAGGAAGGCAAGGGGTAGGGGAATGCTCACTTCCGTTAAAATCGAGTTATTTGGATGAATATTAGCGGTTATAACCCGATTTTAAAGTCAGACGCTCCGCTTTCGTACATTTCCCCAACCCCTTTCAGACGGTACTGTTCTCATTTTGACTTTCTCAACAACGGGGCAAGCGTGCGCCCTTCAACCGCCTTACGCCATGCTTAACTCGATAATCGCGTGAATGTGCACCCGCGGAATCGTAAACGCGATTCCGTCCTCGGTCGCTTCGACCGGCAAATCCACATTATCCGGCCGCATGACCGCTTTGCGAAGCTCGTTGTCGCGGATGACGACCCGAATGTCGTGCACCGGGGTAATATTTTCGATCGGGTTGTAAAAGGCGGTGCTTTTCTCCCCCGCATGATTGCTCTGGAAGTTGATGACGTGCAAATACGTTTTGCCGTCCTTGCGCATCAAATTCGTCTCGATATGCGTCGGCGCTTCCACTTCCGCATATTTGCGGTAATGACTCCGGAGCAAATTGTCCACGATCCGCCGCACCCAGAAATGATTCGAATGCCAATAAGAGCCGAATACCGGCGCGGCGATATACAAGGCCGTCCCTTTGCCGTACCGGTTGACGCTGATGCCCGGACAATCGCTGACGTTGCCCCCGGGCGGAATCGGATGGCGGAACGCCCTGCTGACCGCAGGTACCGTTAGCGGCCACTGGACAAAGCTCAGCGTCTCCGCGGTCGACGGCACCGTTTTGATGAACGGGGCTTCGATCAGCTGAGGAATGCGGGCGACGCCCCTCCACAGTCCGTCATGCTCGGTCAAGTAACCGACGCCGTATGGCGAACGTTCCAAATAATTGACGCCGAACAGTCCGGACAGCAAGAAGTTTTGACGTCTCCGGCAAAACGTAGCTTCGCCGGCCGAGAGCAACAGTCCGCCGTCCGCGACAAACGCTTCGAGCCGCGCCGCGGAAGCCTCCGACAGCTCGACCGTTTCGGGCAGCACGACGACGCGGTAACCGCTCAAATCCGGGAAATCGTCGTTGTAGTACATGTCGAACTGGTGGTGGCCTTCGAGCAGCATCTTGGCCGCTCCAAACGTTGCGGCATCGTCTTTGTCGTGGTACCAGTTGTTCGTGTTGTTTGCGATCAGCGCCACCTCGCGCACGCTTTCCGCCCGGATGCAATACTTCTCCCGCTCCTCCACGAAGGCGAACGCCTCGCCGATCACCTCGTACACGCCATCCTGCAGCGTCCCGTCCGGCAGCACCTGATCCCCGATATTGATTATGCCGCCGTTCGCCATGATCGTCGCGAATTCATATTTGAGCTGCTCCGCCGTTTTGCAGGACATCAGCCCCCAGCCCTCGGTGAACCGGACCGTCATAATTTGCACGGGCACTTCAAGCGTGCGGGCATAACGCGCGCGGATCGAATGGTTGTGGAAGGAGCCCGTCGCCGACGGCTGTGATTCCCACAAGCCGTAATCGCTCGTCGCGTTGACCCGATCGGGCTCGCCCATCCGCCAAGCGCCGTTGCAGTTCATCAGCACGTGCGGACGTATCCGTTTCACCGTTGCGGCAATTTCCTCCATGCAGCGCGCCGCCGTATCGATGCCGAAGCGGACCACGAGCTCGCGGTCCGTTTCCAGCAGCTCCGGCTTCATCTCGCGTCCGTACTCCTCGGCGAATTTCTTTTTGCAATACGGGCAGAAGCAATAATGGTTGTGCAAATACGGAATATCCAACAAATATCCGTCCATGTCGTACTTCTCGGTAATTTCCTTGATTTGCGGCAGGACAAGCTCCTCGCGATAAGGGCTATTGAGGCACGGCAGCTCCCATACCGTCCCTTCGGCGCCGCGCACGTTTCCGTGCTCGTCCACCTGATACCAGTCCGGATTGTCCCGAACGGCTCTCGCGTCCGTGCCGAGCGAGTAATATGCGATTACCTTGATGTCATGCTTGCGGGCCTCAGCCAGCACCTCGCCGAAGAAATCCTCCTTCAGCCCGCCGTGCTTATGCCCTACCGTATTGTCGTAAAAAGCGTTGCCGAAATGGCATTTCGTAAACACGCCGATGACGTTGACCTTCGCCCGGACGAACCGGTCGACGAACGATTTTGCGTCAAAGCTGCGAATCGCTTCCCGCGGAAACTCCGGCATATGAAAATCGACATGCACCTGACGCATGCGATCCCAGAACCAGCTGTCTTTTTTCATAAGATGAACCTCCTGCTCTATTTCTCAACAACATGAAAATATGAGACTGTTGAAAAAGTCTGCAAAGAGAGGAAGCGCCGGAGACAAGAGGTGGGGGAATGCGCTCCACATCCGTTAAAATCGTGTTGTTTATATGATTTTAGCGGTTACAACACGATTTTAAAGTCAGCCGATTCGCTTTCCGCACCTTTCCCTCACCTCTTTTTGTATGACAATTCTCTCTTTTTGACTTATTCAACAATCTGATGTTTTCCAGTTAATCCGACTTTTGCAGCAGCCTTATAAGCCAAGCCTCTCCAACTGCTCCGGGGGAGCGCCCAGCCCGACGAGCTTGTCGGCGAGCTCCCGCTGCAGCTCCGCCAGCTTGTCCGGGAGGGCTTCGGCCAAATTCGCAAACTCGTTCGGGTCCGCGCGCTTGTCGCTAAGCCACGTCGGCGTCTCCCAGGACGGACAGTCGACCGCGCGGCGCCCGTTCTCGTACGGACCGAGATCGTAGTGGATGAACCTCGCGGTACTGTGCCCGTACCAATACAAAGGCTTGTTGTCCGGCACCGGCGATTGGTGCAATATCCATTCTCCGTCCGTAATCGTCACGCTTCGTCCGAACATGCCGCTGATCGCATAGCGGCGTGTAGCCGCTGCGGAATCGCGCAGCACCGGCAGCAGGTCGATGCCGTGCCGATCCGGCGGGCAAGGACGACCTACCGCGCTCAGTACCGTCGGGTAAATGTCGACGAGCTGTACGAGCTGGCTTCGCCGTTCGCCATGCCCATCCTGCGGGTGCGCGACAATGAACGGAATGTGTCCGCAAGCGTCGTGCTGATGCGTCTGCAGCTTGCCGATCCGGCCGCGATCGCCGTTGTACGTGCCGTGATCCGAGGTGAATATGACCATCGTATTTTTCCACATATCGAGCTCGTCCAGCTTGTCCAGAAGCATGCCGAGCCACTTGTCGGTCAGCGTCACCATCGCGGCGTACCGCGCTTGCACGTGCCGCAGCTCCTCCGGCGAATAGTGGTTGCCCCACTCGTCGTACGGCACCATCGACTTCCAACGGTCCACGTCGTATCCCCGCGGATCGAACATTTTCAGCAAGTCCTCCGGAGGATCCCACGGCTCGTGCGGGTCGAAGCAGTCGATATGCATGTAGAAGTCGTCATGCGTTTTGTTCGATTCCAGCCAGTCCGCCGCCTGCGTGAACACTTGGGCGCAAAAATAATCGTTCTCCGATTTGCGCGTCAGATGGACGTTCCGATGGTGGCGTTCGACCTTATGACCCGCGTCGTCCGGGCAAGGGAAGACGATCGGGTCCGTTTTCCAGGCGTCCGCCTCGTGGCCGCGAACGAAATCGAACCCGGTGTACCCCATATGGTAATTGCCCGCGCCCTGCTCCCACAAATGAAAATGATCGGTCACCATGTAGCTGACCGGGTACCCTTGCCCAAGCTGCCAGCCGAGCGATTGATTCGGCGGACCGGATACCTGCCTCGGCAAATCGAGGTCATCATCCTCCAGGGGGCCCCAGCCGCGCTCCAGAAACTCGTACCGCCCCGTATATATATCCCTTCGGGCCGGCATGCAAGGCGTCGAGCCGCACCAGGCGTTGTCGAACACCGTGCCCCGGCGGGCGAGCCGGTCCATATTCGGCGTCGGCACGGTCCACTCCGGCTGCTCCGGGCTAACGACCCGGTTCAGCGGCCGGCCCAGATGATAAGGTCCGCAATGATCGACACGCAGCGTGTCGCAAACGATAACGATGCAATTCATCCGCTTTCCCTCCCGATCGGGATCCGGACCCGTCCGTATTCAGGCAATTCCCCCGGTTCGCCGTCTGCATGGGCGCCGGGGGAATCGGGGCCGGATCCGGTTATTTCTTGGATCCGTATTGATTGTCTTTCGTCCAGTTGTTCAACTTCATCGTATCATTCATGTCGTTCTTGAGCGTCTTCTGCATCTCGGCCGCATACTTGTCCAGCGGAACCGAATCTTCCAAATACAGCTGGCCGATCCGCACCAAATCTTCATTCAGCTTCTTGCTGATATGGGCGGCGTAGAAGTTGACCAGAATGCGTTCCCCGACGAATTGAAAGCCTTGCAGATGATCGGGAAGCTTGACGCCGACGAGCGTCGTCGCCGTATACATTTTGTTTCCCATCACCGTCGCCACTTCCGGCGAGGACAAATATTTGAGGAAATCGACGGACGCCTCCAGCTTGTCGCCGGTCACTTTTTTCGGAATCGTGAACACCATGTCCGGGTATCCGCCCAGCTCGTAATATTTCTCGGCCGCATTCGGATGTTCTTTCTTCGTCAAGTAAGGCAGCGCGAACGTGCCGAATTCGAATTTTCTCGCTTTCGAATCCTGAATCGTGTTCAGCTCGTAATTGCCGGCCATGACCATCGCGACGTCGCCGCGGATGAACATTTCCTTCGCCGTGTCTCCGTTCATGCCGTTATAGCCTTTGGCGAAATATTGCGACCAGTCCTTGATGATCGGCATAACGCCGAACCAGTCCGCGGCCTGCAGGTTAATCGTATCTTGGTCGACGGCGCCCGCGATCTCGTTCAGCTCCAGCTGGCGGTTCTGGTTCCAGTCGTACGACTTGACCTTATCGGCCGCGATCTGGTTCGTCATCAGATTGGTGACCCACAGCAAATGGTTGTCGCCGGGCTTCGAATTGGCGAAGGCGAACGGCGTCACCCCCGCCGCTTTCAGCTTCTTCTGCACATCGATAAATTCGGTCCATGTCTTCGGTACTTGCAGGCCTTGCTTCTTGAACAAATCCTGATTGTAGAATACGCGAATCGCCAGCGTTTGCAGAGCGACTCCCGACAGCTTGGCCGATATCGGATTTTTCATCTCGTTCAGAATCGTCGGCGTAAACGTGTCCTTCCACGTCTTATTGTCCGTATACGGATTCGGCTTGTCATATTCCGCCGTCAAATCGACGAGCAGATCCTTGTTCAAATCTTCGTGCGTCCATGTGTAGCGGCTCGGCACGATTTCCGGAGCCGTACCGCCGATCAGGCCTGTCGTCAGCCATGTGCGAAAGGCGTCGCCGTCGTTCGGCGCATAATCGAGCTTGATTTTCACATTCGGCTTTTTCTGCGCATAGCCGTTCACGATTTCCTGCCATACCGCCTTGATCTCCTCCTGCTTCGGCGTTTCCACGGCAAACGTCAGATTGATCGTCTTCTCGCCGCCCTCCGCGGTTTTGGTATCGTCCGACTTGGACGTGCTGCAGGCCGCGAGGAGGATGGACGATGCCACTGCAAGCGTCAAGCCTTTCGAGAATAATCTCTTTGTTCCATTCGACATCGGATTACACCCCTTATGTGTATAATGGCTTTCTTCTATCCTAACCTTTCACCGCCCCCGACGTTATGCCGGAGATAAAAGGCTTGGTAGCGACTAGAAAGAGCGCGAGCAGCGGGATCGACGAGATGATATATCCGGCCAGCTTGACGCTGATGCCTTGATCCATGCTGCCGGTCACGGTGCTTAAAGCGAGAATGACGGGCTTGACCTTCTCCCCCGTAGTCGAGACGAGCGGCCAAATATAGTTGTTCCAGCCGGACAGGAAGTTGATGATCGACACCGTGGAAATGACCGGCAGCGAAAGCGGCATGACCACTTTGGCGAAAATTTGCAGCTCTCCGGCTCCTTCCGTTTCGGCCGCCTCCAGCAAGCTTCGCGGCAGCCCCTCGAAAAACGTCCTCATCAGAAACGTCGCCATCGAAGCGCCGAACGCCATCGGAGGAAATATTTGCCCTTGATACGTATTCAGCATGCCCAGCTTCTGTACGAGCAAAAACTGCGGGATGAGAATGAGGAAGCCCGGCACCATCATGAGCGACAGGATGAGCATGAACAGCACGTTTTTGCCGGGATACGAAAACCGCATGAACGAATAGCCCGCGAACGACGAAATGATCAGTACGCCGATTACGATACAGCTGGAGATAAACACCGTGTTCCAGATGAAAGGTCCGATTTGCTTGAACGCCGTCACGTAATTATCGAGATGCAGCGGGAAGCCGACGCCCCAGAAGTTCAAAATCATTTGCTCGGAATATTTCAGCGAGCTGACGATCAGCATATAGAAAGGAAACAGCGTCAGCCCGAGCAGGATCGCCAGCACCAAGTAATGCGGCACGGCCGCCAATCGGAATCGCATGGGCGAATCCCCCCTCTCTAGTCGATAGTCTCTGTGTTTTTGACGAACCGGTTATTCGCCCAGGTCAGCAGCAATAACAGCAGGAACAGGACGAGACCGATCGCGGAGGCATACCCCATTTTGCTATAGGAGAAGCCTTGAATATACAAGTATAGCGCGGGGGTCATCGTCGATTGTCCAGGACCGCCGTTGGTCAGTACGAGAATGTTCTCGAAGCTTTGGATTTGCTGGATGATCGTCAGCACCATGACCATCTTCAGCTGGCTGCGCACGAGCGGCAGCTCCAGATGCATGAACCGCTGCAAGGCGTTCATGCCGTCAAGCTTGGCAACCTCGAACAGTTCGCCGGAAATCGCCATCAAACCCGCCAAATAAATAAGAAACGTGATTCCCCCGATCCACGGGAAGTTGACGAAGATGACACTCCATAGTGCCGTCTTGCTTTCGCCGAGCCAGGCATGGGTCCACGATTCGAGTCCGATTTGCCCGAGCAGCTCGTTCAATACGCCGTAATCTCCGGCGAAAATCCATTGCCAGGTCAAGTAAATGACGATGCCCGGAATGACGAGCGGAATGACGAACCAGAGCTTGAACATATTTTGCAGCCGGTTGTGCTTGATATGGAACACGAGAACGGCGGCCAGCAAAGGCACCGTCAGTTGAATGAGCACCCCGGTTACGGTAAATATTCCCATGTTTTTCAGCGATACGTAAAACGTCCTGTCTCGAAACAACTGGACGAAGTTGTCGAGTCCGATGAACGTCCGGACGTTCGCACCGTTCCAATCGTAGAACGACATGATCAGCGCGTTGAAGAAAGGAATGTACTTGAACGTCGCAAGCACGGCAAACACCGGGATCAGGAAAGCATAGCCCTTCCAATGCTTGCGGAATAGTCGTGATGCGGATGCAGCCATGATGTTTCGACCCCCCGTCGATCGTATAGCGGCTATACAAGCTTAGCGAGGAACCTGCTTTGGCAGTTATCCGGCTTCGGCTTATACGGCATGTACGGTAGCGTTTTCTCGATAGGTTAACTGTACGTGAAAACGTTTTACATTTCGAGGTGACATTCTTTGTTTCGGAGGGGGGCCATTTTTTTGCATCCGGTTCGGATGGGCGGCGGGTAAGTGAAGGGCATGAAACATATGCTATACTAAGTGGCAAAGCTGAGCGGCGCTCTGCCTTTCTGGAGCGTCCGCCGTTTATCAAGACGATGAGTCATGAGCGCCAATCAGGCCGTGAATCGTCAACAAAGGCGGGGACACGGATGAATGTATTGATCGTGGACGACCAAAGACTTTCCCGCGCCGGGCTTGTCAAAATGATCGAATGGGAGAAACTCGGGCTTACGCCGGCGGGAGAATGCGCGAACGGCCGGGATGCGCTCGAGCGGATCGGGGACGCGGAAGCGGATATCGTCATTACCGACGTACGCATGCCGATCATGAACGGGCTCGAGCTGATCGAGAAAGCGAAGGAGCAGTATCCCGATATCGCATATGTCGTGGTCAGCGGCTACGACGATTTCCAATATGTGCGCAAATCGATTCAGTTGACCGTGGCCGACTATCTGCTCAAGCCGGTAGATCCCGGGGAGCTGAACGAGCTCCTGGCCGGACTCGTTCGGCGGGGCGAGGAACGGCACAGGAAGGCGGAAGCGGATTTGCTCAGATGGCGCGAGCAGTTTTTCCACTTTCTGCTTGAAGGCGCTTACGGGGAAACCGGCTCGAAGCTGATCTCGGAGTTTGCCGAAATCCGCTTCGCGGATCCGGAGGACCGGTTCGTGGCCGCCGTATTCGAAAGCAGGCTGGACAAGCCGGCCGTATACGAGACGCTGCGTCCGCTCGCCGACCGGCTGGCCGTGTGCGTCCTGCGCATCCGCGGCGTCTATCTGCTGATAGCCGCCGCTCCGTCGCTCGTCGCGGGCGATATCGCCTCGGAGCTGAAGCGATTGGCGGATAGCAGCCGGGAAATCGCCAGAATCAGCATCGGCAACGCGGCGGAAGGCATCATCAAGGTGAAGGAAACGGTCGGCCAAGCGTTCGATGCCTACACGATCCGGACAAGCCGGAAGGCGGACCGTGCGGACGAGCCGGCCACTTTCGAGAGTCTGGAAGCGGAAACCGCGGATTTCGTGCCGCTAAGCGCCGCGTGGGAGCAGGAATGGGCGTTCCATCTCCGGCAGGGCAATCGGCGCGCGGCTCTGGACAAGCTCGACGAGCTGCTGGATATCGGCCACTCCGCCCATCCCGACATCGTGGACGGTTCGTATCATTACGTGCTGCTGCGCGGAGCCCGCGAGCTGTACGAAGCCGGACTCATCCGCGAGCCCGACTTCCTCGAAGCTTGCCGCATCGCGAGATCGCTCCCTTCGATCGTCTCGCTGGACGACAAACAGCGGACGGTGACTGATTTTTTCCGCAATCGTCTGAAGGAGACGGACAGCGAGAACGCGATGGAGACGCGCCTCGCCGTAGAGAAAGCCAAAGCGTACATCGATACCCATTATTGCCAAACGATCAATTTGTCCGAGCTGGCCCAGAACAGCTACATGAGCCCCGGCTACTTCAGCTCGCTGTTCCGCCAGCATACGGGGAGAAACTTTCTCGACTACGTCGCCCATCTGCGGATCGAGCACGCCAAGTCGCTGCTCGCGGCCGATCCGAGCCGTAAAATAGCCGACGTGGCGCTGCAGTGCGGGTACCAGGACCTGAAATATTTCCGCAAGCTGTTCAAGCGCCATACGGGTATTACCCCGGTCAGCTACAAGGAGGATGCGGCCCGGTGATCGGCATAATCGTTCGCATCGTAAGCGGCATACGGGACAGCATCCGCAAAAAGCTGTTTCTGTCTTATTTTATCGTCATTCTCATTCCGCTCGTGCTGATCGGAAGCATCCTGTTCGTTACGATGCTGTCCATTACCGAACGGCAAACGCTAGACAAGCGGGCGGTGGAGATGAAGCTCGTATCGCAGCAACTGCAAGCTTACACCGATCAGTTGGAGCTTTATTCCCGGGTCATCTACACCGGTGAGGTGCAAGCTTTGCTGAACGCCGGACCTCCCGCCGACCCGATCGCCTATACCCGCTGGAGAAGCGCGCTGTTCCAGCAGTTCGAGGAATGGTACGGCTATATGAACATCAAGGCGGCGATCCAGAACGTCACGATCGTCAGGGCGGACGGTACGGCTATCGCCAAGGAGCAAATTTATGCGCCCGAAGCCGCATTCGCGGGCGAGTCCTGGTACCGCGAGGCGATCGCGCGGCAAGGCGAAGTCGTCATAGCCGGCCCGTTTATCCGCCCTTTCTCGAACCCGCGCGCCGCCACGAATCCGCACACGTTCTCGCTGATCCGCAAAATCAACAACCCGCTCGGCGGCGCGGACCTCGGCGGCATCGTCGTGGATATAAACGTCATGGATCTCGCGCGGCTTCTGACCAGCTTGAACTTGCTTGACATGACGATTTTGAACGCGGACGATTCCGTCGTCTACGCGGGACGTACGGAAACAATCGGGCAAAAGTGGCCTTACGGGGCAAGCATCCGCGATGCGGAGTCGGGGTGGATCGAGGCGAACGGGGAGCGGATGTTCGTCAATACCGGAGAGCTGCCGGCGACCGGCTGGCGCTTCGTCAGTCTGGACCCGCTCAGCACGCTCTCGGTATATTCCGTGGCGTTCCGCAACCTGACGATCGGAGTAGGGCTGGTCGCCCTGCTCGTCGCGCTGGTTATCTCGACCTATATCGCCGGGCGCATTACGAAGCCGCTTCGTACGCTGCAGCGGAACATGAAGCGGGTGCAGGCCGGCCGCTTCGATATCCGGCTGGACGTCACCCGCACGGACGAGGTCGGACAGCTCACCCATAGCTTCAATCAAATGACCGAACGGGTGCAGACGCTCGTCAATGACGTATACAAAGCGGAAATTATCCGCAAGGAGGCGCAGCTCAAGGCGCTCCACTCGCAAATCAACCCGCACTTCCTGTACAACACGCTCGACTCGATGAACGCCATCGCCATGCTGGAGGAGGTGCCGCTGCTCGGCCGAATGTCGAAAATGCTCGCGGACATGTTCCGCTACAGTATCTCCCAGGGCGAACAGGTCGTGCCGCTCGGCGACGAGCTGAACCAGGTGAAGCGGTATGTGGAAATCCAGCAAATCCGCTACGACTACAAATTCAACCTGTTGTTGTCGGTACCGGACAACCTGCTGTCCTATCGCATTCCGAAGCTGACCTTGCAGCCCATCGTGGAAAACGCCGTCTACCATGGACTCGAAATGATTCCGGACGAAGGCATCCTGGCCATTACGGCGTACGAAGCGGCCGACGCCGTAGTGATCGAGGTGTTCGATAACGGCGGCGGCATCCCCGAGGAGGAGCTGGAGCTGATCCGCCAAAAGATGCATGAACCGATCGATTATGCCGATCATCTCGGTCTCGCCAACGTGCAGGAGCGGCTGCAGCTGCATTACGGCGACGAGTACGGGATTACGGTGGATAGTCTGTACGGCCGGGCGACGAACGTCGTTTACCGGCTGCCCCCGTTCGCGGAATTAAAAAACAACCCGAACCGTTCGTAAAGGACGGATCGGGTTGTTTGGCTTGAAGCCCCGCACCTGCGAGATAAGTTTCATTGGGAACGCTGCAGCGTGAATACCGCCCGATTTTCTCCGACAATCGTGCCGTTCCCGTTTGTAAAATGCTTCGGACACAGCCCGTAGAGGCGGTCTATCGTCTCGGTGCGGTCGTAGCCGATCTGCTCCAGAATCGAAGCGACGACCATCGGCCACTTGTCCTCGGAGCCGTCCATCACTTTCAGCGCGAAGGCGGTACGCTCCTTGCGCAGCCCGAAGCAGTAGACGCCTTTGGCCCCTCCCTTCGCCACGATGTTGTCGTCCATCAGCAGCGTCGAACAGATCATTCCCGTGCCCGATACCATCTCGTAATGCTCGTTCATCAGCTTCGTCATCCGTTCCACGGCCGTTCGCGTCAACGGGTCGGCGATCAGCTCCGGACAGGCGAGCTTCAAATACGCTTTGGCCAAATTCGACAACGGGATGGCGAATACGGGAAAGCCGCAGCCGTCAATGCCGATGCGGATATGCTCCCGCGGATACTCGGACAGCATCGACAGCGTACGGACGATTTCCTGCTGCGCCGGATGGTCGGGATGCTCGTAGCCTTCCAGTGGAAATCCTTCGCTACGGCAAAGCGCCAATATGCCCAGATGCTTGCCCGAGCAATTGTGGTACAGCCGGCGCGGAGGCAGCCCGGCCTCGACAAGGGCATCCTTCGCCTTGACATTAAGCGGGTAAGAGCTGTGGCAGACGAGGTCGCTCTCTTGAACGCCGATTTTGCCGAGCATCGATTCGAGCGCGTCCACATGAAACGGCTCCGACCGATGCGAAGCGGTCATGATAGCCTGCTCCTTGCCCGAAAGCCCGTACCGCTCCCCTATGCCGAGGCGGAACGCAGGAATCGCCTGGAACGGCTTCGCCGCAGATCGCAAATAGGTCATATGATGCGGGGTGCCTACCCGGTACAAGGTGTCGCCCGAATAGGAAACTCCGCAAATATGTCCCGCATATTCGCACTCGACCAATCCGCCCCGACGTTCTTCGATTAACAATTCGCTCATGATGATGTCCTCCCGGGATGTGGTTTTTCCTTGCTTCTGCTCCGGAGCCCGGATCAGCATGCCGCATTGCCGGCCACGATCGCTGCCGCCGCTTTGACTTTCTCCGGATCGATCGTCTGCAGCGCGTCGGAATGACGGCGGACGCCGGTGCCCATATGAACCTCGGAAACGCCCGTATCGCGCAGGAACGATTCGAGCGACTCCACGGTAAGCCCGCTTCCCGCAAGCAGCGTGATCGACAGCTCCCGACTTAAACGGTCGAGCGTCCGAATTTGCTCTACGGCCTCCAAAGCGCTCGGCTTGCCGCCCGAAGTCAGTACCCGCCGAACTTGCGGATAGCGGGCCAATAGGCTAAGCGCCGCCATTTGATCGACGGTTTCATCGAATGCCCGATGAAAGGTTACCGATAACCCCCCTGACACATCCAAAACCCTCCGCAGCGCGCCCTCGTCCACCTGCCGCTCGTCCGTCAAAGCGCCGACGACGATCCCCGCTGCGCCAAGCTCGCGGATCGTACGAATATCCGTCAGCATCGTCCGCATATCGTCCTCGTCGTAACAAAACGTGTTGGCGTGCGGCCTGACCATCACGTGTACGGGAATGCTCACGGCGTCCAGCACCCGCTCGATCAAGCCGAAGCTGGGCGTCACACCGCCTTCCCGAATGCCGGATATGAGCTCGATCCGATCCGATCCGCCCGCCTCGGCCAGTTTGGCATCGGCCACGCTTGTCGCAATCACTTCCAGCATCATGCAAGCTTCCCTCTTTTCCTTATGCAGTCGCGCGGCTGCCGGCTCCCGCTTTATCAGCCTACCATCGCGATATCCGATCGCCCGTTCGCCGGCAGCCGCGCCAAGTTCGACGACTGCATTCTACCACAGCGGGACGAGAAAAGAAATCTATTAAAAAACGGAAGAACGCAATCCCGGCGTTCTTCCTATGAACCGTACTAAGAAGATTAAAGCGAGCCTGACGCCTGACTGACCCAGGATACCAGCTGTCCGGAATCAAACGTATCCCCTTTGCGCAGCTTCAACGTTTTTCTTTCCGGAGGACCCTCGAACATGCCTTCAGGCAGCTCCAGTTCCGCTGTATGAAAGATCGTAAAGCTGACCGCGTCTTTCGAGGTCGAGATGGCAGCGGCGTATTTTCCGTTTTTCAAAAAATGGGGCTTCTTGTATTGAATGCGCTCATGCACATCCGGTATGGCACGGTGGACAACCTCACGCAGCTTGGCGGACAGTTCCCCGTGCCATGGTTCTTTTAACGCTTCAATAAAATCCGTTACTTCCTGATTCATTCCGCATACTCTCCTTTTTAGGAATCCGAATTGTCTGCGAGCCTCCGCAATTCGATCTCGCACCCGCCGCGCCCCGCCGGAGCCGGCAACCGGAGCGCCCAATTCAAAGCTTCGTCCTCGGTCCTCGCCTCGATCAGGGTAAATTCCGCAATGATCTCTTGATTGGCCGGAAAAGGACCGGCCTGCACCTCCGGCTCTCCGCCATGCGATGGATACGATATCCTTATCCCGGTCGAGCTCGGCTGAAGCTCCTCTGCAGCAAGGAGCACACCGGCTTTGGCCAAAGACTGCTTGTACGCGATCCTTGCATCGTTGTGTTCCCGGCTATGGTTTACTCCAGCCTCCGAATACCCTGTCGCCTTGACAATCAACATAAATCGCACTGTTGTTCCCCTCCTATTTCGATGCTGCGGACTCGCAATCAGCGGCCCGATTCAGTAAAAGTGCCCGTTCACGCTCATTCCGGGTCATGGATGCGGCGCGTTCAAATTGTGTTCGGGCTTCATCGTACCGCCCCAGCTTCGCCAGGAGATCGCCGCGAACGCTCGGCAGCAGATGGTATCCCTTTAAGGAAGGTTCGGCATTCAGCTCATCGACAATCTGCAGACCGAACGCCGGACCAAACGCCATGGAAATGGCGACCGCCCGGTTTAATTCGACGATCGGCGAAGGCGTTACTCTCGATAGCGCTTCGTATAGAGCGGCAATTCGGGTCCAATCCGTCTCGGCTGCGGTCGGCGCCTGTGCATGGCAAGCGGAAATCGCAGCCTGCAGCGAGTAAGGCCCGAGCGTTCGTCCAAGTCTCCGGCTGCGCTCCAGCGCCGCCAAGCCGCGGCGGATGAGCAGCTGATCCCACTGCGCCCGGTTTTGATCCATGAGCAGAACGGGTTCTCCCCTGGAGTTAACCCGGGTTTTAAACCGCGAAGATTGAATCTCCATTAAGGAGACCAGTCCGTGAACTTCCGGTTCATGAGGGGTGATCTCGGCAAGAACGCGCCCCAATCTCAGAGCCTCCTGACACAGCAGCGGACGGATCCAGTGATCCCCGGAGGTTGCCGAATAGCCTTCATTGAACATAAGGTAAATCACCTCGAGTACTGTAGACAGGCGGTCAATGAATTCCTCCCCGGCAGGCACCTCGAAAGGAACCTTCTCGGCGCTGAGGGTTCTCTTGGCCCGGACAATTCGCTGGGCAATCGTCGATTCGGCGGCGAGGAACGAACGCGCGATTTCATCCGTAGTCAGCCCGCATAACAGGCGAAGCGTCAGAGCGACCCTGGCATCCCGCGATAACACCGGATGGCAGGTCATAAAGATCAGACGAAGGAGATCGTCGCCGATTTCCCCGTCCAAAGCCTGATCCATATCCTCCTCCGTATATAAATCCATACTGTGGGCGATCTCTGCGTACTTCTGATCACGCAGCTTGGACCTGCGCATAAGATCGATCGCACGCCGCTTCGCCGTCGTCATCAGCCAGGCGCCCGGATTGTCCGGAATGCCGCTCTCCGGCCATCGTTCAAGGGCAATGACCAAGGCATCCTGGGCCAAATCCTCCGCGAGACCTACGTCCCGCATCATTCGCGTCAACCCCGCGATAAGCTTTGCCGACTCCATTCGCCATATCGCATCAACGGTTCGATGAGCATGGGACAGGCTCACGCTTTTTTCCGCTCCCGTACCTGTTTGCGAAGTGCCGCTTCTTTCGCCAGCGATTCGGGATTGTCCATTAAGTCTTCCGCCTCGAACACCTGTCTGAGCTCGATCTCGCCTTGTCCAAATCCATGGGGGTCCGGCATACGCATAGCCCATTCAATGGCTTCTTCTCTCGATTTGACCTCAATCAGCGTATATCCGGCGACCATTTCTTTGGCTTCCGTAAACGGACCGTCCATAACCTTCGGTTTGCCTCCAGGCTCCGGATAAGAAATCCGGATTCCGCTGGAGCTGGGCTGCAGTCCGTCGGCAGCGAGCAAAACGCCGGCTTTCACCAATTCCTCGTTATATTTCTGCATCGCTTCGATAAGCTCCTGGCTGGGCATAGTCCCCACCTCTGAATCCGTAGTAGCTTTAACTATCATCATAAATCTCATAAATGTATACCTCCTATTTTATGGCGAAGCTTCGTATATCGGTGTAAAACCGCCCGTGTAAACCCACTTCTGTACAAGACGAATCTAACTTGACCGGATCGACAGCCGATTTATTATTTTCGGCATAAAATAGCGGAACCGGCGTATGTTATGGACCCGAATACCCGTGTCGACGGCAACATAACGGAAAACTGTTCCTCTATTTCTGCTGCCCACGATCATTTTTACCCCCTAAGATCGAAATAGCGGAAATCTGCTCCGTTATAATCAGAAGCGCAGCGGAATCCGGAACAATAACGGAATATAGTTCCTCTATTTATGGCGACGTCTTGCACGCGCTTCTTCACATGGCCGCTTGGTCGTATGCGGATCATGCTTTCGCACTGGGAAAACCGTCTATCGACGTATTTCAAGGGTGAGCGACCGCGATTCAGCTGTTGTTTTCCTGGTAAAGCTTCGCTTTACCGCCTTAGCGAAGTTAAGCTTGCTTTATCGTTAAAAAATGCTGCCAGCTCTGACGATATTAATTTTGTATCGAGTTTCTTCGTATGGCCGAGTCCTTTTTTACTCACCAGCTGCGCATTGGGGAGCACGTTGGCCAATGCCTTGGCACTATGACGCAGCACAGACGGGCTCTCGGCGCCTTCGAGCACCAGCGTCGGCATCGTGACCGTACTCCACAATCGTGCAGGCAGCGACTTTCCGTCCATATATCCGTCCAGCAAGGCCGCATCGTAGGGGAGCGTGTGCGCAACGGCCATTAGCTTGGACCATACGCCCGGCATCATGCGCATCAAGCCGACAACGAATGAAGGTGCACCCATGCCCTCGGTCATAAAGTACTTGATGGCCTCTGCCCTTCGATTAGCGGCAATAAGCTCGATGACGTGTTTTACGAAATTTTTCGGCGGTGTGCGATCCGCGGCATCGACCACGAATGGAGGTTCGTGCAGAGCCAATTTCGCAATGCTTACCCCGCTCGCTGCTGCCTGCAGGGCAAGAACCGCTCCGGATGACAATCCCCACACATGGGCCGAGCCGCCGGCTTCATCAATTACTGCCTGAAGATCTTCAATCTCGCGCGTTATATCGTACGGCTGTGTGTCTCCGCTATCGCCGCGGCCTCGGCGGTCGTAATTGTAGACCGTGAACCGCTCTGACAACAACTTGGCCAGCTGCACCTGCCCCGGAAATTTCCGGTAACTGAACGCGCCCGCTACCAGTATGAGTGCGGGCCCCCGACCGACTTTGTCATAGGCGATTTTGGTGCCGTCTCTTGAAGTTACTGTGTCCATGGTATGTCTCCTTTGCTATTGTACCAGATTGTTTATATATAAAGACGACGAACCGCCGGCGGCAAAATCGACACCTCCGCAAAAATAATTAATTTTTCTATTATAAAAGACATATTCCTGCCGCCAAACAATTATTGACGCATGCTCCTGTCAAAACAAACGACAAGAACATACGTCAATAGATCCGGAAATGGCTAATTTTTTTATGATTCGGACTTATCCGAATGAAAATCGGTTACGGAAAGTCCAGCTCCTCGTCGACCACGCGGAAAGTATCGGCGAGTTTGGTCGGATATCGCTTCTCGAGCTCCTCCCAGCTTTCCTTCGGAAGCACCAGAAAATCATGGGTGTCGGACATATAGGAACCTTCGAACAGGCGAATCTCGTATTTCGGTTGGATGATCTCGTTAAAACCTCGAATCGTTATGTATCGATCTTTGCCGGAGAAGCTCAACCGAACCGGGAACGGTGTCCCGTTATAGGTAACGAGCAGCCCGTCCTTTGTATTGTCGACTTCGACCGTTTCGTCCGGCAGCCGCTCGCCGAATAATCGGACAATTTCTTCATCGTATTCCCGCCAGTCCACCGTAACGCCGAATACGAACGAAAAAACGATCGGAATTTGCTCCTCGATCGTATATTCCTCGGCCATTTCCTCGATGTCGCTCATGATCCGTCCTTTTCGGAAACGTTCCTCGTACTTCTCGATAAAACGGTTCAACTGCTCCCGGTCTCCCTCGAACAAAAACGTCAAGTCCTGCTCGTCCGGCATTCGCATACGCCATTTCTCCTTTGCCTATGATATCGATTGCTTGTTGCCTCGTTATCGATCTTCGCCAATTAATCCCGTCGGAACCACTACGGATCTAGCTGTAATAGCGCAGCCACTCCCTCCATTAAATGTACAATCCTTCGGAAACGGTACACATCCGTCTTTCGCCCTAATCCTTTGCCTATTATTGCGCCGGGCTTTGACTGTTACGGCTCAACCCTAACGCAAAAAGCGGATGACCCATTTCGTTCGGCAAATTGGTTTATTTGTTCATCTATTATTGAATGTCACCCAAGCACTCTTCCGGAACTAAATAAAAGCAGCCCCGGCACCAGTACCAAAGCTGCTTTATTTATACTTTTTGTAATTTTTTTAAAAAAAGTTCATTGTCACTTGCTTCCCGCATCTATCCATTAAAAACGATCCAGTTCCACTATTCATTCACAACAGAGGGGTGAGCCAGAACCGCATGCATTGGGTAACTTCTAGAGAGAGTGCTTTTTCGTAAAAAACGATTGCATGGAGGGATCGAATATGCTCGGTGGAATTGCGCTTAAGCTTGTGACCAGTTTTTTTATTTTATGGGCGATCACTTTGTTTATGGGCAAGAAGGAAATCTCTCAGCTGACTCCCCTCGATTTCTTCACATCGCTCGTGTTGAGCGAATTGGTGGGAGAGGCGATCTACGATGATCAGTTAAAGCTGTATCACCTGTTGTTCACTTTAGGCATATGGACATCGCTGACACTGTTGTTCGAGAAAATTACGATTCGTTTCGTCAAGCTCGGCTATGTTGCGGAAGGCAAAGCAAGCTTGCTTATTGACGACGGCAAAATCAATTTGAAGCTGATGAAAAAGAACAATGTGGACTTCAAGCAGCTCTGCTTCGGGAGCAGGACATTTTCTCGATCCATGAAGTACGGTATGCGGTTATGGAGTCTAATGGGGCGCTGTCCGTAATGAAGAAACCGGAATACGAATCCGTCAAAGTCAAGGATTTGAACTTGAACCCGAACGGAGCGCCGCTTACCATTACCGTAATTGAGAATGGAGTATTTCTTCAGGAAGCTTTGAAGGGCAAGCCGGTCGACCGTCAGATCATTATGGAGTTGGCCCGTAATCAGGGGGTCGAGGATTTGAAGGAAATCGCGTACGGAGAATATGACGTCGGGGGAGAATTAAGATTGATCAGGCTTACTCCCCAGAAACGATTGCGATAATAAAAACCAATGACAGGAATGCACAAAGCGGCACATACAAATACGTGTCCATCTTGGAGAACAATGTGGTTGCCTTTTTCTTGAAAATCCCGAAATAATGAAAATCGCCAATTACCCGCACCGCAAAAACACCGGCACATACCCAAGCACCCATTCGGACAATGAAATATTGCCCAGAAAGGTCAAGGAGATTGGCTTGAACAAGGAGAATGACTCCCGCCGCGCCGACCAGTAAAGCCACGACAAGAGTAGCCCCGATACCGGGAGTAAAGGCTCGCTTGCCATTGTGCCGGGGGATAACGGCACCGACGCCCCATTTTCCCCCGAAAGCCCAGAAAACGTGGAGCAAGCCGATTGCAAACAGAATGCATGCAGCGAATAAAGAGATTGCCGTTATCATCCGATCTTCCTCCTGCTGTCGCGATTTCATTATCATGAAATAACGAGCTTCATGAGTTGTAAGGCAGGTCCGTGACTGGCGGCACGGGCTGCGGCGGCGCAAGCTGCAGCCTCATCGGTATCGCGGGCTGCGGCGTGGGCAGCTTCAATCTGCGAGCGATGGCACCATCTGGACGTATAATTTCAAACCCCATAACATCGCATAGCTTTGAAGCTATTTCATTCTTGGGCCTGCGGCTAAGCTCGATACACGTGGTCCATACACCCATATTATCTTGTTGTAAACGTGATAGCTATAGGATGATTAGCTATAATCAAAGCTTATCGAATACGAACTCTAGCATGGCATATCCACTGCGAGTTTCAACTTTTTCAATCCTTGCTGTTCCGCGTTCAGCGCACGACTTATTGCAAGACTCGCTTAGGATAGAGCTTCGTCATCCCGGATACCGTCGATGAGTACGTTCCGATTGTTTTACAATTCCATTCAGGGCGCTCTCTGTTGTCCTGAAGCATTCAATGGGCGTTCATCACCTTCGTTTTTCGTGCTTTTGTATGTCATTTACTTCACCCTCCCAGGCGATTTATAATGCAATCATAAAGTCGCGCAGCAGAGCGGATTTAGCATTCAGGAAATCGCTGTTTTGTTAGATGGCTCTGAATCGGATTATTCGCTTTCCGAGCGATGGGAGCAGAAGGCGAAACAGAAACGCTCGGAACTGAAGGATAGGAAGATACAAATCAATTCGATGCTACAGATTCCGGATAATCACTTGAACTGCAAATGCCTTGTCTGGTCGGAATGCATGGAGAAGATACAAGACACCGGTACGTGTTAGAAAGGGGCATTTCATCTTGCTTTCGGCTATTTTCATTTTTGTACTTGCTGGACTCGCTGAAATTGGCGGGGGTTATATGGTTTGGCTATGGCTGCGGGAATCGAAGCCCTTTTGGTATGGCATTGTCGGAAGCATCGTCCTCATTTTGTACGGCATCATTCCAACGCTGCAAAGTTTCCCCTCGTTTGGGCGGGTCTACGCGGCTTACGGCGGCGTGTTTGTTATACTCGCTGTTTTTTGGGGATGGCTCGTTGATAAGAAAGCACCCGATATGTACGATTGGATAGGGGCCGCTATATGCGTTGCAGGCGTCTCTGTCATGTTATGGGCACCGAGAAGCTAGGCTTAAGATTTACTGCTTTAATCGCCTTGTCAGCGCCTTCAAAGCTGCCGTCTGTTGTCGCGGCAGCTTCGTGGCGCAGTCAATAGTTGATGCGCAATCACACCAAAACCCTAACTTGGCGAGTTTATTGAGCTACTATTTCCGTCTTGACCGTTGATTCAAATTTGCTGTTCTGCATTATGTTTTAACAGCAGCTCCTCGCTCTCCTCTACCCCTTACCGCTCTGCTTGCAGACAAAAAAAGCCCCCCGTTCAAAAGCCGTAAATTCGATTCTACGAGAAATAACTCAGTTTTTGTAGGTGGGTATTACAAAACCGTTTCAACGGTCTTAAACAGGATATAAACGGCGTTAAAATCGCTATTTTATTGTAGGGAGATATAGGTTATATTTATACAACGAATTCGAAAATTCTTGTCGCATTTATCCGGAAAATGTTTGACAAAATAGAGGTGTATACCCGATGGGGGTTATTCTTCATTTAGTCTTGATTGTACTGGCCGTGAACCGCGTGTATTCCACTGAAAAAACGGTACGCCTTGCGCCAAATATGGCTTGGTTGGAGTGTGGTAACCCATGAGCGCAATTACACTAATTTTGTGGGTAGTCGTTGCCGTATTTGCCGGGGCTTTAATGAGAGCAATTTTTGGATTTGGAGAAGCTATTGTAAGCATGCCTCTGCTGGCACTGCTGCCGATTCCTTTGCAAACCTCCGTCTCCCTGATCGGATTAGCCGGGCTTACCGTCGCGATACTTACACTCTTTAGAGGAAGGCAGCATATTGACCGCCCTGTCTTGATTCGACTAGCCATTACAACTTCGATTGGAGTGCCTGTCGGACTTATTGTGCTTAACACGGTTCCTTCGACTATCATTACAAGCGGACTTGGTATGTTTTTGATAGCTTACGGGTTTTACTGCATAGCAAAAAAAAGACTTTATCGCGCCGTGGAACATCCGTTGCTGAACGACCGGGGCTGGGCGCTGCCGTTTGGCTTTGCTTCCGGCGTGTTGGGTAGCGCATATAATATGAACGGTGTCCCCGTTGTGGTGTTTGGAACGTTGAGAGGTTGGGCTCCCGACCGACTGCGTGGCACATTGCAAGCCCATTTTGTCGTTTCCGGCGCTCTGGTAGTTGTCGGACATGCAATCGGCGGACTATGGTCCAATGAATCCTTTTCTTATTTTGCCTTTTCGCTCCCTGCCATTTTAGGGGCTACCGTATTAGGAACTTATCTAAATAAGCGAATCCCCACTCCAAAATTCGAGCTCTACTTGTTTCTTGTAATTGTAGCTCTTGGCATTCTGCTGTTACTTCCACGCGGAGTGCATTAATTGATCGGCGCAGCAAGGCATGGCTTTCTAGGCGATTTAAGCCGGCAGTCGGCCGTAGTAATAATAGCGGCAGTCAATTCGCTTGGACTTTGATCTAATAGATTGGAAGTGCTTCTGCTAATGTTGTGGCAGCGGGTTCCTGCCGGAGGGAGCGGCGGTCCCTTTCTACCACAAACATCGAACAAGCTCAAATCGAATTAAGGAAACACAAGTAAGCCGTAGAGCAGGCTCCGGTCGGAAATAGTGCCCCTCCTGAGGGGCATTCTTCCGAGCTCCCCACCGTCGCTTGTCAGGCGGGAGCCTTAAAAGTCGATCCAATTGATTCGACTTGCGTTCAAGCCTTGCCTCAAATACCGTTTATCTTTGTTCCTATGTTCTCCATTACCTCTTTTGTTCGTTCCATTAAACTTGGCTCACTTGGAACCTTTTCGGTTGCCTGTCCGTCCAAAATTATCGGTGCTCCGTCACCATTCATTTCGTTTCGACCCTCAGAATCGATAACCGGTTTATGCCCGCTTTTTTCCATTTGAAACTCCTTTGTTTAGATTTCTTTGTACCTGCTAGTATTTAAACACCTACTATTATTCCGATATCCCGATCCTTTATGCAGGTAATTTGGTTGTTCCAGCTACCCAATGTTCGGGTCACCTCTCTGAATTCTGGAATTCAGCATCTCCAAATAGTGAGAATTGTACATAATACCAAGCACGTTTCCGAAAGGATCTATGACGGAAGCCGTGATGAATCCCTCTCCGCGGTATACGAGTGGTTCGTACTCTTCCGCTCCCATGGCCTTCAAATTGTTAAGTGCGGCTTCTATATCATCTACATGCCAGTACATAATGGCACCACCGGAACCAGCCGTTGCTTGTGCCGGTGCAAAACGACGATGGATCAACCCCAGTTCGTGCTGATAGTCCCCTATGCGAAACTCGACATAGGCCAGCTTACCGTCAGGCCCTGAACGTTCGAAGTAGGGCGCTCTGCCCAGCAGCTCTGAGTACCAAGCCTTTGCCGCCTCCATATCTTCTGCCCAGTAACTGATGGTCGCAAATCCTCGTAATGTATGTTTTATGCTCATATTCAAGTTTCCTCCCAAGATTATTGCTGGTTATTAATACCACTATAAGCAACCATGACTGACACCAGTATGTCAGTGTATCTGTGTTTTTTTAAATTCCTGATAGTGTTTAGCCTTTTAACATCCTGCGTACCCAAACGATTCATTACGGTGCCCGCTTGATCCGCTCCAGTGGGTAACCATGCGCTTCCGGCAAACAAAGGGATGACAGAAAAAAGGATTTGAAGGACCCGGACGGAAAATGTAACGTACCCATATCTATTCAGGCGGAAAATTGGCATGGTATAGGGTGCTTGGGGTAACCACCGCGACGATCCGATTCATGTACATAATAACTGCATCGTACCGACTAGCAAGGCGAACAGGACTTTCTCAACCATGGCGGAAGAGATTCCGCAAAGAAGGGGCAACAAAATGGGAATTGCCTTTTTTGACTGCTACAAAATCGATCCGGCATCCGTCTTATAATCGAAAGGGGGGACGGCGGCAACATGGAGGAAGGCGCACAGGTACCCGAGCTGTTCCAGCGCTTGTTCCGGGAGCATTACCCCGGGGTGGCGCGGAAGCTCTACGCGTTGACCGGCGATTATGCGACGGCGGAGGATTTGGCCCAAGAGGTGTTCCTGCGGCTATACCGGAGCCCTCCGGACCGGCTGGAGGCCGTCGGCGCTTGGCTGCACCGGGTGCTGACCCGGGTCGGCTACGATTATTTGAGACATCGATCGTCTGGCAAGGCGTTATTGGAAAAGGAAACCGCCCGCGTGGCGGCTTGGTCGGAAGGCGCCACCCCTTCGGGAGAGACGGAGGTCATCCGCGAATGGGAAAAAGACGTGGTCCGCCGGGTGCTGCAGAAGCTCTCGGACCGGGACCGGACCGCCCTTCTGCTTCGGGAGGAAGGGTACAGCTACGAGGAGATTGCCCTCCGGCTGGAGGTCAACCCGAAGATTGTCGGCACGCTGCTGGCCCGGGCGGAGGAACGGCTGAAGAAAAAATACGGGCAGGAGGAGGAGCGGCAAGATGGCGGACGAAGCGAAGCGGACCGGCGGGGATCCGGTTTTTGATACGGACCGGGCTTGGGACCGGTTCGAGAGGCTGGCGGCCAGGGAGCCGGTTCCGGCGTTTTGGAGGCAGGCGGAAGAAGGTCTGCGTTCGGACGAAACAAGGAGCCAGGCACGATTGGATGGGAATCAAAATAATCACGAGAAGGATGGTGCGGTTGAGATGAAGCAGACGGAAACATCCCGGGTGACACAAGAATCTACGGTTGTCGGAGCAACAGGCACTCTAAGTGCGGTAAGGCATAACGAGGCGCACGGTGTCTGGCGGACGGAAAGACCGGTCAAGCGCAGGCTTCGGAGACTGACCGCCGGAGTTGCCGCAGCTGTCATCGTTATCGGCCTGTTCACCACCCCCCTGGGGGACCGGGCACTGGCCGCCATGCAGCAAACCTTCCGCATCCAGCATATGGTCGGAGTCGGGATCACGGCGGATGACATGGCGACCATCTCTAGCCTACTGGACCGCGGCTCGCCTGAGGGAGACCGGAGCTTCAACTTGGCCCAATACGGCACCTTGACCCAATCCGGCGGCGGGGAGACCCATACCATAACCTGGAGCGAAGCGGAAACACGGATGGACGCCAAGTTGCTCCGACTGGGGAACCCCACCGACCCCGCCTACCAGCCGGCTACCACGCTTACCTTCAAACTGAATGTGAATTCGGTCAACCGGCTGCTCACCCGTTTGGGCAGCACCACCACCCTGCCCGACGAAGCGGACGGCAAGGTTATCCGGCTGCACATCCCGGACGGCATTGCCACAGAAGGCACCTTGTCGGGAAAGCCGGTGCGGCTGCTCCAATTCGGCAAGCCGGAGCTGACCGTGGAGGACGGCATCGATGCGGCAACCGTCCGAGAGGCGGTACTGGGACTGCCCGTGCTGCCGGACAGCCTGCGGACCAAGCTGGCGGCCATCGGCGATTGGCAGAGCACCCTGCCGGTTCCGGCCCGGGACGGCGTGACCACCAGCCTCCGGCTGGGCGGACATGATGCGGTCATGACCGCGGACGGCAGGAATCGTTATCTGCTCTGGCTCGCCGGGGACCGAATGGGTCTGCTGAGCGGCGAGATGAAGGATTTCCCTACGGAATCCAACTTCCAGCGGGCCGCGGAGGAGCTTGTCCAGCCATGATGATGATCGACACGGAACAATTGACCAAAACCTACAACGGCCGCGGCGGCTGCCGCGGCATCACCCTGCAGGTGCCGGAGGGCTGCATCTTCGGACTGCTGGGACCCAACGGTGCCGGCAAAAGCACCTTCGTCAAAATGCTGGCCGGCCTCCACCGTCCCGACTCCGGGCGGGCCAACGTACTGGGGCAGCCCCTCGGCCTGCCGGAGGCACGGCGCAAGCTCGGGTATTTGCCCGAGCTGTTCCGCTTTCAGGATTGGCTGACCCCGGCGGAGGTGCTCCGCTTCCATGGTCAACTGGGAGGGCTGAGCCCGCAGGAAACACGGGCGCCCGCTTTCCGAATCCGGGTACGGGACACTTTGGAGCTGGTCGGCTTGTCCGAAGCCGCAGACCGTCGGGTCGGCGGCTTCTCCAAGGGAATGCAGCAGCGCCTCGGCCTGGCTGCCGCCCTGCTCCTGGATCCCGAGCTGATGATCCTGGACGAACCCGCATCGGCTCTGGACCCCGTCGGTCGCTACGAGATCCGCAGTCTGCTGAAGCGGCTCCGGGGCAGGGGCGTGACGATTTTCCTCAACACCCATCTGTTGGAGGATGTGGAGGAGCTGTGCGATGAAGCCGCGTTCCTGTACGGAGGAGAGCTGCTGGCGTCGGGTCCTCTGCACAAGCTGCTCAGCGGCACCGGTGATAGTGGGGACAGCGGTGTCGGCTGGCGCTTCCGGCTCGGCGGCTGGCTCCCGGAGACGTGGGCGGAGCTGAACGACGCGGTCGGCGGCTCTCTCTCCTCCCTGCTGCGCCTGGTCGAGGCCGACGAGAGCGGCAACGCCCTGTTGACCGCCCGCGTAACGGACCGGGAGCAGGCCGGCTACCTGTGTTCCCTGTTCTTCCGGAGCGGCCTGACGCTCTACGAATCCGGCCCCGAGCCGAACAGCCTGGAGGCCTGGTTCCTCCGGATGGCCGGGTCCCGCCAAGGAGGTGTCCCGCAATGACCATGTATATCTCCGCCACCTTCAAGGAACTGACCCGCAAGCGGGTGTTTCTGGTCACGCTAATTCTGACCTTCGTCTTTCTGGTCCTGTTCGCCTTCGGGGTCCGGGAGCTGTCCGGCATGGCCGGGCAAGACTCACCCGCCGAACGATTGCTGAACAGCATGGTGCTGATGGTGCTGGGACTTTTTTTCTCGCAATTCCTTGCGGCCTTCTTCGTGCTTTTCTCAGCTATGGGAACCGTCACGGGCGAGCAGGAGAACGGCCTGCTGCTGGCCGTCGCCGCCCGCCCCATCCCCCGTTGGAAGCTCTATCTGGCCAAATGGCTGGGCCACGCCGTCTGGATCGTCGTGTACAGCACAGCCCTGTTCGTTTCCGTGGTCTGGACCATCCACAGCCTGGCCGGACTTCCCGTACTGGCGGGGGACCTGCTGAGAGGCCTCGGGCTGTTTCTCTGGATGCCGCTCCTTCTCCTCACGCTGACCATGCTGGGCTCCGTTTATTTGCCGATGCTGGGGAACGGGATCTGCGCAGCCTTGCTATACGGGTTTGCCCTTTTCAACGGGCTGGTCGAAGGGGTATCGAGTTATGGAGGGACCAACCCCGCAGTGGAAAAATTCGTCCTTCTGACCGGGCTTCTCCTGCCCACGGACTCGGTCTACCGAAGAAGCCTCTACGAGGTTCTGGGGGGAGCGGATTGGGCCGGGTTGGCGACGGCTGACATGGGGCCTTTTACCATACCGAGTGTTCCTTCGAATGCCTTCCTCCTGTATACGGTGGGGTATGCGGCGGTTCTGCTCTTGCTGGGGTGCCGGGCGTTCAGCCGGAAGGATCTGTAGCGCTTGACCCTGCCGGTGGGCGATGCCATGGAGCAGTTGGGCCCAAACCGCGTCGTTCTCACGGAAGGGGTCGCGGACGAGCGGGATCATCATGCAGCAGGTATGCGGCACCAGCAAGGCAGCCGCACTGGACGGGGACATGTCCATGCTGGACGTACAGCACACGGAAATCCCCGCCACCAGTTGGCGAAGCTCGTGCCGCAGCTCGAACACCTCCGCCAGGGTGCCCTCGGACAAGCCTATATCGACGATGCCGGTCGGCCCGTATCGTCCGTTTATGAAACGACGCTGCCGACTATCGAAGGGCCGCTCCATGACGGATCCTATTACAGCTTCGTCGTCCCCTGGAATCCGGTTGACGGCGAAGGCCGGCCGGTCGGCCCGGGCCGTTATAAGGTTACGCTGGAGCGGCGGCCGGATACCGTCAGCTATACGGTGAGCGGAGGCGAAACCGTGACCGAACCGCTGCTGAACAATACGCGCACGCCCTCCGGCTTCACTTTTGAAATTGACTAAAAGCCGCACATGGAAAAACAGACCCGCTCCCTGCGCAGGTCTGTTGTAAAACAAGCATGAATCCTTGTAAAAGGCGGTCTGCGGGCCGGCTAGAATCAGTAGATATTTCAGGCATCCGAATGGACGTACTGCAAATTCGGAAGTCTTTCCAGCTCTAAAGGGAACGTTTCAAACTTGTTGCGGGCGATATGCCCAGATAGCCAACTCTGATCATTCAGATCTTAGATCTTTCTCTACGAGCATTCCCGAAGCCCGATAGTCCCTTAGCGTCAATGAAACATTGATATGAAAATGAAGATCAATGCCTCTTTCATTGAATTGTATCGTATAATTCACGCAGTACGGGGTTTCGATATATAACAAGATCAACTTCAACGTTGTGCTATCGTGCCATACGGCATGTGTGACAGCTTCTTGCCGGTGTATGGCCAAATCTTTCACAAACGTATCTTGTATATGTACCGGAAGTCGGAAGTCAAATTCGAGTACCCGATTCTCGCGCTCCTCGTAACAAAGCCGAACCTCCAACCGTTCCCCTTGACGAGCGAAATCGAGCCTGTGTAGCCTCTCCGGATTGTCCGCTAACCTGTAACAGCGACCGTCCAGATCCGGTAAGTCGCCCGGGATCGGGTGGGGTGCCGGGACCGGATACTCCATATCGGCAAAGCGTTGCCAGAGAGCGGCACTATCGGCTGTAAGTGATCGAGCGATATGGCTACGATCCAACTCATCGATTATATGCTCATAGATCAAATCGAGTAACGTCTGGCTCTGCCCCTTGCCGAAAGCCGCCGTTGCCACAATAACGATACGTGGTTCGGGCGCCACAAAGCAAAGCTGGCCGAATGAACCGCCGCCCCTGTAGCAGCCTCTGCGACCTAAATGAAATTGATAGCCGTAGCCTTGAGCAGAATCGATTTCGGTTGCTCCATGGCGGTTATCGCTTTGTTCTCGGGTAGCCATAGCCACATAAGCTTCGGAAACAACTGCTTTGCCTTCAACCTTGCCCTTGTCCAGCAGCAGCTGACCAATCTTGGCCACGTCCTCGGTTGTCAGACTCAATCCCATGCCTCCGGCGGCAATGCCCATCGGACAAGTTTCCCATACCGGGCGCTCGATTCCCAATGGTTTGAACAACCGGGGCATCAGGAAATCGACCAAATGTTGACCGGTCGCTTGCCGAATAATAGCCGACAGCATGTATGCGGCAGGCGTATTGTACGAATAATGACTCCCCGGCTCGCATTCCACTTCCATAGACAAAAAGGATCTTACCCAGTCCTTCTCCCCGGTTACGGCATTGTAAATATTGAAACGATGACCCGTGTTCATCGACAAAAGATGGTGGATCGTCATCTTCGACAAATTGTCCGATATTCTCTCAGGACATCGTTCAAGGAAAAAATTAATAACCTGATCGTCCAATTGCAAATATCCGTTATCCGCCGCTATGCCAACAGCTATTGAAGTGATGCTTTTGCTAAGGGAATACAACAATTGCGGGGAATCCGGCCGATAAGGTGCACGCCACATGCGCGCGGTTACTTGACCATCCTGAAGCAGCATAAAGCTATTCACCTGCAAATGTTTTTCTTCTATCCTGTCAAAAAACCGCGAAAGCGCCTTTGAAGGAAGACCGTGGTTCTCCGGGATATCGCTTTTTAATCGATTCAAACGTTCTCTACCTCTCTTTATATTGAAAATAAAGACTACGGTTTTCAAAGCTTCGGACAGGTTGTTTTGAGTTTCCTTGATCTAAGGGAACCTAAGTCGGCTCCGGTGCTTTCTTCAAAGACTTTCTGTATTGGATCGGCGTAACTCCGTATATATGCTTGAATTTGGAGCAGAAATACGGGACGTTGTTGAATCCCGTCTGGCCGGCGATCTCGGTCACCGGCATCGCCGACCCGCCCAACAGCTCGCAAGCCCGCTCCATACGCGCATTTGTCAAATATTCGATAAAAGAAACCTGCAACACCTCTTTAAACTGCTTGGATATATATTGGGGCGACAAGGACGCGAGCTCGGCCAGACGGTCGAGCGATACGTCTTCCTGCAAGTGGGAATCGATGTAAGACTTCAGCTTGTATATCGTTTCGTATTGGATGTTGTGAAGCAGATGCTGTTGAATGTGCAGGGCAATCTGGATGCTCTGGTCGCGGATGCCGTCGAGCGTCCGGGCGAACGTCTCCTTCTTCCTGTCGCGAAATAGCAAGGAGGAGGAAAACATGCTTTCTTGAGTATTCATGTCGATAATGACCTTCGACATCGTAACCGTCATCTGCAGAAGCGACAGCTCGATCGCTTCCAGAGGGTAACGGGAACCTTTCATGATTTTGCCGAATTCGTCGATAAATTGCTCCACGGCCTGTAGATTGCCCGCCCGCAGCGCTTGCTCGAAAGGCTCGTAATGGAGGGTCGGCATCTCCGTCCGCGAGCAAATCTCCTCGTAAGGAATAATACGGTCGATCTCTTCGATGAATACGTAGCCCAGCGCCTGCCGGGCCTGCTCATACGAAGCCGGAATCCCTTCCGCATGATCGCAAACGCTTCCAATACCGGCGGCGAATGCGGCCCCCTCCTCCCCCGCCTCCAACACGGCGGCCAAATGCTCATGAATGCGTCGACTTTCCCGCTCGCCGCCATCCAAGGCATAATAAAGAATGCAGAGCTCTCCCTCATGCTTGACGACCACTTTATGCGGGAAAGGGGACGGGATGTGACGAAATCTGGAACTCCAATGCTCCACGCTGCCGTTCTCGAGCCTCACCTTCGCTACCGCATACCTGGAACGGGCTTGCAAATATTCGGGAAGCTCGTTCGGCAGCAAATGCCCGCTGAGTAAAGCATGAAGCTTGTTTCCGTCCACCTGTCCGGTCAACTTCTTGATCGTCGCGTTCAGACCCGTCAGGACGTGATCCACCATTTTAAATTCATTGTGCGGGTGGCTCGGCATAGGACCGCTGTTCATTTCCCTCAGCCTGATCAGCATATGCCGCACGGGCTCGTAGGATTTCAAAGATATCGCATACGAGAGTACGATCCCGATGATCCATATGCCGATACAGACGAGAATGGCCTGCACGTACATGTCCTGCTGCGCTGGCGCAATAGCCGCGGCCGGCCGCACGGAAGCGAACATCCAATCCAGCCTGGGATCGGCGGCGGCGATGTAGCTGAAGTAAGTTCCGTCGGATTGCTTGCCGACCTTGGGACCGGACTCCATGTTTCTTTGAAAAGCCGCCAGCTGCCGCTCCGGCACATTGCTCGAACCGATGGCCCATTCGTCCCGGCTGCTGTACATGTACAGCTTCTCCGCCGGATCGCGCCGCAGCGCATCCAGAACGCCGCGAGCCTGGTCCGCCAACATATCGATGAAGACGTAGCCTTCAATATTGCCGCGATCCGCATGAAGAGGAAAGGTATGCGCATAAGTGAGCACCGTCTCCTCATAACCGTCGCCGTAAGAAACCGTATGCGGGAACCATCGCTGCAGAGGCATCGAGTCCAGATTCGCGATCAGCCCATATTTGGAAGAATGCTTCGACGCTTCATAGAAGGATTCCTGATCGACGATATAGCCCATTTTATTGAAATAAATCGATATGCCGTCGATTCCCTCGTTAGCTGTAACGGCAGATTTCAGATGGTTCACAAGGCGAAAGATTTGGATAGATTCGGACTATGATTGCCGTACAGCGAGTAGAGGACATCCTCCGGGCCATATGGATTGATCGTAGAAAGAACGTCGCCGATCAAAGCCGTTTTGTAGCTGTTGAGATACGTGCTCTCCATGTAGGTTCGCACCTCGTTCAACTGGGCGATGCCCGTCCGGGAGAAATTGTCGTCGATGGCCTGCAGCCCTCTATGGACAAGTATCGCTCCGCAAAAGCAGGAGATGACCAGCGTAATGGCGCTGAATGAAATGATCAGCCTCCGAAAATATACATTGCGAAGAGCGAGCCTGAAACCGAATGGCAACACCAACTACCTCCTGTTTCATACAGTGGGGACCAAGGGTCTGTTCATCTATGGTAGCACGCTTCCTCGCCGAAAGTAAGCGAATTAACGGCCTTGATTAAAGATGTGTAATAAATATTAACGATTTGAAATAGTTATCGCCGCCCAAATATTGAATACTGAAAGGGCAACACCATTCGAACGAAAAAGGGGAACGATACGCCATGTCGAAACGGATCAAAACGGGGACGGTACTTGCGCTCGCCGCGCTCGTCGGCGCGGGCGCGATACTGGGGGCTTGCAGCCGTACGGACGGGACAGATGAAAGGGGAAACGGCAAGACGACGGCAGAGCTCAAACCGAAAGAGCCGGTCGAGCTCGTCATTCAAAACCAGAACTTCGCCTGGGATAACGACTATTTCATGGAATACTACGGGAACGATATCGAGAGAAAGTTTCCGCACATCAAGCTGAAGCTGCTTATGCGCGGCAGCAAAATCGAAGACACCGTCATATCCGGCATGCCGCTGGACATTATTGCCGCGCCGCCCGCCTCGTTTAACGATACGATCGCCAAATTCGACCTGCAATACGATATTACGCCGTTAATCAAAAAGTACAAGTACGATACGAACCGGCTCGACCCGTCGGTCGTCGGACTGTCCAAGCAGATGGCCGGAGGAGGCATCTATGATATCCCGACCTCGATGAGCCCCGCCGCGCTCGTGTACAACAAAGATTTGTTCGATAAATTCGGGGTCGCTTACCCGAAGGACTGCATGAACTGGGACGAAGTATTCGAGCTGGCGAAAAAGATGACGCGCAACGAAGGCGGCGTGCAGTACCGCGGGCTTTTCGCCTCCGTCGGGCATTTGATCAACCGCAACCAGCTCTCTTTGAATCTGATTAACCCCGTTACGAAAAAGGCCGATTTTGAAAATGGAAAATGGAAGGGCTTTCTCGAAAACATGGCCCGATTTTATCAAATCCAGGGCTACGACATGAGCGACAAGATCGCTTCGCTTACACCGCAAAAGACGGAATGGGAGAAAGCCCAAACCGTCGCCATGTGGCTTCCCGTCAGCGGCGCCCATCTCATCCCGGATATGAAAAACTACGATTATGTGTCGTTCCCGATCTTCAAGGACTTCCCGGACGTAGGTCCGCAGTCTTATCCCGTACAATTTTACGTGACCGGCAAGAGCAAGCACAAGGACGACGCTTTTGAAGTGCTGGCTTACTTGACCTCGGACGAATTCCAGCTGAAGCAGTCCAAAAAAGGAGTGTTCACCGTCTTGAACAACGATTCGATCAAGGCGGCTTTCGGACAGGAAGGCTCCGACTACACGGGCAAAAACTTCAAGGCGTTGCTGCCGAAAATCCATGCGCCGAACATGATCGAGAGCAAATACAACACCGTGGCCAGCGCGGCGCTGACGACGGCTTTCTACGACTTCGTACTCGGCAAGAAGGATATCAACTCGGCCTTGCGGGAAGCGGCGGAGAAAACGAATAAACAGATCGAGGCGGATCAAATCGCGACGGGCGAGAAGAAGTAAACTCAAACTTACTCTAACGAAAGGTGGCGCAATCCTATGCCGATCCATTCTCGCTCCATCCGGACGATCGCCACGGCGGCCCTGATTCTCATCCTGTTCGCCGCTTTGTTTCCCGGAATACGGCGGACACGAACGCCACGTCCAGCTCAACTATAATATCAAAAACGTTTCGGGAGCCAACATCGCCACCCTGGTCAACGACGAGCGGCCGCTGGCCGAAGCGAGAAACGGTCGGATCGATATGCAGATTATGGAGGAAATCCTTGCCGTACTCAACAATCAGCAGGTCGGGAGCGTGCAGTTTATCGTAATCGTGGACGGCATGACCGCTTCCGAGGAATTGTTCCTCGACGATGCCGAGCTGTTCAACATCGTGCCTTGATTCGGGCAGGACGCGGAACAACAAGTCAGGGAAAAAGCGAGGTCCGCCAAAACAACTGGAAAACATGCAGGTAATTTAATAAAGAGTTGCCCTTTGTGGGGTAGTGAACTGGAAAATATACAGCTATTTTTACCCGTTCTCACCGATTTTCCGGTATATTAACGATTCTAATGCATGTTTTCCATCTATTTCAGTAAGATTCGCTATTTTCCTGAATTTTACTGCATGTTTTACAGTTATGTTCAGAAGTCATCGCCCTCGCTGTCATTCGATAGCCTTCTCGGGATACTTCGCGAGAGTTGTAGTTGTTCACCGGACTTTTAAGGTTTATATCGTTTCCAAGCTCTGTCCGGTAGCCCGGCTCTGTCCGGTAGCCCGGCTCTGTCCGGTATCCCGGCTGCGGCCGGGAAGACCGTCAACCTATGGAGGTGTCTGCAGTTGAAAGGAACAAAATCCGTCCGCCCCGGCAAATACCCGCTACTATGCGAGTTTGCCCCCGCTCTTCAAGTTCCGGAAGGAAAGCGGGTTCCATTCGGCTGGAAGTCGGTGGCGATCGACAGCTCCGCCCGCGGCAACCGTACCCGGCTCCGTTGGCCGCAGACGGCGAATATGCCCGGCTGTGCCGTAAGGCAAGCCTTCTTGCGGATTTGTACGGCATGCGATGTGCGCGAGGAGAAACGAATCGAGGTCACGCTGGCCGGCAGCGGGAAGCTTGTCGGCACGTTCGATATTCGTTACGCCTATGTACATCAGATCTTCGAAATTCCGATTCCCGGCGAGGACATGGACGCAATCATCAACGAAGGTCTGGACTTGCGGATGGCTGCCGGGGAGCAGCCGTTCTGGATGTTCTGCGATCCCGCTTCTAGTGAAATTCCGGATACGCTGCAGCCTCATGTGCTTCTGGTCGGTCAAAACGGCGGAAATGATGAAATAGGTGAAAACAGCGAGGATGACGAAAGCGGCAGAAGCGATCGTCTCGCCGAATTTTATGTGCAGCTGAAATCGTTCTCCTCCATTCAACCTTTTGGCTGGCTGGAAGGATGCGTGCTTGACGGTTTGTTCCAGCTGGATGCAGTCTGTCCCGACAATGGCTGGCTCGATGCGTTGCTCGGGCATCTGCGGCTGTATTTTCCCGCGGGAGATAAGCTGGTTATAGAAAATCACCTTAGCGATATTTCGGACGGCCGGTTTTATTCTCACGAATCGACACTGCCGCTCGCCCTTATAACCAGAGTATGGCCCGATCATCCGATTGTGGAGGACGCTATTTCATTCTGGCAGACGAATAAGCACGGAATGACGACGGAGGGCTGCTACACGGTGGGCTATCCGCTGGCGGTCATCGCCGGGCAGCGCGGACGAGCCGATCTGGCCGAGCTGTCCGTCCGCATCCTGCTGGAGCGCAAGGAGAACCTCGCCGCCGAGTGGGGCGTCTGGCAGCGGCAGTATATGTATCGCAATTGGGCGCGGGCTTGCGCCTGGTATACTTTGGGCTTTACGCGATCCGCGATCGCTTTGCGCGAGGCGAATATGGCGTTGGAGCAGCTGGAGACGGTAGAGCAAGAAATACGAAGAATGGCGCAGGTGATGATGCTGTCGCAGCGTCCGGACGGACTGTGGTCCTGCTTCATCGACGAGGAAGCTACGGGGCCGGACACCTCCGGCTCTGCCGGCATCGCCGCGGCGCTTGCGCTCGAAGCGCGGCACGGCATTTTGCCGGATACGGTCGGGGCCGAAGCTATGGCGGCGGCGGAGCGAGCCTTTCAAGCGTTGCGGCATTGCCTCACGCCCGACGGACTGCTGTCCGGCTCCGCGCAAAACAACCGGGGCGGCGAAGCGCTGCAGAAAAGCGGCTATCGCACGATCAGCCAAATGGCGATGGGGCTGATGGGACAGCTGGCGGCTGCGCTTCCTTGCCCAATATCGCAGCTGCAAGGAAAGTAAGAATCGAGCGGCTGGACCGCGACCGGATAAGAGCCGATTTCTCGGAAATCGGCTCTTTCGGTGTCCGCTTAACGGATTCTTATCGTCGAAACATAAAAACAAGGATTATCCGATGATGAGGGATAATCCTTGTCCGTACGAACACTATGTCTGATTAAACGAGCTTATTCTCCCGACTTCGATTCGCGACTGATCTCCGCCGCCAGCTGGCCCATCAGTCCCATCGCCATCTGGGAAATGACGCGATACCCCGATTTTTGCAATGCTTCGCCGCCCCGGTTGTTCTGCGCCACTCCGCCGAGCAAGCCATCTGGCGTCAAATAGGACTGCAGCCCCTCATACGCCCGATTCGCGGCTTTCATGGCGGCATCCGGCAAAATGCCGTGTCTGGCGCCGAGAGCGAGCGCCGCGGCCATGCCGGCCGAGCCGGACGTATCGATCTCCGTATGCGGTTCATGTACGAAGCAGAACCACAATCCGTCGCTATGCTGAAGTCCCAAGGCGTGAATGGCTACTCGCCGGACTTCCTCCTCCAAAGCATCCAAACCTTCGAGTTCATCGGCAAAAGTACGCAAATTCAGCAGCGACCTCGTTATTCCGAGCATGTACCAGGCATACGCGCGCGCCCAGTTGTAATAGCGGTCCGCATTCGAGCCCGGTCTATAGCATTGCCACAGACCGTCGGCCTCCGCCAATTGCTCCATGCGCTCTATCAGGATGCGAGTCGCTTGCCTGGCCAGCTCCGGGTCGCTGCGCAACCGCGCGATCACCGTCATCGGATACGCCATCGTGTAGCAGCCTTCCGCGGTGATCGCATGAGTTGTCGTCGACCAGTACCGGGTAGCTTTGTCGAGGATCGGATGATCCGGCCATACCTGCGCGATAATCGCGATCGGCAGTGTCGATTCGTCCAAATAAAACGCGCCGTCCGATATGTGGCCGAAATGATCTTCCATGACGAGCGTGTCTCCCTGCGGGAAGTACAGCTTCATATGATCGAGAAACGTCTCCAGCCAGCCTTGGCCCGGGTACGCTTGCTCCAATTGATACAGGCCGTCTACGACGCAGCCCTCCAGCCAGCCGAACGGTTGGATCGAAGCCGTCGATTTCAGCTCCTCATAGAAATAGCCGAGCTTGTCGCCGTTCTCCGCGACAAGGATATGCGGCTGCAGCGTGGCCGGAATCCCGCTCTGCCCGGATTCGCAAAACAACCATAACGGCACCTCGCCCTCCGTCATCCGAAGGCACAGTCCTTCTGCGGCAACCGCCGGCAGCAGCTCCGTCGGGAAGCAAATCTCGAAAATCTGCGTAACATAGCCATAGCGGATATCGAACGTACCGATCGCTTCCCCGCTCCGGGCAAGCCTCACCTCGATTTTTTTCTCCTCCCGAACGTCGCTTGCAACCGTTATCCGGAAATAAGCTTTGTCCGAGGAACTTGCGTACGGGAGCCCCTCCCATTCCAAGCGGGTAGCCCGTCCGCTGTCCGAACGGTCCACCGCAATCGTCTTCCAGCCGTAAGGAATACGGTGACCCGCCGGTACGGGCAATGCCGGGGCGTCCGTCCTGACGGCAATATGCTTTTTATTGGGTATGGTTTCCTTGTTGGTCATCGAATTCCCTCCGAACAAATTTCTGACTGTATAAGTGCGCTTCCCTAGTCGTTCGTTACTTCCACCGCATCCAGATTGATGATCGCCGCCGTAGCCGAAACGCCGCGCGTGCCGGTAACGACGATCCGCAGCACGTGCGCGCCTTCCGCCAATGCCCCGGTATCATACACGGGATGCTTGTATTTGACGCTTGAACTGTACATATCGACCGAGTTCCGGTATATGCCGTCGATATATATATCCGCGATGCCCCGGGACGAGCCTACCAGGCTGAGAACTTTCGCTTGCGTCCCGTAGAATGGAATGTCCGCGTACACGCCTGCCGCGCTCGTCTGTCTTGAGGAACCCCCGAATGCCGATGCATTGCTGCTTGCGGACCAAACCGAGGAATAGAGAACGAGCGGATCGGTGTCGTCGATCGTCCCGGGTTGAACGGCCGGGTCGATGATCGCAACGCCTTCGGAGCCGGCGGACAGCCTGCCGGCCGCATCCGCGGCATACAAGCGATACCAGCCGCTCGATAGGCCTGTCGTATCGAGCGTGACCGGCGTTCCTGCAAGGGCGGCCGCCCTTAATCCCGACGGGGAGCCTCCTGCCAGCGCAACAGCCGACGGTGTCGCCTCCGTATCATAGGGGACGAAATAAATCGTTCCGGGCTTGGAGCTGGTCGCCGCTACCATCCCGTCTTTGACGACGGCTCCCGCAGTCGCCCCGCTCAGCTCGGGCGCCGCATGGACCAACCGCAGCGCATCGAAATTCACGTACGCTTGCGTAGCCGCGGCCTGCTTCTCTCCCGTTACGACGAGACGGATGCGATGCACGCCCTCGGACAAGGTGCCGGTATCATATACCGTGTGCTGGTATTTGACAGTCGGGCCGTACAGGTCGATCGTTTCTTTGTACACGCCGTCGACATACACGCCGGCTTTGCCTCTCGAAGCGCCGACCGTGCTTGCCACTTGGGCCCGCGTCCCGTAGAAGGCGAGCTCGACATAGTCACCCGCCGTTCTGGACTGTCTGGAGCTGGCTCCATAAGAAGAATCATTCGCCGCTTCGGTCCATGTTCCCGAGTAGTATGCGACCGCCGCGGAATCGTCTATCCAATCGCGTTCGACGGAGCCGTCGATGATCGCGAACGGAGCGGAGCCGCTCGATACGTAGCCTCCCGTATCGATTGCATATAAACGGTACCAATTATCGGGCAGGCCTGTCGTGGAGAGCGAGCCATAGACGTTTGCCGATACCGATGCGGCACGGCCGTATACCGATGCTCCCACTGCCTCGAGCTGATTCCTCGAAGCCTCCGTATCGAAGGGAACGAGATACAGCATTCCCGCTTTGCTGCTGATAGCGGATGCGGGATTGCCCGCCGCGACCGCGCCTGCCGTCGCATGCGACAAGCTCGGACCGATACTGCCTACCTGCAGCGCGTCAAAGTTAACGAACGCGTTCGATGCCGTTTCGTTCCGCTCTCCCGTTACGACAAGCCGGATGACATGCATCCCTTCCTCCAGAACTCCCGTATCGTATACTTCTTGCTTGTATTTGACCGTAGGCGAATAGGTGTCGATTCTCGCTTGAAACGCCCCGTCCACGTATACATCCGCTTTGCCCCGCGAAGCGCCGGCCATACTGAGCACCTTCGTTCCCCTTCCATAGAAAGGAATTTCCAGAAAGCTGCCCGTCGCCCGGGATTGTCGGCTTGCCCCTCCGTAAGAAGAAGGGTTAGCAGAGACGGACCATGTCCCTCCGGAGCGTATAAGGGCATGCGAGTCGTCTATATATGGCTCATAGCGTGCCATAATCACGAGTTCCTTGCCGACTGACACGTTGTCCCACGTGTCGATCGCATACAGCGCATATCGTCCTTCCGGCATGCCGGTCGTGTCGAACGACACGGGAACGTCGGACAGCGCCGGGGCGCTTTGCCCATAGACGATTTGACCGACACTCGAAACAGCCGCCCGGATGGCGTCGATATTCGCCGGAGTGCTCGCCGCTACCAGATAAACCGCCCCATATACGGAGCTTGTGGCCGTGACCGGCACGCCGGCCAACACACCGATCGGCGTCGCGTCGGCAATAACAGGCGCAACCCTGGTTGTGAAGCCGATCGGTACGACCCGCGTCTGATCCTTCGACACATATACCGCATCGGAAACCGTCCGCACAAAGCCCGGATGATTGACCGTGATCCGCCGCCAGCCTTCGGGAACGCCCGTTATCGCATACGTACCGTCCGTTCCGGTAATTGCGGCCATCGAATCGTTTCCCGTCACATTTACCGCCGCGCCGCTTACCGGCTGACCGGCCGGATCGTAGACGGAACCGCTCACCGTACCGACGTTCGAATAGCTCGGGGCGGAGCCGGAAGAGGTCGAGCGTTCCACATTGGCGATACGGAACGTATGGACGCCCGCCGGCCAATGCTTGTGCGGAAAATAGGTCTGCTTCGAGGAGCCGTCCGGCTGGAGTACGAAACCGGGATCTTCCCCCGCCAGCACAAGCAGCGTCTTCCCTTCATGCCGGCGAACCTCCTCGATTGCAAATCCTTTGGCGGAACCGTCCGGATGCGCGAGGATCAAATAGGTTCCGACTGCCGTTTGCGGCACGGCCGCCGTCGTCAGGATGCCGTTATAGGCCGCCCCGTCCGCCGTTCGCAGCGTATCCGCTACCGTACCGGTTATTGCGCCATCGGAGACCAGCACATCCCCGGCCTTCTCGAGTCTCGTCCCCGCCGCCAGCTCCATCGCCAGAACTTGCCCGTTGACGAGGCGAATCAACCCCGTCTCGCCATACAGCGCGACGTCCCCGACGATCAGCGGCTGCTGGTGAACGGCGTAGTCCGGATTGCTGAGCAGCAGGTCGACCGTGTCGCCATACGCCACCTGAACCGCCACCGCGCCCGCGGGCGCCTGCTGCGGCTCCAAGCGGTCGATCGCTTCGATCCGCGGACCATCCGCGTCCCGGAACGGCTCCAGCACCGTTGCGAACGTGCTGCTCAGATTCGTTCCGTCCCGGCGCAGCACGAGCTTCGGCATCGTATATTTATCCGCCTCGTCGTTGTTGTCCTTGCTCTTGCCTTCCAGTCGAGCCGCTCGCAAGGAAGGGGAACGGCCGAGGAACAGCTCGTTCGAGCCCGATTCCAGCAAACCGGTAATATGCATGCCCGATTGCCGGACGCCGTCTTCCTCGGTAACGAGCGTCACTTCGTACCGATCATCCGGCAGCTGGGCCTGCTTCACATCCCGCACGTAAATGTAGCCTTCATAATGTCCTTCCGCGCTGCCGCGCGACAAGTTGTCCACCGGTTCCACCACCCGGGTGCCCGGCGGCAGCAAGTACGGACCGTACTCGTCAAGCGTATGTCCGGTCGTGAAGTAAGCATCCCGATTCGCATCGCCCTGAAGCGTATATTCGTGTCTGCTCCCGCCCTCTACACGAAACAGATCCAGCACGTAGCCCTGCTGGCCGTCTCCGTCGGCAAACGGCACGTACCACGGCTCGCGCCGGTATTCGGACACTCCCGGATAGGCGCTCTCATACGACGCTCGCATCGCCTGAGAGCCGCCGGCACGCGGTACGAACAGCTCGATATCGCCCCCGTGGACGGAGGTATCGTTCACCTGCGCATTTTTGCTGTCGACGACAACCGTATTGTGGCTCATCGTCGATAACGAAAACCATCGATACTTCGTATTGAACGTATAGCCCAGATCGGGCAGCAGCTCCTGCTTCTGCGCGTACAGACCGAGATTAAGCGGATCATAGTGTATATGCGTCGGGTATTTAGGCTGATAAGCCAAGTACAGCTGCGTCTGGTCCAGCCCTTCTCCGCCGGTCAGACGTCCGATGCCGGCCGAGGGGAGCAGGAGGGAGCCGAGCTCGGCCGGGTTCGAAGTCCCGTCGTATGCCCATGTATCCTGCACCGGGTAATAGCGCCCGTTCGGATAGACGAGCTTCCGCGAATGCTCCAGCGCTTTGGCTATGATCGGGAACTGCGTGGCCATATCGAGATTGGTCAGCCTCCGTCCCGTGCGCGGCGAGACATATCCTTCCGGATCGGTCCATCCCTGAAGTCTGTCGCTCGCCGACTGAATCCCGTTAATAAGCGCGGTATGATACGAAAGCGACACCTCATTCCAAAATCCGTCGGCCATGAACAGCGACTGCATGAACTGTTCCATCTCGTTGACTGCATGGTGAATGTAGTCCGGCTCCCGGAGCGCTTTTCCGAGCTCGATCAAGCCGTTCCAGTTCGTGGACGACAAATTGCCGAGGTTTTGGGCATGCTTCAGCACGTAATCGACCGAGGGACGGAACATCTCCTCGACCAGCTTCTTCTCGACATCCACTCCGACCTCCGCGCTCAACACCTCGAAAGCGTCCGTTTGCTTCACGAGCGAATACGCTTGTACGAGCGGGAGGAGAGACTGCAGATCGGAGCCGTACCAGCGGTACCACATGCCTCCCCAGTACGAGAACGGCGCTCCCGCCTGTTTCGGAAACGACCGGTTATACCAGGCTTGGTCGATCGTCGGGTTGTAGCCTTCGTAGCGTTCGGCGAAGCGATACAGCATACGCGCCGCTCCGAGCGGATCGTTCTGCGCGATTGCGAGCGTTTCGCCGAGCGCCTTGTCCTTCTGCAAATACCACAGATGTCCGGTAAGGAAAAACTTTTTGCCCTCATTGTTTTCATAGTACGGAATACGTACCGTTTCGCCTTTAGCATTGATCGTTGCGAGTTCCCGGTCCTCCTCGTACTGCACATTCGGATATGCCGTGTCGGTCCGGGTAGCGACGATGCTTCGTCCATCTGATGAAAGCGCATACAATCCATCCGGATACAGCTCCGGCATTTCCGGCAAACCGACATAGCGAAAGCCGGGCTGCTCCGGGATAAGAGCCAGCGATTGCACTACTCGCGACGACGCTGCCTGCGGCGTTACATGTACGGGCTCGGTTCCGGACGACTGCAATGACGGGGCGATCGATATGCCCGATGCGATCATGCTTTCCTTATCGAACGCGAGAGTCGCCGCCAATGCTTCGTCGGAGGACGAAGGGAGCGCAACGATCCTGAGCTGGTACATCCCTTCCACATACGGCTCGGCATGCGAGAATGCGATGTCGTATGTGCTGCCGGATCGCGCGACCGCGTCGATCGGGACGGCCTCCCAAGCCCGGTCGGGGCTTTTCCAAAACAATTTGAAATTTTCCTCGGGGATGGTTCCGCCCGAATACTCGAACGATACTTTCTTTTTCGCAAATTCGCTATACGCAAGAAGGCCGGCCTCCGGTGTCCAGCGAATCGCGTCGGCGGGACTTCCCCCGACCTCGGGAACGAAGCTGTCGGCAAGCTTGCCGAAAAACAGGCTGCCCATACGTCCTTGATTCACGACGCCGGCATTCAAACGTCCTCCGTTCCCGTACCGGTCCCAATTCGTCGCGGAACGAATCGGCATCCAAGAGGTTAGCGGACGAACAAATGCTTCATGAATATGAACAATATTCATTCGCCATTCCGCACCCTCGTACACCCCGCCCGCGGCAACGGCCGACAACGGGATAGCCGCTTCGACGAACGTGTAGCCCCCCGAGGCCGTAATCGAATACTCGATGCCGGTTAACAAAGTACGGCCGGCGTTCAAGGATTGATCGCTTGCGTGCGGACTCCATATCGTATCGGTTGTAGAACTGTCGGTCGGATCGACGATCAGGCGCGATACGAAGTGCTCATCGCCATGAGATGCCGGACTGAGTACGATTTCGATTTTGGCGAGCGTCGCGGCTTCCTCTTCATCCATCGTTGCTCCGATGTACAGATAGTCGTCGTCATAGGCCACCTTATACTGGACCTCGTAGGGCAGCCCCTCGCCTTCATGGGCGGTTCTAAAGTTATCCAGCAAGGCGGCGCTATTCCATAAAGGCTCGCTTAAATTGCCGTCGATAACGGGGGCGGCTGACCATCGTGGGGCAACCGCCCACTTGTCGGCATAGTAGTCGATCGGCTTCGGCTCGGCCGCGGCATGCCCCCCATCCGAACCCCAGGCAAACAAAAACAAGCCCGCCGCGCATACCGCCCCGACAACACCGATGGAACCGCGGCTAGGCGAATATCGTTTATACATCGTTACCGCTTCCTTTCCTCTCCCTTATGGATCATAGCGGATTAAAACCCCCATCGTTTGCTCCGGCGTATCCATGCATAACCGATAGGCTTGATCGATATTGGCAAAATCGAACCGATGCCGAATGAGCTTCTTTACGGAGAGCCGCTTTTCGGCCAGCAAATGGACAAATTGCTCGACATTTCGCCCTTCCGTCCATCGCACATAGCCTATCGGATAATCGAAGCCGGCCTGCTCGTAGTTGTCGTCGTAGCGCCCGGGCCCTCCCGCCCGGGAAATGCGGATTTGCGCTTCCTTGTAGAACAACGCGTTGCGATTGAACGAAGTATTCGGCACGCCTACGATAACGATGTTGCCCCGGTCGCGCACCCACTTGATCGCTTCGTCCAGCAGCCGATCGGACTTGTGTCCCCCGCATAGAAGCACTGCGTCCGCCCCCGGACCTTCGCCGAGCGCCGCCGCCACTTGCTCGACCTGCGAGCAGCCGATCGCACGCCTGACCGTCGAACGAAATAGATCGCAACGGCTCGCCTCGATATCAAAGCCGATTACCCGATAAGCGGCGGCGTCTGCTATTTGCGCCGTGATCTGCCCCAGGATGCCCAGCCCGACGACGACCATCGTCTCGCCGAACTGCAGCTCGGCTTGTCTTACGGCATGGATCGCGATTGCGCCAAGGCCGACAAAGGCCGCCTCCTCGGGGTCTACGTGATCCGGGACCGGAGAGGCCAAATATTTGGAGGCGAGACGGTAATCGGCATGCGATCCCCCTCCATAGCAGGCGACCCTTTGGCCGATGTCCAGATGCCGTACGCCCGCTCCCTTGTCGACGACAATGCCCACGGCGTTGTAGCCAAGCGCCGTTCCGTTGGCATTGCCGCGCAACACCATCGTTTCCGTTCCAATACTGATCGCGGAATATTCCGTCTTCACCACAATCTGATGTTCTCCCGGCTGCGGAAGCTCTCTTTCCACGATGACGGCTTCCCCGAGCCGGGCTATCGTCTGCTGCTGCATCTTCATAAGCCTATACTCTCCTCTATCCGAAACGACACAAGTATGGTGGTCCGGCAATATGGAATCCGGCGCCTTCCCCTTTCCGGGAGAGGTTCGCCGGGTGGATTGCCGGTCTTATTTGCTCCGTTCTTTCTCTACTTCCTTCTTCAGCAGCTCGTCCAGCTCCCGGATGCCTGTGTTCAAGTCCGTCTTGTTCTGCGCTATCTTAATGAACGTTTGCTGCAGCAAATTGTCCTGGGCGCTGCCTCCTACGTCCGTCTTGCCGGCTTCCCGCTTCGGGGTAGGATCGGTCGGAGGATAGACGAGCAGCGCTTTCATATTTTTTGTGCTGTATATGGGATGACCCTTGCCCAGAGCGTTCTGAATGTCTTTATTGACCAACGTTGTCGTTATGCCCTGACGCGAATCCTCCATCTGGATTTCGTCCGACAGCATGTGCATGATGACCTGGAACGCCTCGTCCTTGTACTTGCTTTGCCGCGTAATCGACCAATACGCCGGAGATCGCTGGCCCATGCGCTGCGGCGCATCCTTCATGCTCGGTACCGATACGATATTCCAGTTCACTTCGGGCGGGACGATGTAATAAATATTGTGCTGACCCAGGTGAATGGCCGATTCGCCTTTCGCGAACAGTCCGGATTCCAGAGCGGGCGTATTTTGTATTTCGTTGTTCGGGATGCTGTAGAAGCGGAGGAAGTTGTTGAATATTTTTTTCCACGTTTCATGATCGGCGAGTCCGTCTTTGCTCGGGTCGAGAATCGGATGGGAAAATACGTTGTCCCGAAGCTGTGCGCTCAATGCTCCCGTATAGCCGCGTATCACTTTGTCTCCGTCGACACGGCTCAATCTCTTGGACAAGTCATAGATTTCATCCCATGACATGCCGTCCTTCGGATAAGGAACTCCGAATTTATCGAAAAGATCAATATTGTAGTACAATACTGCCGGGAAATACGGCGGGACCGGCAAGCCATACAAAGCCCCCGTCTGACCCGCGGCGATGTTATCCTGAATGAAGGAGGGCACGAAGCGGTTCAAATCGTACTTGTTCTTCTTCACAAGCTCCGTCAAGTCATAACCGAGCTGCAAGTCGAGGTAGCTCGCCTTCATCGAAGGAGCATCCGTACGGATAATATCCGGTATGTCTCCTTGAGCGACTTTATTGTTGATTGCATTGCCGGTCGTGTTCGTCTGGTAATCGAACGTTATATGCGGGAATTTCTTCTCCAGCGAGGAGCGGAAGCGGGTGTCGAATTCCTCCGGCTTTACGCCCGAAGCATAAATCGTCAGTTTGAACGGTTCCGGCGGCTTCTCCTGAACGGCTGCGGACGGCTCCTGCGGCTTCTCCCCGCCGCTGCATCCGGCGACGGCAATCATCGCGGCCGGCAGGCAGAGCGCCGCCCATTTCCTGCGATTACTCAATGGTTGATCCCCCTATCGATCTGAGTCAATCACCGGTTTGTCAACCGGCTCCATCCATTTATTCGGTCAAGCAGGTGTCCAGCTTCTCGAGCAGCTCTTGCTCGGATATCATATCGGCCCAGTACGCTTTCAAATAAGTGGTCATCGGGGCAAGCGCCGTCAGCGGAATAGGCAAATCGGCATGCGTCCGGTACGAAAACATAATCTCTCTGAACATCGCGTATCTGTCGGGGGTTGGCAGACATCCGGTCTCTCCGACGGGCGCTTCCGCCGTCTGCATCGCGGGAATGCTGAAGGAATGGCAGCGCAGGAGACTTTGGGCGCGCTCCGAGGTCATATAGTCGAGAAATGCCCCCGCCTCCTCCTTGCGCGAGGAACTGCTGCTGATACCCGCGCCGGTTGCAAGGACGAACGTGCGGGGCTCGCTTATGAAGGGCAGCGGGGCGACGTCGAAGGCGATGCCCGAATCTCTCCACACGTTCATCCCCATATAGCTCGAAATTACCATCGACAGCTTCCCTTGCTGAAACATCTTGGAAATGTCCTCATTGCCCTCCGACATGTACATCGGGAACACTTTCCGATTATGGACAATGCTCTTGCACAAACGAACGCACGCCAGAAACGACTCCCGGTCTCCCGACTCCTTCGTCAGCTTCTCGCCGCGTACGGCAATGGCGCTTTGCAATAAAAAGATCGGCCACCGGTTCGTATCGGGCAGATGAAAACAAAAGCCGTAGCGCTCGCCATCCGTCAACAGCTCCGCATGTCGGACGAGATCGTCCCAAGTCCACGCCCCAGTCGGCTCGGCCAGACCTTTCTCCCGGAAATGCCGCCTGTTGTAGCAAAGCACGATTGGAGAGAAAATGATCGGCTGCATTCGCTGCTGCCCCTCATGCATAAAAAGCCGGTTCAGTATGGGATACATCCGCTTGTTCTCGGGCAGCGTCTCGAGCATGTCCGCCTTGTTGTCCAGACCCAGCATTTGAAAATCGAGCACACTCAGCAGCAGCAGATCGTATTCGGGCGATCCTTGCATGTGGAAAGGAAGACTGCCGCTGGAAAACAGCTTGATTTGTACGTTGATCCATGGACAAATACGTTTGAAATCTTCCATGAGCTTGGGAAGCGCCGCATTTCGAATGGTCGTTTCATTGCATCCTACCGTAAGCGTGACGGTAGTTCGGCTTGTAATAACCCGATTTCCGACATTGGGCACCTTCTCGATCCATCCGTCGTCGGCAAGCTGCTCGAGTCCTTTGCGGACAGACAAATTGCCAAGTCCGAATTGCTTGGACAACGCTTTCTCCGAAGGCAAATATTCGCCTATCGCAAACTTCTTTTCCATTATTCCGGTTTTCAAATGGCTAATCATAAGATCCATCTTGTGGCGAAATTGCTCGTCAGTCGGTCTCCCGCGCATCTGCATATCCCCTTGTCCGTACCCGATAGGCTCCCTATGGGTAGTCGATTTATGTCTTAATCATAAGAATCGCCTCCACATATTTCAATTCCGGTTTTTATTTTTATATAAATAGAAAACCGGTAATTAAAATTCTTGAAATGCCTACTACATTTTTCATTCTACCATGCGTATTTTCTAAAATAAATGTTTTTATAAAAACCGGATTTAATAAATTTATTATTTATTAAAACCGGAATAAAAAGAGGCCCACACACAGCCGAAACTGCGGAAGCCTCTTTGTTCGAATAGATGGGTCGGGAATGAAGACAGCCGGAGAAACTGTCCGACAAATCAAGGAATTCATACCCGGATCCTAATTGGGGACTATATACGATAATTTTGCCGGAAGCCCGAAGGAGTAGTGCCGATCTTGGCTCTAAACACGCGGCTCAAATACGAGCCGCTCTCAAAAGCGCATCGATAGGCAATAGCATCCAGCGTTTCGTCCGTTTCAAGCAGCAGCCTTTTTACTTCTTCCAGGCGGAGTCTGGTTATGTACTCCACCGGCGTCGAACCGTAAGCGGAATGAAAACGCCGGGTCAGTTGGGACTGCCCGATGCCCAATTTATCCGCGATATGCTTCAGACTGATTTCTTCGAACAAATGACGGTGGATGTACCCGGCGGCCAGCTGCATAATCGGATCGCTCGAATCTTTTCCTTTGACGGCAAACTCCCGTTCCATCTCGCACAAGAATAGAAGATCGAGCAGCAGCGGGATGGTCAAGTATTTGGCGGACGACATCCTGCCGATTTTTTTTTGCAGCTTGCGCAAATAGGCGTAAGTCGATAACAGCCTCTCCGTATCCCGAATCGCAACTTTCCCGACAGGAATGTGGGCCGACCCGGGTGGTTCCTTCATCGACCAATGAAAATGAAAAACATGGAACGTGACGTCCTCTTCGGCTTTGCGTTTGAACAACGTATCCGGAGGACATAACACCAAATCCCCGAAGGCGGCGCGGCCGCGCTGGCTCATAATCTCGAATTCGAACGATCCGGCTTCCACTCCGAGAAGCGTATAGGTACTATGCGTGCTTTCCGGATACATAAAGCTGGGTCGCGGACCCGTGTAAACGCAATGTACTACTTCTATACCCCCGGGTCCCATCGTCAGCATTCTATCTCCCCTATTCCATTCTTCCCTGTTCCGATCGCCGGCGCCATGACGCTGCCGCAACCCTCATTCTATCAAATTTTTCGTCCGTTTTATCGTCTTTATACAATCTTTACCTTTGAACGATCCGGCATACAAAAAAATGAAAATAATAGCTCAAATTCGTGCATGTTCGGTGTTTGGGTGCCGAATGTATGATTAATAACAGCTTTAACTATAAGGAGGGCTATCAATTGTTCGCATCGGGCAGTCCGTATTCTCGTTTTTCGTTCATGAAATTTGCTTTTGTTGGGAAGGCGCTTTCCTCTTATCGGTTTCTTCATGCTCCTGTCATGCTGGCTTGTATGAGCGCTTGCCTGATAGCGTGCGGCGACTCGGGTCGGCAAACGACGGAGGAACCGGTTAAGCAAGCTCGCAAGGAGCCCGTGGAGCTCGTATTTTTTTCTACTTCCGGTTGGAGCGAAGAGGCATTCAACGAACGGTTCGGCAATGCGATCCGGAGCAAATTTCCGGAGTATACGATCCGCTATATTCAATCCAGCAAAGAAGTGACTCTGGAAAGTCTCGTTACATCCAAAACGCCCATCGACGTGTATTGGGACACGCACACGGCCACTTTCAGCAACCTTGACCGTTTTAAAATCCAATCCGATATGAGCGAATTGATCCGAAAGCATAACGTCAATCTCAATACGCTGGACCCGGCGGCCGTTCAAATGGTGAAAACGATGTCCAATGGCGGAATGTACGCCTTGCCGTTAGTCAACAATACCGAGGTGCTCTATTACAATAAAGATATATTCGATAAATTCGGCGTTCCCTATCCGAAAGATGGCATGATGCGGGACGACATGCTGGACATCGCCAAACGAATGAACCGGACCGATAGCGGAGTCGAATACTACGGGCTGGGGACTTATCCCTCCTATTCGTTGGCTTTGAGCCCTTTTTCTATCCCTTACGTCGATGCCAAGACCGAGAAAGCGACGATTCAGTCCGATCCCCGTTGGAAAACCGTTTACGAACAATTAATAACGGCGTATCGTACTACGAACAACAAGAAAATGTCGGATCCGAACCAGTTTCTGAAAGGGAATATGGCGATGTTTATGGGTCTGGCCAATATGTTCCTGAATTTTGATGTATCGACCATTAATTGGGATATCGTCTCATACCCGCTGTATAAGGAATTGCCCGGTGTCGGACAGCAGTCGCTTCCAACGTTGTTCAGCATCACCTCGCTCGGCAAGCACCCGGATGAGGCGATGAACGCCCTTGCGTACATGCTTTCCGAGGAAGCGCAGAAGTCGTTGTCCGAACGGGCGATCATTCCCGTGCTGCAGACGCCATCGGTCACCCAAGCTTTCGGTACAAAAGCTCCGTACAAAAATAAAAATTATGCGGCCATTCTCAAAAATAAATTTTCCGCTTCCCCTCCCTTGACGGTATACGACACTCGCGCGCAAAACATTTACCTCAAGCCTCTGGAGCAGCTGGCACAAGGGACGGTCGATCTCAACACCGCCTTCCGGCAAATCGAGCAAGAAACGAACCAGATGATTGCGGAGGAGAAAGCCAAATAATCGTCACTGCCCCTCCTGCATGCAATTATCAATGTGCAAAAAAGTGAAAATAATATGTTAAATTCCTGTATTCTATTCACATTTCGTCGAATGTAAGATGAAAATAAGTCCAAGAACAAATAAACGACGACTGGGAGTGGAACGAATGGAATCGACACAAACGCCATTATCGAAAAGCAGAACGTCCAAGAGCGGACCGTCCATCATTGATTGCGATATTCATGCCAGCATCCCGCATGACGGGCTGAAAGCTTACTTGCCGAGAATTTATCGGGAGCAGATCGAAACGTGGGGGAAGAGGCTGCCCGGACAAAACCAAATGTATATGAACGGCGGCACGAACGGATCGATGCAGGAGCATCAACCGACTCGCGGCGGAAACGATGAAGACGCCTATCTGAACTATATGAGAGCCAACCATATCGACAAATTTAATTTGGCCTACGGCATACTGACGGGCAGCGATTACGGCGTGCACACGACACCGGATACGGATTACGCCGCCGCTCTCTGCTCGGCCTCCAACGACTATGTTATTGAACGGTATTTATCCCGGGATAGCCGACTGAAAGGCTCGGTGCACATTCCGAAGCAAGATCCGATTTTGTCCGCGAAAGAAATAGACCGTGTCGGTTCCCATCCGGATATGGTTCAGGTCATTGTATCCAATGGCGCGGAGAGGCCGTACGGCAACCGGAGGTATGAACCCATCTATGAAGCTTGCGTACGGAATAATTTACCGTTTGCCATTCATGTGAGCATGGAAGGAATCGGGATCAACCATCCGCCGACAGGCGCCGGCTATGTAAGCTACTATGCGGAATATAGAGCGGCGCGCACGCAGATTATGATGGCGCACCTGGCCAGCTTTATTTTTGAAGGGGTGTTTGTCAAATATCCCGATTTGAAAGTGATTATGGTGGAAGCCGGCATGTTATGGATCGCCCCGTATATATGGAGACTGGATCAGGATTGGAAAGCGCTGCGTCATCAAACCCCATGGGTAAAGGAGCCGCCGAGCGAGTATTACCGCAAGCATGTTAAGGTCACCTCCCAGCCGCTGGAGCTGCCGCCGCAAAAAGAGCTGTTCATGCCCATGCTGGAGGCGATCAGCGCCCGTGACAATTTGATGTTTGCGAGCGACTATCCGCATTGGGATTTCGATTCGCCGCTGCTTGCTTTTCCGAAAATCGACGAGGATATTAAACGACGCATTTTTTACCAAAATGCCGCCGACCTGTATAATTTGTCGTCCGTGAAGCTTGCAGAGGGAGGTGTTCAAGCTTGAGCCGCCACTGCGTGGGAAGCATATCGGAAATTATGCCGGGGTCCAGAAAAATCGTGGAGATCGGCGGACGGAGTATCGGCGTGTATAACGTAAACGGTCACTATTATGCGATCCGCAATCTTTGTCCGCATCAGGGCGCTCCCCTCTGTTTGGGGATTACGACTTCCTTCGTTACGTCATCCGGCCGCGGCGATTTTTGCTTCGAGCTTGAAGGAGAAATCGTTCGGTGTCCGTGGCATTTCTGGGAGTTCGAGATCAAGACGGGCTGTATGGTGGTCGACCCTAAAACAAGAACGAAAACATACGAGGTTACGGTCGAGCGATATGACGTTACGATCGACGAAGAACAGCTCTTTATTCATGTTTGACCAAGAGGATCATCCAGTGGCAACCTGACGCAACAAACCGGCTGTACGGCAGCCGGTTTGAATGTCGGATTCTCGCGCCGGCAAGGCTGGCAGCGGATCCATTAAACTACTCCTTCACCTATAAGCCGCAAAGTGACGGTCGCACGTTTTACATATGGAGACGCTCCTCTAGATGAGATCATCAGCTCGTTGTCGCCCGGCTGAACAACAGGAATTTCGCCTGCGATTGCCGGAGTGTCGATGACGCCTCCTTTCACGTCAAATACGGCGCACTCCCCTTCGGCCGAACATTCCAGATACGTGCCGCTCTTTAGCTCGGTCATAAAGGTAACGGATTGTCCGTTTATCGTTACGGTCGGGTTAACCAACACCTGCTCCCGGTGCGGCAAAACGACGATCGGCTTCATTCTGAGATCGTATTGATCTTTGCCGCTCGTCAATATGTCAAGATAATGGATTCGATCGTAATTTACCGCATTCGTATAGCTCGCGTAAAAGTTTTTCACATCGTCGTAAACTCGGTATTCAAGCTCCGTTCTCGGCCAGTCGCCATGTTCCATCTCGCCGTTTTGCGATTCGTAAAAGGAGAAGTAGCGCCAACCCGTAAAGTCAACCTTCACAAAGTGATCCGCCATCGCCGCCCCGATCCACAAATCGCTGCGCAAACGTATATTGATCGTCTCGCCGCGTCCGTCGCCGCATATCCACACGCCGATTCCGCGCCTGCCTCCGGTATCGATGGGCTCGTCGAACGCGAAGGTCCGATTCAGCTCCAGCGGCGCCGCTTCATCCAGCTCCAGCAGCAGTCGGGAATCCGGCGAATCGTACGGCTCCGCGGTCCATAAAGCTTCTATCCGAATGAACGGCTTCTGTGCGCTATATGGATTAACGGCACGAAACGCATTTCTGCCTTCTTCGAAGCTTTCGCTTAAATCTTCGGGTTCGACGACGCGCCACGTCACGTTCTCTGTCGTCGCGGTCGCTTGTCGTTTCAACAAAGCGTTTGCCGACAATCGCGAGAGCGCGAATCCATAAAATAGCGGAACTGGCATATGCTATTGACCCGAATACGAGTGTCGACAGCGAAATAACGGAAAACTATTCCTCTATTACACTGTTCACTACCCATTTTCACCCCGATAGATCGAAATAACGGAAGCCTGTTCCGTTATATTCAGGAGTGTAACGAAAATCGGGACAATAGCGGAATTCTGTACCGCTATATACAGGTAACGTGTTGCCTACGCTCACCAAAAGGCCTCCACCCTGCTTAAGAAATATGGCGATCTGGTTCGCACCATTAAATCATTCTGCCCGTTAACATAGCGAAGACGGCCGAAGCTTCTCCGGACGCCTTCATTGATATCTATGGAGATCTCGTTTCCCGTTATACAAGATGAACTAAAGAATCGACTAAGAGTAGCCTAATGCAATGGAAGAAGGGAATTGGCCGGGTTCGACGACCTTGAAAATCGGATTGATTCCACCGAAAAATGTCGTCTCGGCCGCATGTCCTGCATCTATAATCCAGCTTTTCTGGTGTCGGCAATAGCTGCATGAGCACGGTCCCAAGTCGGAAGGCGGGTCCGCTATCCACAAGCGGGCGAACCATATTGCCGTGCCGTACCGCGCAGGGTAGGTAGCGGATGCGAGGAAGGGGACCTGCTGCTCGGGACCGGCAGTGGTTAAGTCTTCGTCTTGGATCGTAGTACGCCTCCTCTTACACTTAAGTAGGCTTCATTTAGCTCAAGTGAAGTAGAGGTGTAACCGATGTCCGTTTCATACATTCTTACGAAAACAAACTTCATCCACCCGCCCTCGGGATTTCCTAAATCCAGGGTGTCTGGAAATTCGCCGGTATTGGTACAATCTCTCAACATGATTACACGATAGTTGTGATGGCGAGCACTCGTACAAGTGTGAAATAAACAGGATTTAATACTGAAGCCCACTGCGATGATGGTGTCTATATTCCATGTTTTCAAATAATAATCGAGGACAGTCCCATTAAATCCATCTTTATGAGATTTTGGAATTACGGGCTCGCCTTCAAGCGGTTGTATTCGTTTATTAAACTTTGGTATTAATGGCTTCCAGCTATTTTCCATATCATCCAGTCCGTGTATTCGTGTCGTGACATCATTGGGCCCACCGACACCTGATATAGCATTGTAAAGGTAAACAATCTTCATTCCCGACTCTCTGGCGATCTTAAGTGCTGTAGCTATATGATTTTCCACAATATTAATATCCGCTGCCGATTCATCGCAATCGACCAAAAGGAATGCTGTCGACTTTGGAACAATACGAAGTGCTAATTGTGGATCGGCATTGTATTTTCTTACAGGCAAGTTCATTTCTTTGCTCATGTAAAACCTCCTCTATTTTTATCCATATTATAACAATGCAATATTACGGCAAGTAGATTTACTTTTGATTTACTCGTCTTTCCTGCCCGTGAGCGCAAAAGGAGGCCGATCCATCGCTGTCGGTAGCGATGAGATGATCCAGCCTTGCAAGTCTCCCAGGGTATGGAAAGGCCAACCTCAAGAGGTTGGCCTGATACTAAACGATATTAAGACTGAATGAACGCCCCGATAAATGTGATTGCTCCGACTGCATTGGCTGTGCCCGTAGTTGTTAGCGCGTTTAACGAATACGTGACGCTGCCGGTCCCGGGAGTCAAGTCAATATGGCTTACACTAATCGTACTGAACGTGCTATTTCCCGTTCCATGCTGATTGATGCTATAAATAACAGTTGCTCCGCGGAGCACTTGCAATTGGAATATTGTAGTCCCTGCAGTAGACTCCCAACCCACGATACCTTGCAACCAAACTCTGCCGCCTGCCGAAGCCCCGGTTATTGTAATCGACTTTAACGTAGTTGCGACAGCTGTAACTGCGATAGCTGAGCTGCCGACAGTATTGGGTGAGTTTTCGGATACCTGTAATTGTTGCAATAGCCCCGAGGCTCCCGTGGCTCCCGTTACTCCGGTTGCTCCTGTTACTCCAGTTGCTCCTGTTACTCCAGTTGCTCCGGTTGCTCCGGTTGTTCCTGTTGCTCCTGTTGCTCCTGTTGCTCCTGTTACTCCAGTTGCTCCCGTACCCCCGGTTGCTCCTGTCACACCGGTTGCTCCCGTCACACCGGTTGCTCCCGTCACACCGGT
>NZ_VDCQ01000059.1:0-2192 GCF_006265175.1 Paenibacillus hemerocallicola | reverse complement strand
CCCGTCACACCGGTTGCTCCCGTCACACCGGTTGCTCCCGTCACACCGGTTGCTCCTGTCACACCAGTCGCTCCCGTTACTCCAGTTGCTCCGGTCACTCCAGTTGCCCCCGTTGCTCCTGTGACTCCTGTCGCACCAGTTGCTCCAGTCACTCCCGTTTCTCCGGTTGCCCCCGTTGCTCCAGTTACCCCAGTTGCTCCAGTTGCTCCAGTTGCCCCAGTCGCTCCGGTTGCCCCAGTCACACCAGTCGCTCCGGTCACTCCAGTTGCTCCAGTTGCTCCTGTTGCTCCCGTCTCTCCAGTCGCTCCCGTTGCTCCAGTTGCTCCAGTTGCCCCTGTTGCCCCTGTTGCCCCAGTGACCCCGGTCACTCCCGTCTCTCCGGTTGCTCCCGTTGCTCCGGTTGCACCTGTCTCTCCAGTTGCCCCCGTGACCCCGTTTGCACCCGTCTCCCCAGTCGCTCCAGTTGCTCCCGTCACACCAGTTACTCCCGTTTCTCCAATCGCTCCTGTCTCTCCAGTTGCTCCTGTCGCACCAGTAGCACCTGTCACACCAGTCGCTCCCGTGACTCCAGTTGCTCCGGTCACTCCAGTTGCCCCCGTTGCTCCCGTTGCCCCAGTTGCTCCAGTTGCTCCCGTCTCTCCGGTTGCCCCCGTAGCCCCTGTCACACCAGTCGCTCCCGTTTCTCCTGTCACTCCAGTCGCTCCAGTTGCTCCTGTCTCTCCAGTTGCCCCAGTCGCTCCCGTCTCTCCAGTTGCCCCAGTCGCTCCCGTCTCTCCAGCTGCCCCCGTTGCTCCCGTGACTCCTGTTTCTCCCGTCGCACCAGTTGCTCCCGTCTCTCCTGTCGCTCCCGTGACCCCGATCGCTCCCGTCTCTCCAGTTGCTCCCGTCACACCGGTTGCCCCCGTAGACCCGGTCACTCCAGTTGCTCCGGTCACTCCCGTCTCTCCAGTCTCTCCAGTTGCTCCAGTTGCCCCAGTTGCCCCAGTTGCCCCTGTTGCCCCTGTCACCCCAGTCTCTCCCGTGACTCCAGTTGCTCCAGTTGCTCCTGTCACTCCCGTTTCTCCGGTTGCCCCCGTTGCCCCAGTTGCTCCTGTCACACCGGTTGCTCCCGTTGCTCCCGTTTCTCCTGTCACTCCGGTTGCCCCTGTCTCACCAGTTGCTCCCGTCGCACCAGTTGCCCCCGTAGACCCTGTCACCCCAGTTGCTCCCGTTTCTCCAATCGCTCCTGTCTCTCCAGTTGCCCCGGTTGCCCCAGTCACACCAGTCGCTCCCGTCTCTCCAGTCGCTCCCGTGACTCCAGTTGCTCCGGTCACTCCAGTTGCACCCGTTGCCCCAGTCGCTCCCGTCTCTCCAGTTGCTCCTGTCAGACCAGTCGCTCCCGTTACTCCGGTTGCTCCCGTCACACCGGTTGCTCCCGTCACACCGGTTGCTCCTGTCACACCGGTTGCTCCCGTTGCCCCAGTTGCCCCTGTCTCTCCAGTTGTACCCGTGACCCCGTTTGCACCCGTCTCTCCAGTCGCTCCCGTCTCTCCAGTCGCTCCTGTTGCTCCAGTTGCCCCAGTTGCTCCCGTTTCTCCAATCGCTCCCGTCTCTCCCGTTTCTCCGGTTGCCCCCGTTGCTCCAGTTGCCCCAGTTGCCCCAGTCACACCTGTTTCCCCAGTGACCCCGGTCACTCCCGTCTCTCCGGTTGCTCCAGTTGCTCCAGTTGCTCCCGTCTCTCCTGTTGCTCCAGTTGCTCCTGTCACACCGGTTGCTCCCGTCTCTCCCGTCACACCGGTTGCTCCCGTCTCTCCTGTCGCTCCAGTTGCTCCCGTTTCTCCTGTCACTCCGGTTGCACCTGTCTCTCCAGTTGCTCCCGTCGCACCAGTTGCTCCAGTTGCTCCCGTGACCCCGGTCACTCCCGTCTCTCCAGTAGCCCCCGTAGACCCTGTCACCCCAGTTGCTCCAGTTGCTCCCGTTTCTCCAGTCACTCCCGTTTCTCCGGTTTCCCCAGTTGCCCCTGTCACCCCAGTCTCTCCCGTGACACCAGTTGCTCCCGTCTCTCCAGTTGCTCCGGTTGCTCCGGTTGCTCCGGTTGCACCCGTCTCTCCTGTCACACCAGTTGCCCCAGTGACCCCGGTCACTCCAGTTGCTCCAGTTGCTCCCGTTGCTCCAGTTGCTCCAGTCACTCCCGTTTCTCCGGTTGCCCCCGT
>NZ_VDCQ01000058.1 GCF_006265175.1 Paenibacillus hemerocallicola | reverse complement strand
TAAATATAAATAACCCCTCTCATCCTCAGGCGGCAGAAAACAACTGCCGAGCCTGAAGGGACGAAAGGGGAACATTTCGCGGTACCACCCTGATTTGCCAAGAATCTTGCGATTCCGGCCTCATGAGGCAAGGCTTCCCTTGCCTACGGCACGTTAACGTGTGCCATTCCGTTTGAGCCTACTCATCGAACCCATGCTTGACTCGACTTTCGATCAAATGCTCCGAGACGACCTCATACAAAGGGATTATGGCAAAGGTTTCAGCGTTTCCTTTGCTCTCTGGACATAAGAACCCTTGTATTTTTTCTCTTCATCGCAATTTATGATGGGTTTTATGATAGCACAAAGAATATTATCTTTCAATTGTAATGATTTGTCGCGTTTAAAGTTCTTCGCAAAGACCGTCCGCCCTGTGTATAACGATTCATGCTGCCCGCTGCAACCGTTAACGACTACTTCGCCTTTTCCGCCTCGATCTGCTTGTTGACCTCTTCTTCGATTTCCCGCAAAGCCGTATTGACATCTTTCCGGTCAACCGCAATGCCTCGCGTTCCTTTTCGGACCAGCGATGTTTTGACAATGGTATCATACTGCGTTGCAGGCACGGGGCTATCGATCGTATCCTTGAAAAACGCCTGCACATTTTTTCCGCGCAAGCCTTCGACCCCCGCTCCAAACTCGCTGACGGCCTTCTCGCTCTTGATGATGGGCAAGCGACCGATTCTGGACATCATCGTCTGCATCTCGTCGCTCAATATATAGTCGATCACTTGAAACGCTTGATCCTTGTATTTGCTCGTTGGCGGGATGGCAAAGTACGGTGCGTTGAACTGCGATCCTTTGTTCTCGAATCCCTTGAAGCGGGGAAGCGACACGACGTCCCAGTCGAATCCTCCCTTTGCGGCCACGGCCGGCAGCTCGCTCATATAATTCGGCCCCGTACGCATCGCCAGGGTCTGCTCCTTGACGAATTCGTCCTTCTCCGAAACTTGCCCGTTCAAGGCATTGCCCGGGATTGCAAAAAAGGCGGTCATCGTCTCCAGCCAATGCTTCCACCCCTCCGTATTCACCGCCGCTTTCCATGTTTTCGGGTCGACGTAAGGCAAGCCCAGCTGGTTTTTGAAAACCATATTCGTCTCTTCGAAACGGAACCCTTTGTACTGCACGCCGCCGTCCATTCGCGTTACTTGTCTGGCAACATCGAGCAGTCCTTCCCATGTCATGCCGTCCTTCGGATAAGCGACACCGAATTTGTCAAAAATCGTCTTGTTATAAAACAAGGCATTGTTGTTCAGCTCATACGGCATTAAAATGAATCGCCCGTCAAAATCCGAAAATGACCGCACATTTTGTTCCACGCCATCGGCCAATCGCGTCAAGTCGAAACCATGTTTTTGAAGAAGCGGTGTCATATCCGACACGAGCTGTAAATCTTTCAGCTTCGTTACGCCACCCAGCGAGTATGAAATGAGGTCGGGTACCTGACCGGCACTGATCGTATTTTCAATTTTGACTTCCCCGCCGTCAACGGTCGTTTTCAATTGGATATGAGGAAATTTTTTGGCGACCGCCTCGCGAATCTGTTCTACGAGCATAACCGAGTTGCTCGCCGCATAAAGATGGAGCGTCACCGGTTCTGTATGTATTTCCGCGGATGGCTGTGCTTCTTTCCCCGAGCAGCCCGCCATTGCTGCCGCAAAAATCAAAGCAGCGGACAACTTCCAACGTTTCATAGTAATCATGGATAGACCCCCTGTTTATTAGGAAAACCGTGATGCCAGGTTGACGTCATATCAAACGTCACACTTCTTCCCACACCCCGACTATGCGGGTTACCTCCCAATTCCCGTCCGTTCTGCCCCTCAAAGCCAACGACGCTCCTATCGCTTGAGACCGTAATTCTGTATCCGCCGCAGCGGTTAAACCCAATATTTGACCGCCGCTATGCGGAGCGATGTTAAAGTAATGCCCCTGCTCCACTCTGAATTGAAACGTATAATTTTCTTTTGCCGGAGGCAGGGTTAGCCGGATCTCGCCGGACGACCCCCGGTTCGTATGCGTGAAGCCAAGATGTCGCGTTTTTACCGTCGTGTTGGCGGTAGAATCGATCTCCTTCCATACATCGTGTTTCGCGACGATGTTCTCGGCCGTCGGGATTATCTCAAACATCGAAATGCTTTCCCCAAGCGATTCGCAGTTCACGTATTTGACATGGCGGGGGATTGCCGCATAGGCCGTCGAGATGGCAAACCCTCTTCGGATGATCGGGGTGCTTCGATCTTCCACGGATAAACATGCCTCATAGATCGCATTTCCGATCGTAGTCCGCGGCTGTCTCGAATCCTCCCTGATGAAAAACGACGCGCCGAAAGCCCCTGTATTCGCCGTATTGTTTTCGGTATTGCAAGCATAGGCCGCGCAGCCCCTGTAAACGGTTTCAACTCCCAGAGACGAACAGGACGTTTCAAGAAAGCCATTCCACAACTCGTTCGTTGCCGTACAGTCTACAAACTTCACTGATCCTTTTACATGATCGTTGCAATATTGAATGCAGTAGCCGTATTTATTGCCGCTCGTCCTGCAGTTGACGAATTGAATGTCGACCCGTTCGCTGGTGGCATCCAGCCGCGATAATTGAACCAGAAACCCTACCAGCTCGTTGTTATCCGCCCGACAATTCATAAAGACGACATGCTTCAGCATCCCGAACTTCGTATTGGGCTCCAAATCCACGCCGCATTGCGGAGAAGTTCCGTTCGACTCGCTGAACGTGCAATATTCCGCATACAGACCGTCTATGGAAGTCACACTTAAGCCTTGTCTTCTATTGTTGCTGCACTTCACTTGGATCAGTCTCACCTGTTTGGCGGGAGCATTGGTTAACGGATCGCTGCCGAGATAGATACCGTCCCCCCAGCAGTCCATGATGCAAGTACCGGCAATCGTTACATGCTCGCAGCCCAAAATATTGATGCCGTGCCCCCACTCCCCTGTCGTTCCCAGATGCGTCATGCGGTCGCCTTTTATGATGCCGCCCAAAATCTTTATATTTTTTTTGTTCTTTGCTCTGAAAATATTCGAATGAGTCGCATTGGAAGCCAGCCCTTGGATCACTGTATCCGCTTGCATGTGTATCGTTACGTTATCGTGCAGCTCGATACCGCCAGAGCTGCCGTCGCTCGTCGAACCTGCATCGACATAGTAAACGCCGCTCGGGAATACGACATGCTCGATCGAATGGTCCCTTGCAAAATCAAGCGCCTGCTGAATCACGGCTTGATCCCCGGTCGTTGCATTGCCTATCGCCCCGAAATCTTTAACATTCAACGAACGTTCGGAAAGGGTCTTCGCCAGATTTCTCGGCACAGCCCCCAATTCCGTCAAATCGCCGATCTTTTCCTGCAACTGAACGATATCCTCCTCCCATTCGCATTCGCATTCGCATTCTCCCAAAGTCGTCACTGGTTTGGCTCCATTCCCCAAGCCGTATCCTACTCCTCCGCCTAAAAGAGTCGCCGCGACCGAAACCGTGCCCGCGGCCCCAATCTTGAGTATGTGCCGTCTGTTTATCCGGTTTTTCGGATCTGTGCGATCAGCCATGACAGTCACCTCGTATCCCGATTTTTTTTGCCATTAGCAAAGTAAATCTTTATTTCATGCTAATAAAATCGTCCTGCCGCTTCTACATAACATTCCGGGAAGTAGTTATGTTTTTTGATGATCTGCCCAAAATCCGTATCACTTCGACAAACCTTGATTCCTTTGGCACTCCCCTTGCAGAAATGTAAGCGATTTCAGCATTCTGCATATTGTAGCGCTCACTCCGCGCTTCGTAAGCAAAACATCTAAGCCAAAGCCTGCTCCACAAAAGGAAGCGCAATTGGATGCTTTTTTGAAACTTCCTCGAAGGAATTCGGGACGTATACCCGGGCAGTCCCGAACCGGTTCAAGCCGCGACGCATCACAAGCCCCCTTCCGGCAACGTTTCCGCGCTTCGGAAAGGGGCACAATACCCGCATATTGTCAGCGGAACGAACAACGGCCAGCCGACCAGCACTTTGGCCGACAGCACCGTGCGGTAACCAATCGTCACATACTCTTGTCACGCTCGCCGAGCCACAGTCCGGATGACGCCCGGCGCCGATCCGAACAAAATCGGCCAAGCAAAAAGGATTTCCCGGCCGACCGGCGAAACCATAACGGGTTCGATAAATTTTACAGCTTGATTGTGCGAGCCGAAGGGAGAAATTTCGACGATGGCAGTACCTATCATCATGCACGTCAATTATTGCGAACAGGGCCAAATGATCGCGGAAATGTGCCAAAAGGCGGTCGATTGGGGTTTCGACGGAATCGAATTCCGCAGAAAGCGCAACGGAGTGAACGAGGAGCCAGAGGCTTATCTTGATGAAATAGCGTCGGGGGCTTCCCGTTCCGGGCTCAAAACGGTCATTTTCGGTTCCCCGGGACCGAACCTAACCACATCGGACGAGAAGGTCCGCGAAGCGGAGATCGAAAATACGGCTCGCTTTTTCCGGTTGGCCGCCGAGCGGTTTCAGCTGACGGTGTGCAACACATTTGCCGGCAGCCTGCTGAACGCCGATCCGAACGTCGTCGCCTCCGACTACGACAAGCACGGCTCCTTCGCCGCCACCGAGGAACAATGGCAGTATGCGGCCGACGGATTTAAGGCGCTTGGCGATTTGGCGGCCGAACTCGGCTTCCAGCTCGCCTTCGAATGCCACATGAACTACATTCACGATTTGCCGGCGGCGGCCCGCAAGCTCGTCGACGCGGTCGATCATCCGGCGGTGGGCGCGAATCTCGACTACGGGAACGCCGTCTATTTCCAAAAAGTGCCGGACTTGAAGGAAAGCATCCGGCTGCTCGGAGACCGGCTGTATTACGTCCATCTGAAAAACTCGGTCGGCATCGGCGGCGGCAAACGGTTGCCTACCGGACTGGCGGACGGCGAAATCAATCACCGGGCTTACCTGAAGCTGCTGAAGGAAGCCGGCTATGCCGGGCCGATCTGCATCGAAGCTCCGCGCGCCGGCGACCGCGAATGGTACGCCCAGGCGGATCTTGTTTATGTGAAGGCGCTGCTGAAGGACCTGGCGTGGGCTTAAGCAGCACAGGAGAAGCGGGTATGCCGGGAGAAACGGCATGCCCGTTTTTTTGTACTGAAACTGCGGCCCGGTTGAACCGTACGGCCCCTTCAGTATTTCATACACTTTTACTAGATTAGGAGGAAAACATGGACCCCGACCCGGAACGAGAAACGTTGCCAGAGCTTATGAAGAAAGGAAATCGATCGACCGTACTCGCGATGGTCGGCAACGCGTTTATCGCCGTCGTAAAGGAGCCGGCGCCGCCATGTGCGGCAGCGGAGCGATGTTCGCGTCGGCGATGCATGCGTTGGCGACAGCATCAACCATAGATTCGTATTCGCGGGGAGCATTCTCGCGTAGAAAAAAACGCCCCGCCGATTCCCGACCGGGTTCGGAGGCGTGATCAACATCTGAGCATTGAATGGTCTCGTTGAATGGTCTCGCCGCTATAGTCCGACTAGTTCCCGTCCAGCATATTCGTCCCATCTCTTGCTCATGTGCACAATCCGCTCCGATTCCCAATAACGTTCGATATAGCCCCGGGATTGCCAGAATGGATAACCTCCCGGCAAGAACAAGGATGTGTGCAAATAACTCTCCCTGTAACCCGCTTCTATCGCAAACTGTTCTGCTACCTCGTAAAGCCGACTTCCGACACCCATTCTTCGACTATCCGGGTGCATATAAAACTTGACGATTTCGCAGACCGGACCGCCCCCGATTGCGGCTTCCACTTCGGGAAACCGCCTGTCGTACGGTCTCACCGCTGCCGTGCCGATGATACGGCCGTTTACGCCTTCGGCTATGAAAAAACCGGCATTTGCAGGTCGTATATACACTTCTTCGAAAAAAGCCAGGTCGTGCGGATTCTCATGATAGGTACCTCTCGGGTATAAATCGCTCATCATCGCTAATACAAAACTTCTAATCTCCGCGCTCCTGCCTGTATCCGCAGGAAAAATTCGGCACTGCATGCCCTGATCCATAAGCGCATCCCTCCTTGTTTCATCCGGATTCGGCTTGCTGCTTCCGGCCTTCCAACGTTCGATTCAGCAACGCCACACATACTGCAATAGCCGCCAATACGGCGCTTACCGCGTACATCGTGCTATATGAGAACCGATCGGCGACCGGACCCATGGCCATGCCGCCCATCGAAACGCCGAGATCGGCCGTTGCAATGAATAAGCCGATACATACGTTGCGGGAAGCTCCCGGCAGAACAAACGTCAAATACGAGACCAGCGTCGGGTACAGCATCGCCTGGGCAAATCCGATCAGTACCGCCGCGGCATAAAAGACGATCGGCCCCCATGCCTGCGAAAACGACAACAGCAATGCGCCAACAGCTCCAAGCAGACAGATCGCTCCGACAAACCGTGCGTGCCATTTGCCATCGGAAGGAATGCGCTTGCCGAGCGAGAACCGGGCGACGACGATAACCGAAGCCTGTATCATCAAATACAGTCCTGCATGTCCATACGGGATTTGCCGGGCATACAACGGGATGAACGCCGTCACGGCTCCGAACACGACGGATGCGATCAGCATCAGCAAGCTGCAAATCTGTAACGGACGACTGCTCGCGATCCGGCTCAGTGCACCCCGCATACCCGTCCGTTCTTCGGATGAGCTTCCCTGCCGCCCGACGGCGTGCATCGGAACGCTATAGCCAAACAATCCCGTCGCCAGCGCAATGACAATCATGGCGACCGTAAAGCCGCTCATGCCTCCCCAGTCCCATATCCCGATTGCAATCAGCGGGCCGACTATCGTCGGCATATACGTAAACAGCGAATAAAGCGACAAACCTTGAGAACGCTGCTCCTCCGGCAGCGCGTCAATAATGCCGATCTGAAGCGCCATCGAAAAAAAAGCGGTGCATATGCCCTGCATCACACGCGCGGCAAAATACCCTTCCAATCCCGTAAAGGTATACAACAGAAGAGCCAGACCATTCACGACCAGCAGAATGCGTAGCACGGCGACAGGCCCGTGCTTATGAATCAGCAGACCGGCCCATGGCCGGAAAAACATGCAGGTGAACATGTAAGCGCCCATAATAAATCCGATGTGGCTATTGCTCGCGCCCAACGCTTCGCTCCGCACGGGCACGATGACATTCAGGATCGAATTGGCGCTGAAGAATAATAACGCAAGTGCATATAAGCGCAAAAAAGGCGCCGAAACGGCTTTGTTTATGACCATCAAAAACCTCCGGCCTCTCTCCCATGAGGTTCAGTCTATGTAAATGGAGCTCCCTTGATTGTAATATTCCCGGTTCAACACCTCCGAGTTCATACGCAATGTTGAATCCGGAACTTCCAAGCTATCCAATAGGTCTGATCTATAATTGGAGCAATCGGAAGGCCGCATGCTCCATGGCTGCAGTTGCCTGGCCATCGTGCGTATTGTTTCTGTATCGGCCGCGGTCGCAAAGCCTTGTTGCTCCATCCATTCGTCATTGAATAAGGTTTGTATGTAGCGCTCCCCCCCATCCGATACCATGCAGACGACACGATCCCCCGGTGCAAGCTGTTGCGCCACTCTGAGCGCGACCAGAGCGCATGCTCCGCTGGAAGGCCCCATAAGTACGCCTTCATGACGGGCAAACGCTCGAGCCGTGAGAAATGCTTGTTCATCGGCAATTTTATAGGCGCAATCAACAAATTCCATGTCCAAATTAACCGGTGTCCAGCCAAGTCCTATGCCGGGAATGCGATAAGAATCGGAATGGCCTCCAAATATGGCTGAGCCCACGGCGTCCACGCCGATGATTTGAACGTCCGGCGCATATGTTTTCAAATACTTCGAAATACCGCCCAATTGTCCGCCGGTACTTACCGCTGCAATAAATGCTTTCATGCCGCCAGGGCAGCTGTCCATAATTTCACGGGCCGTGCTTTTGTAGTGCGCTTCACTGTTAAGCAGATTGAAGCACTGGTCGGGACGATAACTATTTTCGATCTCTCTCGCAAGCTTGTTTGCAAGTGAAATTCTTGTTTTATGATAGCTGCCGCTGTCATCTTGCTCCGTTACGACGATCACCTCGGCCCCGAAGCCTTTCAAGAGCGCCAGATTGGCATTGGTCGTTTTCGGATCGACCAGCACGATTACTCGATAGCCTTTAGCCGCTCCGATCATGGCAAGGGAAATGCCGAAATTGCCGCTTGAAGATTCGATGATCGTGCCTCCGGGCTTTAACAATCCTCTGCGCTCGGCTTCATGGATCAGATAAATGGCGGCGCGATCCTTTATGCTTCCGCCGGGATTGTAACGTTCATATTTAAGCAGCACTTGACCTTCATCCGCTTTATTGCTGTTGGGGATCGTGATGAGCGGCGTATTGCCGATGGTCTCCAAAATAGTGACGATCATGTCCGATCATTCCTCCCTAATAAAGGCCTTCTTCCATATCGCCTGCACATTTGAGCAGCAATTGGGTATACGGCTGATTGCTTTCATGGAGCCGCGCGCTTGCCCGTTTCCCTTCACTGAAGCTTCCGTCGTTCATCACGGCGATATGGTGACAAAAGGATCGGAGAACTCGGATGTCGTGTGAAATCATAAGGATCGAAAATCCGAATTGCTTATGAAGACGTTGCAGCAGCGCCAATATTTGCGCTTGTACTTTCATATCCAAAGCGGATACCGCTTCGTCGCAAATCAGAACTTCCGGCTTCAGCACCAACGCTCTTGCAATCGCAATACGCTGGCATTGCCCCGTGCTTAACTGAGGGGGCCTCCTTGTTTGCGCTTCGCCCGTTATTCCCACTTCGTCGAGATAGAGCTTCGCCATCGCTTCCCGTTCTTTCCTGCAACCGATATGCAAGTATTGAAGCGGCTCTTGCACCAATTGCAAAGCCGTACGCCCTGGATTAAGACTGGCTCTGGCATCCTGGAAGACCAACTGGATTTGCTTGCAAATCTCGCGTTTTGGCTTGCCCTGCAGCCGGCTTATATCTGTACCTCGATACATCACGCCTCCTCCGCTCGGAGACTCCAAGCCCGTGATACATTTGGCCAAGGTCGATTTGCCGCAGCCGCTTTGCCCAAGAATGCCCAATATTTCTTTCTTGTTCAACGTAAGATTGACATGATGCAAAACACGCTTCTTCGGATGAAACGTCTTTTCCAGCTGAACGATTTCTAGCAAAGGCTCGTCGGGATGCTGCAGCTCGCGATCTCGCAAAGGCTTTGCGATGCGGGAGCGGGAAGAAAGCAATTGTCGCGTATAGGCAGCCCGGGGCTTCGCAAATACGGTCCCCGTGTCGCCTTCTTCTTCAATAACCCCTCTATTCAACACGATCACCCTGTCGCTGATCGCATTCGCCACGGCGATATCATGGGTAATCAGAAGAACGGTCAAGCCAAGCTCCTCCTGCATCCTTTTCAATAAATCAAGTACTTCTTTTTGACTCACCGTATCCAACGCGGAAGTGGGTTCATCGGCAATAAGCACCGCTGGCTTAAGACATAATGCAAGGGCGAGACAAATACGTTGACACATGCCGCCGCTGAGCTGAAACGGATAACGATCCAGGATGTTTGGCGCATCCGTAAAGTTGAGCATGCTCAACAATTTTGCGCTTATGGGCGCGACTTCATCCGCTGAAGCCATGCGATGGAAAAGAAGACTCTCTTTAAAATGCTCTTTTATGGAAAGAACGGGGTTAAGCGCTTGCTGTGCATCCTGGAAGAGCATGGCGATCCCTCTTCCCCGTATCCGCTCCCATTGTATGCTCTTGCTGGATAGATCCGCGATCATGGCGGAGCCGAGATGCAAGGCTCCGCCGCCGATATGCGCAGAAGGGGGAAGCAGCCCCGTGACGGCCTTCGCAATCGTCGATTTTCCCGACCCGCTTTCTCCCAACAGGGCGAGGATTTCGCCTTTTCTCAAATCGAAGGCCAGATTATCCAATATGTTGATGGAATGTTGGTTTTGCTTGTAGCTCACTCGCAGGTTTTTGACCTGCAAGATCGTCTCCCCTTCTTTATTCGACATGTCCCATCCTCCCGAACGTTTTGCGAAGCAAAAACGGACTTTGCATGCATCGCTATATCTCCGACTTTTCATAAGGATCCAGCCGATCCCGCAGCCCCTCTCCGATCAGGTTAAAAGCCAACACAGTAACAACGATAAAAAAGGCGGGCCCTATCAAAATGTGCGGAGCTTGCAAAAAATGATCGCGTCCATCCGCCAGCATGCTGCCCCATTCTGGAGCCGGAGGCTGCGAGCCCAATCCCAGGAATGAAAGGGCCGCAATGGAAAGAATCAGGCTGCCCAATTCAAAAGTCGCCAAAACGAGTACCGGACTGACCGCTCTTGGAAGCAATTCCTTAAAGAGAATGACCGCGCTTGTCGCACCGAGCACTTTCGCTGCAGCGAAGGACGTTTCATTTTTGGCATGCAAAACGACGCTGCGGGTCAAACGTGCGAAGGAAACCCACCATACCGACACGACGGCGATGAGAAGATGGACAAGACTCGTGCCGAATAAAGCGGCAATAACCATCGCCAGCACCATAAAGGGAAAGGCCATCAGCACATCTATAAGTCGCATCAGGACGATATCGATGATAGAGCCGTGAAACAGGCCGGCCACCAAGCCGGCCAATAGTCCGATCAAAAGGGCAGTGCAAAGAGCGAAGACGGACGATAATAAAGTGGTTTTCCCCCCGTAAAGGGTTCGGGCGAGAACATCCCTGCCAAAGCGATCCGTACCCAGAGGGTGTTTGCCGCTCGGTTTCTCCAGCCGTTCGGACGCATGCTGCTTCACCGGATCATGAGGGGTAATAAATGGCGCTCCCAATATGAGAATAGCCAATGTACTAAGAATAACGATGCCTGCAAACAGGCTGATCGGATTTTTGGAGTTACGCATAGGGTTGGGCTCCTGCTTCTCCTTCGCGATGGATTCGGGGATCTACGAGAGCATACGCGACATCGACGAATAAATGGATAAGGATCACTAACGAAACCATGACAAAAGCATAGCCCTGAATGACCGGATAATCTTTAAGCAAAATGCTGTCGAGCGCATACTTTCCGATGCCGGGCCATGAAAAAATGCTTTCGACGACGACTGCGCCGCTGATCAGTGCCGTAAAGGATAGCCCGCTCATCGTTATGACGGGAAGCAGAGCATTTCTTAAGGCGTGCCCCGCTACCCGCTTTCGATCCAGCCCTCTCGAAAGGGCTGAAAGTACGTAGATTCGGCCAAATTCGGACAGCATGTTCGCCCTCACGATTCGTATCAATTGCGGAGCGCCTATAAGGCCCAAGGTGACGGCGGGAAGCCACAGCCTCGCCAGTCCGGCTTCGCTGTTTATTTCGTAAACGCCCGCCGTCACCGCAAAAAAGGATAATAAAACCAACCCGATAACAAACGCCGGTGTGGAGGCGAGAGCGACGCAGGCAAATCGAATGATATTGTCATATGACTTACCCGCCTTAAGAGCGGAAACTGCTCCAAAGAAAAGTCCCAGCAAGACTTGAATGAGAAGCGCGGATACGGACAGCATGACCGTTGCGGGAAGTCGTTCCGCTATTTCCGAGCCGACCTGTCTTCCCGTATGAATGGAAGCGCCCAAGTCGAAATGCAGCAAACGTTCGATCCATGTTGCATACTGTACGACCCAGCTTCGATCCAGACCCAATTGTGCGCGCAGCTCGGCTACCTTCTCGTCATAGGCCCGCGTATCGGTCATGGCGACCTCAGTCGAGTGGCCCAGAAGCAATTCAACAGGATCGCCCGGAGCCAAACGAATCAACGCAAATATAAGAAGAGTCGCACAAAATAACGTAATGAAAGCTTCCGGCAGCTTCCGCAAAATCACCTTATACATAGGGATACCGCCTATTTCGGATCGAATGACAAGCTTGCATTCACTACATTCTCGAATTGTCTGAAGTGATCTTCAAATCCATGAAGCGTTTTGCTTACCGCGGTAATTTGCGGACGCGGGAATAAACTGATGACGGGCGCTTGCTGCGCGACTCTTTCATTGATTTTGATAGCCAGCTCGTGGCGCGCCGCCGGATTGGACGCTTCCGCCAATTGGGAGAGCAGCTTCTTCGTTTCTTCATCATTGTAGCCGCCAAAATTGGCGCTTCCTTCAGGCGCATATTGACCTGTCAATAAGGTGAGCTCGTCTCCGAACGTATTCCATGCTTCGATCGAGGCGTCCCAATCGCCGGATTTGCGAGCCGTCTGAATCAAGCTGTAATCGCCATGCTGTACGGCCGCTTTCACACCGATCTTGGTCCATTGGTTTTGCAACGCTTCTCCTAAAGCTTTATCGCCGCCCCAAGTCATCAAGCGCAAGGTTAAAGGATTGCCATCCTTGTATCGGATACCGTCGGAGCCCTTTTTCCAGCCCGCTTCATCCAACAACTGAGCGGCTTTTTCCGGGTCGGACTTGGCGTAAACCGCGTTTTTCGCTTCCGCATATGCGGGGTTGGAGCTTAACCAGGTCGTAACCGGGATACTTTGCCCTTCCGCGGCAAGAACGACCAGCTCGTTCCGATCGAGCGCCCACGACAGAGCTTGCCTGACTTTAACGTCGTTCAGCTGAGGTTTGCTCAGATTGAGATAGATGGTTTGCGTGTTGGCCGCCGGAGTAGCCGATAGCCTTGCCGCCTTGCTATCTTCAAATCGGGCCAAGCCTGTTGCGGGTATATTTAATGTCACATGGCTGCGCCCGCTTAATGCGGACAACACCCTCGTCTGCTCGTCGCTGATTTCCTCAAACACGATTTTGGGGATGACGGGGGCCTTCCCCCAATAGTTTCCGTTAATCTCCAGCGTCATTTTCTGTTTAGGGATAAACTCGACTACTTTATACATGCCGGTAAGATCCATCGTATCCGCAGCGTCATGTTTGGCCTCCGCATTGTGAATAACGGTCTGGTAGTAGGAAAGATTCAGCGGCACCTGCAGGTGGCTGCGTTTGGTCTTGACGCGTATCGTGTAGTCGTCCGACTTCGTAAAGGTCAAATCATCCAGGAAAGGCTTCGCTTGCAGATCGAGGGCTCTCGAGCGCTCCAATGAAGCGATCACCGCATCGGCATCAACCGCTTTTCCGTTCCAGAAGCGCGCTTTGGGTCTTAATTTGATCTGCCATGTAGTCGGATCAATCTCAGTAGCACTTTCCGCGAGCGAAGGCGCGACCGCACCCTTTGCGTCTACTTGAAACAGCGCTTCGGCGGCACCTATATTTCTTAAATAGCTTGAGGTGAGCGGCTTGACCGGATCCAGGCTTGCCGCAATTTCTTGACCCGCGACAACCAGTTGTTGATTTTTCGTATTAATCGTGCCGCTGCTTGTTGTGGCCTCTTTGCCGTCGCAGCCCATTACCGTTATGACCGCACCCAGTAACATGGCGAGGAACACCTTTTTCATCGTAACCTCCACTCCGCAACACTGCGGATGCATGAATTTCATAGATTTGCTATATCGCTTGCGCAATGACCTGCATTCGCGTTCCCAGCATGTCCTGGCTATAGTTTAGCGGTCGATCCGGCTCGTATGCGTCCACATGCGGCGCCGGTTGATCAAAAAGCCGCAGGAGGCGGAAGCCGCTTGAAGATAAATAATGCGCAAGCTCTTGAGGGAACAACAGCCGATGTCTTAAATGCTCGACGATGGGCTTATAGCCCGCAACTGTCCAGCAATAGTCCCGCTCCAGCATTTGATTGGCCGGATCGATACTGAAACGTGTCCGAAGAGAAACGACCGTATCGTTTACTTTTCTATGCTCGACCAGTTCTTCGGTAAGCCAGCGCTGTCCTTCCCCGGTAAGGAAAAAGGCGGCATTTCGCATGTCCAGATAAAGGAGCCCTCCTGCATGCAAATGATTTCGGAAACATTGCAAGCTTGCGAGCACCTCTTCATTCGTGAAGTTGTACAGAAATGTACTTCCTACGCAATAAAGCGCATCAAACTGCCGCTCCAGTGAAAAGTCGGCCTGATCGCCATAAACGAACGGCAATCCGGGATACTGTTCTTTGGCCCAGGAAAGCATCTCTTCCGAGTTATCCAGACCTACAGCTTCGTATCCGGCACGATTCAGATACGCCACCTCGCGCCCCGGTCCGGATCCGATATCCAGCACCTTCTTCCCGGCCTTGTATTCGATCAACAGCGTATGTATGAAATGCGCCATGCTTTGGTCATGCTCCCCGTTAAATGCCAAATAGAGCGAAGGATTCGTATGCAGGAAGTTATCCGTGTCGGTTTTATAATTCATATGCGTCTCCCTTCTCCTTCCCGCTCGTGTAGCAATAGAGCTGCGATGCGGCGGCACTGAACTGAGTGAACGGGAAGGGCTCCGCAATAAGCGCAGTGACGCCTTTACCCATAAATTGCGCCGCAATGGCACTGCCGGTTTGCGCATAGACGATCAGCGGAACCTTTCTTTCCCCGACACGCTCCAGGATGCGGTCAAACGTCCCGTTGCCCAACGTCATGGCCGTGCAAATGACACTGTCGGCACGATCCAGAACTCTCTCCATATCCGGTTCGACAGCTTCTCCCCACTGTGTTTCTTGAAGCTGCAGATCGCAAGGCAAACAAATTCCCCCGCGCTGCTGGATGGCCTCGACCAGAGGATTGACCACGCCAATTAGGGCGACTTGTCGAGATGCTTGAATGTCGGCCATATCCGCGATAAGGGCATCGCGTTGCTTTGCTTTTTCAATGGGCGTTCCCGCGGGAATCTCGAAGACCTCGGTACAATGGTTGGAGTGCGGATAAACGACTCCAAGATAAGCGTCCATTGCCGCAATTTGTACGGGGAGCCTCTCGTCTCGCAGCACCGTATCGAGAAAAAGCCCGGAAAATTGGACTGCAGCCGCCATATCCAGTTGATCCGCCGTATGAGAGCACGCTCCGAAATAAGCTTCCACTCTCAGCAGCAAGTAATAATTGTGATATTTGATCATGGAGGATGGGAACTGGGTGGTTTGGTAAATAGAAGAGGATCCCGTGACCGATAAGATATCCGGCCTGGGGCCAAGCTTGCCTTCCAATATGGCTTCTCGCAAATCGGTCACGGAGTACCGGGCACGCGTTTGCATTCGTTTCACACACTCCCTTTCAGGTATCAAAACTCAGTATCAATCGATCAAGCGCTTTTTCCGCGTACAATCTGGCGTTTAACCCTACTGCGTCCTCCGTAACCACGTGACCCAAGTAGCAGGCATTGTCGATCGGAGTCTCGATAAACTTTCCTGTACAATTCTCAATCTTGTAGCGGACAACATGCTCATCCGACTCGAGCGATTCAATCCCCTGAGTGCGAGTAAGGGTACCGCTTCGAGGGGGGACGAGGAACATGACGGCCGCACTGGCAATACCGCAGTCCTTTGCGGCGAGAACAGGTTCCATGCCTAATGAGAGATCGACGAACGCTTGAAGTAAATCGATGCCCGTGACGCGTTGGATAAGCTCTACGATATAATTCCCGGCCGTTCTTGGATTGATTTCGACGATCCGAGGGCCTTCGGCCGTGAGCTTCACTTCCGTATGGGCGATACCGTGATCGAAGCCTGCGGCTTTCAGCGCGTCCCGAACAAACTGTGTCACCGCTATTCGCGTCTCATCGCTCAGCTTTGCCGGGAACATATGGCCATTTTCGATGAAGTAGGGAGTCCCTGTAACGGATTTGTCCGTGATGCCCAATATCGCCGTCTCGCCATAATACGAAACGCTTTCTACGCTAACCTCCTCGCCATTCATATATTCCTCAAGGAGATAAGTGCAGTCTCTTTGCTGATCTCTAAAATTGAGCGGGAAAGCTTCAAGGGCTTGATAAGCGCCTTGCAACTCCTTGCCATTTTGAATAAGGCTGACAAATGCACTGGAAGCCAGGTCTACCGGTTTTAAAACCAGAGGATAGCCGATGGCGGCAGCAGCTTCTTCCGCTTCAGTCCAACTGTTCGCGAGACGATAGTTCGGGTTTGACAGACCGGCCCGGTCCAGCGCTTGGCGCATGAGATGTTTTTGCCGCACTGTTTTCACTTCGGCCGGGAAAGGGCAAGGGAGGTTAAACGCTTTGGCCACCTCTCTCGCGACCTCGATGTAGTAATCGCAGACCGTAATGACTCCATCGAAACGATAGGGCTTCAGGAATTCGATCAAGCCGGGAATATCGTTCGTTTCGGTGACGAGAACCGAATCGGCATAGCCCAGTACAGGATGCTTCTCCGTACTGTGCGCGCTTTGATAATGCTCGGGCTTGCGGGTAACGAAGGTATACTTGTGTCCCAGCAATTGCAGGAGAGGCGGCAGCAGGTTGCCGCTTGCTCCTACCCAACTCTCGATCATCATAAGATGTGCCATAGCAAACCTCCGGTAAATAATAATGGTATTCATTCTCAATTAGTGCTTCCAAGTGGCAGCCTTCACATCCGGTTCATCGTGTAAACATGTGCAGACCTCCTTTATTCGTAATTTTTACTAATTGAAAAGAATATACAATACAATTCCATCCAGTGTCAATCATTTGCAACAAAGAAAAACAATAGCGAATGAGACTCATAACTTTACCATGTCCTTCATATCGTCTAATAATTTGACGAACTAGGATGTGACAAGCGTTTATGGAAAGCCTCCTCCCTCTTCGAATGAATCTCCTTCTTGTCGCCGTATTCTTCTTTTGGTCGATTACTTATCTATTGATTATTTGGAGAAGCTTCCGCGACCGGACATGCGGTATGCCTTTTGCAGCCCTATGCGCCAACATTACGTGGGAATTCGCTTACTTGTTCGTGTTCACCCACGGTTTTCCCCGAAATGCGGCGACCGCCGTATGGCTTGCTTTGGACTGTGTAATCCTGATTCAATTCGTTAAATATTACCGCGGGATAGGGTCAACGGCTAAGCTCAAGTACGCGGTTCTTGCGTTTTCCTTGTTAATCGCCTTTCTCGTACAAGTTGGGGTGACCGTTGATTTTAATGATCCGGAAGGGAAATATACCGGATTCGGGATTAATTTGATGATGTCGATTCTGTTCATTGGCATGCTGCTCTCCCGGGGAAATGCCGGGCAATCCGTGTCCATCGGGTATGCGAAGATGATTGGTACTTTTTGTGCCTCGCTCGAGTTTTATACCCGGTATCCGGAGTCCGTGCTGCTGACTCTGCTCTATGTGCTGATCCTGCTGCTGGACGTCATCTACATCTATTTGCTCTATACGCGGCCCGGAAAGCCGACGCCAATCATTTGATTATATTTAATCCCATTAATTAAAAAAAGCCGCAATTGCAGCGACTTTTAATGGGATTAAATATTATGCGGACGAACGCCTCAATCTTCCCTTAAGTCTATGGGAATGACCATATTCCATGTATTCCGGATAACGGCGAAGCCCCTTTGTTAATCTAGTTTGTAAACCATTGTTCCATAATACAAAACCATACTTTTTCTAGCCTTGCTATTCAAAAGAGAGGTTGCTGGAATGGATCGTTTTTGTGTGATACAATTTCCCGTATTAGTTACAGATTTTTACTGGGGGAACTTATGAACCATTTAAAAACCGTTCTAAAAGATCATTATGATATAGTAATGACAAACGTCTCGCCTCAGCAAGGCGGTTGGGCGGCGCTCGCTTATAAAGTGTTTGACGGCAATCATGCCTACTTCCTGAAGGTTTATGAAAAAAGCAGGGCTTCCACTCCGAAATGGACGGCACTTATCGATAAGTACGTGCCTATCCTGGTTTGGCTCCTGCATAACAGCGGCTTGACAAATAAAATACCCGTACCTCTTCCAACAAAGAATGGCGAATACAAGTGTGAAGACGAACATGGAATTTACTTGCTGTACGAATATATTGACGGAGAAACAATCGGAGATAAAAATTTAACAGCGGACCAAGTTTGTCAACTCGCGGATATCATAACGGAGCTTCATTCATATGGAGAGAAACTCCCGCTTGAGACGGATTCCATCGAGGAAAATTATGATGTCCCGTATTGTCTGCAACTGAGCGACTTATTGGATAAGGATTATCGAGATCTTCCCGACGAGTTGAAAAAAGCCATACATCCTCATCTTAAACAACTTAAAGATCTGGTTCATACTATCGAAGAGCTGTCCGCACGATTGAAAAAAAGCAATTTAAAAATGGCGTTATGCCATACGGATATTCACAATTGGAATTTGATGCAATCCGATCGACAGCTGATTTTGATCGACTGGGAAGGGTTGAGATTGGCACCTGTCGAAGCGGATCTCATGTTTTTAGTCGACAAGCCTTACTACGAGGAATTCGCAACCCTTTATCGGAAATCCCATAAAAATTTTGAAATCAACCCCGATGCCCTGCAATTTTATAAGGGCAGACGCGAGTTGGAAGATATATGGGAATTTATCGAACAGCTTTTATTCGACAAGCAGGATGATCATCAAAGAGCCGGTACGCTAAAAAGCTTAAAGGAAACGCTGACCCTTCTTTCCTGAGACAATTTGCCGAGAAGCTCCCCGAACGTTCCGCTTCACTGCAAGAAACGATAGAATCACTTCGACGAGCAGAGGCAAATGCCCTCGATTATTATTCGGATAGCGTATTTGAGGGTGAACAGAGCCGGGGGATTTCGTTCCGATTTGAAGAAAGAGAATTTCTCAATAAAACACATTTGAGGCTAAACCTGCAATTACGCTTTCCTGTACTCCCGTGGCGGCATGCCTGCATGGTTCGCGAACACTCTGGCGAAATAGAGCGGATCTTGATAGCCGACCTCACGAGCGACTTCGGACACCGTCAGATCGCTGCTCTGCAAGAGCTGCTTCGCTTTGTCCAGCCTGATCTTCGTAATGTACTGCGTCGGCGTGCAGCCCGCGACCTTTTTGAACATGACGGAGAAATAGCTTGTCGATAGCGTTGCCACTTCCGCCAGCTCCTCTCTTTCCAATGGCTCGGCGTAGTTGCTTTTAATATATTCCATGCTTTTGGCAATGGCGCGGCGGACAAGGTCGCCTTCGTTTCTTTGCGAGTACAGCTTGCGCACCTCGTTGATGATGTCCAGGAACATCAGCCTCGCCTGCCACTCGTAATCCCCGTCCTTCTTATGCCAGACATCGTATAGGCGCTTCATAGGAACGGTAAAGTTCTCGACGTCGGCCGTTTGTGTCACAACAGGCAGAGGCATGCCGCTCTCCTGCGGGTCTAGACAGGTGACGGTGCTGCCGTCCCACTCGATCAGTTTGTAGTCGTAATGCACGGAATAAAACTGCATCGGCTGCTCCGACGTATAGGTGAGTTGGCACCTGCTGCGATGCGGAAAATAAAACACGGAACCGACAGACAGCGGATGATGGACTCCGTTAATGCTCACCATCCCCTCCCCATGGGTGACAACCATGAAATTTCGCAGAAATGTCTTTTCGTACATGACCGAACGAGTCTCCTTGCCCTGTATTTGCCAAAAATTGCGGTCGCGCCACAGCACTCCGATAACCCGCGGATGAAATCGCGAGAAGAAGGCATTGTCCATAAACGATTCCTCCTGTTCCGTAAAACTATTATAGCCGCTTGGCAATGCGGAATAAATAGAATATTAAATCGAAATATGGAAGAATGATTGATGAAATGCGTACCCTGATATCGCTAACTGAAAGGGTGAGGTAGTCAAGGAATGGCAAGAGCTTGATCGAAGCTCCAAAAAAGGTAAGCGCTTCCTCATCCGGAAGCGCCTCTTCCCCGCCCATTCACATATGGCGAAGTCTATTTGTTTTTTTCCCTACGGATCGTTTCGTCGAGCAGCTCATTGTTTTCTCGCAGCACCGTATTGATATCCTTCGATCCTTCCAGCACACCCGAGTACACCTTCGCCAGCTGCGTTTGTCCGAGATCGTCGTAAACCGAAACTTCTTCGTCAGGAAACGGCTTCACGGTTGTAATCGCTTTCGTATTTTTCCCCTTCAATGCCGGCACGCTTTCCCCGAAGACGCCTCTTGCGGCAGCGCTTGTCATCGCGGGAACATAAGCATTTTTGCTGATATAGGTCTGGGCCTCCTCGGAAACCAGGAATGACAGCACCTCGAAGGCCGCCTCCTTCTGCTTCGACGTCGAGGAAATCCCGAGCACGAAAGCCTTCTTCTTCATGCCGAAGCCTTCGCTTCCTTTGAAGTAAGGGTAAGTAACCATATCCCAATTTATCGGGTTGCCGGCCTTCTCCGCCGCGACGATGTTCGACAGCTGATTCCGATACGACAGCACGGCAAGCGAGCGTTCCTTGAAAAAGGCATCCAGCCAATTTTGGGTCGACCACGAGGACGGCCGTTCCGCTCCGGGAATATCGTAGAACTGTCGCATCAGCTTGAACAGATCGAGCCAGCCGTTGGAGGTGAGGCTTGCCTTGTCCGTCTTCGGGTCGACCGGGAGCAGTCCGTTGCCGCCCCAGCGAAACGACGAAGCGTCCACGCCTACATATTGCACGCCGTCCGCTTTGCGGGTAAGCTGTCGGCTCAAGCTGTAGTAGTCCTCCCAGTACATTCCGTCCTTCGGATACGGGACGGCAAGATAGTCGAAAATGTCTTTGTTGTAATAAGTGACGCCTGAAAAATCGGCGTAGTACGGCAGCGCGATCATGCTCCCCTTGCCCATTTTCCGAATATCGTTGATCATGTACGACTCGTATTTGCTCAAGTCGATTTGGTGACGCTTGATGGACTCGGACAAATCGTACTGCACCTCGAGCGGCATGAATCTGCGCTGAAACCAAGTGGCGGATGCAAACATCAGGTCGGGGAAGCTGCCCGACGCGACCAGCTCCTCCGGATTCGAGTCTTTCACCTTGATGACCTGCAGCTTCGTGTTCGGGTATTTTTTGTTGACCAGCTCGACCATCAGCTCGTCGCCGGCTCCGTCGTCGTTCAGCAACGTCAGCGTTTGCGGCATGTCGACCGTTTTCGGCTTGGGCGGATCGGTCTCGACGCCCATTTTCCCTTTTCCCTCCGTCCCGTCACCGTTCCCGGAGCAGGCGGCGAGCAGGAGCAGCGCGGCCGTCGCACCGGCCAGAAGCCATAGCTTTGCTTGTTGATGAGCGTTCATTTCCATTCGAAAATCCCCCTTAACGTATTTGTACAAAAAGTGGATCGTCCCGTGTCGTATATCGCGCTATCGATTCAAGACGATGACGGCGTGCTGCTCCAAGCTGTCCAGCGTGATGCAAGTCTCCGTCTCCTCCCGCTGAATTCGGACTGTTCCTCCGGACGGGGAGTACGCCGTTTGCCAAGACTCGGTCAGGCGGATGGAAATAGGCCGGGTCGGCGTAAAATCTTCGGGATATATGGCGCTATTGCCGTTCGCCGGCAAATGCAGCAAGCTTTGAGGCATATTCAGCAAATGAAACACCGTCCTTCCTTCCTGCTCCCACCTCGTAACGACGACATTCGCCGGAGCATCGGTGCGGAACGGCCGCTCCAAATGCCGGCCCAATATGGCTCCGACGGCTTCGCGCGTACGCAGGCTCGGATGCTCGGCATACCCCGCTCCCACATTGGAGGCGAGCCATACCGCAGCGCCGTTTCCATGCGATTTTCTAACGATAGCGTCGCCACTGTGCAGCGGATTCGTGTTTGCCGCAATTCCGTCCGGGCTCCAGCTGTGCCGCGGCATCGGCTTCCGGTATCGGCCCGCGGCAAGCACCTCGCCCCCCTCCGTCCGCATGAGCATCGCCGTCCCGGTCAACATGCAGCTGGAGGGAATGCCCGAAGCGAGCAGCCCCGGGTCGCGGATATCCAACAGCGGTCTGGAAGGAGCGGTATCTCGCCCTTTTATGCCGAACCATTCATCCAGCGCACCGCGCTTCCGCTCCTCGCCCAGCTCCGTCAATATGCCGCAAGCGCCGGATAGCAGCACAAATCCGCCTCTTTCCACATACTGTTGCAAATGGGCCGCGGAAGCGTCGGACAAACAGCGCACATCCGGGAGTATTACTGCTTTGAACCGGTTCAAAAAGTCCGGTGTAAGCATGTTGTCGAGCAAAATTTCGGTCGGCCAATGAAGCGAATTGAGCAGATTGTGCATGCCGTGCACCGCTTTCCACGTCTGCCATGCATCCGGGCACCCATCATCCTTCACATAGGCGTAGTCCTTCGTCGCCCCTGACAGCACGAGCGCAATGCACCGCTCCGGCTCTCCGCCCACATATTCGGCTATCGGATCCAAAGCCGCCGACAATGCCGACATCAGTTCCGCATACGACGACGGTGGCGCCTCAAACCCGAAGCTGGCGTAGCCCCCGGCCGTCGCGCTGCAGCGCGCATGGAACAGCATGCTGGCCGGCTCCGGCTCCGGTACGTCAGACGCATGCTGGGCCGCGTCGCGGAAATAGTCCCACACCTCCGTCGGGTAATTGTCGTTGAGCGCCCGCAGCGTTCGATGCTGCAGCAGCAGCTGGTAAGGCTTCGAGCAAGATTCCGAGGCGATCATCGCATCCATCGGCATGCGTCTAAGCGGAGAGCCGCTCCTTTCGTCATGACCGATCCGGTTGAAATAGTTCAGCGCGATGATCGCATTCTCCTTACGTTCCCGTATATACCGGCTAAGAGATCGCCAATACGCGGTGAAATCGTCATATCTCCAGTCGGCGAACCGGCGAAAGCCCGCATTCCGGTAATCGACCGTCTCCGGTACGGATTGCCCGGTAGCCTGCCGGTACTTGTCGGTGCAGTAGGAGCAGCGGCACGCCATTCGCCCGCTATGATCGCTGTGCATATAACAGCCGTCGAACCAGATGCCGTCAAAGCCGAGCTCGCCGACTACTTCCAGGCAATATTGCTTCAACAATTCGCCGTAAGGCGAGTTGTAGCAGACGAAATGATCGTCTCTGGTCGATCGGCCGGCCTTCTCCTCTCCGAAATAGCGGAACCGCCACTCCGGATGCTGTGCGGCCGCAAGCGGCGCGGTGTTTAAATATTCCCAGCTGAACATCGCGATGCCCCGGTCGTGCGCTTCCTCCACTAGCCACCGGTACAATTCGGTGTCGGCATCCTCCCGGAACGGCAGCGCTTTGCTGCGAAACAGCGGAATCGATCCTCTTGCCGCCACGCTGTACCACCATGCTTTCACTTTGCGCGCGTACAGCAAATCGAGAACATCCTTCAGCTCCTCTCTTTTGTGCAAATCGCGCTGCGGTCTGAATTCGATCCGGTATGGTGTAAGCGCATACCCGGCTCCGTTTCTTTTTGCCAGAATGTTCATGATCGCTTCCCGCCTTATGGTTATGAAAGTTGTGCCACTACTTCAAGTGTACTCGCGCCGCGTTGGTCTGAACATGTCAGAGTCAACACATCTTTTGTGAAAATCGCTTCTCGGTATTATAATACAAGTAACCAAGAAACCGTTATCACAACGAAAGGAATCGTGGCGCATGACCAATTATTTAAATGGCATGACCGTGCACTTGCTATGGCTGGCCAATAAGATTACGTTCAAAGGCTGGCAGGATATTCGTCAGACGAAGGGCAACCATACGTTTTACTGGGTCTATGGAGGCGAGGGGATTTTCCGGACCGACCAGACGCATCTTGTCGGCAAAGGCATGCTCGTATATATGCCGCCCGGACAAGAGCTGCACATGCAATCGAGCAACGACGACCCGCTAGTCATGATGATCGCCCGGTTCGAATGCATCGTCAGCCGGTACTCGGAGCCTGAGCGAACGTGGATCACGGAGCCGTTGGAACGTCTGGGGCTGCCGTACTTGAGACTTTACGAGGGCGAGCGAGCGATGAAATTCAATCGTCTGTTCGAGGAGCTGGTCCGCAACTGGGTCCCGACCAGGGAGGGAGGCGCGCTGTTGTCCAAAAGCCGATTGCTGGAAATTTTGGAGCTCGCCCACCGCGAAGACCCCGTGGAGCAAAGCGACGATCCGGCATTACGCGCCTTCCAACAGATCAAGACGATATTGGAAGAACAATTTCATACGCCATTGCAAGTATACGAGCTGGCGATAAAGCATTCGGTCTCGCCCTCGTACTTGCGCAAAATGTTCAAAATCCGTCTCGGCCTGAGTCCGAAGGCTTACCTGGAGAAAATACGCAACGATCACGCAATCCGCTGCCTGTCGTATTCCGATGCGCCTGTGCGGATTGTGGCGATGTCCTGCGGATACGGCGATGAATTTCAATTCAGCAAAGCGTTTAAAAAAACGAACGGCTGCACGCCTACCGCGTTCCGTGCAAGGCAGACCGCCCGATTGCAGACGACATGAACGGGAGAAGCGATCGCTGTACCGGAATTGAAAACTAGTTGCGCCCCGTGATCGGGGCTTCCCTGACACAACCGATTTCTGAGCCGTCCTATCGGATAACGCTTGTAGTAGCCGCCTCGAAATCGGCCATGAGCCGATCGGACATCTTGGCGCTCCGCTCCCTATTTCTCAGCGAAAATATTAATTATTGACGGATTGGCCGTTTTCGATTATATATAAGATGGTCATACCATAATACTTTACGTTTTGACGAGCAAGGATACGAAGCGGCAATGTAGTTTTGTTCAGAACTCATTCATTTTTGCGTAATTTCGGGAAAGGGGCTCGATCATGATTGATTCTATGACGGTAAGAGGCGATCGGCTTGTAGAGATACGACTGTCCGATCGGGAACGGGAAAGGCTCATCAGCTGCGAAGCAAGCTATGCGATCGAAGGGGATCCTTGGCGGCCTGCGGCTATTTACCCCGACTTGAGCGGCGATTTCGCGCTCGATGGCAGCTATTACGTTTGGAACCAGGCCGTGACGATGGGGATCGTCCGTTTGACCGCGGACATGGAGGCGATTTACTGGAACTGTTATCTTAATGTCGGCACCTTCACGGGAAACGCTAGACTGAGACTCGTTTTTATGACGGAGGACGGCGAGTACGAGGAGGAACGAAGCGTCAACCTGGAGCAGACGGGCGTCGTTTATTTAAACGATTGGTCTCGCTATTTGGGCAGCGACGGGGTCGAGAGTCCTCGCGAGGGGGATGGGAAATGGAAGATCGGCAAAGGTCGGACCGGTCCTTATGTCGGAATGGCTTTTCACGAGCAGCTCCCTCCGATCCGAATCCCGGTACAAGTCGAAGGATGGTACGACATTTATTTCGGTACGGCGGGCGGCTGGCTGAGATTTATGGCCCGTGCGGGCGATGCCCCCTTCAACCGGGTCATGACGCCGCACCTGACTGCCGGCCACCATGCCGGCAAGGTCGATCAGGAACTGCTCTGGACAAGGTGCTATCTCCGGAACGATTGGATCGAAATCGCCCAGCTCCAAGAGACGGCGGTATCCCATTACGATTTCGGACGAATATCCTATATGAAGCTGGTGCCTGTCGACGCGCCCGTTCTTGCCGGGGCAGGATCGGAAGTGCATTCCGGCCTCCGGGCTGAGAACGGAGCCGGAGCAGATGCCGCCGTTCCCCGCTCCGGAGAGCTGATCCTGTATTACGAGCCCTATTCGTACTCCTTGCACGGCTTTCATGACGGCGCTTCGATGAACGGAGTCATGCTCGAGGAGTTTCTTCGTCTTCGCCCGACCGAGATTTCGTGCCAGACGATCCGTATCGGCATGAAATCGCTGCATCACAGCCGTCATGTGGAAAGATTGAACGAAGCCGCCGTCACCGATTTCAAAACGACGATCGACGATCCGGTGAAGCTGGTGGCGAATTGTGATATTTTACGCGAAACCGCCTCGTATATTCGCGGCCGGAACGTTCGTTTGACGGCGAATATCGGCATGAATCGACCTTATTTGTGGAACAAACCTTTATCCGAGGCTTTTGTCAGGAACAATCCCCGCTTGGTCAAGGATGGCGACCTCGATTACGGCGATCCCGAGGTTCTTCGGTACGCGCTGCTCATTATAGAAGAAATTGTGCAAGACTACGACGTCGACGGGTTAGTCTTCGATTATATGAGGCATTTCAAAAACCAGACGGTCGAATCGCTGGTCGAAACGATCTCCGCCACCAAAGCCTATATGCGACGGAAAGAACAGCTCACCGGCGCCAAGCTGGAGCTAAAAGTAAGAGTGCCTGCCGATCAGGCGGTCTATTACCGCGCGTTAAAAATTTGCGCGGCGCGAGGCGACGTGGACGGCATTATTCCCTCCAATCTGCTGACGAGCGAGCCATTGCCGCCAATCGGCCACTATATGCGGCTAAAGCACGATACCGGGGTTAAAGTCTACGGCTGCATCGACGGCTGGAAGCGCTATTTGGCAAGCGATCCGCGCGCTGGCGCCATGTTGATGCCGCATTCGCCGAGCGACATCGTACGCTATGTCGCTGCATACGACGAGCTCGGCGTGGACGGCATCTTTGTGTACCAAGCCGACGAGCTTACGGGAAATCCGTACTTGAACAAACTGTTCTGACGGCCCTCCCCCGGCTGCACAATCGGAAGCAAGCCCGGCATGGAGCATTTCCGGCCGGGCTTGCTTCTTTATGAGGCAGGCTGTTCAACATTCGGCGCCTGTCATTTCATTGGTGAACATACGCTTGTATTCCTGCGGAGACAGCTTGGCTGCGCTCTCGCAAGCATAATGGAATTGAAGCGCGCGCCGGCGTTTGTCCGACGTGTTGTTCGGCGTTCCGTGGAACAGCAGTCCATGAAAAAATAACGCGCCTCCCGGTTGAAGAGGTACCGCGATATTCCGCTCCACGGGGATGCCGGTGTCGCATAGCTGCCAGTCGCGTATGGCATAATGAGGCGTGGCCCCTTCCCTGTGCGACCGCGGGATGACATGCATGCAACCGTTATCGAGCCCTGCCTCGTCCAGCGCGATCCATACCCCGATTACCGCCTTGTGATAAGCCAGCGCTCCGTATGCCATATCCTGGTGCCACGGCTTCTCCCCGCCGCCGGTCGGCGGTTTGAGCAGCGCCATGTCCTGCACGAGAACCGGTTTCTCCCCCAGCAGCTTCTCCACGATAGCCACAATATGCGGATGGTGCGCGATACGGCGCAGCTGCTCGTTGTGATTCACATACTCGTGCACTTTTCTGACCGTCATCTCGCGCTCGGAATCCGTTTGCAGCTCGGCTTGCGACTTCGTGAACTGGATCTTCGCTTTCGTCTCCCGATCGAATACGATGTCCATGATCGAATCGATCGATTGTTGGACTTCAATGCCAGTGATCAGATCGGACACGGCCAAAAATCCCAATGATTTGTATGCGGCGCGGGCTTCTTCGCCGATGTGCGACGGATTCGGCAACGGTTCGTGAATACCACGATGCCTGTACAATCTTTCATTGATCTTATCCGGGCTTTCCTGCATATTGCTCATGCGCGTTACCTCCTTGTCGGTATAGTCCGAGTATACCGGGAACCGTGTTTCTTCTGAATGGAGTTATGCTAGAATGATTTGTAGGAAAATGCATATCTCGTTTTTCATACGAATCGCATCCCGGCACTTGTGGAGGAATAATGATGAATGTCGATCATAGCTTTCCCTTAATCGGCTTGAATTTCGAGAATGGCGGTAGAATGGGCAAGGCGCGCTGCGAGCCCGGCTGGGGCTGGCGCGTCGATCGCATGCCGGATTACGATTTATGGTACGTCCTTTCCGGCTGCGGGAGTATGAGGATTAATGGCGAATCGTATCCGATCAAGACCGGCTGTTGCTTCATCTTGCGGCCGGACGATCGTGTTCAAGCGGATCAAGATCCGGATGATCGGCTAAGCGTCGTCTATATCCATTTTCGATTATCGGTTGCCGATGGGGCTTCGTGCCCGCTTCTGCCGCGTCTCGTGGAAATCGACGACAAGAACCGTTTCGAGAGCCTGCTCAACCGGCTGCTGGAGCTGGGCGATACGGCTCCCCTTTGGTCGGACACCGAATTCGATTGGACGATCAAGCTGCTGCTGCTGGACATATATCGGCTCGACGGAATGGTCGGAACGAAGGAACGAGCCTCCTACAAGCATAAACAGATCCTCCATCGATTGATCGACCTGCTCAGGCAAAATATCGGAAATCGTCCGGATTACGACGAGTTGGCCGAAGCCGTACATTTGTCCAAACGGTATGTAAGCTTGCTGTTCAAACGGCATACCGGCAAATCGCTCAAACAATATGTGACGAAGCTTAGAATGGACCGGGCGCGCGTGCTGTTGGCGGAGACGACGATGACGGCCGCCCAGATCGCGGAGGCTGTCGGTTATGCGGATCTGTATGTTTTCAGCAAAATGTTTAAAGAGGTGCACGGCGTGGCGCCGACCTATTACAGAAAACGAACGCCTCCCGGCAATTCGCACGGATCGGGCTGAGGCTACGCCCAACCTCCCGCATCCTTCACGATGGATTGCCGAATTTCCCGCCTAATTATCGCAAGAAATTCCGGCAATTGCCCAAACGTTCCTCCGCTTTTGCACATAGTGTGGGTTAGAGTGACTCGCTAAACGAACTTACCAGTCGAATGAGAAGGGATTATTCGCATATGAAGAGACTGATGTGCAAAGGAAAGATCCATCGGGCGACCGTGACCGAGGCAAGTCTCGATTACGTAGGAAGCATTACGATCGATTCCCTCTTGATGAAAACGGCGAACATCCACCCCTACGAAATGGTTCAAGTGACCAGTCTTCGCAATGCGACACGCTGGAAGACGTATGCGATACCGGCGCAGGAAGGCTCGGGGAAAATATGTCTGAACGGTCCGCCCGCCCATTTATTTCAGCCGGGGGATCTGGTCATTATTTTGAGTCTCGGTCTGTTCGATGAAGAGGAGCTGAAGCATCTTGCTCCGAGAGTCGTCTTCGTGGATCCGGATAATCGAATAACCCGGTACGAGGATCATCCATTATTCAATGCCGCGGGGGAAGTGAATTGGCATGAGCTACAACCGAGATAAATTAACGAAGTACAGCTTATTGGCAAAATCCCCCGTTTTGTTTTCAGCGCTTCCGAAAACTCGCTCCATGACAAAGCGCCATTTCCGTTCTCTCATAAAACGGTATGATAAAGTGATCGTGAAGCCTTCCGGAGGCTCCGGGGGAGTCGGCGTCATTTCCGTTTCTTCCAAGGGCCGCAAAAGATTCAAGATCCACCATGGGACAAAAAAGAAAACGATATCCGGTCTTTCGCCCGCTTACTCGTATATCCGTCGCAAGACCAAAGGGGCCTCTTATATCGCCCAGAGAAAAATCGCTTTGGCGCGTGTGAACGGGAGACCCTTTGACGCACGGGTGATGGTACAGCGGAAGAAGGGCTCCGGGTGGGTATTGACGGGGAAATTGGCGAAGATCGCAGGGGCCGGTTATATCATTACGAATATTGCGCGAAGCAAAGGCGAAGTCGTTCCTTTATCTGCTGCTATTCGCAAATCCGACATTCACGGGGCATCCGTCAGCCGCATACAGAGCCGAATGGACAGGATTGCTTTAAGAACGGCCGAGCAGCTTCGAAAATATTACCGGATTCGTACGCTCGGACTTGATGCGGGAATAGATCGGAACGGGAAGGTTTGGATCATCGAAGCGAACTTCTCTCCGTCCAAATCGTTGTTTTTGAAGCTGAGGGACAAATCGATGTACAAGCGGATCGTCGGGTTTCATAAGAAACGAAGTTAATCTTGCTGAACGCAAAGAAGGCTGCCGAAATAGTCGGACAGCCTACTGTCGTTATTCAATTCGATTAGCCCACCACATCATGAATAAATTTTTCCAATGCGGATACTTCCATGATGTTTTTGTTGCAGGCGTCGCTGTTCACACACATATAGTTCCCGATCGCCTTGTAGTAATCAGGCGAAGCGCTAGCCGGTCTCGTCTTCGTGATTGCCGAAAATAACGCGACCTCTTCATGCCGATTGCACAAAAAGCATATGCCTTTCTTATTCGCGGGGGTATATTTCCCTTCGACGCCGACGAGTTGACCGTTCAACCGGTAGACGATGAACAATTTATTCGTCGCGATGTCGGTCCAGCCGACATAAGTGACATAGCGGTAATCGATAGCGTCCAGCTCGGGCACCTTAAGTTTTTTGTTTTTGGGGAACAGCTTCTGAAGCTGTTTTTCCGTCACTTTCTCGAATTCCGCCAAATAAGGTTCCAACGATCGCAAGTATTGCTGGAACTCTGCCGCCGTATTTAACGTCGATATGTTCCCCAACGTTTGCTTCATAAGCTCCGACGCATCCGGGAACGCCTCTAAAACTTTGGATAAGGCGCTATATCTTAACGATTCGACCACTTTCGGATCGGAAACCGTGTTGCAGGCATGCAACAGCAGATCGGCCTGCTTCTTGATCCTATTATATTGATGGTTTCTAATAAATGGTTTGTTCATCGCTTCTCAGCCCCTTATTTTTTATGAAAAGAAATAAGGTGCAAAGCCCATAAATTAGAAACGATATCAGCTCACTCGGGCGACAATATTAACGATAATTGTCCGGCCCCATGCAAAGTATCGCCCCCATACTAGGCTTTGCACGAGTCGTTGCCGATTCCGGCAAAATGATTTGCCACTGCTACCGCCTCCCCTTTGACGACCATTATAAAATAATCCGACCTTATCCGCAACTTCGGTTGGCGGCTCCAACCGAGCGACTGGAGAGCCAAACCAACCATCCGGCTATTCACCGAAACTATCGCTATTGCCGCTTCGTAGCTGAAGAGCCAGCGGCTCTTCTTCGAAAATTCAAACCGATCGAACCGGTCGAATTTCTCCCGATTAATTTGTCAGCAGCACATGGCGGAGGCGTTGTCCATGCAGGCTGGATATAACCATCAGCCTCAATGCCGCTTAGTAGAATAGACTCAACCCGCGCCAACCGATGAGGCTTTGGATTCAAATGGAGTCATCGGCTTGTATCCGTAAGACGTCCCATGGAATAAGTTTATTTCTCGAAGCAGGAATCGGAGCTGATGCTGAAAATTTTCGGCGGGATCAATATCGCCTTCGCGATTCTCGCCGCAATGATTGTCTGGTATTTGCATCAGTTGGCAAGGGCGTTCAAAAATTAAGACGGCGATAAAAAAAGACGGTCGGAACTTGGGCATTCGTTCCGGCCGTCTTATTATTTTTCGACTGATCGCCGCTCAGCGCTCGGCAGGAGCGGAGATGAAACGGCGAACTTCCGACAGCAGCGATTTGTGGTCGAACGATCCTTTCTGGATGACGCTCTTCACATAGCCGTTTAATCTTAGCCGGTCCTCCGATGTGATCGATTTGGCCGTAACGACTACGATCGGTATGGCGGACCAGGCTTCATGCTTGCGGAGCTCCGCAACGAATTGAAAACCGTCCATCTCCGGCATCATCAGATCGAGCAGGATCAGATTCGGCGCTTCTCTGGACATGCACTCCAATGCGATCCGCCCGTTTTGAGCTTGGGCGACCGAATATCCTTCCTTATGCAGCATCTTGGTCATCAATTCGCTCGTCGTCGCATCGTCCTCGATCACCAGGACGGAATGGTCCGTCCGGCTCCCGATATATTTCTCCATCACTTCGATCAGCCGATCCCTGCTTAGCGGCTTCGTCAAAAATTCGGAAGCGCCGAGCGAATACCCCAATTGCTTATCGTTTGTGACGGACCAAATCACGACAGGGATATCCCGAAGCTCCGGATCGTTCTTCAGCGCCGACAATACGCTCCATCCGTCCATGTTCGGCATGAGAATATCGAGACATATCACTTTCGGGCGCAGCTTCTTGGCGAGCGACAGCCCTTTTTGACCGTTCTCGGCAAATGCAAGCGCCCAACCCTCTTTGGCGAGATACCGCCGCATCAATTGCTGGTTGAACGGCTCGTCGTCAATGAGGAGGATGCTCGCCTGATCCATTTCCCCGGTACTGTCGCCGGCCTCTTCAAGTCCGTCCTGGTTATGGTGCTGGCCGGCAGGAACGATCGGAAGCCAGCAAGTAAACGTGCTGCCGCAACCCTCTTCGCTATGTACCGAAATACCGCCGCCCATCATGCTGCAGAACCGTTGACTGATGGCCAGTCCGAGGCCGGTTCCGCCATATTTGCGCGTAGTCGACGCATCGGCCTGCATGAAAGGCTGAAACAGCTTGTCCATCTGCTCGGTCGTCATGCCGATGCCCGTATCGACGACGCGGAAGCAGTAACCGGCAATGCCGTCTCTCGTTTCACTGTACACATCGAAGCCGATTTTTCCGTTTTTCGTAAATTTGCTCGCATTGCTGAGCAAATTGAGCAATATTTGCCTCAGCTTCGTTATATCCGTCGTAATTTTGCCATCCTCGGCATGCACTTCCGTGTAGTTCCCATTGCTCTCGATCAACGGCTTGACCGTCGTCATCACGTCATGAACGATGCCGGACAAATCCGTCAACTCGTAATATACATCGACTTTCCCCGCCTCGATCTTGGAGATGTCCAATATATCGTTGATCAGGGCGAGCAAATGCTTCCCCGCTTTGCCGATTTTCCCTAGATCCTCCACGAATACGGCTTCGCCGAGCTCTTCGGCTTCTTCCATCAGCATTTCGCTATAGCCGATGATCGCATTCAGCGGTGTTCTCAACTCGTGGCTCATATTGGCCAGAAACTGACTTTTGATCATATTCGCCTCGATCGCATCGTCATGAGCTTTCTCGAGCTCCGCCGTACGCTTCCTTACCAAATCCTCCAAATGATCATTCAGCTGCAGCAGCTCTTGGTTTTTCAAATGGATTTCGTTCGTTTTGGCCAATATTTCCGAATCTTTTGAGGAAAGCCGTTTGGAAATAAAGATGCCGAGCATGGATAGACCGAGCGTAAACAGCGTACCGCCGGAAATGAAATACGCAAGCCATTTTTGGTCCAGCACTTTGCCCGACATTAATGCAAACCTGTCGCCCAGATGAAAATCCGCGGCGTACATCCCCGTATAGTGCATGCCTACGATCGCGGCGCCCATAATCAGTCCGCTGCCGAGCTTCTTCCACGCTTCGCCGCGATCTCCGTCCCTCCGGAAATAAAACGACAGCCACAACGCCGCGATCGAGGCGATTATTGCGATCACGATGGAGAGTGTGAAATAGATCGGATTGTACGAAATATCGATGATCATCGCAGCCATGCCTATGTAATGCATCGCAGAGATGCCGCAAGCTAGCAACAATCCGCCGACGAGCAGCCGACTTGGCGTTAATCGGTTCCGGCCGACCATATATAAAGCGACGAACGAAGCGACGATTGCTACTAGCACCGACAGCAAAACCGTCGGCAAGTGATAGGCGACCTCAACGGGCAGCGAAAAGGCAAGCATCCCGACGAAATGCATCGACCAGATGCCCATCCCCATTGCGCATGCGCCAAATAAGAGCCATAACAATCGGCTTCGTCCGCTGGTAGCGCTAATTCTGCCGACCAGATCAAGCACCGTGTACGAAGCCATAACGGCCACTACATACGAAAAAACGACCAGAACGATATCATGGGATCCATGAACGTGTTCCATTGCACCCACTCTGCCCACACCCCTGCTTCTATTAATTCCTTCGACCTAACGCCGTTCATTCAAGAATACTAAATAAGCCCTATACTGACCAGCGGTTTTTGAAAATAAATTGTCGCAATTAACCGTAATTCCCCGAATTCTTCTAGGTCTAATAAGCGAATACGCAAAAACACCGCCGGGGAACGCGGCGGAACAACCTGAAGGTTATCCGTACTGTTCCCGGCGGTGCCGTTCGATTCAGAATCGCGTTATTTCGAGATGGCCCCCAGACTCGTGAGCACGCGCAGCAGCAATGTCGCGGCCTGGGCGCGGTTCGCCTCGCCGAGCGGCTTCAGCTCGGTCTCCGTCATGCCTTGCAGCCAGCCTTGACTCACGGCCGCAGCCACTGCCTCCTTCGCCCACGCGGAAATATTCTGTGCATCGGCGAAACGGTCGAGCGAAGCCGATGCCGCCGAGCTCGAAGCTTGCGGGATGCCTTGCAGTCCGGCAAAGCGCCGGAACAGGACGGCAAGCTCTTCGCGCGTAACGGCGTCGTTCGGCCGGAAGCGATTGTCCGCTCCTTCCGCCAGCCCGATCCGTACCGCTGTCGCTACGTATGGCGCATACCATGCATCCCGGGATACGTCCACAAAAGCGGAGGACGACTCATCTCGCGCGGAAAGCTCCTCTTTCCCTTGACGGAGCGATTCCACCAGCAGCTTCGTCACTTCGGCCCGCGTAATCGGGCGGTTCGGCTCGAAGCGGTCGGCGCTTGCTCCATCCACGATATGTCGGCTAACAAGAACCTCCACATCGCCTCGGCTCCAGTGGGTATTCAAGTCGATGAACGGACGGGAGTACAGCAGGATCGCATATTCGCCATAGGACGATATGTCGGCGGCAACAGTACGGCTGTCCGTGTCGACAATCCCTCCCGCGTAAGTCCAACCGGCCGATGAGGCCGTTTCCTTCTTGTAGATGCCCAGCCTCCGCTCATCGACATTCCCGATCTGAGCCGGATCGAACTTCATGGTCAGCTTCAGCGGCTTCAAAGGGACCGCGCCAACGGCAGAGATCGTTACGGATTTGGACATTCTGGAGTATCCGGCGGGCAATTCGCCATCCGATCCGTCTTGCCGTTTGAGCGTCAGCTTGGTTTCGGCGGGGAACGCTCCCATCGCTATTTCCAGTAAAGCCCATCCGTCAAACGCTCGGAAGGCGCCTCCGTCCGGACCGGCTTTCACTTCAGACGTATTCGGATCAGCTGCCGGTCCGCTTGCGGAACCGCCGCCGTACCCGCCATGGCCCCCTCCTGTGCCGGGATCGGACGCGGCTTTCGTCCGTACTTGAATCGCAGCAGCCGACGATTCGTTGCCGCTGCGATCGGCGGCGACAATCGAAACGACATATGCCGTATCCGGCGCAAGCGCGGTTAGCGTAAACGTACCCGCCCCAGGCCGGACATCGCCGGAATGAACGTCGTCAGGAGCGGCTTCCTTCGCCCACGACAAACGCAGCTTAGCCAAGTCGGAGGAAGTCGGGTCGGTCCAGCCGAGGACGATCCGATCCTCATGGAAGGCATTCGCCCTCAGATCGGCGACGGCGAGCGGCGGTGTCCAATCTTCCGCAACTCCCCAACCGGCTGCAGTCCCCTGTGATTCGTTGCCGGATTCGTCGACGGCCGTCACCTTGAACTCGTATCCCGCCGCTTCCGGCATCCTTGGAATTTGCGTCCATTTCACACCCTTGGCTACCTCGACCGACTCTCCGAATGCCGGATCTCCGGCTTTCTTCCATCGAATGCGCGCCTTGGCGTAATCGTCGTCGTCCGGTTCGTCCCATGCGACTGTCGCGACTCCGAACGTCACCCCTACTGTTAAATCGGCAACGTCGCCGGGAGGCGTTTCGTCCCTTCGAACAACCGTGATGACCCGTTCCGCGTCGCTTCCCAACGCTACCCCGGCGTAGCTTGCCAGTGAACCCGAGACCGTCAACTTGTAGGTGCCGTCAGGGATCGGATCGGCCGGCGTATAACGAATCGCTTCGGTCAGCGTCTTACCGTTCGCCTCGATCGGCTCCTTTGCCCGCACCGAACCGGCAATCGCGGATCCGGCTGAGGCGGAGACGAGAATGGAATCCGGCTGAATCGAACCGACATCGATCGGCTTGCTGAAATACACGTCCACATGCGTGCCGCCGACAGCGCTCTTAACGGTTCTCACCTGAGGCTCGGAATAAGACACCATCGGGATATTGACTTCCAGCTGCGGCGGCGGTACGTCCAGCTCGTCGCTGTAAGTCGTCTCGTAGCCGTCCTTCTCGTATTTGACCTTCCATTTGCCTTGCGGAACGTCCCACGCATATCGGCCTTGACCGTCGGTCGTGAGCGGGTTCGTCTGACCGTACCATTCGGCATCCCATACGTTCCAAGCGCCTGTTGTCATATCTTTCTCCAACACGGTCGTCGTAGCCCCCTGCACCCGATTGCCGGGAATCCCTTCGTAGACATAACCGCTCGGATCCCATATATATTTCGGATCGGCAATCGGCTTCTCCGGCGGCTTCTTGTAGCATTTCAGCTCGCTGTTGTAGTTTCGCAGATGATTTTCCAGCTCGGTCAGTTCATTATTGGCTACTTCGTCCAGCTTCTGCCCGATATAATAGCCTTCGCCCCAGAAGGCGATTCCACCCAAGCCGGAACCGAAATACGTACCGAGAACGCCGACCGCGGCTTTGACCTGTTCGTGTACGAAAATGTCCGTTTTGACCTCCCAGGCGAAATTCAAATAGTATTCCCGCGCCTGCGGATCGCAAATTTTCTCGGCCATGTCGATTGCGCGATTGATACGCCGCATGAAGTTGTCGGGATCGGCGGCGTCCATCGCTCCGGCGATTACGTCGCGGAAGCCGAGCGCCTGGCCGATCTTGCCGATCGTGAATTCGATCGTCTTCTTGACCAGCTCTTCCTTGGCCGCCAGCGCGACGACGTTTTTGCCGGCGCCGCCGGCGATTTTCTGCGAGGCTGATCCGTCCGGTACATACCCGGAAATTTTCACCGTAATTTGCGAGTCATTTTTCGTCGTACTGACCGCAAAGCCGTAGACGGGAACGCCCGATCTCTCGGCCAACTGCCGGTCCCTATCATCCGGAATGTATGCGCCTGCCGGTTCGCTGCGGATGCTCATCTGTCCCCACAAGCTGCTGCCATGCTGAAGTCGCACGGAAGCCGAGCCTTCGGGCATCGTCGTTCCGTCAGGCGTCCTTTCCCCGGGACCCGCGATCCAGTCCACGCCATAGTCGGCCAGATAGGTCGGCAAGCTGCGGCGGAACTCCTCTTCATTCGGCACCGGTCCCGGCGACTCGCCCGGATCTCTTTTCGTCCTGTACTCCACGCTGACCGGTCCCAAGTTGGAAGTAACCGGCACGCTCGCCTGGTACTTTCCGTTTACGAGCTGTGCCTGGGCTACGCTGTCTCCTACTTGGACGACGACATCGTAGACGCGGGATACATCGCGGAATTTCATCTCGAACACGAACGGATACCCCGGCGCGACGACATAAGGGAATACCGCCACACCGTTATTCGGATCGAACTCGAAGACGCGGCCGTCGTATTGGCGCATCACTACGGAGGAGAGCCCGGGATCGTTCGGATCGTACTCTACGAAAGCCCGTTCGCCGTATGTGCGCACGCCGTTTACCTCCGCTTCCGTCGTCAGCCGGTGCTTCCGCGAATTTTTATCGGAGAGCTCGATGGGGAGCACCCATGTTCCCGCCGGAGATACGGCCGTTTTGCCAAGCGCAATTCCATTGTCGTATACGGTTACTTGCGATCCGGCCGGCGCATAGCCGCTCACCTTGAATTGCGGATCGGCTACCGTCTCGGGAGCCCGTATCGTGACCGGTACGATGCCGATGACGGCCGTGCCGAATAATTCCTCTCGCGGAGAAATATCCGTATACCGGATTTTCCCGACCACCGCTATCTGCGATCGGCCAGGCTGCTCCCGGACTCGCAGCTGGAGCTGTACATTGCCCGACTCGTTGCGCTTTACGGCGCCTACCGGAATTTCAAGGGATCGGCCCGTTATTGTCGGTTGTACGGCGGCACCGTTCAGTACGAGCGTCCCCGGGACGTATTCCGCCTCTTGGGGCAGATCGATCGACATGACGCCATCGCGGGCTTCGTTCTGATCGTACCCGCCGCCATTTTTGTAAATTCCGCGCAGCGTTATGCGACCATTCGGGGTCGCCCAGTCCGACGCGCTTTCGAGGCCGTTGCCCGGTCCGTAGAATCGTCCCGGCGGCTGAAGGACAATATCCCCGAGCTGGACGAGACCTCCGGGCATGGCCGCGAAATCGACCGTGGCGACCATATCCCCGTTCGTCGATCTCACCGACAGACGATGGTTTCCGCCGCTGCCGATCGGCACGACGAACTGCTGTCTTTCTTTATCAATGGATAAATACGTTTGGTTCGTGGAATTGTCGTCCAACTGATGAAGCAGCAGCGAAACGTACGTCAACGGAGTTCCGTCCGGGCGGACGGCCCTGAACGTCGCTTGCCCGCCCGTGTTTTCCAGCCTGATCTCTATCGTGGCTTCGTTGTTGTCGCCGATGACCGCTTCTTGGCATTTGGCCGGCAATCCCGCCTCTACTCCGTCGACACATATGCTGACCGTATCGCCGGCTACCGCCATCGCGCGGTATTCATCGCCTTGTTGACTCATGACGGAGAACGATTTTCTCACATGAAAATGAACGGAGGTCCGCCAGTCCAGCTCGATCGGCCCGGCCCAATCCCCTCCGAGCAGCTTCGTGTACAGTCGAAACGTCACCTTCGCGTAATCGAACAAAGTCAAATCGATTGTCTGATCGCCCGTAACATTCCATTTGCGGCTCGGAGTCAATCGTCCCGCACCGTACTGGTTCGTCGCCCGAAGCTCTACTTCGCCTACGGGGACGAGCAAGCTGTATGAGCCGTTTCTGTCGGTTGTCGCCCTGAACGTCTTGGAGGTGCCTCCCCTTTCGATCGTGGCGGTCACTGCGCTGCCGGCGGACGGCGCGCCGTCCGTGCCGAACACTCGGCCGAGCAGCAGCGCTTCGGGCTTTTTGTCGATCGGAATATCCATAATGACGGTACTCGAATCGGCCAGCACCTCGACCGTCTTCGCCTCGTAGGACGGGTCTGACGGAACGATCGTCAATTGCAGTCGCTCGATGGACGAGCTGCCTCGAGGCAGCTGAACGGTCGCGGGAACCGAATCGTATCCGCTGCCCTCCCACGCGACGGCGCCGTCGGACATGTTTCGCAGCGTCGCTTTGTACCACATGCTCGGCATACCGTCCCTCTTCATGTTCCAGCGAAAACTGAAATTGAATACGGGAGTTATTGTCGTCTCGGCAATCTGCCCGTATCCGCGCGAAGCCGCCGTATATTGCACCGCCTTCAACGATTGCGGGCGCAGCACGAGCGAATACTCCGAGAAAGCGTACGGCACGTCGAATGTATAAACCGGCGCTTCTCCTCCGAGCGTTTTCCTATCCGAATAAAACGCATTCGGGCTGCCGGAAGCAAATACGTCCAGTGTTCCGGTTTTCAGCTGCGCGGACCATTCCGGGTCGGCAGGTACATCGAGCTTGACATGAAGCCGGCTCGCCACGTTTTTCCGGATCGGATGGGCTTGCGCGAACAAAATGCCGTCCGCCTCGAACGTCAGCTCGTTCAACCTTGCCGTTCCTTCGGCAATCGTCAAACTCCCGGTATAGACTCCCGCATATTCCGCCGATTCGGTCAGCTCCAGCCATTCCTCTTGAGCCGCCGGCGTTTCTCCGCCGTTCCACACCTCCTTGGCGAGCTTCACGCGGAGCGCAATGCCGCTTTTCGCGTTGGCCGTGACGACGGCATTGCTGCCGATCACCGGGGCTTTCGCCGATCCCGTGCCGACCTCGCGGGAGAACTCGATTTTATGGCTGTTCACCGTATCGCTCCATTTTTCCAACGGAACTTGCAGCGATTTGCTCCCGATTCCGAGCGTAACCGTCTGGTCGGACGGAGCCGAATATTCCGGCGAAGGCGCGACCGATACCGTAATCGACTCGCCGGCCTGCCGTCCGTCCAGCACGGCTCTGCCTTGCCCATCCGTAGCCGCGCTGCCGATCGCAATGCCGTTTTTGTCCTTGTACGTCACTTGCGCGGTTACCGGCGTATCGCCATATAGGACTTGGACGGACAAAGAGGCCGGGATGACCGGGTTCAATCGGGTCGAGGTCGTTGCGCCTTTGCCCACGGCCAAACCGCTTTGCCGTGCGTATACGGCCGAGCTGCCCGCATCGCGGATCTCAATGACGAGATCGGGGGCTGACGGCCAAAATAAGTCGTAGTGCGTTTTCCCCGCGGCAAGCGGCTTTATCGTCGCGCTGGCGCCCGCGCTTTGCAAAGCGAACTGCAGCGCCCCGAGCACATCGGGATATGGAGCGGTTACGTCTATCGACAGCTTGCCGGCTATGTTGACCGGCAAGCGGGCCGCATGCTTGGAGCCGGTCCCGTCTGCCAGTCTGGCCTCGATCGAATCGATTTGCGTAATGCCTTCGGCTACGGCGAACGTGGCGCGATACAAGCCGGGAGCGGCCGGCGTGTCCGTCATCGCCATCGTTGTCGTTGTCGTTCTTCCGCGGCCCGGGTCTCCTTCGATCATCTCGCGATAAGCGATCTCCGAGACAACGGCGTTGCCAGGCTTGCCGATCGCCTGAATCGTCACGATACTGCCGGGATTCAGGCTGCCGAACGTCTCATCGCCGCTCGCTGCCGACCATGTCACCGATTCAATGGCGTCGGACGGCTGGTTTTGCCGGCACTCTCCGTAACAGAACGTATACAGGCCGCCGTCTCTGCCGTATAGAATGCGATTACCGGCATCGTCGATGTGGGCGAATCGGGAATTGAAGCCGGGGTTCCCGACAAAGTCGACTTCGCCCGTATCCCGGTTGAACCGCTCGGAATAACGGATCGTATTAATGTTTCCTGAAGGGTTATAGTCGTGCAAGGAAGCTACCGCATATTTTCCGTCCCCGCTTACCGACGTTCCCTCATAAGCTTTGTCCTTCTTCCCGTTCGTTGGCCGGTTGTCCGGGAACAAATCGTCGCTCCAGTTGGCGCTGTTATCGTCTCTCATATCGAGAGCGCGCACTTTGGCAAAACCTCCGCCACTCCCCCGGTACACGACATATTTGCCGTCCCCGCTTATGCTCGGATTGCGGCCCGACCCGTTATTGCCGCTCAGCCATACATGCCGATCGGATGCGATATCGTATACGGCTATTGCATTTGCGCTACCGCCTCCGGCTGCCGGCGCCCCTTTCAGATTCGTCGAGGTCGTTTCGTAGGCGATCCGAGTACCGTCCCCGCTTATACCCGGCGAAGCGCTGATTCCGTTCCCGGTTGAACCGTCCTCCGTTTTGCTCACCAAGCTCTTGACCTTGCCAACCCTATCGTATAAGTAAATTTGATTGCTCTCGGCAAATGCCAGAAGTCGGCCGTCGCCGTTCAAGGACGGTTTGCCCGCTCTGTTCGCCGGCAACGATACGAGCTCGAGCAGCTCCGTATCCGCATCATAGATGTATACGGAAAGCTCGGAACCGCCCGGAGGCTTCGCAGCCCGCAAATTGGTCGCATCCGACGAGAAAGCGAAGACCGAGCCGGTCCGATTGACGGTCAAATCGCGGATTTCGCCGTTCGGAGCTTCTCCATCCATCGTCAGACTTAACCGCCTTTTTTCTCCGGACATCGTATCTACGCTATATAACCGGTACACTTCATCGGCATATAGAGCGGTACTTCCGTCCCCGCTCAGCGCCGGCGGAATCTCGGAAGAGAGGTCGGCCAGCTTGACCTCGCCCGACGGAGAAGTGCCTGCGAATATCGCCTCGTAATCGGATTCGTTGCCGGCTGCATCGACGGCCCGGACCCGGTATTGATACAAGCTGGCCGGCTCCAGATTGCCGAATATGGCTTCTTTCTCGGCTGTTTCTTGAAGCGGTCTGTTCTCCTTATCGTAGATGTTATAGCGTGTTACCGAAGGATCGGGCATTGTCCCTCCCTGGCCGTCCGATACGAGCGGCGGCGTCCATTGCAGCAAAACCGTTGTATTGGACGGATACAGCAGCCTCCAGCTCGCGTTCTCCACGCTTCCCGGAGGAGTTCGGTCCGCCGTTACGACCGACGGTGCGGAGCGGTCACTGGACACGTCGTTTAGTCGGGCGACCGCAGTTATCCGGTATACGCCCTCGGCAGTCAACGGCAGGTCGAACCGGAATTTCCCGGAAGCGTCGGCGGAAGCGCTACCCGCTTCGTTCTCGCCGCCGTTGTTCAGGCTGTAATCGATCAGAACGGTAGTCCCCGCAGCCGTGGTTCCCGTTATGGTTATGCTCATAGCGTTCGAATAGGCGGGCAGCGGGTCCAGGATCGGCGCAGCCGGCTTCTCAGCGGCATATACGGATTTGACGACGCCCTGAGCGTCGGTGGCCAAAACGCCAAGCTGCCGCTTGACGAGCGGATCGGCGTTCGTCTCCGACGCGGCGGGAATCGACGTAAGCGCCTCCGGCGTCAGCTCGCTTAGCAGGCTGCGCAGCATTGTCTCCGAAGCCGTCCCCTCGGCCCTCGACGCAGCCGAGACGATGCCCGTCTGCGATAGCAAGCCTGACAACGGAATTGCCAACGCGAGCGTCAGGCCGAGCGTTTTGCGCAATATTCGAATGCGGTTCCCCATTGCATTGCTCCTTTTTTCAATTCGCTGAATGGTCAATTGCCCAGCATCGGCTCTCCGACAATGCTCTTGTCGCCTTGTACGGTGACCCATAACGTTTTGACGTCCTTGATATCCGCCTCGAGCTCGTTCAATGTGCCCGATTTGACTTTCATTTCCTTGACCGTCACCTGATTTTCGTCGAACAGCTTGATGATCAGATTATCGGCCTGATTCGAATCCTGCACCCAGATGCTCGCCTTGAACTTGCCGTTCTTGAAATCGTTCTTCACCTCCATCGTGACGGAGCGATAACCGCCCGTCACATAACCGTGGCCGAACGATACTTGATCCGACGGCTTCAGCTCCTCCGGCGTCCGGCTGGACAGCCGGTAAATGGTGTTCCCGTTGTAGACGAAATCGGGCGTGAGCTTGATGTAGCTCGTCTCGCCCTGCGCCACTTGTCCGACGACCTCGCCCAAATAGGCGGTGTTCGTCTTGTCGTCCCACGCCACCTGCATCCCTGTCGCCTCGGCCACGGCTCTCAGCGGCAAATACGTGCTCCCTCTGTACGTGATCGGAACGAGACGGGTTCCGTCATCAGGGTCCGCAGGCTCGAATGATTTGCCATTCAGCATCACCTTGATGCCCGTGTTCAGAAATACTTTCACCTCCGTCAACGCATCCGCCCCGGATACGTTCATCGAAAGGCTGACAAACAGAGCCCCCGCCAGCAAGGCGCTTAAAGTCCCTTTCGGCTTCGGGCGTGTACCGATCTTCATTTGCTGTTCCTCCTCGTTATGGTTGCAGTCGCTTCAGTTTTTACCTACTTCATTATCGGGAAAGCGCAAACGGCGTCATAGCTGCCAACGGCCCATATCTCCGGCCGCCTTGTCACCACTTCTGTCAGGTGCATGACAACGAACCGAGCTTAATCACGCACAGAAGTGCATGAATCAAATGATCGATGAAGGCTAGCAGTCTTTTGCCGACGCTCGCGAGACCGCGAGTCCATAAAATAGCGGAACTCGCGTATCTTATTGCCCCTATTGCCAGTGTCGATAGCAACATAACGGAACACCGCTCCGCTATTCCGCTATTCACAATCATTTTCACTCCGAAAGTTCGGAATAGCGGAAGCCTGTGCCGGTATCCTCGGGAGTGCGACGAAATTCGGAACATTAACGGAAATCAGTTCCTCTATTGCAGAAGCATGTCGATCCCGCTCATCAGATGACCTCCAATTGTATGCGGAAACTCAGCCCTCTTAACTGGCGAAGCTGCGGCCAGAGCATTTTCAGTCAGCCATGCGCTTCCCCGGCTTTGCGGTTCGCTCGGGACTTTCACCAGTTAATACGATGCGTCGCCGAATGCACAAAAAAAGCCTACAGTCGCCTGCAGGCTTTTCATCCGAACCTTACTTCAATTTTTGCAATTCTTCCGCAATGACTTTGGTCATCTTCTCGTCGGCCTCGCGCAAGACGGTATTCACGTCTTTCCCCGCATACAGCAAATCCGTAAATGCGGCAATCGGGATTCCGGCAGCGCTGCCGACCGGCACGAATCCGAAGGGCTTCAGCACGGCTACCTTCGGCTTGGTAAAGGCAACCACATTTTTGGATGCCAGCTCCGGAGTCGCTTTACCGAACTGGGCATTGATTTTCGGATCCTTCAGCACGGACGACTGCAAATTTTTGGTCATTTCGGTCTGTACTTCATCCGACAAAATGACGGAAATGATTTGCATCGCCGCATCCTTCACCTTGCTCGTGCTCGTAATCGACATCATGGGCGAGTCGACACGTTGACCTACGCCCGGAGCCACTTTGTTGGACGGATAGGTGACGACGTCCCATTTCAAATCCTTCATCGCCAGCAGATCCGGCAGTTGACCTGAATAACCGGAGAACATGGCGATTTGGCCGGTTTTGAAGCCGTTGACCGTATTCATCTCTTTCGGCATGATCGGGGCGCCGGGGAACGTGTAGAGATTGTACCAGAGCTGGAACAAATTTTTCCACTCGTCGGTTTGGAATACCGATTTGTTGTTTTTCAGATCGACGAACGGCAGGCTCGCCTGGTATGCACCGCGATACACGTTATCCGGGAAAATCCCGTAGTATTGAACGCCGCCGTCATTACGGGTCAGTTTTACGGCAACTTCCCGCACTTCATCCCAAGTCATGCCGTCCTTCGGATAAGGTACGCCGAATTTATCGAATATATCCTTGTTGTAATAGAGGGCGAACGTATTGTTGTTCATCGGCAAGCCGGTGTAATAATTGAATCCGTTTACAACCTTGATCGACTCCAAATATTCCGGACTGATCCGGTTCAGATCGATGCCATGGGTTTTAATGAGCGCGTCCATATTGAAATCGATGCCGAGCTTCGTCAAATCGGTCAAATTGTACGGATAGTTGATCACCATATCCGGCGTCGCATTGGAGGCGACCAGTTCGTTCAGGCTTGAGCCTTTATCGGCAACGTTTATTCTTTCGATCGTAATATGCGGAAATTTCTGCTTCACGGGATCGATGAAATACCGTTTTAAATCGTTGTCGTTCAAAAGTCCGGCGTGGACGGCAATTTTGACGGTCGCCGGTTGGTTGTTCGCCGCAGGCTTCGGCGTAGCAGGCGGGGTCTGATCCGCGGGTTTGGTCTCGCCACCTCCGCAAGCGCTTACAAAAAAGATGAGCGATAAAATCGCCAAAGCAGAAATTTTTCGTGGTTGCTGCATATGAAACACGCCCCATTCGATATTTTTGTAAGAGCCTCATCATGACCAGATCTGCATATGGGAACCAAGCTTCAGGAGTTGTTCCCCATGGATGGATAGGAAAAATAAATTTCATGCCGGCAATGGCGGAGATTTCGTTCCGATTGGAGAAGAGGTCCGATGAATATGCATTGGGAGTTTTGCGCGTTACTATTGAAGAAGAAAAGCGGCCCCCGGTCAGACGTACAACTATGTTCTTGCCGGGGGTCGATCGTCGATTAAAACGTTGAAACTTTCGTAGTAACGGGGCACCAGCGCGCAGTCTGTAAATAAGGCAGCAGCACGTCCAATGCTTCATCCGTTCTGATTCGCTGAAGTGCCGTCGCCGCTATTGCCGAAACATATCTGGCGCCCTGATCCGCTTTCGAGGCAGGCAGCATAAACGTAGTCGCATCCTCGGCATGCAAAGCTTGCTCCAACGCGGGTACTGCCGCCCCCGCTTCCGGCCCTATCCGAGCCAGCGCCAAGCCTGCACTAAAGCGTACATATTGCGTTTTGTCCTGCAGCGCCTTGCCTAGAGCGGGAACAATAAGCGCACTCGGCTGCTTGATCATCCCCAGCGCTTCGACGACATGCTGACGGATGAATGGCGAATCTTCCTGCATGATTTCGATTAATTTAGGAACGGCCGGCGATGCCTGTTCCCCGATTTCCCCCAAAGCGAAAGCGATTTGACCCCGCACATCCGGATTGTCGTACTTTTCATTCAAAGCCTTGATCAGTGCGGGAACCGCCGGAGCTCCTGCCGCGGCCAGTCCATGTGCGGAAAGTCTCGGTATCGAGAAGCTGTACGGGTCGACTACTCCGGGATCCGAATGCTTCAGACCGTCGACAAGCGCCTGGATTCCTTCCGTACCCTTGGCTGCCAACGCGTATGCGGCATTGAGCGCTTCGTTCTCGTCGGCGCCGACAAGAGCGCTTGCCAATTCGTCGATCCCCCGGCTGTCCGTTGCGGCTGCGGGACCGTCTTGCCGCTCCGTCCGACCTTGCCATGACGGAGATCCGGACATCCAGCTCCATACGTGCTCCCATAATTGACGGTTCTCTTTGATCGGATGCATCTCTTTCGGCGGCTGCCAACCTCTTCTTTGATTGTTCCATTCCGGCTGCGTAGGCGCTTTCAGACGGAAGAAGAGAAATTTAAGCATGTACCTGTCGTTAAGCGAGCTGTTTGCCGACGCTCTATGCCATATGTCGTATGAAATCAGGGCAAACGTTCCCGCTTTGCCGACGACAGGCAAATTAAGCTCTTCGTTTTTATTGAATTTATACCGGTTCTGCGAGCCCGGCACGATGCCGGTCGGCCCCATATCGGGCGTAACGTCTTGAGGGTAGTAGAAAATCATGGCCGACCACGGGAGGTGATTTCTGGTCTTCTCGTTGCCCCAATAATTGTCCTTATGCCATCCCCCGTCGCTGGTGCCCGGACGGTTGTAATGACCGTGCCGATGGGCGTGCATGACGTAATCGGGCCCGAGAACGCTGGTGAGAGCGCCCTTTACGGTCGGATGGTCGAAAAGTTGTTGGATTTCCGGTATGCGGGGCACCAGATTATTGCCCGGATTCCCTTCGTTCGTATACACTTCATTCATTTTTTGCAGAACGGTTTTATAAAATTGCTCTGAGAAATCCGTCCGTAGCTGCACATAACCATGAGCGATAAATTGTGCCATCTGATCGTCGCTTAACAAATATTTGGAATCGAACAATGAATGAACCCTCCCCATTTGATCAGTACTGCCCCTTTGAAGTACATGCCCAAACGATCATTGCATTGTGACTGATCGGTATGCGTGTATGTTGTTAGCCTTTTAATCGCATTTTGTGCTTGATCGGCATCACCACCGCTTTCCATCTCTATATTATATATAATATACTCAATATATATGTAATGTCAATCTCAAGTTCGACTGCTTGCGTAAAATGGAAAAACCGCCGTAAACCCAAGCAGGACAAGGGAATCGGCGGTTTTCGGACCCGCTCTCGCAGGGTTTTATTTCAATCCGAACAGCTTGATGGCATTCTCTCTTGCGATCTTGTTAAACACGACCTCGCTAATTTTCTTGGTGTCGCGCCACTCGATAAGCAGATCGACCAACGGAACCGGCATCGTTACCGTGCATATATCGGTGCCGAAAAATAACCGATCCTGGAATTCGTCCAAAAACTTCGGGCCGTACTGCGGATCGCGGGATATGGCGTTATGAGCGGTATAATCGGATAAATCGCCGTATAAATTCGGATATCTGCGGAACAGAATGGGCACGACGCCCTCTTCTTGAATCGGGCCGCTCGGCAATCGCCCGACTTGTCCGCCGTTCAGATCGAAAATGATCGCCCTCTCGCCCGGTGTCTGCAACCGACCGATTTCAGCCCAGAATACCGGCCCGTGCCCGAAAATGATCAGATTCGGAAACCTTTGCAGCGTATGCTCCAATTGCGGCAATCCCGGATCGTCATATAATCCGAAATCTCCGCCGATTTGGTCGGAGCCGTCGAAAACGACGGGAAGACCGACGCGCTCGGCATGACGAAACAAATTTTGCACCATCGGATGCATGAGCGGAACGTTGAGCATGATTTCCCCAAGCCCCTTGCAGCCTTTATCGCGGTAATAGGAGAGCAGTTTGTCGAGCGGAGCATCCGCCGAATTGCTCAAAGCGCGCGGGTCGATATTGCAGTACGGAATCAATCGGTCCGGATATAGTTCGGCCATATCGAGAATATCTTCATTCGCCTGAGGCAAGTACACTTCCGGACTGACGATAGGGAGAATCACTCCCTTCTCGATCCCCAACTCGTCATAACGTTGGATCAATTGCTCCGCCGTGCAAAATTGGACGACGAACGGTACCGGCTTTCTATAAGCATGCGCATGAATATCGATGAACACTTTCCACTACCTCCCGCTTCATTCAAAATAGATATATTACATATCATATATTATATTTATGAAAGGTCAACGAGATTCACAAAAGAAAACCGCCGAACCATTTCCGGCAGTCGTTTGACTCGAGCTCGAATGTCAAGCATATACGAATTTTTTTTGCACCCAGTAGCTGAACAGGAAGATCGACGCTTCGGTCAGCGGCTTCGCTATCGCCAGTGGGATTCCCCAGCTTTCGTTATAAAGACGAAGCACTCCGTAATTCAATAACAACTTCGAGCATTGGGGCCGGATACCCCCGCAGGCCGGTCTGCGTATCCTGAACGCGGGTTCCGGTCGTCATCGCGAAGACGATCCGGGTCAAGCCGTTGCCCAACCGGCTTCGCAGAGGCACTTTGCCGGTAAACCGTCTGCTGCCCATCACAACATGCCGCTCGCGCCCGTCAAGAGCTTCCGCGATTTTCATAATATCCTCCGGCAAATGCTGTCCGTCGCTATCCGCACAAACGACGCCTCCGGCCTCTCCGGTATCCTTGATATATTGAAAGCCTGTTTTCAAGGCCGTTCCTTTGCCCCGGTTGCGCTCGTGCGTCAACACCCGGCAGCCTGCATCCGCTACAGCCTTGAAGATCGGCTTGCAAGCCTCTCCGCTGCCGTCGTCCACGATGACGATCGGCAGATCGCACATCGACTTCAGCCGGCCGACAAACTCCGGCAGCCTTGCGTCCGGTTCGTAAGAGGGGATCAAGACGAACGTCATTTTCCGTCACCTCTCCCGATGTATATAATATCGCTCACGCCGCGTTCGTCCTGCTTGCCTAGCGGATTGTTCACGACCCGTCCCATAAAATACATCGTGGACGAGCCGCCGCCGTCCAAATTATACGCATCCGTACACCCGAGGTCGGCGAACAGCTTCGCAAATTCGGATAAAGTCAAACCTTTGCTGTAATTTGCCATTCGTCCGTCCACGACGACAAACTTGTAATGATTGGGAGCAACGAGCCCGATGCCGGTTCTCGGGTTCGAATCCTGGATCGACCGGTTCCCGAAGTTCGAATCGATTTTGACGCTGGCGAAATCGCCGACGGCTTGTCCGTTCTCGACCAAGGCCGGTCCGAACGAGAATGTCTGGGCGACTCCCCGGGCCAGCAGCGAACCGGAGGAGAGCTGCTGCTCGTCGTATGATTCCATCGTCCCGTCCCGGAATAAAGCCAGTCCGGTGCGAGCAGGCACATCCCTATAAACGGTACCGTTGCGAATAATGACGCCATCGCTGCGGAACCCGTAATAATCGCCGTTTATCGCGAATATCGCTTGGTGGTCGGATGCGATTTTGGATGTATCTTCGATGATGTTTCGTCCGAAGGCGTTTTTGGCGAAGGCGGACTGCAGATCGGACGAAGACTCGAGCTTGACGTCGGCTACGTAATAGGTGATCTTGCCCGCGCCGGAGCCGGCTTCCACTTTATCGATATGAATGTCGATATCGTCGCTGCTGTAGTTCCAATCGTCATACTCCGCCTCGCCCGTCGTCGCATCGGCCTTGTCCGGATCGGCTTGTTCGTTCGTGACGACGCCCTCGACATGCTCGATCAAGTACCGGTCCGCAAGGCTATACAAAGTAATGCCTATAACCGCAATTAATATGGCAGCCGCGAATACAACCCGTCTCCGTCTCCTCTTCCCGGTATTAATCTGCGTTCACTCCCTTCCGCGTTCATACGGTGCCGGAGCCCGTCTTCGATTTGCCCGGTATTGTCACATTGCCGACCAGCTGCTCCAAAACGGTCCGGACCGTAGAGGTCGGTATCGCGAAGCCGATGCCTTGCGCTTCGGAATCGACAGCGGTGTTGATTCCGATCACTTCCCCGTTCATATTCAACAAAGGACCTCCCGAATTTCCGGGGTTTATCGCCGCATCCGTTTGGATCAAATGCTCGTAATTACGCGTTCCTCCCTCGTCGCGAATGCTGATCGGACGCTCTTTGGCGCTGAGCAGACCGGCCGTAACGGTATAGTCGAACTCATACGGATTGCCGATCGCGACAACCCAATCCCCAACGTTGGCTTCCCCGGAATCGCCTATAGGCAAAATAGGGAATGGTTGCTCCCCTTCGATTTTGAGCACGGCCAAATCCTGCTTATGGCTGCTCCCGATCAGCGTCGCTTTAAACGGCTCGCCATACCCTTGAACGCTCACCTCGATTTCGTCCGCGGCTGCGATCACGTGCTCATTCGTCAAAATATAGCCGGAAGCTTCGAATAGAAAACCCGAGCCCATTCCCGCGGCCTCCGGCTCCCCGCTGTTCTCTTCCGATTGTCCCGGCTGCTGCATGCCGAAAAATTGGCGGAAAAACGGATCGGCTTCCATCGAACGTGCCGAGGAGGACTGCCGGCTTACTTTCGTCTCGATCTTCACGACGGCCGGATTCGCTTGCTCGGCCAAAGACGCAATGCTGTTCGTTTGCGTCGTCGTGACCGAAGCGGTCGTCGCTCCCCCGTTATTGCCTGATGTTCCGGAAGCCGCCGGCGCAACGCTCGATACAGGGACTGCATCTCCCGTAAATAAATCGAATTTATCGGCCGCGAACGACAAGCTGCCGACCATCAAGGCGCCTGCCATAAAAGCGGCGAATTTCCCTTTGACCGATCCTGCTCTTCGTGTTGCGTTCGGGCGTTCAGTTGGTATGGGAGCCTGTATAGGCTGATCGATTGTAACGGGTCGAAGCTCTTTGTCGTTGTTCGTTTCCATTGCCTTATCCCTCCATGCCGCATAATTTTTGTATCGCTCTACAGTTTGGATTATAGGCGGTGAATCTGAACCGTTCTTGAGCGGCAGCTAAATGTTTGCTGAAAATGACGGCGAGGTTTTGGCGCTTTTGCGAAGATAAACTTTCCGGATCGTCAAGAAAAAGGCCCCCCCCCCTATGGGACGACCTAAATCGAGAGATGGCCGTTCGGATCCAATTGCGCTTTAGCTCGTCCTGCTTCTTTGAATGACGCGGAAGCAAAAACAAGCAAAAGATGTTAAAATAACGTTGTGAATCAAGAAAGGCGGAGAAACTATGGTCCATGCGTTTATCATCGAACCTATCGCGTATAATGCCTTCGAAGACGAGACGGCACAGCTCGAGCAATGCAAGGAATGGGGGCTGCTGTCCGAGAAAGCGATCCGCACGAAATCGTTTTTGTATAAAGGAAATGGCGCGAATCTGACTTGCAGCATCGTCGGCTACGTGGATAAATTGACCGCGGTCATCGAGCTTGACAACGGGCAGCGGCACTGCATCCACCCCGCTTACCTGAAGGAGATGCAAGCCTCGTCGTTCGGCCGAAGAATAACCGCCGCCGCGGAGGCGGAGACGGAGGATGCGGAGCCGGACGTTGTTCTGGAAGAGGCTTCCACTCCCGAAGAAGCCAAGTCGGAACCGGCTACGGTCGACGAAACCGAGTCTGAAGCAATGAATACGGAAGAGGTTCAGGTCGAAGAGGCTCCGAAAGGGAAAACGTCGAAGAAGAAGGCGGACAAGCTCCAGCTTCCCGAGGATAAAGTTAAAATGACCGCCACCGTGCAAGAGTTTACTACGGTACCGAACAATTTCTCGGACAATGACGACGAAGTCATCATCTATGAGGCGGTTTCCATCGCAGATCCGGAAATCGAGGTCGGCGTTGCCTGGTCGAGCCACAGCGCCACGCTCAAAAAGCTGGAGCTGGCTGTCGGCGACACGATCACCTTTGAAGGAAAAATCGTTGCGAAGAAGCTTACAAAGCATCCCGTGCCATACAAAATCAACAATCCCGCGAAAATACAAAAGCAGTCCACTTGACGCTTCGTCTTGCTAAGCGGCCGAACGTGAAGATCATAAGAAGAGCAGAGGCCAGTCGGCCACTGCTCTTTCTTGTTCCCGGAAAAATCCGCGCATGCTCGATCTTACTCGGATGACAACGCAGGCAACGTTCCCCTCCGCTCCCAACAATGATTAAAACGTTCGCCTTCCGCACATAGTAAATGCAATCACAATGGATGGAAGGTGCGGATTGTGAACTTCTTGAAACGGGCTTGGCACACCTTGTTCGCGAAACATCCGGCTCCCGCTTCCGAACCGGGAACATCCGATCATTCCGGGAAACCGACTCTATCCTATATTTTGCGCGAATTTCATGATTGTTCGGATCTTGTCCATCGAACATATCCGCAAGTTAAAGCCGATCTGCTCTATTTCGATCATCTAGTCGACCGCGACAAGCTGTTCAGGGACGTAATGAATCCCCTTTTGAGCGTACAGGCCGACGAAATGTCCGAATTGTTGTCAGAAGCCCAATTTTCCGCCACGGCCGCTTCGAAAGAGCTGGTGCTCGGCATTTTATCCGGCAAAGCCGCCGTTTTTTATAAGCAAGTCGCCTACCTCGTCGACGTGTTCGGGTTTCAGAGCCGTCCCGTCTCGCAATCCGAAACGGAAACGGTTATTACCGGCCCGCACGATGCATTCACCGAGCAAGCGGGAGTCAATCTGGCGATGATCCGTCAGCGTGTCAAAAGCCCGCATTTGAAAGTGGTCAAGCTATCCGTCGGCGAAATAACAAAAACGGACGTATACATTTTATACATAAAAGATATTGCCAATATGCAATACGTGGATGAGGCTATCGCCAGAATAAGAAACGTCGAAGTCGATTCCATCTTCGATACGAATATGCTGCTGCAAATGATCGACGACTCCCCGTACTCGGTCTTTCCGCAATTCCTTACCTCGGAACGCCCCGACGCGATCGGCTCCAAGCTGGTTTCGGGCCGAGTGGTCGGCATTGTGGACGGCAGTCCCTCGGGGTTTTCCGCACCGACTTCCTTCTTCGAATATTTCTCCTCTTCCGACGATTACTACCAACGTTGGTTATTGGGGAGCGCAAGCAGATTACTGAGATTTCTTGCTCTGTTGATTACGATCGGGTTTACGGCTCTATATGTATCCGTGACTACGTTCCATTACGAGATGATCCCGGAAAATTTGCTTCTCACTCTGACGGAATCGAGAAGCCGGGTTCCGTTTCCCCCGCTTTATGAAGCTTTGTTTTTGGAAACGACCATCGAATTGCTGCGCGAGGCCGGAGCCCGTCTGCCCACCAAGATCGGGCAAACTATCGGTATCGTAGGAGGTATCGTGATCGGACAAGCGGCCGTGCAAGCCGGACTGACAAGCAATATATTGATTATTGCCGTGGCCGCCTCCGCGATCGCGTCGTTCGTCACTCCCGCCTACGTCATGAGCGCTTCCATCCGGTTTCTCCGCTTCGGTCTGATCGTATTGGCTGGTATATGGGGCAATTTCGGACTTGCGCTCGGCATTACCGCCATCGTCATTCACATGAGCGGCCTTACGAGTCTCGGTTCGTCTTATTTGACTCCGGTCGCCCCTTTTCGCCTGAAGGATTGGAAAGATACCTTTATCGTGGCCCCATTTAAATTTTTGACGGATAGACCTACGCAGATTAAATCGCCGAACCGGGTAAAGCACAGGATGAAAAAGTGAAGGTGTGGGAAGCATGCAGGAAAAATTGTCGCCGTTTCACTTGACTATATTCATTTACATGATTCAAACGGGGATTGTCGTATTCACGCTCCCTCAACTGTTGGCCGAAAATTTCGGGACGAACGGATGGCTCATCCTGATCGTGATCTCCCTGATCGTATCCCTGAATATCGGAATGATTTCAGTCGTCTTCCGGTTGGGAAACGGAAAATCCATGTTCGCGATTATGGAGCAATCCATCCCCAAGGCGCTGCTCTATCCGTTCTATACTTTACTCGTTTGCGTATGGTCCATGTTCGGCTGCCTCATAACCAAAAATTATGTGCTCATCTTTCAGATGATCGCATTTCCGACAACGCCTCCGATGCTGTTTAAGCTTGCGGTCGACGTTCTCGTGTTCTTATTGATGATCAAGACGGTATACAACATCTCCAAGGCGGCAACCGTCTTCTTCTGGATGATTATTTGGATGGTGTTGCTTCTCTTTTTCTTTTTCGGCGACTTCGAATGGGCCCGACTGACTCCCTTCGTCTTCCAAAACGGACAACCGTCAATCAAAGGCTTCGTTACGATATTCACTTCATTTCTGGGCTACGAGCTAAGCCTGCTGCTAATGCCCTATTGCGACCGCAAGACGAAGTTCGCCAGATCGGTGCTGGCCGGCAATGCGATTCTTGCATTCAATTATTTATTTTTCAGTATCGTCGCCTTCGGATTTTACGGATACGAGTCGTTGAAAAATCTGGAGTTCCCGCTACTGAATTTATTGGCTTATGTCCAACTTCCGTTCATTCAGGCGATAGAAAATTTGATGTACGGCGGTTTTCTGTTCCCCATCATCATTACGACGGTCATGTACTGCTGGTCGGCCAAAGAAACGCTTCAACAAATGATTCCGGCAAGCGGCAAGCTGCTCGCCTTCCTGATCGTGTTCCTGGTGTATTGGATCTCTTATATTCCCGAAGTGCTGAGCGAGGTCCAGCGGTGGATCGGCTATTTGAGCTATGTCGAGCTTGCCGTATCCTTCGGCCTGCCAGCCGTTCTCATTGTGCTGCTGTTGGTCCAGAGGAGGAAAGGTGGCGTTGCCGATGCATAGTCCGCGCACTCTGTCCTTGTTTCTGATCACGTTATTCCTGCTAACCGGTTGCGGCGATCGTAGAATATTGGAAAGGACGGGCTTTATCCAGTCGACGAGCCACGACCTGGAAGCGGACGGGAAAATCAAGTACGGGATAACGATGCCTCTCTCCAATACCGACATCAAAACGAACAGCAAGTTTCTCAAAACGGATGCGGACAGCGCCAAAGAAGCGCGAATCATTCTGGCCAGAAAAACGAATCTGCTGCTGGTCAGTGGCCAGCTGCGGACCGCATTGTTCGGCCTGTCGCTGTCCAAGCGGGACATATGGGAGCATATGGATACGTTGATTCGCGATCCGACCATTTCCGATCAAGTAAAGATTGTCGTGATCAATGGAGATGCCGCAGATATGCTCGCCAAAAACTTTCCCGAAAGCCCGCGAACGGGCAAATATATCGATCGGTTAATCGAAAAAGAAGCGAAAGGACAAACGATTCCGGAAACGACGCTGTATTCATTCACGAGAGACTATTATGACGACGGAATCGATCCCGTGGCGCCGGTTCTGAAGGATATTGGAGAAAGCATTATCGTCGACGGGATCGGACTATTCCAAGGCGGACGGTACGTGGACAAAATCGAACCGAAAGATTCGCTTGTTTTCGCATTTTTGCGAGGCAACTTCAAGCATGGCGAGCTGAGCCTCGATTTGTCGAAATCCGATATCGGCAGCAAAAGCGTCATGCTCAGTTCCTTGAACAGCTCCAGGTCGGTTGACGTTGCCGGAAAAGGCGGCGAGCAGCGAAGCGTACAGATCGATGTCAAAGTGAAGGCATCGGTTCTGGAATATATCGGCAAATTAAGACTGAGCGACGATAAGGACAGGGAGGCGTTGGAACGGGCCATGTCCGACCAATTGACCCAGCGCGGCAACGAGCTGCTGCAATTTCTGCAGGCAAAGAAAACCGATAGCCTGGGCATCGGCGCCCATGTAAGAAACAGCATGCCGTACGCTCAGTGGAAAGCATTGGCTTGGCAGGATGAATATCCGCGTCTAACGATAAAATGCAAGATCCGTATCAAAATCAAAGATTACGGCTTCCGTCGCTGACGGGGAGTTATTTCCGTTCAAGCACAGCTTTCAAAGCATTCAAATCGATCGCCACATTACGGGCGTCGTCGGCATACTGTTCATCCGACATGCCCGGCCGTTTGAATAAGGTGAACAACACCTCGCTGCATGTTCCGTTCGCGATCACGCGCATCGGATTGTATATGCATTCTCCCGACATCAGAGTCACGAAGTGGTCGGCGACCCCGTACTCATTGCGCCCGACGAAGCGAAATTTCATCGGTTCTTCCGATGTTTCCACGATCAGATCGTCTCCGGAACGTTGGACAGATTCGGCAAATGACGGAATCCATTGCTGAAGATTGTCCGGATTCATGATGAATGCATATACTTCCTCCGGCTGGCGTTCGATTGTCACGCTTATCGTTTCCAAATGCATATATGTCCTGCCTCCCATACGCCTTTTTATCGATTATACCGGCTGGCGGAACGGAGATATAGAACAAATCGGACAATCGCTATTTAAATCGTATTCGGTAAATCCGGTCAGTCCCACTCCTCGTAAATCCGGTTCTTCATCGCAAACCGGTCCCCGGTCTTGACATCGGCCAACATCCGTTTGCCCATGTATGCGATAACCGGCTTGCCTTGCTGCACCCGCGCTTTTTCCGTACCCTTCCAGCCCTCTTCCCCCCGCAGCAGCGTAATGTCCGTGCGGAATACGAGCTTGTTGCCGCTCAGTCGAGGATCTCGGATGTAATACGGGGAAGGCTTCTTGTAGCCGTCTCCGGAAATAAACCCTACGGAACCTGGAAACTGTGACGAATCCGGAATGCCTTGGCCAAATTCCACCCCGATCTGCCTGCGGTCCACATCCACGTCCGTAACGATGCCGTGCCACACGGCATGCGGCTGGCGGACTCGCAGCCCTCCCGAATCGATCGCCGTGAAACCGAGCGCCTCCAAACGTACTGGACGATCACCGCGATACCGGATAAACAGCGACTGTGCATCCGTCGTATGCTTCATTCCCGTCTCGTCCCGAAACGTAACCGATTGGCCGACGTTCTTGTTGGAGATCAAGATGTCCCTGCTGCCGTCCGGATGGGTCACGCAAACTCCTACCGGGGGAAATACGTCGCTCTTCCCCTCGATCAGCTCCATCGCTTGAACGGATTGCAGAAACGGTCTGCTCTCGTAAGGTTCCATGACCGCGAGGAAGCTGGCGGCGTGCCCTGCCGGATCGGCCTGCTCGTCCCTCAGCAGCACGTAAGCGTCCCAGGAAGACTTTTTCATTTCTTGTCCGCCCTTCTCGCCCAGACAGCAGATGAGCTCCATCTCCTCCGTGTTCAACGCGGTAATTTTCAACGAACTGTCCCCGTAAGGATAAGTCCAGGACACCCGTTTGCTCGCCTTCGCTCTACGCACCGCTTTCATCCAACCGTAGCCGGGCTGTCCGTACAGCGGAACATCCTCTCCGGCCAACGTGCCCTGCATCTCTTCCCACTGCTCGACGCCCTCGAATTCGACACGTTCCAACGGTACGTCCAGTCCATGCGTATTGTAATCGAAGCGGGAACCTTCCTTTACGAAAAACTGATCCAGCACATAAGCATTTTCCCCGTCGGGAGCTTGAATAAGCCAGGCCCATCTCTCGTAATGGCTGCCGGGGTAAGCTTCCTTATTCTCCATCCCCGCCACTTGCATCAGGCTTCCTTCGTAATGCTCGAGCTGAATCGAGCTGGATGGCGCCTGATTTTTGCCGTCTACGAGAACGACGTTGCACGACGCGGAGTGCAGCTCCCATTGCGATATTTTCGGTCCGATCCAGATATACGGATAGTGGCCCCCGAAGGCGAGCTGGTGGACGCCGAATGCTCCCAGCCATAGGCCGAGCTTGTCGCCGTGCGCATGCGGCAGCGTCGGCTGCCCGTATAAGACGAGATGCTTGCTGTTCCTTGCGGAGCTGCCGCTTCTCAGAATGCTGACCTCCGAATCCTCCAGCAAAAAGGAAGGCTGTATGCCGGGAGACGCCTTTCCGCGATACGGCTGCAAATCCTCATCTGCAAGGGCATTCGCCAGCACGAGCAGCGACTGGTTGCCTCCCCGTCCGTTTTCGGTGCAAGCTTCCACCCGCAGGCGGGCCAGCTCCTCCCGATCGTATTGGCTCAATGCAGGACCGATCACATCGCGTGCGGAAGGCATTCTGCGGAACACGGTTTCGCTCAATGCCAGATATGGCGTCATTCCGCTTTTGCGCTTGTCCGAGATAGGCAGCAGGTTATCCGTCGGCGTATCGCCGAATGCGGCCGATAAACTTCCGCACCGGTACCGGTAATAAAAAGAAATGATTTCCTTTATGCCGAAACGCGGATCCTCGAACAGGTTGAAAGGTTGACGGAACTGTCCTTCGTCCTGGAACAAGTATGTCCAATTCGGATAATTCATCATCGCGTAAGACATCATTTCCACGTAGCCGGAAGAATCGTACGCATATTTTCCGTCTCGGTAATAGCCGTTCTTCAGCTTGGAGAACAAGCTGAAGGCGGAATCCGTCAGCACTCGGTGGAGCAGCTCCCCGTTCTGGATCAAGGCGGCCGCCTCCATCTCGAGCTCCAGCAGTCTCATCGACCAATCGCTTGCGCCGCTTCGTTCCAGCTCGCAGGTATAAATCACATACGGGATCATTTCCTGCTCGACCGCTCTCCGCAAATCGAACGGCACGTCTCGCTGCCGGTTCTCGGCATCGGGCTTTCGACTGAACAATGCGGTCAAATCGTCGTGGAACGAATCGATACCGTCAAAAATGAGATCGTACGCCTCCAGTACGTTTTTCTTCCATTCCGTGCCCGTCGTTGACGGCTCCGACAGATGCACCGTGTCCGAGTAGCTTCCGTCATGATACCCGCCGTTCATATAAGGGTACAGCTCGGCAATTCTGCCGATCAGAATGGCCGCTTTGTAGGCATAACGAACATCTCCGGACAATATGTAGGCATACGCCAAATTCGGAATGCCACCGGCGTACTTCGTGCCGCTCGTTTCCGGTACGACATCTTTATCGGTGATCGAGGGGCAATACGGAGCCGCCATAGCCATCGCCAGCCTATAGTTGCGGGTTGCGGCTACGAGCATGCATCGGGTGTACGGGTTCGGAAATCCTTCCGGGATCAGGAAGCCTTCGCCGTTATCCTCTACGACGACTTCTTCCCCCGTAGTTGGGTTCGTCAACCTTTTGCCCGGGTACCACCATTCCCCCGTTTTTTCGTTAATAAATCGGAACGGCGTTTCCAGGCACGTTTTCAGCGTCAGCCGGTTTCCCCCGGTGAGCGGATCTCCATAAAACTGGCTGGGCGTCATCGCGCGGGGATTGCCCGGTATGATGAAGTCGAACAATTCATCGTCCGATTTGGACGCCCAATAGTCCGCCACCTCATAGATGCGTCGGGCAATTAGGGCGCCCCACTCCGTTTCGCGGGCGTTCATCCGGGCGCGTTCCGCATCTTCCCTTTTGATGCGCAGCGAAAATCCCGATTTTTTGGCACGAACGTGACGCAGCATGTCCGGAGGCAGCTTTTGCTTCTCCCATTTCGTATAGGCGGTGTTGCTGTCCTGAACCGCGCGCTCGATCCAATCGTTCAATTGATCGGACGACAATCCCTCGGCAAATAGGAGATCCCCGATCCCCTGCAAGCAATGAACCGAGATCTCACCCGGCAGCCCCGACCATTTGGAGGTCGAATGGCCTTTGCGCACCCGGATCACGTTAAGACCGATATACGGTCTGGTCCCTCTGCTCTTATATACGAGATCCAACGGCAGCTCGACCGTTATTTCCCACACACCGTTTTTCAGCTCGGAACGGCTTTGCACGCCATCGACCGGCGTGAAGCGGACAATGTCGTATTCCATCGTTTCCGCTCTCGTCGAACCGTCGGATTCTACGAATACTTGCACCACATTATGAGGTCGTCGACCCGAATGGTCCGGATCGAAATTGAGCCGTATCGTTTCCGCGCACTGCTGGTCGGCGTCATGGCACCACACGCGGATGTGAAGCTTGCCGTCGCGGGTATAAGCGGCGAATTCGGTCTTCAAGGAAGCGGTATTCATCGTATCTCCTTGCAGAAAACGACCCGCAACCGGCAAGCGGTCGAAATGATCTGCCTCATGGACTACATAATAAGGGTATAGCTGCTTCAAGTCGTTGTCCCCCTCCACAACATGCATTTTGCATTCATCATAACACGAGGAAAGGGACCGGATTGTTATTAGTCAAGTAATTGACATGTCTATAAATCCTATTGGGTCAGCAGCCATTTTTCAGCTTCGGCACTATCGGCAAAACGTTCAAGCCCGAACAGGAACTGTTCGCGGGCCGTTTTGACAAGGCCGAGATTGAGGTGAGATTGGGTGAACTGAGAGATGCTTACCCCGGACTGCGCATACGGATTCAATAAAGCTTGGAAAAAACAACTATCAAATGTTTTCGGTACGCTTATCGGCATGGAACTGTGGTAAAATTGCGAATCAAACGTAAGCTCCGTGCAAGGAGTATGGATGTTCCATGCAAGTATTTCGAATAAGAAAGGTGAACCCATGATCCAACTTGAAACTTCCCGGCTGCTGCTAAAAACGCTCGATCTCGAGCTTATCGAGGCGGCTGCGCGGCGTGATAAGCGGGCGATCGAAGCTTTGGGCTACAAAACCGACGGTGAATGGCCCGGCCCCGATTTTTATGAAGCATTGCCTTACTTTCGGGAGCTGCTGATCAAAAACGGCGGAACCAAAGGGTTCGATTCTTGGATTATTGCGGCGAAGGAGTCCCGGGAAATCGTCGGCGGCATCGGCTTCATAGGCGACCCCGATCCGGACGGCTCGATCGAAATCGGTTTTGCCATAAATGAAAGCCATCAGCGTAAAGGGTATTGCCATGAAGCGGCGCAAGCTTTAATAAACTGGGCCTGGAATCAAGCTTCAGTCGCCAGTATCGTCGCCAGATGCGAAGCGGATAACATCGCATCCAAGCGCGTATTGGAAAAGTTGGGATTTCAAAAGGACCATAGCGATGAGCAATTGCTTTATTGGAAATACGGCAAGGTGAAATAGCTTCCTTTCCAGTCAATGCTCTTATATCCATGTGCAATCAATCGGTTGAAATGCAAACAACTCTCCCGGGCCGGAGAGTTGTTTTTTTCGGCATATAGCGTACTAGAGCGGCTTGCGCGGAACGTTAGCCAGGACACTCAATAAATCTGCTCTTGCGACCATTCTCCGGGCAAAGGGGCGTCCGGCAAAATCGGCAGCTTCAAAGCCTCCGCCGCTTCCTGCAAGTACCGCTTCTGAAAGGCAACCCCCGTGCCGACCGCCGTTCCGCCCTGAAGCTCTCTCTCCCGCCTGCCGCTTACCCGGTTCAACGTTTGCAGATCGCGGCTGTAAAAAGAGGCGTCCCAGCGAATTTGCGGCAAAACCAGACTAATGACGGATACGGGAAAACCGCTCGCCTGATGGACAAGAACGGCAGCCCGCTCCGGCTGGCGGCGAATGAAGGCATGGGCGCGCAGATGCGCCTTCAGGTAGGCGATTACGATGTCCTCGTTCCCCTCGGCCCAATTGCCGTCCGTCATAAGTCCCGTCAAGTAGTCTTCTCCGATTCCTGCGGAAACGATCGGCGCCCCGGCCCCGAGCAGCTGCGCCCAGCTCAGGTAAGGCTCCCACAGGACGGCCGCTCCCGTGCTCCCCTCGACGAGCCCGCTCAGGCAGTCTCCCATACTACGATGGGTGATTGGCGCGGAATCGAAGCCGAAGACGCCCATATATTCCTTTAACCGATACGAGGCGCTGGAATGGCCGACCGTCGATATCGACACCTCGGCAAGCTCCTCCGGCTTCCGGACCCGACTTCCCGGAGGAACGACCAGAGAGATGCCCCCGCCGCTGCGGGTTTTGCCGTCAAAAGCGAGCATCAACGGGCGAAAACGCGGCAACAGCAGTCCGAGCTCGCGGCTGGCCGAGATCGGATAATCTCCGACGGACACGATCTGGGCGCGTCCGGAGATCAGCTCCTCTACAAGCTCCATGCCATTGGATGCATTCGTCCATCGCACCTCGTATTCCGTAGCCGGACTTATCCTCTCCAGCTCCTGCTCGAACAAGCCCAGCTGCTTCATGATGAGCGTGCTCCAGAGGAGAGCGGCTCCGCTCTGATACCCGACCGTTACGGTCCGGCGGTCCGCCGTCTCCCTGGGCCCCTTCTCCTCCGGTTCCTTCAGGGCATGCAGCTGCACCCAGTCATGCAGCTTCTGCTTGTTCACCCATACTTCCTTCCCGATCTTGATGTATGGAAGCTGCTTCTCCTTGCGCCAACGATCGATCGTCGCCCGGCTGACGCCCAATATATCCATAGCTTCCTGAAGAGTCAATAGATCAAAGCGTTCCCTAGACATAGGCTGCACCCCGCTGCGACCGAACGTTAATACCCATTAATTCTATTGGTATTATATGATATTTTTATCATCATAGTCTATAGCTTTTTAAAGTTCAACTTATCAATGTTCGTTTCCGCGAACTTATTCCTCATTCCTCCTCATTGCTCCTCATGTGTGCTCATTGTATTGACACTCCAATCGGTTGGTGGTAATTTCGGTGTTAATAAAACTAAGTAATTCAATTGGAATTATTAGTTTTGAAAAACAATCGATCAGAGAGGCAGTGAAGCAATGAAACAAACAGCGGGGACTTCCAAACAGGGCATGCGCATAGCGGCGGCTATCGTCTTATCGATGGCGCTATGGTTATTGTCCGCATGCGGCTCCGGATCAGACGCCAAGACAGGCGCAAGCGCCCCGGCAGAAGGCGCCAAATCCGCGGATGCGAAAAAAACGGTGAAGATCGGCTACCAGAAATATGCGTCGGTCAACATTTTGAAAGAAAAGGGCGGTCTGGAGGAAGAGCTCGCCAAGATCGGTTACGCGGCGGAATGGATCCAGTTTCCCGGAGGTCCGCAGCTCCTTGAAGCGATGAACGTAGGCAGCGTCGATTTCGGCAACGTCGGGGAAGCGCCCCCCATCTTCGCCCAGGCAGCGGGTACCCCTCTCGTTTACTTGGCACGCTCGCCGGAGAGCCCGAAAGCGGAGAGCATACTCGTGCCGAAAAACTCGGCGATTCAGAAAGGCGCCGATCTGAAGGGCAAGAAAATCGCCCTGAACAAAGGCTCCAACGTCCACTATTTGCTCGTTAAATATTTGGAAAAGGCCGGTCTGAAATACAGCGATGTCGAGGTCGTCTTTCTTCCGCCGGCAGACGCGCGGGCTGCATTCGAGAAAGGCAGCGTGGACGCCTGGGTCATCTGGGAGCCGTTCTATTCCGCCGCGCAGCTGGCAACCGAAGCGAAGGTGCTGGCCGACGGAGACGGTCTAGTCAGCAACTACGAGTTTTATTTGGGCTCCCGCAGCTTTGCCGAATCGAACCGCAAGGCGGTTGACGTTATTCTCAAGCAATTGGAGATTTCCGACAAATGGGCCAAGGACAATCAGGAAGCCGTCGCCAAGCTGCTGGCTCCGGGACTCGGACTCGACGTCCCGTCTCTCAAGCAGGCGCTGTCGCACCGCGGCTACGGGATACTGCCGATCGACGACAAAATTATTGCCGAGCAGCAAAAGGTGGCGGACGCTTTCTTCGCCCTGAAGCTGATTCCCAACAACATTGACGTGAGCAAGGCCGTACTGAAATAACCCCTGCCTACGAAGGAGTGGATACTGTACATGGAACTGTTCTGGTTTATACCGTTGCATGGAGACGGCAACTATTTGGGCACGACGACCGGCGCTCGGGCGGTGGACTTCGATTATATGCGGCAAATCGCCCAAGCGGCCGACCGGCTCGGCTATCACGGCGTACTCGTTCCGACGGGCAAAGCGTGCGAGGATGCCTGGGTTGCAGCTTCCTCGCTGTTTCCCTCGACCCGGCATTTGAAATTCCTCGTGGCCGTCCGGCCCGGACTGATGTCGCCTTCGACCGCTGCCCGGATGGCCGCAACGTTCGACCGATTGTCCGGAGGCAGGCTGCTCGTCAATATCGTTACCGGTGGAGACCCGCACGAGCTGGCCGGTGACGGCATCTTCTTGTCCCATCGGGAGCGGTATGAGCAGACGGACGAGTTCATGACGGTATGGCGGCAGCTGATGCAGGGAGAGGTCGTTTCCTACAATGGAACCTATGTGCGCACCGAGAACGGAGAGCTGCTGTTTCCCGCGCTTCAGAAGCCTTATCCGCCTCTTTATTTCGGCGGCTCCTCTCCGGCCGCGCAGAAAATCGCCGCCGATCATGTCGATTATTACTTGACTTGGGGCGAGCCTCCCGAAGACGTGGAGAACAAGCTCGAGCAAGTGAGGAAGCTTGCCCGCGCCGCCGGAAGAACGGTGAAATTCGGCATCAGGCTGCACATGATCGTCCGCGAGACCGAGCAGGAGGCTTGGGATGCGGCGAACCGGCTGATCCGCCATGTGGATGAGAAGACGATTGCCGAAGCTCAACGAATTTTGGCCCGATACGATTCGGTCGGGCAGCAGCGGATGGCCCAACTGCATAACGGGGACAAATCGTCTCTCGTTATCGGCCCGAACCTGTGGGCCGGCATCGGTCTCGTCCGCGGCGGCGCCGGCACAGCCCTTGTAGGCGACCCGGCTTCCGTGGCGAAAGCCATGAAGCGATACGCCGAACTTGGCATCGAAACGTTCATCCTGTCCGGCTACCCCCATTTGGAGGAAGCCTACCGCACCGCCGAGCTGCTCTTCCCGCTGCTGCCGATCGAGCCGCGGCAGCACAAGGAAGCGCCGGCCATTCCCCCGTCCGGGGAGCTGATCGCGTACAACAAGCGCCCCGAGCCGGGCGGCGGCACACCAACTGGAGGAGCTCCGCATGAATTGGTTCCATAAACGACTGAATCGTCCATACGTTCCGGCCATATTGCCCATCCTTATTGTGGTGGTGTGGCAGCTGCTCGGTCAATTCGAATGGATTTCCACCCGCACGCTGCCGACTCCGCTGAAGGTGGCCGAAGCCGGCCTTGCGCTGATCCGCAGCGGCGACATTTTCCATCATATCGGCATCAGCACGAAGCGCGCTTTTATCGGACTCGGCATCGGTGGCGGCATCGGCTTTCTGCTCGGCTTGCTGAACGGCGTCTTTCCGGCGGCCAACCGGCTGCTCGACAGTACGCTGCAGATGATCCGCAATGTCCCCCATCTCGCCCTTATTCCATTGGTCATTTTATGGTTCGGCATCGGGGAATCGGCCAAAATATTCCTGGTCGCTCTCGGCGTGTTTTTCCCAATCTACATGAACACGCTGCACGGCATCCGCTCCATCGATCCCGGACTGATCGAGATGGCCAAAGTATACGGCCTTCGCGGACTCGCGCTGTACCGTCATGTCATCATGCCGGGAGCGCTGTCCTCGATTCTCGTCGGGCTGCGCTATGCGCTCGGGTTCATGTGGCTGACGCTGATCGTGTCGGAGACGATATCCGCGAGCTCCGGAATCGGCTATATGGCGATGAATGCCCGGGAGTTCATGCGGCTCGATATCGTCGTGCTGTCGATCTTGATATACGCGCTGCTCGGGAAGCTGTCGGACAGCATCGCCAAATGGCTGGAGCACCTTTTGCTCAAGTGGCATCCGAGCTATGCCAAACGCTGACGCAAGGAGGAATATGAAGATGGCCAATCACCGGAATGGAGCCCGGATTATGATCGGCGGCGCCGGCAAAGCGTTCGGCGACAAGCAAGTGCTGACCAACATCGAGCTGGATATTCCGTCCGGCCAATTCGTCGCGATCGTCGGGCGAAGCGGCTGCGGCAAAAGCACGCTGCTCCGGCTGATGGCCGGGCTGGACCGACCGACGAGCGGCGCGTTATCGATCGATGGCAGCGAAATAACGGGCATTCGCGAGGATACGAGGATGCTGTTTCAGGATGCGCGGCTGCTGCCCTGGAAACGTGCGGTGGATAACGTTCGCATCGGGATCGGCAGCGGTTCGCGGCAGCTCGCGCTTGACGCACTGCGGGACGTAGGTCTGGAGGACCGCGCCGGCGAATGGCCCGGCGTATTGTCCGGCGGCCAACGGCAGCGCGTCGCCCTGGCCAGGGCGCTAGTCGGGGAACCGAGGCTGCTGCTGCTCGACGAGCCGTTGGGCGCTCTGGACGCGCTGACGCGAATCGAGATGCAGCGGCTTATCGAGCGGCTGTGGGACGAGCAGCGTTTCACCGCGGTGCTGGTCACTCACGATGTGAGCGAAGCCGTTGCGCTTGCGGACCGGGTAGTGCTCGTCGAGAACGGCCGCATCGCGCTCGATATTGCGATAACGCTGGAGCGCCCCCGCGAAAAGGACGGCGGCTTCGCCCACTTCGAGAAGCTGATTCTCGATCGCATTCTCGAACGGGACGAACGCAAGCCGTACCGGGAGAAGCAAGTCTCTTATTCGATTTGAGACAAGACGGAAGGAGCGGACTCCGCAGAGTACCGCTCCTTTGATTCATCACCCGGGATTATGCTTTGCACCACTCCAACAGTTTCTCCGCATTGCGGTAGGCGACCTGTTCCACATCCTCCTGGGCGGCATCGGTATATTTCAGCTTCGACAGGACCGCCTCCGGAATGAAGAACGGCGCATGCGAGCCGAACAAGATCCGGTCGAGCGAATACAAGTTTTTCAGCAGCAGCGTAATATCCACATTTTCGAGCGCCGCAAGCTCCACGTACACGTTCTCGACCGAGTTCAGCACTTGGGTCAATTCGGCTATGACCGGATAGCCCAGTACGAACGGCTGCTCGGGAAAATAGGACAGCGTCTTGACGACGCGGACGATATCGGGTTCTTCCACGTTCAGCAGCGGATACATGCCGCGCTTGTCCTCGACCCGCAACTGAAGGCCGATCAGCAGCTTGTGACGCTGCGCAAGCTCGACCAGCGGTTCCAGCACCCGTTCGCTTATTTCATACATATGGTAGCTTGGAAGCAGCTTCACCATGCGCACCCGGCCATCATTTGCGGCCAGCTCCACTACCTCCGTCCAGTTGGCATACGACAAATCGACAACCGGCACCGGCGAGAAGAAATCGTCGCCTCTCGTTGCCTCGAGCAGAGCTTTGTTCGCCCGCATCGGATCTTGCTCGAGAATGGCTTCAATCGGCGCTACGAATGCCTGCTCCACGTGCAGCGACTGCAATTTCCCCTTCAAGGCGGACAATTCCGCATAGCGAAGCTTCAGAAAGGGCCAGTTCCCCGTCCAAGTCGCCATATCGATCACTTTGTTCAACGGCTTCTCCATCGTTTATGCCCCTCCTTTGCGGAAAAATCTCAATGCGTTTCGGTACAGCACCTTCTCCCGGTCTTCCTGAGACATCGATACGGAATCGATACGGGCAAGCTGCGTGGAAAATGCGCGGATCGGATAATCCGAGCCGAACAACACCCGATCGGCGCCCAGCTCCTCGATCGCCCTCTCCAAATAGCCGTCCTCCGGCTGCGAGCCCGACGTGTCCAAATATACGTTTGGCAGCGCTTTAATATCTTGGATGCCGCGCAGCTTCGCTCCCGTCAAGTGCGCCATCAAAATTCGCAAGGACGGATGCTTTCGCGCCATTCTCGCGATATCCGCAGGTGTCGATTCGAACGTCGTCCGCTGTACCGTTTTGTACCAGCTGTGGAACAGCAATGGAATGTCATGCCGCTCCAGAAACGCATAGATCGGCTCGTACCGCTCGTCGTCGGCGATCATCGAGATGTGGAACTTCGCCCCGACCAGATTGCCTTTCACAATATGCTTCTCCATCAGCTCCAACGTGAACTCGCTCGGCAAGGACGGGTTGATGAACAGCAGCGGCAGGAATAGATCCGGATGCGCCTTCGTAATTTCCGCGAGCGTCTCCGCCTGAAATGTCATGTCGGCCTGATTCGGATATATATTGCCGGCAAATTGCGGATGCGGCATCAAGCATGTTTTGTCGATCCCGACCGAACGCATATGGTGCAGCGTTTTTTCTACAAGCGGTTCCCAGCGGTTTTTTCTCGTAAACAAAAGGTGGAGATGGCTGTCGATGATCATCCGGGTGCGGCTCCTCTCTTCAGGACTAGCCTGAACTTGCTCTTCATTTCTATTCGTCAATTCATGTAAACAACCTGTATTCAAAAGTGCTTACTTGTATTCTACAGACGCTTTGCAAACGCTGTCAATGCTAAACCGTTTATTCGTCAACCTTCCGGCGGATCGGAAATCCGGCTCCCCCCTCAACATCTCGCACCTTCCGTACGGTGGAGTAATAAGATAGAGCATGCACCATGACATTTGCCCAGAAAGGCGTGACCGAGATGACGGGAAGCATCCGAAACTTTTATGCGTGCGGCAATACCGCTCATGGCTTTGCCAACCTATTCGATTCGTCCCTACAAGGACTTGAGCGTCTGTTTATCGTGAGCGGAAGGCCGGGTACCGGGAAATCGACTCTCATTCGGGCTATCGGAGAGCATATGGAGAAAAACGGGTACGACGTCTGGCTCATTCATAGCCCCTCCGACAACGGCTCGCTCGACGGTTTGATTGTCCCCGAGCTAAAGGCGGGAATTGTTGATGGGTCGGCGCCAAGAGTCATACGGCCGCAGCAAGCTGGGATTGATTTGAAATATGTCGACTTGGACGTCGCCTGTAATACGGATAAGCTGATCGGTTCTACGTCGGCTATCGAACGATTGAACGATGAAATCGATCAGGCCTATGAACGCAGTTATGCCGGCTTTGCCGAGGCGCTCCGCATCCATGACGAATGGGAATCGATCTATATCGCCAATATGGATTATCAAGCCGCCGATCGGTTAACGAATGAGTATATAAGCCGATTATACGGCGACTCCGATCGCAAGGGCGACAAGCACAGCCGGATCGACCACCGGTTTCTGGGAGCCGCCACGCCGAAAGGCGCGGTCGATTTCGTTCCGAACTTGACGGAAGGCTTGAAACGTTATTTCGTCAAAGGCCGTGCGGGGTCGGGCAAATCGACCATGCTGAAAAAACTGGCGGCTGCCGGAATCGAACGGGGTTACGATGTCGAAATGTATCATTGCGGCTTCGATCCGAACAGTCTGGATATGGTCATCGTGCGGGAGTTGGGCTTCGCGGTATTCGACAGTACGGCGCCGCACGAATATTTCACCGAACGTCCCGATGACGAGATTATCGATATGTATACAAGCTGCATCAAGCCGGGAACGGATGAAGCGCATGCGGAAACGATCGGCGAGATCAAGCAACGGTATTCCGCCAAAATGAAGCAATCGATTCAACAGCTGACGCACGTTAAGTCTCTGCACGACGAGCTCAAGGACATTTATGCAAAATCTATAGACTTCCGCATTGTGGATCAGATTGCAGCCGATGTATTGCTGGAGTTTTCCGGGCTGGCTGCACTCCAATAACGTTAAGAAGCCCTCCTGGCGAACCGGACTTTGCAGTCCGTATGACAACCGGAGGGTTTTCGTTTTCCATTCGCCTTGCTTCCCAATTCATGTTCGTCGGACCGGCAAATGCCATTCCACCATGCCTGACGGTTGGAGCTCGGGGGAGAACCGTTCGAACCTGGGCTTCGTCAGGTCAATGTTATAGCTGGCCTGATTTTCGTTACTGCAAATGTTGCTCCAGAAATCGCCGATATGCTTCTTTTCGAATCGAAACACGACATAGTCGTCCGCGGGGATCGTATACGCGATCATTCCCAGGGGCACTTTCCCGAAAGAGCCGGCCTCGACTCCGACCACCGGGCGGAAATCCGGAGTGATGACCAAGTAAGGATAGCTGTTACTTTTCGTATCGATTTCATTCAATCTCGACTCTAGCCCTCGGAACAATTCGTGTTGATCCTCCAGGCGAACGCCTTGAAGTCCGATCAGACTTATCGCTTTCTGTTTGACCTCCCGCACTTGCAAGATATCCGCCAACACCGTTTTGTTGCCCGACATAGTCAATCCTCCCAACACCCGATAAATGAGCTGTCCAGTCCTCACTTATTTCCCCATATACTCCCGTTTTCCTGCCGTCTGGTGGGAAGATCCCGGCTAGCATTATTCTTCTCCGCACCCCGCCCCTGCCCTTCGCTGTTCAAGTATCATTCCGAGGGTTAGTAAACCAAATTTGCTTGTTAGTGAACCCGGTTGTTACTGCTTAGGCCGGCTTGGTCCGCCGATGAAGCAGGAAGATAGAAATAAGGTTGAAATGGGCATTAAAGTCGGCGCAAAACGGGCAAACGATGCGGATAGTGCTGAAACTGCTCTTCTGTCAATAAAGTAGACACCATTAATTTAAGCTG
>NZ_VDCQ01000057.1 GCF_006265175.1 Paenibacillus hemerocallicola | reverse complement strand
CAAACTCGATTCGTTTCGCATTCAGTTTTCAGGGAATAACCAAATTCCAAACGTATAAGCCGCGTCCATATCGGATGCGGCTTTAATGTATTTCTCCATGTGATAGCAGCTTCTGAAGGTAATGGGCAAGCCCGAGCACCGCTCGGGCTATTGCACATAATAAGAAGTGTCGCCGGGATTGATTTTGAGTACGCCTTGTTTCTTGGTGCGGCGCAGCAAGTAAAAAATCCAATAGCGCGGGGCCAGAAACCAGAGGTGCAGGGCCGACAAGGTCAGCCAATGCCCTTTGTCGATCCAGGGGTACAAGCAGCCTATGATGGCGAGACCGATCCAAAACAATTGGTGGTGGATCCGCGTAATGGTGCGAAGCGGGAAATGTTGCTTGGGCAGCAGTCCGAGCCATGGCAGGCGCCAGGCATAAGACCATGTGCCGCGCTGGTCGGCACCGAGCATTTTTATATACAAGCCGATAAGCGTGCTGTACAGCAACGGCAAGAGCACAATGCCCCCTACCAGCCACAGCAAACTCCAAGGGGATACCGAGACCGACAGGAAGATAGCGACCGGAAGCGGCAAAATGCCGTAAAGCAGAAGCGGTATCGGACGGTGACGTATTTTGCGAATAAGCGTAAAATTATAAATGGTCGAGTCTTTATCCAGACGGTGCAAACGAAAACCTCCTGACAAGACGGCTAATCCGTCTTGCGATGAAGCAGGGGTCAACCTGTCCTTTCTATTATATAGGGAACGTCTTGGACGCAAAAGCATTTTCTTCGCAGGATTGCGAATTCGCGGCACCATTCGCCCATAAGCGACATACCTTAATGTAGCCTATGAAACAAAAAGCGGAAAATGTTACTGAAAAGCTGCCGATTCTAGTTTACGAGAGTCGAAAATGTGGCATACTGGTAGAGAAGGGCGGGTGAACCGAGTGGAACAAGAAGAGATGTTAACGAATCCATGTATCATTTGCGATCAGCCTAAGCCATACGGGATCATGATCTGTTCCGAATTCATCTGTGACGATTGCGAAGCGGAAATGGTGAAGACCGATGTATTGGACGCCAAATATCCGTTTTTTATTCATCGAATGAACAAAATATGGTATAAAATGAACGCCTAGCCTGCCGGCCGGCTAGAGCCAATAGATCGAATAGTATATGGCGTACTTCAAGGTCTTCCATTTCGGAACAGGCCTTTTTTGCTTTACTTGGAACGTTTCCTGTATTGTATAAGAGGAAGAATGGCTGATGGAGGGCTTCGAATGAATCCGAAACATATGCCGTTGCTGGATGCGCTTATACGCCACAGCCGGCTTCAACATACCGGGCTTCACGTGCCGGGGCATAAATCCGGAAGAGGCTTGCTCCCCGCCGCGGCCATATTCCGGGAGCTGCTGTCTATCGATCTGACCGAGATTACCGGTCTGGACGATTTGCACCATCCGGAGGGGGCCATTCGGGAAGCGCAGCAATTGGCGGCGGCCTGCTTCGGGGCGGATGAAACTTTCTTTCTCGTAAACGGCAGCACTGTCGGAAACCTGGCTGCCATATTGTCCTTGTGCGATCCGGGAGACATGATCATCGTGCAAAGAAATGTGCATAAATCGGTCATACACGGCTTGATGTTAGCCGGAGCCCAAGCAGTGTTCCTCTCCCCTTGCTACGATTCCGCATCGGGTTTGTCCAGCGGAGTGGAACCGGAACAAGTAGAGCTAGCCCTGCAGCGGTATCCCGAGGCCAAAGGAGTATTGATCACAAATCCGAATTATTACGGGATGGGCGTGGATGTACGGAAGCTTGCCCAACTAACGCATGCCTATGGCAAGCCTCTGCTCGTCGACGAGGCGCACGGAGCCCACTATGGGTTTCATCCCGACTTGCCGGAATCGGCCTTGACCAGCGGGGCCGACCTCGTCGTACAATCGACACACAAAATGCTCACTGCGATGACTATGGGTGCGATGCTCCATATACGGGGCAGCCTGATTGACCGCGAGCGAGTCGGGACTCGTCTGGCCATGCTGCAGAGCTCCAGTCCTTCTTATCCGATTATGGCATCGCTCGATGCAAGTCGCTGTTTGCTGCAAACCGAAGGGAACCATTGGTTGGACCGGGGCTTGAAGGCTGTAGCGCGAGTGGAGACGCTGCTCGACCAATGGCCTTGGTTTCAGGTCATACCGCGAAAACCGACGGCTGCATACGAAACGAAAGATCCTTTTAAAATGGCAATATCCGATGCCACTGCATTACTGAGCGGATTTCAACTGCGCGACCAATTGGAACGGCTCGGGGTTATGACGGAGATGGCCGATCCCCGTCATGTGCTGCTGGTGTTCAGCCTGGCCTCGGAAACGCGAGATGCGGACCGACTGGCTAATGCGCTGGAACATATTGCTTCCGAATTCGGGTTGACCGACAGGAGGCTGTCTTTATCCGCAGAGATGGCGACCGAGCATTCCCTCTACCAAAGTCGCGTCTCCGCTCCGGTCCCATTCCAAATGAATACATCGACAGCAACAGAGCAAGTTGCCCTTACAGAGGCCGTGGGGGCCGTAGCGGGGGAGATGGTTATTCCGTATCCTCCCGGCATTCCGGTCTTGTATCCGGGAGAGACAATAACGGAACAAATCGTGCAAGACCTGCAAGCTATGGCGAGCAAGGGAGCAAGGTTCCAAGGGTCGTCCGATCCGCAATTTCGAACAATTCGGGTGAGCTTACATAAAAAGTAAGCAGGAAACGGGAATGTCTGCAGCGAATAGAACCATTATGCCAATAACGATGCTAATAGGAGAACGATCGTGGCGAATAGAGGATATTTTATAACGGTTGAAGGCGGAGAAGGAGCCGGCAAAACGTCGGCGATCCGCTCGATGGAACAGCTGCTTCGGGAGAACGGCTTCGAAGTCGTGGTTACTCGCGAGCCCGGAGGGATAGCGATAGCGGAACAAATCCGCGAGGTGATCCTGGACAAGCGCAATGTCGATATGGACGGAAGAACGGAAGCGCTTCTATATGCGGCGGCGAGACGTCAACATCTCGTACAGAAAGTAATGCCGGCGCTGCAGGAAGGAAAGGCGGTCTTATGCGACCGGTTCATCGACAGCAGCTTGGCCTATCAAGGATATGCGAGGGGGCTTGGCATTGACGAAATATTCGCATTGAACCGGTTCGCCATTCATGAGACGATGCCGGATCTGACTGTCCTTTTGGACGTATCTCCCCAAACGGGACTAGCCCGGATTCATGCTAACCGGAACCGCGAGGTAAACCGGCTTGATTTGGAAGCCGTATCGTTTCACGAGCGCGTGCGAAGCGGATACTTGCAATTGCTGGACCTTTTTCCGGAACGGATCGTACTCGTTGACGCGGAGAGGTCCGAGGAGGAAGTGGTACTGGCTTTGTCCGCCATACTGATCGAACGATTGGGGCTTAAGTCGGCCGGCGGGAACATTTGCAACCAAAATGGTGTATAATAGCAGCAAGGCCAAAAAGGAATATGCTGCGCCAAATAGATGCACCTATGGGGTATGTAAACGTTTTCTTCGCGTTGTGGTATACTATGTGTACGGTGGAGCATCATAAACGATTCAGAGGAGGTTTTGCTTATGAAGCTGGTCATTGCGGTGGTACAGGATAAGGACAGCAACCGTTTGTCCAATGCTCTTGTCAAGGAAGGATTTCGGGCGACAAAGCTGGCGAGCACCGGCGGATTTTTGAAAGCCGGCAACACCACGTTTATGATCGGGATCGAAGACGAGAGAATACACGAAGTGTTCCAAGTGATCAAGGCAAACTGCAAAGTACGCGAGCAGCTTGTGACTCCCGTATCGCCGATGGGCGGTACGACCGATTCCTATATTCCTTTTCCGGTCGAGGTTCAGGTCGGCGGTGCGGCCGTATTCGTCCTTCCGGTGGAACGATTCGAACATTTTTAAGCCAACATATATAAAAGGAAGGTTTACGAGCGTGAAAATTAATCCCGGCTGGCGCCCATTCGGCAAGCAGATCCAATTGACCGACAGCCCCGCTTCGCCTCCCATAGCTTCCAAAAGCTTCTCGGACATGTTGAATCAACAAGACGGCAAGACCGACGCCGAGCAATTGAACCGGATGCTGCAGCAAATTCAGCTGCAGGGAGAACGGCTGAATAAATCGATGACCGTCCGGGAGCTGCGCGCGTACAAAGCATTGGTCAAGCAGTTTCTCGAGAAAACGGTTCGCAAAGGGATCGGAATCAAGGACACGACCGGATGGGATCGCCGAGGCCGCGGAAAGCGTTACAAACTGCTGGACGAAATTGATCGGCACCTTGTTGAAATGGCTGACGATATGCTCGAAACCGAGGAAGGGAAAATCGAGCTTCTGGGCAAAGTTGGCGAAATTCGCGGGATGCTGATCAATTTGCTTTATTGAAGCTTTTCTTAGCAGTCGAGATCCCCAAAAATCTTGGAGTGAGCGAATAATGAATTTTAAATCGATTCCGGGACAGGAACGTACGAAGCGGATGCTGCAAAACGGCTTGCGCACGGACAAACTGTCCCATGCGTATATATTCGCCGGTCCACTCGGCAGCGGAAAGAAGGAAATGGCGAAAGCGTTCGTGGGGGCGCTGTTCTGCAGTCGGAATGCGGATGACGCTTGCGGCGAATGCTTGGAGTGCAGAAAGCTTGCTCACGGCAACCATCCCGATCTGTATTGGGTAGAGCCGGACGGCGCAAGTATCAAGATTGATCAAATCCGCGAGCTGCAGCAGCAATTTTCTTACCGTTCTTCTACTTCGGGTACGAAGGTGTATGTGTTGAACGATGCAGATCGCATGACCGTACAGGCTGCGAACAGCTTGCTGAAGTTTTTGGAAGAACCGATATCGCCGGCCATCGCCATCCTCATTACGGAGAACGGACAAGCCTTGCTGCCGACGATTCAGTCGCGTGCGCAGTGGATGCCATTTTTCCCGGTTCCGCCTGTACAGATGAAGCAAACGCTGCTGGCCGAAGGGTTATCTCCTGAACTTGTGCACGTTGCCGCCCATTTGGCAGCCGGCCTGGAGGCCGCGAGAGCGCTTATCCAAATAAATTGGTTTGCAGAAACGAGAAACGTGATGATACAATTGATGAAGGACTTGGCCGGCAAGCAGCCTTTTGTCGTCTCCGTTCAGCAGAAGGTCGTCAAGTCGGAAGTCGCCGAGCATTTGGACACGCTGTTCGATATGATTATGTTGTGGTACAAAGACATGATTCATGTATTGTTCGGAAGAAAACAAAGCATTGTTTATATAGATCAGGCGGACTGGTTGGCCAAGCATGCCTTCACCCGGGACGCCGACGGTTGGATCGGTTGCATGGAGCGCACCGTGGAAGCGCGGAAACGGCTCCGCTCCAACGCAAACGCGCAGCTTGTGCTGGAACAGTTTCTGATCGGCGTCAAATAGGCTTACGAAGTAAACTTTGCATCCGCAAAGTTCCTAGGAGGGGAGCAAGTGTACAACGTCGTCGGAGTCCGCTTCAAAAAGGCGGGCAAAGTGTATTATTTCGATCCATCGGATCTTCCTATACAAAAAGAAGACGCGGTTATCGTGGAAACCGCACGCGGTGTCGAATACGGGAAAGTAGTGATCGGGAAGCGTACCGTTGGCGAATCGGATGTAGTGCTTCCTCTGAAACGGGTTATCCGCGTTGCGGACCATACGGACGCCAAGCTGGTCGATGACAATAAAAGCGCGGCGAAAGGCGCCATGGTTACTTGTCAGGACAAAATCAAGGAACACCAGCTCAAGATGAAGCTGGTGGACGTGGAATATACGTTTGACCGCAACAAGATCATTTTTTATTTCACGGCCGAAGGCCGCATCGATTTTCGCGAGCTCGTCAAAGATTTGGCCGGCATTTTCCGGACGCGTATCGAGCTTCGGCAGATCGGTGTGCGCGACGAGGCGAAAATGCTGGGCGGCATCGGACCTTGCGGGCGCATCTTATGCTGTTCTTCGTTTCTCGGCGATTTCGAGCCGGTTTCGATCAAGATGGCCAAAGATCAAAATTTATCGCTCAATCCGACGAAAATATCCGGACTATGCGGCCGGTTGATGTGTTGTCTGAAATACGAGCACGATCAATACGAAAGCGGCAAGCAGGAAATGCCGAAGGTTGGCAGTATCGTCATCACGTCCATGGGCAATGGTAAAGTAATTGGCTTGCATGTGGAAAACCGCACGGTCAAAGTGCAATTGTTCGATGCCGGCAAGGTCGAGGTTATGCCTTGCGACGATGTCGTGGAACAAGATTAACCGATAGTTGGACGCTGAGGTGCAGACGTGGAGAAAAAGGACCTGTTTACGCAAATGCATCAGTTGGAAGAGCAGGCGGGCGGCATTCATCAGGTTATCGGCTCATTGAAGCAGGAAGTCGTCCAGCTGTTGGAAGAAAACAAACGGCTCAGCATTGAAAATCAACAGCTGCGAAAGCTGCTGAGACGCGAAGCTGCCGGGGAGGAGTCGTCTCAGGAGCAAGTCGAAAAAACGGCAAAAGAGACGCACGCCGTCGGCGAAGGCTACGATAATTTGGCCAGGCTATATCTTGAAGGCTTTCATATATGCAATGTGCACTACGGACATTTGCGAACGGAGAAGGATTGTCTGTTTTGCCTTTCGTTTTTGAACAAATAAGCGCGAACTCAATTACCGTAGAGAGCGATTCGAACGGCAACGTATCCAGTTGCCGGACGCGCGACTCTACGGTTTTTTCGCCCTTGTAGAAGAGAGGAGATTCACGGTTTCATGCATCCTAACCCGAACGATAGCTTGCGGCCCGGAGAGCGGCTGGACGATTTGTTGACTCACGATCTGCGGATCATACAGAGCGACGAAGTATTCAGCTTCTCGCTGGATGCCGTTCTGCTTGCCCGTTTCTGCAGCGTTCCGCCTCGCGGAAAAATTGCCGACCTGTGTACGGGAAACGGCGTCGTTCCGTTGCTGCTCTCCACGAGAACGAAAGCGGAAATGGTGGGCGTGGAAATACAAGACCGTTTGGCGGATATGGCGGCCCGCAACGTCGGACTAAACCTGCTGGATGAACAAATTCGCATCGTTCATGGCGATTTGAAGCGGGCGCACGAAACGTTGGGTTACGGGAAGTTCGATCTGATTACGGTCAACCCGCCTTATTTGCCGGTGACGACAGGAGATCATAAAATCAATCCATACATTGCCGCCGCCCGTCACGAGCTGTTGTGCACGTTGGATGACGTGCTTGCCGCTTGCAGCAGGCTGGTTCGTACCGGAGGCAAGGTGGCGATGGTTCATCGGCCCTCCAGGCTGGCGGAAATAATAAGCGGCATGCAGAAGCATCGTCTGGAACCGAAACGAATGAGGTTTGTCCACCCGCGGGAAGGTCAGGAGGCCAACATCGTGCTGATCGAAGCGGTGCGGGACGGGAAGCCGGAGCTCCGGCTGCTTCCGCCCTTGATCGTGTACGAAGGTGACCGGTATTGCCAGGAGCTGCTTGACGTTTACTACGGCCAAGTCGATCGGTTAAGAAATGAAATTCGGGAGCGTGTAATCGATACGCCGCAAGTACAGAAAAGCTATGAACGGAAGGAAGGCCAAGGGACCCTTTATCTTGTAGCTACGCCTATCGGCAACTTGGAGGATATGACCTTTCGCAGCGTCCGCATTTTGAAAGAGGTCGATTGCATAGCGGCTGAAGATACGCGGCAAACCCGGAAGCTGCTCACTCATTTCGATATCCAGTCGCGGCTGGTCAGTTATCACGAGCATAATAAGCGGGCAAGCGGTCCCGAACTGATCCGAATGATCCTCGAAGGGCAATCGATTGCGCTTGTTAGCGATGCGGGAATGCCGGCCATATCGGATCCGGGCTACGATCTTGTCAGGCTGGCGTTAGAAGCGGACGTTTCGGTCGTGGCCGTCCCCGGCGCGAATGCCGCTTTGTCCGCCTTGATCGTATCCGGATTGCCGACGGAGCGCTTTCTGTTCGCCGGATTTTTGCCCAGGGATAAAAAGAAGCTGAAGGACGAGCTGGAGCGGCTTCGTCGCGTACCGGCCACGATTATTTTCTACGAGTCGCCGCATCGGATCGTGAAGACATTGGAGGCGATGAAGGAAGTATGGACGGATGCGCCTGTGGCGATCGTCCGTGAGCTGACGAAACGGTATGAGGAAGTGGTCCGGGGAACGATCATGGAATGTTTGTCGTTTCTCGAGAACCGGGAGACGCTGGGGGAGTACTGCCTGGTCGTAGATCGGAACGGAGCCGATTCACCCGATTCGGAGCATGCAGCCGGACCTTGGTGGGCGGAGCTGACCCTGGAGGAGCATGTGGCACGATACGAACGGGAAGTCGGCGACCGGAAGGAAGCGATGAAGCGGGCGGCGGCTGATCGTAACGTCAGTAAGAGAGACATTTATAACGCTTTGCTGGAGAGATAAGAAAAAGGCAAAAAAGATCCCCATGCGCAACGCCATCACATTGCGCTTGGGGATTACAGAGGAGATATATAAAGGTTAGAATTAACTTTGTTATCGATCCGGAAAACGAATTGGAATCCGAACCAAGAAAAGCAACTCTAGCATAAGAATGCCGCATCATTAGGGATGCTCCGACCAGAAGCTTTTCTTATAATCCTATTATAACCTATAATTCCGAATTTGTCTTTTAATTTGTCATAGAATTATAAATTTCTGCTAATTCGGCCAAACATTCTTTGCTGATCATCTTTCCTTTGAAGTAAACGAGATTGTCGGCGTTACCCGTGAAGATACAAGCGGGCTCGTATTTCTTGAGCATGATCCGCTCTCCGTCAACGTAAATTTCCAAAGCGTCCTTTTCCCCGATTCCAAGTGTACGGCGAAGTTCTATCGGAATCACGACACGCCCGAGTTCGTCTACTTTTCGGACAATACCAGTGGATTTCATCATGTGTTGTTCTCCTCTCGATTATTTCGTCATTATTCGACATTGTTTTCGTCTATCATCATACCAACCATTCCCATAATAGTCAACCGGATTTCAGGCGTTTGGATGTTGTTTCGCGCGCGTCAATTTTTGGTTCAGACGTCGGAAGAGTTGATGCTAGCGGGTTCTTGGATAAGTTCGTGTTAATGCTGTCTACATAATATCACATTATGAAGCTGAATAATAGGCTAGAGTCTCCCGTGATTTGGAAGCGAAAAAAGAATATTTTTCGACATTATCCATGTTTTTATGTCGAACATCGACGGCGTAAAAATCGTTTTTGTCGAATGAATGTTGCCGAGATTGATGAGGCTGTTTTCCGGCTCTTGGTATATACTAGAAAGAAAAGAAAACGCGACGTCGGACAAGGCTTCGCAGCAACCTTTTTACGGTTCGGGAGTGTGGGAGATGACGAGACAGCTGATGGAAGAAAAGGTGTTCAAGGATCCCGTACATAAATACATTTACGTGCAGGACGAAACGATCTGGAATTTGATCAATACGAAGGAATTCCAACGGCTTCGCCGGGTCCGGCAGCTGGGAACTTCCTTCATGACCTTTCACGGCGCCGAGCACAGCCGGTTTTCCCATTCGCTCGGCGTATATGAAGTGGCCCGCCGTATCATTTCGCAATTCGAGCGGAACGGCTACGCCGACTGGCCGAAAGAGGAAAGGCTCCTGTGCCTGTGCTCGGCGCTTCTCCACGATATCGGGCACGGTCCCTTCTCGCACTCGGTGGAAAGCGTGTTCGGAACCGATCATGAGGAATGGACGTGCAAGCTCGTGTTGGGAGACACCGAGGTGAATCGCGTACTGACCGAAGCCGACCCGGAGTTGCCCAAGAAAGTATCCGATGTCATATGCAAATCGTACGGCAAAGAAATCGTCGTCGGCTTAATCTCGAGCCAACTGGACGCGGACCGGATGGATTACTTGCTTCGTGACGCGTATTACACGGGCGTCCATTACGGCACGTTCGATCTGGAACGGATTTTGCGGGTCATCCGTCCGCACAAGGGCCATATTGTCGTTAAGGAAAGCGGCATGCATGCGGTCGAAGACTACTTGATGTCCCGCTACCAGATGTACTGGCAAGTATATTTTCATCCCGTCACCCGCAGCTCGGAAATTATACTCCGTAAAGTATTCGAGAGAGCGAAGCGGCTTTATGAGGATAAGCACGAATATCAGTTCCTGATGGGTCCGCTCGTCGGCTTGCTCGAAAACAAGATGACGACGGAAGATTACTTGATGCTGGACGAATCTTACGTCCAGATGACGATCATGCAATGGAGCAAGGAGAAGGATGGTATCTTGTCCGATCTATGCTCGCGTTTTTTGAACAGAAGGCTGTTTAAATATGCAGCTGTGGACGAAATCGACGGTATGCTGGAAAGCGAGCTTCGGCAAGGAATGCGTGCATGCGGAATCGACCCGGACTATTACTTGGAGATCGATTATTTGACCGAGCTCCCCTATGATGTATACCGTGCCGGCAATGAAGAGGAAAGCTTGCCGATATGGCTGCTTGACGGTAAGCACGAGCTTGTGGAAATTTCCCGCAAGTCGGATATTATCCGGTCGATCGGCGGCATACATGGGGGCAAGCATCATATTTATTTTCCGGCCGAGCTTCTGAGCCATGCGGAGCAGTGCCTTTCGCCCGCCTTGCTGCGAACTTTGGGACTGGACGGGTAATATGCGGGAGATAGGTAGAAGCGGCGAAGAAATTCGCAGCTTTGCGGGTACGGCTACGGGACTCCGCAAAGTACCGGAATAAGCCTGAAACCATTACTGCACTTTGTGGGGAGAGAAAGCTATTGCTTACGGATACGCATACGCATTTGAACGCGCCTCAGTTTGACGAAGACCGGGACGAGGTGATCGCACGAGCGCTGGAAAACGGAGTGAGCCGGATTATCAACATCGGCTTCAACCGGGAAACGATTCCGACTTCGATCGAATTGACCGAGAAGTACGATTTTATTTATTCGGCGGTCGGATGGCATCCTCAGGATGCCGTCAACATGGAGGCCGACGACCTCGATTGGATAGAGGAGCTGTGCGCGAAGGAGAAGGTTGTGGCGATAGGGGAAATCGGTCTTGACTATTATTGGGACACCTCCCCGAAAGACGTGCAGCACCGGGTATTCCGCGAACAAATCCGGCTGGCGCGCAAGCTCGGGATGCCGATCGCCATCCATAACCGCGATGCGCATCACGATGTCGTGCAGCTGCTCCGGGAAGAGAAGGCCGAGGATGTCGGCGGCGTGATGCATTGCTACTCGGGAAGCTGGGAGACGGCCAAGCTGTGTTTGGACATGAACTTCTACATTTCCTTCGGCGGCCCGGTAACGTTTAAGAACGCCAAACAGCCGAAGGAGGTTTTGGCGCAAGTGCCGATGGACCGGCTGCTGATCGAGACGGATGCTCCGTATTTGACTCCGCACCCCTATCGCGGCAAACGAAACGAGACAAGCTATGTTCGGCTCGTAGCCGAGGCCGCGGCGGAAATCAAAGGCGTTTCTTTCGAGGAAATCGCCGGCGTGACGTCGGATAACGCGACGCGGCTTTTCAGGCTGCCTTTGCGCTAAAATTTTTTGAAAATTTTAACGAAATTTTAAAATCCCCGCTCGCTCCCGGTCGCGCAAGTAACGATTCCGGGAACGAAACGGGGATTTTTAAGTTGTCGATAAAGTCAAGAAAATAGAGATAATCCCTCTCCTTTTCCGCTTCCCCTTTTTTGCAGACTTTATCGACAAAAGTATGCGGCTAAACTGCTTTGACCCGAGAACGAAACGCATAAGCAAGCGCCAAGCCGAGCGGCGGAAGTGCGAGCAGCCACGGCGAGAATACTGCCGGCCGGAACATCGGCAGCGCAAGCAGCACGATCTGGACGAGCTGGGCGATAAAAGCGATTCGGGCGGCCGATACCTGGCGCAGCGAAGCCGGTATAGGATACAAGGCAGGCCAGACGGAATGCCGGTGAAACCGGCCCAGAGCCGACAGCTGCACATTCGTGATCATCTGAAAAAGCGCATAAACGACCGCGAACAGGAGCGGGCTGCGGACGACGAGCAGTATCGCCAATGCTACAAGCGTCAACCGCAGAACGATGCCGAACAGCTCCGACCTCAGCAAAGTCAAGGCATACAAAAAACGAAAGGCGTTTTCCTTGCGGAATTGGACCAGATTCGCCAAAAGAGACAAAGCTTTGCGCGGTTTAACGCGATTCGGCAATTCCGGCACATCGACGAACCAGTTGAAAAATAGCAGCATCGTCGTATTGTGACTCGACTCCTTGCTCCGCAAGTATGGCCAATTAACCGGCACTCTTCGCGACATACGGGCCCACACGCTCAGCGCGGCGAATGCGGCGAGCAGAAGGAGGGAAGCGGGCAAGCCTCCGAACCGGTACAGCACGTACACGATCGCGGCATTGGCTACCCACCGCGTGAAGCGGAACAAGGCGCGGTGACCGGCGCGGACAAATGTGCCCTCCGTCCATGCGCCGAGCAGGTTCGCGAATTTCAGCGCGAGAGCGAGCAGGAGCACCGAAAAGTAGGGTTCGGCATCGTCCGGAAAGCCGTGCCGGTATATCGGCATGCTCGAGGAGACGGCAAAAACGGTGACGAATGCTTGGGTGGCGAAGCTGTAAGCCACGGCTCGCCGGAAATAGGTTCCCATCTTCGCTTCCATGGGGAGCAGGAATACGAGATCCGCTTCGCGAAGCAGCGTGCGGATCGGACTGATCGCCAAGAAAGGAAGCAGCCAGCAGGTGATAACCAGCATATGAGGGAACGTATCCGGCAGTCGGGCAAGCAATTTGCCGTACATGTACGAGGAACCGATAAACACGGCGAGCAAAAACAGGAAAAATCCGCTCTGTCCGGCATATACGGTATAACGCGAAACCGTCCTCATGTGCGCCGATAGACGCTCCTTCCATAACTGCGCAGCCGGATTCATGTCGCGCCGCCTTTCACGATCGTATAGAACAGATCGTCGAGCGTCTTTTCCGGAGCTCCGCCGGCCGATGACCGCAGCTGCTGAAGGGTGCCTTTTGCCGCGATTCGACCCCGGTGCAGGACGATAAACCGGTCGCAATACGTTTCGAGCGTCGACAAAATGTGGGAGCTGATCAGAAAAGCCGCACCGCTTTTTTTACGCTCCACCATCAGGTCCAGGAGCGATCGGATGCCTAGCGGATCGAGTCCGAGGAACGGTTCGTCGATGACGTACAGCGGCGGTTCGACAAGAAAAGCGTTCATGATCATCACTTTTTGCCGCATGCCTTTCGACAACGTCTGCGGAAACGAGTCAAGCTTGTCGGTCATGTCGAACTGATCGGCCAGGGTGACGGTCCGGCGTTCGAATGCGGCGGAATCGAGCCCGTACGCCATGGCGGTCATGCGAAGGTGCTCGCGAATCGTCAATTCCTCGTATAGTTCGGGAGCTTCGGGGACATAGGCGAACGAGCCGCGATACCGACCGGTATCGTCGCCCCTTTCGAGCCCCATTACGCGTACGGAGCCGGTCTGGGGTGCCAGTAATCCCAGTATGTGTTTAATTGTCGTACTTTTTCCAGCTCCGTTCAGACCGATCAACCCGACCATTTCTCCCGGATGAATCGAAAAATCGAGCTCGCGAATGACCGGGCGGTTCCAAATATAGCCCCCGGACAGCTCCTTGATTTCCAGTACAGGATCCATTTTTTTCCTCCAGTTTACGTTCCCGTTTCCTGTCCATCATACCATTTTTACCCGAAAAATCGCATCTTCGGGTGGATGATTTTAACAAAACGTATACGTAGAGTAAGCCATAGAAGGTTTAGACGAAGAAAAACAGCGATTTGTTGCATAAAAAAAGTGAAATATCACACATTTTTCGGGTTTTCGATAAAATACCGGCTTTTCACCCTCTTTACAGGTTTTTCATAAGGCTTTAATATTACGATCATAATGATTCGAAACTGCATACCGCCATCGACTTACTATCGCTGAGTTTCCAAAAAGGGAAACGGGGGAACCAAGTTCATGGGGTGAATTTTGCGACATGCCGTCGGAGCGGCTAAGCGCAAATAGGGCGACTCTCGCGTCCGAACCCGTCAGCTAACCTCGTAAGCGTGAAGAGAGAGGCACGATTGTCGGGCATGAATGCCGCCTTTAACTGGGATGAGCATTGAATTACACGCCGCGAGAAGAGTACCTCTTCATAGCGGCTTTTATTTTCGAATTTTTTGAATTTTTCGAAAATAATTCTTGAACGGACTACTTGGACAGCCGCCGTCATATTTATAGCCCAAACATGCTGCAGCCGATGGCACAAAGCACGAATCATCAAAACTAAACCAGGTCGCGTCAATCAAAGTCATGCGTAACACTCGACGGCGAGAACTGATGAAGGAGGACCGCAGAAGTGGGCGTTATTCCAACAGGAGAAACCCATGTAAAACGATCATCCAGCATGTCTTTCGCAATGCGATGGAAGCATGAAAACTTGCGTTTGATCTCAATAGGCGCTTTGTTTTCGATCGTAATGACAGTTATGTTTGTATTGCTTTTACATGGGACGTCAATAAAAAAAGTGGCGCTCGTCGTCAATGGGGAAGAAAAACAGATCCAGACGAAGCAGTCCACGTTATCCGCTCTTCTCGAGGAGCAGCAAGTTTCCGTTAGCGAGCACGACAGGGTGTCGACGGGACTCGATACTAAGATAAAGCACGGCGACACATTCGCCATCCAACATGCGATTCCCGTTCAAGTAACGGCGGATGGCAAGACGGAGACCCGGTACACGGTAGCCAATACGATTGCGGAAGCGCTTCAGGATTTGAAAGTAGAGCTCGGGGAATTGGATAAACTGTCTCCTGCGCCCACGGAAGCGGTCGTGGCCTACACGCCGATTCAAATCGTACGGGTAGAGAAGCAGCTGGAAGATCAGACGGAAACGATTCCGTTCGATACGGTGAAGCAGAACGATCCGAACTTGCTCAAGGGCAAGGAGCAGATCGTCGCCGAAGGCAAGGAAGGCGTTCTGGCGAAAAAAATCGAGAAAGTGTTCGAGGATGGTCAGCTTGTGGCCGAGAATGTGGTCGATCTGAAGGTCGAGCAGGAAAGCGTCAACCGCGTCGTCGCTCTCGGCACGAAAAATCCGGTTGTCGTCTTGTCGGCGGCTTCCCCGGATATCGACGAGGTAACGAAGGACGACGTCAAGTTCGCCTACAAGCAAATTTTGAATAACGTCTCGTTAACGGCATACTCCATCGATGCGGCTTCCACGGGCAAATCTAGCGATCACCCGCAATACGGGATTACGTCCTCCGGAGCCAGAGTAAGCGAAGGGCGTACGATCGCGGTCGATCCGAAGGTCATTCCGATCGGCTGGTGGGTGTACATCGAAGGGATCGGTCTGCGACGTGCGGAAGATACCGGCAGCGGCGTCAAAGGAAACATGATTGACGTTTATTTCGAGAACCCCTCTTATGCGAAACGCTTCGGCTTGAAGCGCGGCTACAAGGTATACATTATCGGCAAGGATAAACCGGTCATGAACTGATTCCGTATTCAACGCTATGTATTATTACCCGCATACCATTTGATTGTAACGGCTCCATCCGGTATTATTAATAAATAAGTTACCCATGCGAAAGAAGAGGCGAGCCCTCTTCTTTTTGTTCGTACAGCGAAAGGAAACGAAAGCCATGATCCGAGAAATCATTGTCGTCGAAGGCCGGGACGATACGGTCGCCATTCGCAGAGCCGTGGAGGCCGAGACGATCGAGACGGGCGGCTCCGCGATCAATGAAACGACATTAAAGCGTATCGAGCTTGCGCAAGAGCGGCGCGGTGTTATTATTTTCACCGATCCCGATCATGCCGGAGAGCGGATCCGCAAAATCATATCGGCCAGAGTGCCGGGATGCAAGCATGCGTTTCTGACGCAGGAGGAAGCGACGCGCAAGGCGGATATTGGCGTGGAGAATGCCTCGAAGGAAGCTATTGTAAAGGCGCTCGGGAATGTGCGAACCGAGATGGAACCGGATACCGGGCATGAGTACGAGGTTACGATGGAAGATCTAATGGCTGCCGGGCTGCTGGTGCATCCGCAGGCGGCCGCCCGCAGGCTGGAGATGGGCAAATTGCTCGGCATCGGATACTGCAACGGAAAGCAATTTTACAAGCGCTGCCGGATGTTTCGCATCGGGCGGGAAGAATTCGCCCAGGCGTACGAGCGGATGAGCGTCTTGCAGGAAGGCGGTGACAGGCCATGAGCGACGTTCGAGCATTCGATGTGGCCAGCCCGAAAAGGACGAAAGAGATTATTCAGAAGCACGGCTTCACGTTGAAAAAAAGTTTGGGGCAAAATTTTCTCACCGACGCCAATATTTTGCACAATATCGCATCCGCGGCGAAGCTGGACCCCTCCAAGGGGGCGCTGGAGATCGGACCGGGAATCGGGGCGCTGACCCAGCAGCTGGCCAAGGCGGCTGGCAAAGTCGTCGCCGTGGAAATCGACGGCCGGCTGCTGCCGATATTGAAAGAGACGCTGGAGCCGTACCCGCACGCCTCTGTCGTTCATGGCGATGTGCTTAAGCTGGATCTGGGCAAGCTCTGGCACGATCACTTCGCCGGATGCTCGGGGGTAAGCGTAGTAGCCAATCTGCCGTATTACGTAACGACTCCGATCATTATGAAGCTGCTGGAGGAGAAGCTGCCGCTCGAGCATATCGTCGTCATGATCCAGCGGGAAGTCGCCGATCGGATGTCGGCCAAGCCCGGGGGTAAGGAATACGGGAGTCTCAGCATCGCGGTACAGTACTATGCGGTGCCCGACATTGTGACCATCGTGCCCCCTACCGTGTTCATTCCTCAGCCGAACGTCGACTCGGCCGTTATCCGGCTGAAGCTGAGGGAAGCCCCGCCGGTTCGCGTGGAGGATGAAGGCTTCTTCTTCGAGGTCGTGCATGCGTGCTTCGCCCAGCGGCGGAAGACGCTGTCCAACAATTTGCTCGCCGGTCTGTTCGGCAAACCGGAAAAGCCCGCGATGGAGGCCATTTTGGCCGAGTGCGGCATAGATCCGTCCCGACGCGGAGAAACGCTCAGCATTTCCGAATATGCAAGTCTGGCCAACGCCATCTGGCTATACCGCAAGCAATTCCGGTAACAGGCACCAAACGCCCATATCGCCCATAAGATAGTCGAGGAGGCGATGTGGTATGAAGCAAGGGGAACTAGTCGTTCGGAAGTCCTACGGCGGCGACGTCATTTTTAAGATCGACGCGATCGAAGTGAGGCGCGCGGTGTTGAAGGGCGTCGACTTCCGGCTGCTGGCCGATTCGCCCGTTTCGGATTTGCAGCCGGTACAAGACGCCCGGCCGCTGCAGCAGCATTACTCGCAGATGAAGGTGAACGAATCGCTGCGCGAGCTGGCCCGCTACCGGCTGTGGCAGCGCGAGAAACAGCAGACGGAGCTCGGCGGTGCCGATAAAGCGCCTCATACTTATTTCGAGCTGCCCGGCAAAGTGCTGCACTTGGACGGAGATCCGACCTATTTGCGCAAAAGCATGGCGCTGTATGGCGAATTTCGCGTTCCTGCGGAAGGATACTTTGTGACGGAGTCGAACATGACGCAAGCTCTGTATCGGCTATTGCCGCAAGTAAGGCCGGATATTTTGGTCATAACGGGTCATGACGGGATTCTGAAGCATCTGAAGGACCGTGACATCAACAACCTGAACAGCTATAAAAACTCCCACAATTTCGTTAGCGCCATCCATATGGCCCGCCAGTACGAGCGCAGCTTGGATTCGCTAACGATTATCGCCGGTGCCTGCCAGTCGCATTTCGAAGCGCTGATGAAAGCCGGCGCCAATTTCGCAAGCTCCCCCGCCCGAGTTTTGATCCATGCGCTCGATCCGTCCTGCATCGCCATCAAAAATGCTTTCACCTCGGTCAGGGAGACGGTGAACATCGTCGATGTCATCCGCAATACGATCAGCGGGTTTGACGGTCTCGGGGGTGTGGAGACGCGAGGGAGCTACAGGCTCGGATTGCCGAAACTGAACACGCAAGCGACGACATAAAAGTGCCGAAAGGTGCTTTTTTTGTTTTATATCGATCGAAATGGATAAAAATTGAACACTTTGTGAATGTTAAAGGAGAAATTGGGCTCAAAAATCGGAAAAACCCGATAGAAAGGGCATTGACAATAACTTTGTTTGACTGATATAATATTTGGTTTGACTTGACAAAGGGTGCTGGATCGTATATAATAGACAAGGAAAGAGGTGGTAGTTGACAATGGCTAAAAATGCGCTGTTGGAAATCAAACGCAGTTTGGAAGCCCATGTCGGGCAGAAGATCATGTTGCGGGCAAACGGGGGCCGTCGAAAAACCATCGAACGCTCCGGAGTGTTGGAAGAAACCTACCCTTCTGTATTTATCGTCAAGCTGGACCAAGACCAGCATGCGTTCAAACGGGTGTCTTACAGCTACGCTGACATTTTGACCGAATCGGTTGAAGTGACCGTATGCCAGGACGAAGGTCAAGTCCGGATCACCTATATTCAACATTAACTATGACGCGTAACGGCGGCGAAACGAATCGTTTCGCCGCTTTTTTTGCATACTACGGATAATCCCGCAAAGAAAAGGAGGTTGGATGCGATGAGTCGCCGTAGACGCGGTGTCATGTCGGAGCAATTCAAGGATGAGCTTGCCAAGGACCTCGGGTTCTACAATACGGTCCAACAGGAAGGCTGGGGCGGCATCAAGGCGAAGGACGCCGGCAATATGGTGAAGCGCGCCATACAGCTTGCGGAGCAGCAGCTCGCCAAGCAAACTCCCCGCAGATAGTCGAGTCGCGCCGCAAACGCAAGAAAAGCTAAAGCAGACCACCTGCTTTAGCTTTTCTTTTGACCGTTTGATATAATATGGAAAGTTATCGCTTCGGTAAAGGTTGTGGGGCTATGAAAATATACGAGAAGGCGCCGGCGAAAATCAATTTGCTGCTCGACGTCCTGCGCAAAAGGGACGACGGCTATCACGAGGTCGAAATGGTCATGACCATGATCGACTTGGCGGACCGTCTTGAAATGCAGGAGCTTCCGCGCGATACGATCATCATCTCCAGTCAGGCGGGCTATATTCCGCTCGACGAGAAAAATTTGGCGTTTCAAGCGGCCAAGCTGATTAAAGAACGTTATGACGTCCGGAGCGGCGTCTATATTCATTTGGATAAGCGCATCCCGGTAGCGGCCGGACTCGCGGGAGGAAGCAGCGACGCCGCTGCCGCGCTTCGCGGCCTGAATCGGCTCTGGAGGCTGAATATCCCTACGGGGGAGCTGCAAAGGCTCGGTGCGGAGCTCGGCTCCGACGTGCCGTTCTGCGTGACGGGAGGAACGGCTGTCGCACGGGGGCGGGGAGAGAAGCTCGAGCCGATCGAAGGGCCGCCGCAATGCTGGGTCATTTTGGCCAAGCCCCCGATCCATGTCTCGACGCAGGAAATATACGGCCGGCTGAATGCCGCATCCATCGAGCGGCATCCGTCGACGGCGGATATGCTGCATGCGATCCGCGAGAAGCGCTTTGGCGACATGTGCCAAGCGATGGGCAACGTGCTGGAGGATGTAACGATCCGGCACTATCCGGAAGTGAGACAAATCAAGGAATGCATGCTGCGGCTCGGAGCGGACGGGGCGATGATGTCCGGCAGCGGGCCTACCGTATTCGGACTCGTGCAGAAGCAGTCGAAGGTGGCTCGCATTTACAACGGCCTGCGAGGCTTTTGCAAAGATGTGTACGCGGTTCGTCTTTTACCGTAATCGGTTGCGAAAAACCGGATGAAAGTGATATATTTTGTGTATAATATTCGGAAATTTTGCGGTTGTGGGGGGAGAGGCGCGTGAAAAAATTGAAAAGAAGTGCCAGATTGGTGGAAATGACGCAATATTTGTTATTCCGCCCCCACACGCTAATACCGCTTACCGTATTCGCGGAACGGTACGCTTCCGCCAAGTCGTCGATCAGCGAGGATTTGGCGATCATTAAGGAAGTATTCGAGGACGAAGGGCTCGGCGACCTTCATACGCTGGCAGGGGCGGCCGGAGGGGTGAAGTTCGCCCCGAAAATATCCGAGGCGGCGTCGCTCGATATTTTGAAAGAAATCCGACACCAGCTTGAGCAGCCCGACCGGGTACTGCCGGGCGGTTACTTGTATATGAGCGATATGCTCGGCCAGCCGAATCTCGTCAACAAAATCGGCAAAATGTTCGCCACAGCCTTCGCGGACAAGCCTCTCGACGTCGTCATGACGGTCGAGACAAAAGGAATTCCGCTCGCTTATGCGACGGCCTCGTTTCTTAATTTGCCGGTCGTGATCGTACGGCGCGACAATCGGGTAACGGAAGGCTCGGCGGTCAGCATCAATTACGTATCGGGCTCGACCAAAAGGATTTCCACGATGTCGCTCGGACGCCGGGCGCTGAAGGAACAATCGAACGTGCTGATCGTCGACGATTACATGCGTGCAGGCGGAACGATCCAGGGCATGGTCGATTTGCTGCAGGAGTTCCGCGCGACAGTGCAAGGGGTCGGCGTATTCGTCGAATCGGCCGAGGTGGACGAGCATCTGATCGATGACTACGTATCCGTCGCCAAGCTGACGAGCGTCGATCCGAAGACGAAGCAAATTTCGGTGCTGCCTGGGAGCTACTATAACGGATAGATGGATCAAAAACATTAACGAAACGGGGAATTAGCCATGACCATTGAAATCGTATCCACGACAAAGGCGCCTGCGGCAATCGGGCCTTACTCGCAAGCCGTAACGTTCGGCGATCTGATCTTCACCTCCGGACAAATTCCGCTAGACGAGAACGGCCAGCTTGTAGAGGGCGATATCGAAGCTCAAACCCATCAGGTTTTCCGGAACTTGTCCGCCGTATTGGAAAAGGCCGGCTCGACCTTTGCCCATGTAGTGAAGGCGACCGTGTTTATTAAAGATATGAATCAGTTTGCGGCCGTCAACCAAATCTATGCGTCTTACTTCGGAGACCATAAGCCTGCCCGCTCAACCGTTGAAGTGGCGCGCCTGCCCAAGGATGTTCTTGTCGAAATAGAACTGATAGCGACGAAAGTTGTCGAAAAAGTTTAAATAGAAAATTAAATTTTAAAAAAAACGATTTTTTCGGAAAATTCTAGGAGGAATCAGCTTCATGATGTGGAAGTATACACCAAGTCTCGCATAGTCTAAAGGTGGTGAACACAATTGCAGATTACTGATGTACGTCTTCGCCGGGTGAATTCCGAGGGAAGAATGAAAGCGATTGCTTCCATTACGATTGACAACGAATTTGTCGTTCACGACATTCGCGTCATCGACGGAAACAACGGGATGTTCGTAGCGATGCCGAGCAAGAGAACGCCGGATGGCGAGTTCCGCGATATCGCCCATCCGATTTCTTCTACCACTCGGGAGAAAATCCAAGCCGCCGTTTTGGCTGAGTACGAACGGGTTTCCAGCGAGGAAGAAGTTATCGAAGAAGGAGCCTGAGATCATGCGACGGGGAAGAGAGCCTGACTTTCGGCTCTCTTTTCTTTTTGGCGCATTTGCGATATATTCGATAAGGAATCGAGCCTTTGGGAGGGTGAAGACGAATGCGGAAACTGGGAATTGTGCTTGCCGCGGGGCAAGGCAAACGGATGAAATCGAAGCTGTACAAGGTGCTTCATCCGGTATGCGGCAAGCCGATGGTAGGTCACGTGCTCGATGTGCTGGACGCTGTGCGGGTGGACCGGAAGGTCGTGATCGTCGGTCACGGGGCGGAAGAGGTAAAAGCTTATCTAGGCGAACGCGCCGAGTTCGCCCTTCAGGCCGAACAGCTCGGTACGGGTCATGCCGTACTGATGGCTAAACCGCTGTTTGAGCAGGAGGACGGCATCACGGTCGTTATTTGCGGGGATACGCCGCTTATCCGGCCGGATTCGCTCGAAGCGATGATTCGGCTTCACCAGGAGCAAGGGGCAGCCGCTACGCTTATGAGTGCGAATTTGAACGATCCCAGGGGATACGGACGTATCGTTCGCAACGAGCAGGGGCATGTGGTGAGCATCGTGGAGCAGAAGGACTGTTCCACCGATCAGGATGCTATCCGGGAAATCAATGCAGGCACTTATTGCTTCGATAACCGCAAGCTGTTCGCCGCTTTGGCTAAAGTGACGAACGACAATGCGCAGAAGGAATATTATTTTACCGATGTGGTCGGCATTTTACGCGAGCAGGGCGAGACGGTGCTTGCTTACTGCACGAACGACGAATCCGAGTGGATCGGCGTAAACGATCGCGTAGCGTTGTCGGAAGCCGAAAAATATATGCGGGACCGAATCAATCGCGGACATATGATGAACGGGGTAACGATAGTCGATCCCGTCAACACTTATATCGAGAAGGACGTCGCGATCGGCGCGGACACGGTCCTGCATCCGGGGACGGTGCTGCGCGGGAATACGGCGATAGGGGAAGACTGCTCGATCGGTCCGAACTGCGAGCTGACGGATACGGTTGTCGGTGCGCGGGTTCATATCAAGCATTCCATCCTCTCGGAAGCCGAGGTCGGGGATGGATCTTCCGTGGGGCCGTTCGCTTATTTGCGCCCCGGGGCGAAGCTCGCGGGCAATGTGAAGATCGGCGACTTCGTCGAAATCAAAAACGCATTCCTGGACGAGGGCGCGAAAGTATCGCATTTGAGCTATATCGGCGACGCGCAGGTAGGCAAAAATGTCAACATCGGCTGCGGCGCGATAACCGTCAACTATGACGGTTTCAACAAGAATAAGACCGTTATCGGGGATGATGCGTTCGTCGGCAGCAACGTCAATCTGATAGCGCCTGTTACGATCGGCAAGGGCGCTTTCCTCGTGGCTGGCTCGACGATCACCAACGACGTGGCGGATAACGACGTCGCCATCGCCAGGGAGCGGCAGACGAACAAAGAGGGCTATGCGGAGAAGCTGCGCGCCAAGTTTAAAGCGGCCAAGCAGAACAAGTCATCCACTTAGGAGCGTTTACCGTATTGGCGGTTTTCGGAAAATATGATTACGGAAACGTTCCAAGATGTTTCGATCCGGGACAAGATGGGTAAGTTAGAATAGACCAGCCATTTTGTCAGGAGGTATTTCGAACTATGGACTTGACCTTGAAAGCGGAAAGCCGCAACGACAGCGTAACGAAATCCGACTTGAAAAAAATGCGGGAGCAGGGCAAAGTGCCGGCTGTCGTATACGGCAAAAAAGTAGCGAGCACACCGATATCCGTCGATGAAAAGCAGCTGATGGCATTGTTGAAGCATAATCCGCACGCCATCGTGGAGATGGACATTCCAAATAAGGGAAAGCATCCGGTCATGATCAACGGCATTCAGCGCGACAGCATTCAGCGCAGCTTGCTTCACATCGATTTTCATCAGATCAATATGAACGAACCGATTCGCACGACGATAGGTCTGGAATTTACCGGAGAATCTCCGGCGCAACGGGAAGGCGGCGTGCTGACCGCAGTGCTTCACGAGGTTGAGGTGCGCTGCTTGCCGCAGGATTTGCCGACTTCGATCGCGGTAGACATTAGCGGGCTCGAGCTGGGAGGCAGCTTCCTGGCGAAGGATCTGCAGCTTCCGCCTGAAATCGAATTGAAGACCGACGATAATGCCGTGCTGGCGACCATTCTCGTGCCGCAGAAGGCTGCCGAGGAAACGGAGACGGCCGTCGAAGAGGCGAAGGAAACCGAATCGGCAGGAGAAGCCGTCAAGCAGGACTGAGCGGCTTTCCACGGCCAAGGCAAAGGGTTACGTTCCGTTCCGGATACGTAACCCTTTTCTGTTCCCGCAAACTTCCGGACGAAGGCCTTTCCATCAATATCCCGGACGTGAGATAAACGTATATAAACCCCGATTGTAATAAGTGCTGTTTACTTTGATGAACGAATGGGTAACGCGTTCCACATAGCCAATATCCCGGTGAAGCTGCTCCAAATAAATTTGCACGGGCACTCGATGTTCGATATGATCTTGGAAATGGTGGTCTTCTTTAATAGAATCGCCATTGGAATACATAGTTCCACCCTCGCTCGTCTTGAAATTTGATTTTGATAGCATAGACAATCGGCCTGGGCATTTCGTTGCATGGAAGTTGAATTTTTTTTGAAAGGAATTTGATCGGGCTATGAAATGGATAGTAGGACTTGGCAATCCCGGAACCGCGTATCGCAACAACCGACATAACGTCGGATTTATGGTGCTTGATCGTGCCGCCGAACAATGGGGCATATCGATCGCCCAGAGCAAGTTCAAGGCATTGGTGGGCGAAGGGCATTTCAAAGGGGAAAAGGTGCACTTGCTCAAGCCGATGACGTATATGAACTTGTCGGGAGAATCGATGAGGGCGTTTATGGACTTCTACAAAGCGCCTCTCGAGGACTGTATTGTCGTATACGACGACATGGACACGCCGTTCGGCCAAATCAGACTTCGCTACCAGGGCAGCGCCGGCGGGCATAACGGCATCAAATCGATTATTCAGCATGCGGGTACTCAATCCTTCAACCGGATACGCGTCGGCATATCGCGTCCGGATCCCGGCTACAGCATCGTCGACTACGTGCTGGCCGATTTTACGAAAGAAGAGGCAAAGACGCTTCCCGACGCCGTGCAAAAATCGGTGGACGCTCTGGAATTCGCGCTCGAGCATAATTTCGATAAAACGATGGCCAAATTCAATCAGTAGGAGCGCGAGACACGGAACGATCCCCCCCCCCGGTCATGGCTAATTTTGCGGCAATCTGTTCATACTAGTACAAATGGCTTTACGCGTCAGGCAGCCATTGCGTACTGGAACGTAAGCGTGAACGATCCAATAAGGTTGCGACCGGTGGGGAGGGCTTAGTATGGCAGTCAAATATGTGTGCAGGCATTGCTCGGCGCATCTCGGGGAAATCGACAATCCGCAGGTAAACGAAATCCAACTCGGTTTCCATTTCTTGACCCCTGAAGAACGCAGAGATATAATTACGTATAGCCACAGTGGCGACGTGCTCGTCAAGCTTACGTGCGACTATTGCCGCAAAGCGCTCGACGAACACCCGGAATTGAACCTGGTAGCCAGTCCGCTCCAATAAGCGGAGCCGGCAGGGAACGTTGTAGAACCAGATTCGGTCGGATACGAAATAAAAGGCCTCGGTATTTTAACCAAGGCTTTCTTTTTGGTTTGCTCGTATAAAGGAGTGTATTCCCTTGCAATCATTGATCCGTGCATTTTCCGAGGATCGCGAATTTGTATCCATTGTCACCGGCATCGAATCGGGCATGCGGGAGCAGCTCGTATCGGGCTTGGCCGGTTCTTCGCGGCAAGTGTTTATCGCCGCGCTCGCAGAGAAGCTGAACCGCCCCGTGTTCGTGGTGACGCACAATATGTTTTCGGCGCAGAAGATGACCGAAGATTTGCTGGAATGTTTGCCGGAGGAACAGGTGCTGCTGTACCCGGCCAATGAGCTGATGGTGACGGAAGCGGCCGTGGCAAGCCCGGAGACGCTGGCACAGCGCATTGACGCCCTGACCCGGCTTGCTGTCGGATTCAGAGGGGTAGTTGTAGTTCCATTCGCCGGTGTGCGCAAACTGCTTCCTCCCAGCGCCGTATTTCGCGACGCCCAATTTGCGATTAAGGTAGGGGACACGGTCGATCTGGATTCGCTGCTGCAGCGCATGGTGGAGCTCGGCTACGAGCGGGTCGAACGGGTAGAGTCGAAGGGGGAAATGAGCGTTCGCGGAGGTATTCTCGACTTTTACCCGCTAACCTCTGATACCCCGTACAGGGTGGAGTTGTTTGACGTGGAGGTCGATTCGATCCGCAGCTTCGATGCGGTCGACCAGCGCTCGATCGACAAGCTTTCCTCTGTTGTCATCACGCCTTGCAAGGAACTCATCGCCGAAAGAAAACGCTTCCAAAATGCTGCCCAGCATGCCTTCGATTTGCTTCAGGAGCAGCTTGCGAGAATGACCGACCGTCAAGTGAAGGACCGTCTCAAGGAAGAAATCGGCCATGAAATCGAGCGGATGCGGGAGACCCAGTTTTTTGCCGGGCTGTATAAGTATATCGGTTTATTGTATCCGGAGCGGCATACGCTGATGGATTACATTCCGAAGGATGCGATTCTGGTCATCGACGAGCCTAGCCGGCTGCTCGAAACGTCGAAGCAGCTGGAGCGCGATGAAGCCGAGTGGATGACGAACCTGCTCCAGGAAGGAAAATCGCTGCCGGGCTTCGCCATGTCCAAAACGTATGAGTCGATTTTGCATCGGACCGCGTATCCGACGCTGTACGTCTCTTTGTTTTTGCGGCAGGTTCCGCAAACCCAGCCCCAGAACATCGTCAATTTCATGTGCCGGGCGATGCAAAACTTCCACGGGCAGATGAACGTGCTCAAATCGGAGATGGAACGGTGGAAAAAGACCGGGGTCCGCGTCATGGTGCTGGCCAACGGCGAGGAGCGCGTAGATCGGGTACGGCGCGTACTCGGCGACTACGAAATCGAGGAGCCTGCGATCCTGAACGGGAATTTGCAGGCCGGCTTCGAGCTGCCTTCCGTCCACCTTGTCGTTATTACCGAAGGCGAGATGTTCACCCAGAAAAACCGCAAGGTGCGCAAAATCGATAAAAAAATCGATAATGCGGAGCGGATCAAAAGCTACAGCGAGCTGAAGGTGGGCGACTACGTCGTCCACGTCAATCACGGTATCGGCAAATATGTCGGGATCGGTACGCTCGAGGTAGGCGGCATTCATAAAGATTACATGCATATTTTGTACGCCGGCGGCGACAAGCTGTCCGTACCGATCGACCAGATCGATCTTATTCAGAAATATGTAGGCTCCGAAGAGAAGGAGCCGAAGGTTTACAAGCTCGGCGGCGCGGACTGGGCCAAGGTCAAGAGCAAGGTGCGCAGCACCGTTCAAGACATCGCCGACGATCTGATCAAGCTTTACGCGGAACGGCAAGTAGCTTCCGGCTACGGGTTCAATAAGGATACGACATACCAGCAGGAGTTCGAAGGGATGTTCCCTTACGACGAGACGCCGGATCAGCTGAGAGCGATCGAGGAAATCAAAAAAGATATGGAACTTTCCAGGCCGATGGACCGTTTATTATGCGGGGACGTCGGATACGGCAAGACGGAGGTCGCGGTGCGCGCGGCGTTCAAGGCGGCGATCGACAACAAGCAGGTGGCGGTGCTCGTACCGACGACAATTCTCGCCCAGCAGCATTACGAGACGTTCCGCGAACGTTTCTCCGACTACCCGATCAATATTAAAGTATTGAGCCGGTTCCGTTCCCAGAAGGAGCAGAAGGAAACGATCAAGGGCGTGAAGCAGGGGACGGTCGATATCGTAATCGGAACGCATCGGCTGCTGTCCACGGATCTCGTATTCAAAGATTTGGGTCTGCTCATCGTCGACGAGGAGCAGCGCTTCGGCGTATCGCACAAGGAGAAGCTGAAACGGCTCAAAACGAATGTCGACGTATTGACGCTGACGGCGACGCCTATCCCTCGTACGCTGCACATGTCGATGCTCGGCGTGCGCGACTTATCGGTCATCGAGACTCCGCCCGAGAACCGGTTTCCCGTGCAGACATACGTCGTCGAGCATAGCAACGCCCTTGTCCGGGAAGCCATCGAGCGAGAGCTCGCGAGAAACGGGCAAGTGTATTATTTGTTCAACCGGGTGCAGGGAATCAATCAGATGGCCGAGCAAATTTCGTTTCTGGTCCCGGATGCGAAGGTCGGCGTGGCCCACGGCCAAATGTCCGAGCAGGAGTTGGAGCGGACGATCCTCGATTTCCTGGACGGAGAGTACGACGTCCTTGTCAGCACGAGCATTATCGAGACCGGCGTAGATATCCCGAATGTAAATACGCTGGTCGTGCATGATGCGGACAAAATGGGGCTTTCCCAGCTGTATCAGCTTCGCGGCCGTGTCGGCCGGTCGAATCGGATCGCTTATGCGTACTTTACTTACCAGCGGGATAAAGTGCTTACCGAAGTGGCGGAGAAGCGACTGCAGGCGATCAAGGAATTTACGGAGCTCGGCTCCGGGTTCAAGATCGCGATGCGCGACTTGGCCATCCGCGGCGCCGGCAACTTGCTCGGGGCCGAGCAGCACGGATTCATCGCCTCGGTCGGCTTCGACCTGTACACCCAAATGCTGGGCGAGGAAATCGCCAAGCGGAAGGCGGAAATGCACGGCGAGCAGCCGGCAGAGAAGGTAGCGGCGGCTACGCTGATCGAGCTGACGCTCGATGCCTATTTACCGTCCGACTATATTTATGATAGTATGCAGAAGATTGAGATTTACAAGAAAGTGGCAAACATCAAGACCCTAGAGGAAGCGAAAGACATGTATGAGGAAATAGAGGATCGATTCGGCAACTTGCCTCAGGCGGTACTGAACCTGCTTGCTGTGGCCCGATTGAAAGTGTACGGCGCCAATTATGCGATAGAGTCGATTTCGCAAAAGGGAGATGATATTCAGCTCAAAATCCACTCAAGCGAAAACGGCAATTTGGACGGTCAGCGGCTTCATGCCCTATCCGCGCAGTATGACGGAAGGGTCAAGCTGATTCCGGGCTCTCAAATCGTCATCCAGATGAAATGCAAGGGATTAAAGCCAGAAGACTCCATCGAAATACTGGAGCGATTTTTGGTACAATACAAAGAGGCTTTGAAATCGAAAGGAGAGTTGCGCCATGTTGCCAATTAACCGCAGCAAGACCGCTCGCCGGCTGTCCGTCGCATTAGCGGCGTTAGTCGTAGCGGCGATGGCCTTGACCGGGTGCGGTAAAGATAAAAATACTGCAAGCGGCGGAGCAGGGAATACCGAGGTTGTAGCCACCTACAAGGAAGGCGGGAAAGTAACGAGGGGCGAATACGATTCCTTCGTCAACTCGATCAAATTTTTCAACCCGATGTATGCCCAATTCGACACCGATCCTACGTTCCAGGATTATATGATGAAGCAGCTGATCGCCTTCAAGGTGCTCGGCGCCAAAGCGGACGAGCAGTCGAAGAAGGACGCGGAGAAGAAAACGCAAGAGCAGATCAATCAAATCAAGCAATATTTCGAGCAGCAGGGCGGAGACAAAAATGCGTTCGACAACCAGCTGAAGACGGCCAATCTGACGCAGAACGACATTAATGATTATATTCTAAAAAGCTTGATCGTACTGGGCGACGCCGAGAAGAAAGTGACCGACGACAAGGTGAAGGCCAAGTTCGACGAGAACGCGGCGACGAACGCGTATACGATCGCGACAGTCAGCCATATCCTCGTCTCGCTTAAGGACCAAAACCAGGAAAAAGATATCCGCACGAAGGAAGAAGCGCTAAAACTCGCTCAGGAAGTGAAGCAGAAGCTGGATGCCGGCGGCGATTTCGCGGCGCTCGCCAAAGAGTTTTCCGACGACGGGGGCTCCAAGGACAAGGGCGGCAAATACGAAAACGCCGAAGTAGGCCAATGGGTCGAAGGCTTCAAAAAAGCCGCGATCGAATTGCCGATCGGCAAAATCAGCGATCCCGTCGAGACCGAATTCGGCTACCATGTCATGAAAGTGGAAGCCCGTTCGACCAAGACGCTCGATCAAGTGAAGGATGACATCAAATCGGAGCTGGCCGAGCTGCAGGTTTCCGACTTTATCGAGAAGGACTTGCCTGCCATGATCGAGAAAATCGACACGGACAAGCTTCCGAAAGCGGCTCCTGCAGCGCCGGAGGCGGGAACGGGAACGACTCCGAACTTGACGACGCCTGCTGCCAAATAATATGCGATGCCAAGACGTCCGATATTGCGGACGTCTTTCTTTTTTCCACTGCCTGTATAAGAAAATGGGAGCAGTAACATACTATGGGCAGACAACAAAAGTTAAAGAAAAGGCCTCCTGCAAGGATTAGCGGATACAAGTATAACCGTCCAGTCGTATTTAAAACACTTCATTGGAAAGTGAGGCATCCAGAATTATGAAAGCAACTGGAATTGTTCGTCGGATCGATGATTTGGGCAGGGTCGTGATCCCGAAAGAAATTCGCCGCACGCTCAGAATCCGCGAGGGAGACCCGCTGGAAATATTCGTCGACCGCGATGGCGAGGTCATCTTGAAGAAATATTCCCCTATCGGCGAGCTCGGCGATTTTGCCAAAGAGTATGCCGAATCGTTATACGAGAGCACGAATCATATTACGATTATTACGGACCGGGATACGGTTATCGCCGTCTCGGGAGGCTCCAAGAAAGAATATTTGGAGAAGCCGGTCGGGGCGATCGTCGAATCGTGCATGGAAAACCGCAAAACGTCGCTTGAGACGAATTCCGCTCAATACGAAATCATCAAGGACTTTAACGAAGCGTACAGCTCTTACGTGATCGCGCCGATCGTGGCCGGCGGAGATCCGATCGGTTCCGTTATATTGGTAAGCAAGGACGATGCCGTCAATATGGGGCAGATGGAAATGAAAATGGCGGAGACGGCAGCGGGCTTTTTGGCTAAGCAGATGGAGCAGTAAGGAATGAGGAAGGTTCAATCAAAAGCTTCCCGGCGAACGGAATACGTTACGCCGGGGGGCTTTATTGTTGTTGCCTCAAGCGCGTTGCTTGACGCCGCTTCGTGGGGGGATATAATATAGGCAAGGTTCGCTTCATTTTGGGGGCAAGCTAGCTTGTCCATTGTGCGAAAGGGGAATCGTATGCGGCAAAGCCCGAATCCGCCGACGATCTCCGGCGGGGCGATCGTCAAGGGAGCTGTTGTGCTCGGTGCGGCGGCGGTCGTATCCAAGCTGCTCGGCACGATGCAGAAAATTCCGCTGCAGAACGTGGCGGGAGACAGCGTGTTCGGCATTTACAATGCGGTGTATCCGCTTTATACGTTAATATTGTTTTTGGCCACGGCCGGTTTCCCGATAGCGGTGTCCCGTTTCGTAGCCGAGGAAAGAGCGCGGGGTTCCGCTGCGGGGGCTCTGGGCGTGCTGAAAATGGCGCTGGCGCTATCGATCGCGACGGGGCTTTCCTGCTTCGTCTTGTTATATTTCGGAGCGGGCATACTGGCCTCGTGGATCGGCAATGGACAGACGGAAGCCGCTCTGCGCAGCGTATCGTTCGCCCTGTTCTTCGTTCCCGTCATGGCGACGCTCAGGGGATACTTTCAAGGCTTGGGCGATATGGCTCCGACCGGAGTTTCCCAAGTGGCCGAGCAATTGATTCGCGTGGCGGTCATGGTCGCGCTGCTGATCGCGTTCGTGCAAGCCGGCGCCTCCGATGCGGAGATTGCCGCCGGAGCTACATTCGGTTCGGCTGCGGGGGCGTTGGCGGGTCTGATCGTCATGAGCGTCTATTGGCGCTCGCACCGGAAGAAAGAAAAACGGCTGTACTCGGATGATAGCGGCACGATGCGAGCCGGTGAGGCGGGACGCGTCGGCTATCGGCGATTTATCGCTTATGCGTTCCCGGTTTGTCTCGGCTCCATCGTGCTGCCGATGCTGACGTTGGCGGATACGTTTACGGTACCCAGACTGCTTATGCAGAGCGGCTATGGCGAAGCGGAGGCGATGAGGCAATTCGGCCTGTACAACCACGGGCTTCCGTTAGTGCAGCTTGTGGCGATGATCGTCTCCTCCATGTCCGTTGCCCTCGTTCCCGCCATATCCGAGGCAAAGGCCAGAGGCGCGTTGGCGGAGGTCCGGAGAAGCGCGGCGGCGTCCCTGCGTCTCACATGGCTGATCGGGCTGGCTGCTTCGGCCGGAATGGCGGTCACTGCCGTTCCGTTAAACGTGATGTTTTACAAGGATGCTGCAGGATCAGTCACGATGATGATTTTGGCTTGTACTACGGCTTTCAGCGTCGTGCAGATCGTGTCGGCCGCCATTCTGCAGGGCTTGGGCGCCGAGCGGGCCGCTGCCTATCACCTGCTGGCCGCCGCTGCGGTCAAGGTAGGACTGAACTTATGGCTTGTTCCCTTATGGGGAATCGAAGGCGCGGCCGTATCCGCCATAGCTGCCTATGCCACAGCCGCAGGCTTGAACATGATCCGGTTGAAAGGCTTTCCTTTCGGACGGCTGTCGTGGCGCGATTTCGCCATGAAGCCGCTGCTGTCTACCTTGGTGATGGCGATCGTTACGGCTGCCGTCGTCTTTGCCGCCGACCTTTTGGTCGCGAACGTTTTCCCGGATTTGTCCTATAGGTGGAGACAAACTGCGGTAGCGATCGTCTCCGTCGGCTGCGGAGCGTCCGTGTTCGGCGTCATGCTGTTCCGTACGGGGGCCATCAGCGCGACCGAGCTCGCGGCGGTACCGAAGCTGGGGACGAAGCTGCTGCGGATTTTGCGGAAATGGCGCATATTACCTAACTGAAGGAGGCTCATGATGTCCCGATCCATTACTGTTGTCGGACTTGGCTCCGGAGATGAAAACCAGCTGACGCTGGGCGTCTGGAAAACGCTGCAGGCGGCCGACCCCGTTTACGTTCGAACGGACAAGCATCCCGTCGTCGATTACTTGAGGGCGAACGGCATAGCGGTTTGCTCGTTCGATGGGCTGTACGAATCTCGCCCCTCTTTTGCCGAAGTATACGCAGCTATCGTGGAACAATTGCTCGAACTCGCCCGAACGTCGCAGCGGGATGTCGTATACGCCGTTCCCGGCCATCCGATGGTGGCCGAATCGACGACCCGGCTGCTGCGCGAACGATGCGCGGGCGAAGGCGTCGATCTGGCCGTAGTCGGAGGAGAAAGCTTTCTGGATCAAGCCTTCTCGCGGTTCGGGTTCGATCCGATCGAAGGGTTCGCCTTGTTCGACGCGACCGCGCTTCCGGCATCCGGAGCGGGTCTGGAGCCGCGCATGCATACGCTGATCGCGCAAGTATACGATACGAACACGGCATCGGACGCCAAGCTGTTTCTGATGAATGTGCTTGCGGACGACCATGAGGTCGTAGTCGGACATGAGCTTGGGATAGCCGGACGCGAACGAATCGTCAGGGTGCCGTTATACGAGCTGGACCGGATCGAGGGATATGGAAATTTGTCGCTCGTGTGGGTTCCACGTACGGAAGAGGAAGCGGTCCGCAATCGCACCTTCGAGCGGCTGCGCGAAATCGTCGATATTCTTCGCAGTCCGGACGGATGTCCCTGGGACCGGGAGCAGACGCACGCCAGCATCCGCAAAAATTTGATCGAAGAAACGTACGAGGTGCTGGAAACGATCGACGACGACGACCCCGGGGCCATGTGCGAGGAATTGGGCGACCTGCTGCTGCAAATTATGCTCCACAGCCAAATGGAGGCGGAGACGGGAGCGTTCGACGTCTACGATGTGATCGCGGGTCTCAACGATAAGCTGATCCGGCGCCATCCTCACGTGTTCGGAGAGCTTGGAGCCAACGACGCGGACGAGGCGCTGCGCAATTGGAACGAGATGAAAGCGGAGGAGAAGCGCAGCAAAGGCATCGATGTGGAGCAATTGTCCGTGCTTGCGGGAGTACCGCGGGATTTGCCCGGGCTCATGAAAGCTTACAAGCTGCAGAAGAAGGCGGCTCAGGTAGGCTTCGACTGGGAACGGACGGAAGAGGTATACGCGAAGATCGAGGAAGAATTGGCCGAGCTGAAGGAAGCCTCCGACGACGAGCGAACGGGAGAGCTGGGCGATTTGTTGTTTGCTGTTGTCAATCTGGCTCGGTTTTTGCGGATTGATCCCGAAGAGGCGCTCGCTTCGACAAACCGCAAATTTTTGGAAAGATTCGGCTATATCGAGCGCCAGCTGCGTCTAAAAGGCAAAACTTTTGACCAAACTGGGTTACCGGAGATGGAAATTTTGTGGCAAGAAGCAAAAAAACTTTCGAAAAATGCAAGATCGTAGAAGGAATTTCCCGGCCAACAAAGAATACATACTACCGTACAGGCAAAATGCCCATGCAAACCCAGCTTTCCCCGCGGAAGCTTCAAGCCAACTTTTTAGGAGGAATTTAACGATGAATAAGACAGATCTCGTAAACAACATCGCTACTAAAAGCGGATTGTCCAAAAAGGATGTAGAATCCGTATTGAACAGCTTTCTTGGTGAAGTAACAGACGCTTTGTCCACCGGCGGCAAAGTACAGCTGATCGGCTTCGGCACGTTCGAAACCCGCACTCGTTCCGGCCGCACGGGCCGCAACCCGCAAACGGGCCAAGAAATCAAAATCCCGGCTTCCAAAGTTCCTGCTTTCAAAGCCGGCAACAAGCTTAAAGAAGCCGTTAAGTAATGCGTCTCGACAAGTTTCTGAAAGTATCCAGGCTCATCAAGCGACGTACGGTCGCCAAGGACGTATCCGATCAAGGTCGGATCTGGATCAACGGAAGGGAAGCGAAAGCGAGCAGCACCGTGAAGACCGGGGACGAGCTAGTTATCCGGTTCGGTCAGAAAAGCGTGACCGTTCGCGTGGAGAGGATCGCCGAAACGACCCGGAAGGAAGAAGCGGGCGAGATGTATACGGTGTTGAAGGAAGAATCGAATGCGGAATAACCGCATGCAGAGACCGGCCAATAGGGCCGGTTTTCGTCTTTGTACGGGACTTCCAGGTTTTTGTTCTAAAACGAGCCCCCCTCCCATAATCTAGTCGTAAGAGGGAGGGGTACATGCCATGATCGATCCGGTCAAACAAAAACGTCAGGAAGTGAAGATGCTCAATCGCAAGCTGCTCGAAATTTCCGGCGTGCTCAACGTGGAAAGCTTCGACAGCGAGGAATTTCTGCTCGAGACGGAATGCGGGTTCCTGGCTATCAAAGGGCAAAATTTACATATTAAAAACTTGAACCTGGAGCAAGGCCTCGTGGCGATTGAAGGGATGGTGCACGGCCTCACATACCTGGATTCGAGCGCGCACGAGAAATCCAAAGGGTTTCTAGGGAAGTTGTTCAAGTGAGCCTGCAAATCCAATTTCTCACCTTATCCGTCATGGCGGGCAGCGGCGCATTCATGGGAGCGCTGTTCGACGTCTACCGCGTCTTATCCGGACAGCTGCGGCCCCCCCGCTGGCTCGTTCCGCTGCTCGACATCGGCTATTGGATGGTCGCCACCCTTTTTGTGTTTCGCGCGCTATTGTACAGCAATGACGGACAAGTCCGCGTGTACGTGTTCCTGGGCCTGCTGCTCGGCGTATGGCTGTATTTCCGGCTGGCCAGCCGGTTGACGATCCGTCTCGTCCAGCTATGCATCCGTCTTGTCCTTGCGCTGATCCGCTTTCTCGGGAGAACGGTCGAGTACGTTATTATTAAGCCGGTCCTGCTTTTGTACCGACTCCTTATCATACTGTTCGGATTTTTATGGGCGCTCACTATTTTCATCGGTAAAATTATGTTACAATTGATGTATCCGTTCCTACTTTTGGGGCGATTGATCATGAAACCGTTAAGGAAGCGGCTTCGCAACCCGGACTGGTGGAATCGCTTCACCGGACTGTCCGGCAAATGGGTACAAGCCATCAAACGGTTGTTTCGCAGAAACGGATAAACATACCGGAATGGGAGGAACCGTTAAAGCAATGCGCGAAGCGAAAAAAGCCGGTAAGCCGGAACAATCGAATAAAGGCGCTCGCCGCCGCATTCGGCTGCTCGCATTTGCGATGGTCGGTTTTATGACTTGGGCGGCTCTCATTTTATGGAATCAGCAAGGACGTCTCGGAGTCAAGGCGGCGCAAGTCGAGGAGCTGGATCAGAAGCGCATCGAAACCGTCCAATTGCATGAGGCATACAAGAAAGAAATCGAGCGGCTGAACGATCCCGAATATATACTGCAGAAGATCCGCAAAGAGTATCACTATTCGAAACCCGGAGAGACGTTGTTCTATACCCCCAAATCTCCGTGAGCCCACGTCCTTATTGACCTTTATGTCGTCGATCTTGTATAATCTCCATATCCGATCCTCACATCGCCTGCCTGTTGGTGCAACTTTTTTGGCCCGAACCGTCGCAAAAGTTGCGAGAATTGCGTATGGATAGGTATGAGAGATTATTTCCAACATATTTTAGGGAGGAACGTTTCATTCTATGGCAATTGAAGTGGGCACCAAGTTGGAAGGCAAGGTGACAGGCATTACTCATTTCGGGGCTTTCGTGGAGCTGTCAGCAGGCGTGACCGGTCTCGTACACATCTCCGAAATTGCCGACAATTATGTGAAGGACGTTAATGATCATCTGAAGCTGGAAGACAAAGTTTTGGTGAAGGTAATCAATGTGGACAAAGACGGCAAGATCGGTCTGTCCATTCGCCAAGCCGTCGACAAGCCGCCCGGAGAGCAGCAGCAGCAGCGTCCTGAACGTCCTGAACGTGGATTCAACCGGGACCGCGAAGATCGCGGAGGCCGAAATGACCGTGGTGGTCGCCCCTTTAAACCTACCGCCAACCGACTTACGTTCGAGGACAAGATGTCGCGCTTCCTGAAGGACAGCGAGGAACGCATCTCGTCTTTGAAGAAAAACACCGAGGGCAAGCGGGGCGGAAGAGGCGCGCGCAGGGTGTAAGCGTGCAGCCAGCCCGTAACAACATGAATGGTACGCCGGCCGTCCGTATAGGGCAGTCGGCGTTTTTGGCTTTCGGCGTCCCGGTACGGCAGGAAGCCATGGTGTCCCGTGCGGATGCATCCCGGGTCCGAAGTTGACAACGATCCGGTTCTGGTATATACTTTCGAATTGTTATGGCGGCGTAGCTCAGCTGGCTAGAGCGTACGGTTCATACCCGTGAGGTCGGGGGTTCGATCCCCTCTGCCGCTATTCAACCGACAAAAGTTCCGACACGTTACGGCGTGTCCGGGGCTTTTTTCCTTTTTCCCACTGCTTTTGTCGGACCGCTTCCCCGACGGCTACGGAATCGACACTGTTTTACTAGGAAGAGAGCCCGGTTTGCTATTTTGCGTCCGAAGAAAAGACAAGCGGGGCGGCGCAGCCGTTTTTCGGAAACGTCGGGAGCGCAAGCGTACCAACGCATCCGGGGCACCGCGCGCCCCGGCTTTTTTTGTCGGAAAATTCTTTCAGTCTATCAACTCATTGTGACAAACTTTATACTAGATTGTTTTTATAATAGGGAACACACGAAAACGAATAAGGTGGTGTCCCGTAAGATGCAAAAGTGGAACGTTCTCGATTTGAAGTCCGCACCTTTGAGCGGAATGATGCAGAAGGCTAAAGCCGGCAGCAAGCGCACGCTGATGGAAAACCGGTTCGTCCAGTCGGTGATCGCCAAGAAATGGGCATTCGTGCTTGTCGCAATGGCTTTCCTGCTAGGCAGGGCGATGATTCTGGAGCAGTTGGCTCCCTTTGCAATCGCGTATTTCGCCGTGGTCTACTTCGTGCGGAAAGATTTGACGCGGTGGGTGGGCCTTTCTCTTCTGCTCGGCAGCCTGTTCGCGCTCGAAATCAAGACCGGTTACATTTTAACGGAGATGCTGGTGTTTCTGCTCATTCAGAAGGGGCTGGAAAAATATGAGCGGGCGGATCTGTCGTATGCACCGATTATCGTATTTACCTCCGCCTTTACGGTCCAACTGTTCGGATGCCTCGTCGCCTCCGAGCTAACCTGGTACACGCTGATGCTGACGGCGGTCGAAGCCGCTCTGAGCTTCGTGCTCACGCTCATATTCATACAGGCGCTCCCCGTATTTACGCTGACGCGAAAAAGCTATTATTTGAAAAATGAAGAAATCATTTGTCTCATCATATTGCTTGGTTCGGTCATGACCGGGACGGTAGGTTGGATTATTCAATCGGTGTCGCTGGAGCACGTGCTGTCGAGATATTTGATCCTGATGTTCGCCCTTGTAGGCGGAGCTCCTTTGGGAGCGTCCGTAGGCGTCATTACCGGTCTCATCCTGAGCTTGGCCGACGTGAACGCAATCTATCAGATGAGTCTGCTCGCCTTCTCCGGCATGCTGGCCGGCTTGCTGAAGGAAGCGAACCGGATGGCGGTAGCGTTCGGCATGCTGCTCGGCTCCTCCATCTTGTCCATTTATATCGGCAGTCAGACGGAGGTAATGAGCTCGACGTGGGAATCGGTGGCGGCAGTTCTCCTTTTCCTGCTCACGCCCCGGAGCTTCATACAAACGATCGCCAAATACGTCCCGGGCACGCAGGAAAATATGAAGTCCCAGCACGATTATGCCAAGCGGGTCCGGGATATTACGGCCGGCCGGGTTCAGCAGTTCTCCGAAGTATTCCGTCAACTGTCCCGCAGCTTCAAGCAGCTTACGCATATGGATGAAAGCGCGGCCAAGGAAAAGGAGGTCGAGCATTTCATGAACTCCGTCGCCTCGGAAACGTGCGCCATGTGCTGGAAGCGAAAGCAGTGCTGGGACGACAAGTTTTATCAAACTTATAAATATATGACCGAGATGATGAGCGAAATCGATGCCCGCGAAACGTTCGCGAAAAGGGATATTCCGGGCGAATGGAAGCAGGTGTGCGTTCGGACCGACCAGGTGCTTGTCGTAATGAAGCAGCAGTATGGGCTGTTCAAGCACGATTTGCATTGGAAGCGGCAAATCCAGGAGAGCCGCCAGCTCGTGGCGGAACAGCTGACGGGCGTATCGCAGGTGATGGAGGACCTGGCGAAAGAAATCAAACGGGAAGGACACGCGTTGTTTTTGCAGGAGGAGCAAATTCGTTCCGCTCTGGAGGACCTGGGGCTGTCCATTCACAGCATCGACATTATTAGCCTGGACGAAGGCAATGTCGAGATCGAGATTATTCACCAATACACGAAAGGATTCGATGAATGCCGGAAAATTATTGCGCCGCTCTTATCCGACATCTTGGGGGAGAACATCGCGGTGCGAAACGAGGAGGTGTCGAGCCGGGGAGACGGCTACGCTACGGTGTTGTTTTGCTCGGCCAAGGAGTTCGAGGTGGAAACCGGCGTCGCTTGCGCGGCCAAGGGGGGCGATTTATTGTCGGGGGACAGCTTCAGTACGGTGGAGCTGGGGAATGGAAAATTCGCGGTCGCGCTCAGCGACGGGATGGGCAACGGGGAACGGGCGCGTGCGGAGAGCAGCGCGGCGCTGTCGATTTTGCAGCAGCTGCTGCAATCGGGCATGGATGAGAAGCTGGCGATCAAGTCGGTCAATTCGGTATTGATGCTCCGTTCTTCCGACGAGATGTTCGCCACCGTCGACGTTGCGCTAATCGACCAGTACAGCGCGAAAACGACCTTTATGAAAATAGGCTCGACGCCGAGCTACATCAAGAGGGGAACGGAAGTGATCCAGATTTCGGCAAACAACCTGCCGATCGGCATTTTGCAGGACATCGATGTGGATCTCATTTCGATGCAACTGATGCCCGGCGATACGCTGATCATGATGACGGACGGCATCTTTGACGCGCCGGGGCCGGCCGTCAATAAGGAGATGTGGATGAAACGGATTATACAAGGAATCGACGAGGAGGAGCCGCAAGTTTTCGCCGATTGCCTGCTGGAGACGATCGTACGCTACCATCAGGGCGAAATTATGGACGACATGACCGTCGTCGTCGCCCGGGTCGAAAAATACAAGCCGGAATGGGCTACATTCCGCTGGCAGGGGGTGACCAAAGTGGAACGGCCGAGAACGGTCAGTTGACAGCCGGTCGGATCCGGCCGGTGCTCCCGTTAAGTGAAGCGAATAGGCCAATCAACGTTCAACCCGGATATTCCGGGTTTTTTGTTGTGCGGAAGGGATTTGTACCGGCCCGTAGAATACATATACATCGCGTTAGGACGGGTGGGACTTTTTACTATATGGCCAGAGCAACCAAACCGCGTTCGCTGACATCGGAAATGCTCGTATGGATCGCGCTGCTGGTCGTAGTGCCCATGCTTCTGCTCATCTACTACTTCTACACCCACATGATGGACGAGCTGACCAATATCGAGCGGGAGAAGACGGCGATCGCCAATCGCTCCGCGCAAAAAATGATCGAGGGCATCGGCGAATCGATATTGGGCGTGACGATTTCGAACGGTTACTGGGAAGACAACCGCCAAGCTATGCTGAAGCGCGATATGAACTGGCTGATTACGAACATTAACGTCATGCCGGAGGTAGTGCCGAACGTCGACTTTGTGGCGCAAACCGATGTATCCGGCCATATTATCGTACAAGCGGGGGATATTCGGCAATTTACGGATAGGCTGCAATATCCGGTTATATTGGAGCGATTCCGCATAGAAAAAGAATTTACCGGCGTAGTGGATACGTCGAAAGGAGCGGCGCTGATCGCCGTCGCCCCGGTCACCGGCGACCAAGGGCAGGAGGAGCCGGTCGGACTATTGATTACGGGGCGGTTGCTGAACCGCGAGCTGATGAAGGATATCGGCGACACGCTGCAAGCGGAGGTAGGCTTATACTTGCGGTCGGGGCAATTTCTGGCGTCGTCCGAAGATATCGCCGAGGCGGAGTTGAAGGCGTACGCTTCCATGCTGGAGACCGGCACGAAAGATGTCTTCCGCCTGGCGAAGCGGGAAGGGTTGTTTTACGCGGAGGATGCAGCTCCCTTTGCGGATTTGGCGGGCAATCCGATCGGCATCGTCTATACGGCCAGTCCTTCGGAATCTACGACCCGGGCTGCGCAAGGGTGGGAGAAGCTCAGCTACTACGCGCTCGGCATTATGCTCCTGCTGGTCGTTCTGGTTGTCTATTTATTGCGGAGAAGAATCATTGTGCCGCTTAGGCATTTTACCCGCACGCTGGAGCAAGTCGCCTCCGGCCAAGACGCGGTGGACATCCCGAAGCATATATTGGAAGCCGAGGCGGAAATATTGACGGCGATCCGGCAAATTATGCGGTGGAATCAGTCGCTGGAGCAGACGGTCAAGGAACGGACGGCAGCCATACGCAATTTGCTCGATAATGCGAGTCAAGGCTTTATGACTGTCGGGAACGACTTGCGTATCGGCGAGCAGTACAGTATCGAATGCACGCGTCTGTTCGGCTGCGAAGTGGGCGGACAGTTTTTCCCGAGCTTGCTGTATCCGCAGGAGGAATCGGAACGGAGCCTGCTCGAGTCGATCTTTGCCGATTATTTCGCCGAGCGCGAGGCGTTCAAGCGGGAGGTTCTGTTCTCGCTGCTGCCGGAGGAAGCGGCGATCGGGGAACGAACGGTTAGGCTGGAGTATAAGCCGATCGAGACCGGCGGAACGATCATGGTCATCCTTTCGGATATTACCGAGAAACGCGTGCTGGAGCGGCAGATGAACCGCGAGAGACAGACGCTGCGCATGGTCGTTCAAGTCGTGACGCATTCGGATGACTATGCGGAGATCATAAGAGATTACGAATCCTTCTATCGGAACGAGCTGCCCGAAATTGCCGGAAGCGAGCAATCGGCGAAAACCAAGCTCTCGGCCGTTGCGAAAAGGGTCCATACGTTGAAAGGCAACTTGTCCCTGCTCAGCTTGCTGAAGGCGCCCGCCCATCTGCACCAGCTGGAAGACCGGCTGAATGAGAAAATGCGCGCACAGACGGAAAGGGACGGGGCATTGGAGCATTGGCTGCTGTCGCTCCCGTTCGAGCGCTGGATCGAGGAAGACGTTGCAGTGCTGCAAAGCGTGATCGGCGAGTCGTTCCTGCGCCAATCCGCGGAAAACCGGATCGAAATCGACGCCTCCGCATGGAAGAGGCTCGAAGCGAAGCTGGAAACGGTGTTGCCGGGCGTCAATGACGACAACGGGCTATTGGACGAGTTCCGGCAATGGCGTCTGAAGCCGGTCCGTCATCTGTTGAAGACGTACCCCGCCTACATGGCGAAGTTAGCCGAACGTGCCGGCAAATCGGTTCGTGTAACGATGGAAGGCGTAGACCGTGTCCGTGTGGACCCCGAACGGTTTGCCGGATTCGCCAAATCGCTCGTTCACGTATTCCGGAACATCGCCGTTCACGGAATCGAGCCGCCGGAGGATCGGTTGGAGCAAGGCAAGGACTGGGAGGGGACGATCGCGATTTCGGCCGAAGCCGGGGAAGGGGCATTTACGCTCATGATTTCGGATGACGGACGGGGCATAGACATGGAACGCATACGGCTGCTCGCGGCGGAACGCGGTTTGCTGCAGAAAAGGGAAGCCGACGAGGCCGAAGCGGAACGGCTTCTGGAGCTTTTGTTTTCCCCCGGCTTCTCCACGGCGGTCGAAACGAACGAGCTGGCCGGACGCGGGGTAGGATTGGCGGCGGTCAAGGACGAGGTCGACAAGCTGGGCGGCACCGTTCGTCTGAATTCTCAACCCGGCGAGGGAACCCAAGTCGTATTCGAATTTCCGAACCGAATGAAGGATTAACGGAGGTTTTTTTCTTGCGGGCTGACGCTCCATTTTATGCATCGTTATGCGACAACACGTCCCTATATATGAAGAAGCTCGGGATCGTGTGCGCGCCTGGGCTGACGTCGCCGACCGAAACGCCCGTGTCGCTGGAATCGGTCAGCTCATTCATTCAAGTGAATGGGGCGGTTCAAGGCGGTTTTATTTTATCCGTGGACGAACGGCTTGCCCGGCAACTGGCAAAACGGTTTGTGATCGCCGATATAACCGATGAAGAGGCCGAAGGGTATGCGGTCGAGGCGGTGGCGGAAATATCCAATATTATTTCAGGGAACGCTTTGGCCTCGCGTGAGGAACCTGATGTTTTTCTGGGAAATCCGCTGATGATCGTGACGAACGGAGCGGAAGTGAAAGCGAATGCGAGCGTTCGCACGGCTGCGTACGCAACCGATTTCGGTACCTGCCTCTGCATATTCGTCCCGGCCTCCCACAAGGCCGAGCTTGCAAGCATTATTACGGTGCGGCCCCAAGACCGGAAGGAGTGAACAGAATGGCGAAAATACTCATAGTGGACGATTCCTCCGTCATGCGCAAAAACATACGGACCGTATTGGAGCGCGCAGGCCATGAGGTCGTAGGCGAAGCGTCGGACGGGCGGGAAGTGTTGACGAGCTACATCAATTTGCGTCCCGATCTCATTACGCTGGATATAAGCATGCCGACGATGGACGGAACCGACGCGATCAAAACGCTTCTCCGTTCGTTCCCTCAAGCGAAGGTCGTCATGGTCAGCGCCATCGGCCAGAAGCAGCAAGTGCTCGACGCGATCAAGCTGGGAGCGAAATCGTATATCGTCAAGCCGTTTGAAGCGGATAAACTGCTGGAAGTGGTCGATAAAGTCGTCCGATTATGAGAGCCGATACCGCTCGCAGGACGTTTCTCCTCAAAAATTAGAGAGACGTCTTCTTTTTTTGCCGGACAAAGCTCGGACATTCATGTTCCGGTGGCGGGTATTGGACTCTCTTCCCCAGGAAATACTAGATAATAGAATCCTGGGTGAAGAGAGGGGAGTTGCCGGATGAAGCAAATCGTGTTAATTACGGACGGGTGTTCCAACGAGGGGATCAGTCCGGTCGTGGCTGCAGCTCATGCGGTACGGCAGGGCATAGTCGTAAATGTGATCGGGATCGTCGACGACGGCACCGATATGGGCGAACGGGGAGCTTCGGAAATAGCGGAAATCGCCAAGGCCGGCGGAGGCATGAGCCGAATCGTTTCTTCAAGAGCTTTGGCGGAGACGGTGCAAATGATGACACGCAAAACGGTCGTGGAGACGATCCGGCAAACGGTGCAGCAAGAGCTGCGGCAATTGATGGGCCCTACGGCCGCCCTGGAAAGCTTGTCTCCGGAGCGCAGGGGCCCTGTCGTACGGATGATCGACGAACTGAGCGAGACCGGTTCGCTCCGGGTGGCGCTGCTGATCGATACAAGCGCGAGCATGAGACCGAAGCTGCGGGCGGTGGAGGAGGCGTGCAGGGATTTGTTGGCGAGTCTTCGGGCACGCAAAGGAACCAGCGAAATGTCCGTTTTGCATTTCCCCGGAAATACGGAAGCGGACCTGCTGGCCGACTGGACCTCCGACCTTGCAAAAAAGGACGAATTGTTTTATAAATTAAACATGAAGGGTACGACGCCCACCGGTCCCGCACTGATGAAAGCTTTGCGGTACGTGGCCGAAGCCGGGTCATCGAGGCATGCCGGTATCCGCGATGACGAGTGGGAAGGCGGCCCCCCTTTCAGGGCGAGCAGCGGGGATGGGATATTAAGTGACTACATCGTCTAAGGTAGTCCTGACCGAAGGGTTTACCGTTTGCGGCAAATGGAACAAACGGTCATACCGGATCGGCAGACTGCTCGGTGAAGGGGCCAATGGGAAAGTATTTCTCGTGCATTCGGGGAAACGGGCTTATGCGCTCAAGTTCGGATTCGACGCCCTTGATATTCAAATGGAAGTAAACGTGCTCCGCGAATTGGACAAGAAAATGCAGCGTCCTTTTCTGCACGATGCCGACGATGTGGAGCTGAACGGTAACGTTTATCCTTTCTACGTAATGACTTACATACGCGGGGATATTCCGCGACACTATATTGGAAGAAATGGATCCGACTGGTTTTATTTGATCGGGTTGAATCTGCTCCACAAGCTTGGCGACCTGCATCGACAAGGGTACGTATTCGGCGATTTGAAATCCGAGAACGTGCTCGTTTCCGGCTACGGGGAGGTGGAGCTTGTCGATTACGGCGGAGTGACCGGAAAAGGGCGCTCTGTCAAACAATTTACCGAGCTGTACGATCGCGGCTTCTGGAACGCCGGGGAACGGGTGGCCGACGACGGCTACGATTTGTTCGGCTTTGCGGTGTTTTGCCTGCAGATGGGCGGCATGGAGAAGAAGCTGAAGGAGCTGGCGGGAGGGCTTCCGCAGAACAGGAGCCCGGGCGATTTGGCCAAGCTGGTCGACGAATGTCCGAAATGCCGGCCGGTTTCGGACGTACTGAAAGGTGCGATCGCCGGACGGTGGACCAGCTCCTCGGATGCGGCAGCCTCGTGGAAGCTTTTGATGGAAAAGCACGGAGCGGCTTGGCGGCCTCGTCCGGAGAAGGCGGGTCTATGGATCAGAACGGCGTTCATCGCCTCGATCGGACTGTTCCTGTCGGCGCTCTACGCATTCCTTTTGAACGGATGAGTTATTGACCGAAACGGACAAAATATGACGTGCGCAAGCCAAGAAGGGTGTAAACGATGGAACTGCTGAAGAAAGTGGAAAGCGCGATTCGGAACGAACAGCTCGCGGAGGCGGGAGACCGGATTGTCGTAGCGGTTTCGGGCGGACCCGATTCGATGGCGCTGCTGCACGTTCTTTTTTTGCTTTCCGGGCCTATGCGACTGGAACTTGTCGCGGCTCACGTGAACCACGGGTTCCGGCCGGAGGAGTCGGAGCGGGAGGCTGATACGGTAGCGGCTTATGCGGCGAAGCTTGGAGTGCCCTGCGAAATCGGACGTTACGATTTGCCGGCCTTTATAGCCGATACCGGCATGAACCCCCAGGCGGCGGCCAGGGAAAAACGTTATTCCTTCCTATTCGAGACGGCGGTTCGACATGGAGCGAGCAAAATAGCGCTTGCCCATAATGCGGACGATCAAGCGGAAACTTTGCTGATGCGAATTCTGAGAGGAACCGGGCCTTCGGGGCTGACCGGGATCCCGATGCGAAGAACGGAAAAAAAAGTGGAACTAATCCGGCCCTTATTACGTATATACAAATCGGAGATCGAACGCCATTGCGCCGGTTATGGCATTCCGGTATGCCGGGACAGCAGCAACGACCAGCGCAAATATTTCCGCAACGCGGTCCGGCTCGATGTGATTCCGTATTTGCGGGAATACAACGATAAGCTGCCGGAGTCGTTGAATAGGCTGGCCGACATGATGCAGGCCGAGGACGATTGGATGGAAGCCGAAGCGCGCAAGCGGTTCGCGGAGCTCGTAGAGGTCGGGCGCTCGTCCGAACGGATCGAATGCAGCCTTGGCGCAACCCGGTTTGCGACGCTTCACGTTGCTTTACAAAGGCGTTTGATTAAACTAATATTAAATTATGTTTTTTTGGACGCCGATTTATCCGATTACGCAAGGATCGAGGCCGTTCGTTCGGTTATTGTCCGCGAACAGGGAGAGGCGATCTCGCTCGATCTGCATGATCGGCTCAAGCTCATTCGGGAGTATGACACCGTAAGGTTCGTTCAAGCATGGCAGCCCCCCGAGCCTTATGAGTATTTCATGGAAAATCCCGACGGGCTGTTGCTCTTGCCGGAGGCTGGAACGGAATTGGAGAGCAGACTGATCGAAGCAGAGGAGTCCTCGGCTGTGCCTCCATGGGGGGAACCGAATGGACATCTGGAAGCCTGTTTCGATTACGATCTTCTGCATTTTCCTCTGACCGTCCGCAGCCGCCAGCCGGGAGACCGTATGGAACCGCTCGGTTTAAAGGGGACGAAAAAAGTAAAAGATATGTTCATTGACAAAAAAGTGCCGCCTGCGGCAAGAGGTCGTGTCCCGCTTGTCCTGGATGCAGCGGGTCGCATCATATGGATCCCCGGAGTGCGCAGATCGACGCATGCCACCGTGTCCGAAACGACAACTAGGGTATTGGTCATGAAGGTCCGCTCCGTTTGACGGCAAGCTTCACCTTGCCGAGAATGCGGCCATTCATGCTTTCATAGTATAAAGTAGGAGGGTCCATGGTTGGAAAACGACATTCAGAACGTTCTGTTCACCGAAGACCAGATTCGGCACAAGGTTGAAGAGCTGGGAGAGACGATCAGTCGCGACTTCGAAGGCAGGAACCCGCTCGTCATTTGCGTGCTGAAAGGCGCATTCATCTTTATGGCCGATTTGGTGAAACGAATGACGATTCCGCTTGACATCGACTTTATGGCGGTATCGAGCTACGGGCAGGCCACCAAATCGTCAGGCGTAGTGAAAATCATCAAAGATTTGGACGTTCCGGTCGAAGGCCGCAATGTGCTGATTGTGGAGGACATCATCGACAGCGGGTTGACGCTCAGCTATTTGATCGACGTGCTGGAACGCCGCAACGCTTGCTCCGTATCCATCGTCACGCTTTTCGACAAGCCGGCCAGAAGGTCCGTCGATCTGGAGCCGGAGTACAAAGGCTTTACATTGCCTGATGAATTTATTGTCGGGTACGGGCTCGATTTCGCCGAGAAATACCGCAATTTGCCGTATATCGGCATTTTGAAGCCGGAAGTTTACACAAGGCCGTAAGCCGCTTGCGCGTAGGATCGGGTACATTTGTGAACGGTAGACGCGCTGTGGTAAAATAAGTTACGTGTGTCGCCAGAGAGGAGGTAGGGGATGAATCGGATCATCCGCAATACCGGATTTTATTTGCTCATATTCTTAGTTACGGTCGGGATCGTACATTTCATCAGCAGCCAGAATGATACGAAGCAGACCATTACGTACACCAAATTCCGCGAGGAATTGAAAAATAACAACATCGAAGAAGTAGCGGTGAAATTTGACGGCTATACTTATTTGATTCGGGGCAAGTTCAAGCAATCAAGTACAGACAAGCTGCTATTTGAAACCCATGCTCCTTTCGATCCCCGCGTTGTCGAGCTGCTCGAGCAAAGCAACATTACCAAGGAAGTTCATGAGAAGATGGAGGGAGACAACGTCTGGATTACGTTCCTGACGTCGATTATCCCGTTCGTCATTATCTTCATCCTGTTCTTCTTCCTGCTGAACCAGGCTCAGGGCGGCGGCGGCAAAGTCATGAATTTCGGCAAGAGCCGCGCACGTCTTTATAATGAAGAAAAGAAACGGGTCACGTTCGACGATGTGGCCGGAGCCGATGAAGAGAAGCAGGAACTGGTCGAAGTGGTCGAGTTTTTGAAAGACCCGCGGAAGTTCGCCGCGCTCGGCGCGAGAATTCCGAAAGGCGTGCTGCTCGTAGGCCCGCCGGGAACAGGTAAAACGCTGTTGGCCCGTGCGGTAGCGGGAGAAGCGGGCGTTCCGTTCTTCAGTATCAGCGGTTCCGACTTCGTGGAAATGTTCGTTGGTGTCGGGGCATCCCGGGTACGCGACCTGTTCGAGAACGCCAAGAAAAACTCGCCTTGCATCATCTTCATCGACGAGATCGACGCCGTCGGCCGCCAACGCGGAGCCGGCTTGGGCGGAGGCCACGACGAGCGCGAGCAAACGCTCAACCAATTGCTCGTAGAGATGGACGGCTTCGGAGCGAACGAAGGCATTATCATTATCGCGGCAACGAACCGCGCCGACATTTTGGACCCTGCCTTGCTGCGTCCAGGCCGTTTCGACCGCCAGATTACGGTAGACCGTCCGGACGTCAAAGGCCGCGAAGCGGTATTGAAAGTTCATTCGCGCAATAAACCGTTGAACAAAGATGTCAGGCTCGATTCGCTGGCTCGCTACACGACCGGCTTCAGCGGAGCCGATTTGGAAAACCTGCTGAATGAAGCCGCCTTGATCGCGGCACGGCGCAATCGCAAAGATATATCGATGGATGAAGTGGAAGAAGCTTTCGACCGCGTTATCGTCGGCGTGCAGAAGAAAAGCCGCGTCGTCAGCGACCGCGAGAAGAAGACGATCGCATTCCACGAAGCGGGGCACGCGATTATCGGCTACTACGAACGGCATGCGGATGTCGTACATAAAGTTACGATTATTCCGCGCGGCCGTGCAGGGGGCTACGTGCTCAGCATTCCGAAGGAAGGCGAGGACCGCTTGCTCGCGACTAAATCCGAGCTTCTGGACCGTATTACCGGCTTGCTCGGCGGTCGCGTCGCCGAGGAAATGTTTATCGGCGAAATCGGTACCGGCGCTTATGACGACTTCAAGAAATCGACGGCGATGGCGCGCAGCATGATCGTCGAATACGGGATGAGCGACAAGCTCGGGCCGATGCAGTTCGGCAATTCCCAAGGCCAAGTGTTCCTCGGACGCGATATCGGCCACGATCAAAATTACAGCGATGCGATCGCTTATGAAATCGATAAGGAAATGCAACATATCATTCGTACCTGCTACGATCGGGCGAAAGAAATTTTGCAAACTCATAGCGATAAAGTTCATTTGGTGGCGAATGCTTTGCTCGAGCGCGAAACGCTCGACAAAGACCAAATTATCGAATTGCTCGAGAAAGGCGCAATTGTCGGCAGTGCGGATGGCGAAGGCAAGGAAGAAGAGCCTAAGGTCAACATCCAAACGCAAAACAACGGCGTCGAAGCCAACAAGCTCGATTTCGACAAAGAAAAGAAGGACGACAAGAAAGAGGAGTAATCCCTCTTTCCCGAAACGAACCGTCTCTCCTCGGAGTGACGGTTTTTTTGTTCTCGCCGATAAGTCATAAATCAGGAATTTCATAAAAAAATTCACAATTAAACCGGTTTCAATGTTTGACGTAAAAGCGTATTGCCGTTACGATTAGATCGTTAACATGTTTTTTAACGATGTGAACGTCGATGGAGGAGTAAGGAATGGGCAACGGGGAGTTTGACCGCTTTCGTTCCGAATTGATGGAGAGAATGGCGCGAATATTCGAGGAGAGTGGAACGAGCCCGTTGGTCGGACGAATCTATGCTTTGTTGATTTGTTCTCCCGAGCCGATAAGCTTGCAAGAGATAGCGCAGCGGCTGGGGGTGACCAAAGCGGCCGTAAGCATTCAAGTGCGAACGCTTGAAACTCATGGACATTGTTTGAAACTGGCAGGGGGGAACGACCGTAAACATTATTACTGCATCCCCGACGAGCACTTGCAAATCTCGATGCGCATGGTGATGGAACGGATGAACTCCGAGTTGAAGTGGATCGAAGATACGCTTCGCAAATTGCCCGATCCGCAAGGACTGCAAGAGAACGAGAAGGCATCGTTCCAAGTGCTGCAGCAGCGTTATACGGAGCTGGCGGTATTTTATCGCGTCGTATTTCGCAGGTTGGACGGGGTAGAGGAAGAAATGGAACGGTTAATTGCCGACATGAGGAGGAGAGATTCGCAAAACGGCCAATGATGCTTGCGTTCAAGAAACCGGTCTTAGGTCTAGGTCAAGATACAGCCGCAGCCCATGTTGCGGCAGGCCGCCTGCTTTTACAATTAACAGTGGAATACATAGCAGGGAGCAAAGTAAAACAGAGTTCATGCAAGAAGCGTGTGGGAGGGATGAAACCGAATGAATCGCTTGACCGATTTTTCTATGAAAAACATAGCGGCGGTAGTCATTTTGATACTGCTGCTGTCCATCGGGGGGGCCTATGCTGCCGGACAATTGAAAGTAGAAAGCATGCCGGATATTTCGTTTCCGGTCGTTATCGTAAACACCCAGTACATGGCCCCGCCGAAAGACGTGCTCGACCAAGTAACGAAGCCGCTCGAGAAAGCGATAGCGGCCACCAAAGGACTTAAAAATATAACCTCTTCTTCGAGCGACAACTTCTCGCAAATCGTCGTCGAGCTGAATCAAGGCATTGCAGTCGACGATGCGAAAAAAGACGTGGAGAGTCTGGTAGCCAACGTGAAGCTGCCGCAAAGCTCGGAGAAACCGCGCGTCATGACGTTCGGCTTCGCCTCGGAACCGGTGTATTACATGGCCGTCTACGGGGAGAACGGGATGAACCAAACCGAGCTCGACAAGCTGTACAAGGATATCATCCTTCCGGGCTTTAACGGCATAAGCGGTGTCGATCATGTCGATTCCATCGGGAATGAGGAAGCGCAGATGGCCATCCGCCTGGATGCCAATGCGCTGAACCAATACGGACTTTCTCCATCGCAAGTTTCCGGTCTGATCAAGGCGGCCTTATTGTCCAGCCCGGCCGGATCGGTAGATTTCGAAGGACGGACTCAAATGGTCCGCGTGAAGGGCCAAATCGATACGGTGTATAATCTCGATAACTTGCCGATTACCACTGCACGGGGCGAAACGCTTCTGCTCAAGCAAATCGCCAAAGTGGAGTCCATCACGGAATCGCCGTTTATCGCGAGACTCGACGGCAAGCCCGCCATCGGAATTCACCTCTACAAGACGAAGGACGCCAATGCGGTAGAGTTCGGTGACGCTGCGGATAAACTGATCGCCGGATGGGAAAAAACGCTGCCAAACGTTAAATTCCACTCCGTATACAACGCCGCAACCGACATCAAGCATTCGATAGACGGTATGGTTCGCGAGGGCGGCTTGGGGGCAATCCTTGCATCGATCATGATCTTACTGTTCCTTAGAAACATTCGCATGACGATTATCGTTTTGGTCTCGATTCCGCTATCGATTCTGATTACGCTGTTGTTTATGGCGGGGCTCGATATATCGCTCAACATTATGACATTGGGCGGCATGGCGATCGCTGTCGGGCGGGTCGTCGACGACAGTATCGTCGTTATCGAAAATATTTACAGCCAGCTGCAAAAAGCGCACGAGCGCAACGAATCGGTTATCAAGCTTGCGACCAAGCAAGTATCGGCCGCTATCACCTCATCGACGATTACGACCGTAGGCGTATTCGCACCGATCGCGTTCGTCGGAGGAGTAGTAGGCGAAGTATTCCGGCCTTTCGCCCTGACACTGGCCTGCGCGCTCTTGTCCTCGCTTGTCGTGGCTCTGACCGTTATCCCGATGCTCGCCAAGCTGATGGTAATGAAGCAGAAGAGTATTCCGGCACACGACGAGACGAAAGTCGGCAAAATGACGAAAGCCTACAAAGGCGTGCTGGTCTGGTCGCTTAACAATCGGATCAAAACGATGCTGCTGGCCGGCTTGCTGTTCATCCTGTCCATCGTACTGATCGTGCCGCAGCTCGCTACCGGCTTTATGCCCGAAAGCGAATCGGACCGCCAGATGATGTTCCAGATCCAGATGCCTCGTGAAACGTCCATGGACACGATGAATGCGAAGATGAAGGAAATCGAGGAGATGTGGCGGGCCGAGAAGGATTCGGCCGGACAACCGCGGTTCACGCATATCGAATCGTTGGTCGGCTACGAATTCGGCACGGATCGCGTTCCTTACAAGGCTACCATCTTTACGGAGGTTAGCGTCAACACGAATGCGAAGGATGCTTTGCAGAGCTACAAAGAATCGTTACTGGCCGACATGCCGAAGGGCTCCAAGGTTGAAGGCCAGCTGTTATCGTTCTCTGGAGGAGGCGCCGGAGGAGCGGACTTCTCGTACTCGCTGAAGGGCGACGACTTGTTAAGCCTCGAGCAAGCGGCCGGATTGATCAAGGAAAAAATGCAGGCATTCCCGGAACTGCTCGAAGTCAAAGACACGCTCGGCGAGAAGAAGATGGAAGTGGAAGTGACGGTCGATGCCGACAAAGCCCGCGTGTATGGCTTAAGCTCCGCTCAGGTTATGGAGGCCGTCAATACGTGGACCCGCAAGGAAGAGCTCGGCGATCTGAAGTTCGACAACGTTACGTATGAGACGAAGCTGGAGCTGGACCGCAGCTACAAAGATTCGCTTAACGACATCGGCAATATTCCGATTGCCACTATGGTAGGATCGACGATCAATTTGAAGGATATCGCCAAAGTCCGGGAAATCGATGCTCCGGTATCGATCAGCCGGGAGAAGCAAACGCAAGTCGTGAAAGTCACGGCCAAGATCAACAGTGCCGACAAAGGCGGAGTGAGCGCCAAAGTTTCCGCCGAGCTGAATGCATTGGAACTGCCTCCCGGCGTAAGCCGCGAAGTGTCCGGCGTATCGGACGATATTGCCGAGAGCTTCAGCCAAATGTTCGTGGCCATGGGCGCATCCATCTTTATCGTTTATCTCGTCATGGTTCTCGCGTTCGGGAACGCAAGCGCTCCTTTTGCGATTTTGTTCTCCCTGCCGCTGGCCGCGATTGGCGGTCTGCTCGGGCTGCTTGTTACGAACGAATCGCTGAACATGACCTCCTTGATCGGTTTCCTTATGCTGATCGGGATCGTCGTGACGAACGCCATCGTGTTGATCGACCGCGTACAGCAGCTTCGCGAGCAAAATTATACCGTACGGGACGCTCTGGTCGAAGGCGGCATGACGCGGTTGAGACCGATCATTATGACCGCTGGCGCGACCGTGTTCGCCTTGATGCCGCTGGCGCTCGGAATGTCCAAGGGCACGATCATCTCGAAAGGTTTGGCGGTCGTCGTTATCGGCGGATTGACCACCTCGACGCTGCTGACGCTTCTGGTTGTTCCGATCGTATACGAGCTGATTTATTCGTTCAAAAATCGCATGTCGCGCATGTTCCACCGAAAATCGAAAAAGGCGGATCCCGCTTCTCCGGACCCATTGTCCGTGTAATACGACTTGATCAAAGGAGCATAGGCGAAGATGAGACAAAAAAGAAATAAAGCGAAATCGCTTCGAAGCGGCGCCAAATTTGCCGTAGCCCTCGTGTTGACCGTCGCAGTCGCGGCGGGCTGCACGGCGGGAGGCAAGCAAGGGGCTGAACCGGCGGCTGCCCAGGAGCAGACGATCAAGACGGTCAAGGTCCAGAAAATATCGAAGCAAAAAATCGGCGACCCGCTTGAGCAAGTAGCCGACGTCGTTGCGGCGACCCAACTGGACGTAATAGCCAAAGCCGGCGGAGAAGTCAGGGAAATCGTTAAAAAACGGGGCGAGCAAGTAGCGGCAGGGGATGTAATCGTCAGACTCGACCCGACCGACATGCAGATTCAAAGGGAAAAGGCCTCTCTGCAGCTTCAGAGCAGCCAGCAAGCTTTAACGAAGGGCAGAAAAGATTTTACAGACGGCAAAACGGAAATGGCCAATAGCGTCAAGAAGATGGAACAGGCGCTTCTGGACGTGACCAAAACGTATAATAAGGCGAAAAACGACTATGATCAAGGCCTCATAACGAAACAGCAATTGGATCAAACGGAGACGGCTTGGAAAAATCAGACGATGGATCTCGACCTGTTGAAGCAAAAACAGAAGACGCTCGAAACTTCGGATACGTTGTCGGCATTGGAGACGCAAGTCCAATCGGCTTCCCTTTCGATCAAAGAGCTGGAGCGCAGCATCGCCAATCTGGAAGTTAAAGCTCCTGTCGCCGGCATCTTGACCGAGCTGCCGCTCGTCGTAGGAGCGACCATTCAACCGGGGACCAAAGTCGGTCATGTGCAGCAGTTGGATCCGATCCGGATCAAAGCGCAGCTGACGGAAAGCTCGGCCAAGCTCGTGCGTGGCAAACAGGAGCTCATCTATTACGTGCCCGGAAGCACGGAAAGACCTACGGCGAAAATCAGCTATTTGTCCGATACGATGGACGCGCAGAGCAAATCGTACGAATTGGAGCTCGAGGTTGCCAACCCGAACGGAGCTCTCAAGCCCGGGTCGAAGGTGCAGGTTCAGTTGACTGTCGAGCAGGAGCAAATCGTCCTCAACGTACCGACGCTGAGCGTAGTGCGCGAAGGCGGGGACTCGTTCGTATTCGTCCTCGTAGGCGACACGGTAGAAAAACGGAAAGTCGAGCTCGGACGTTTGAGCGAACTGAATCAGGAAGTCATATCCGGCGTCAAGGAAGGCGAGCAGCTCGTCGTATCCGGACAAAACCAATTGAAGGATAAAGAAAAAGTGCAGCTTGCCGAATCGAAATGAACGAAACGGAGGAACATCTTTTGAAACCGACATGGAAGAAATCTTTAACCGCAGCAGTACTTAGCGTTTCTCTCGTCTTGACCGCTTCTCCCGCAGCGCTTCTTGCCGAAGAATCGGGCGCAGCCGTACAAAGCGTGAGAGGGCAATACGCGCTTACTCCGCTTGTAAGAGCCGATGTGAAAAGCGTGAGCAGCGTGCGCATTCAAGACGGCACGAAAATCGGCGCGGTCGTCCGGCTCTATAATGAAGGAAATCGCGTAACCCGGGTTCCGGAGTACGAGCTGCGGGTGAAAACCGCTGACGGCATCGAGTATACGCTTCGAGCGAGCGCAGCCAACGCCAAGGCGATTCAACCGAAGGAAAAAGTCGATCTCAGCTATATGCTGACTCTGGATTACATAGATGCGACGGCGTTGGCCGAGCTGTCCTGGGTAGAGGTCGACGAATACGTGTATCCGAAGCTGGAGACGCCCATAATGAGCGTCCCCGTGAATGGGATCGTGTGGAATGGCTCGGATTCCGCCATATCGGATGTGGGGGCCGTGAAGCAATGGGGAGAGCCGTTCATGCTTCCCGTGCAGTCCGACTCGCTTCAGTATACGCCCGTAACGCTGATCAACGAGAAAACGCCGCAAGGGCCGGCTACGGTCATTACCCTGATCGCCGAGAATAAGGGCACGCGCACCGAGACGGTTCCGGACTTCCGCATTGACGGAAAATCCGATTCCCGTTCTTACCCGGGCGTTCGTGCCGAAGCCAATGTCGAGCTGAAGCCGGGGGAGAAGAAATATATCCATTACGGCATATTGACCGAGAACGACGTAGTCTTGAACAGCTTGAACGTGCTGACTCCGGAGACATTCGTACAGTTGGGAGCGAGCAATACGCCGACGGTCGAGTCTTATACGGTTGGCCGGTTAAGCGTGGTTTTGCCGCCGAAATCCACGATCGATATCAATACGCTGCCGATCTACAAGCTGCGCGACCGGATCGCATTCGATCCGCTTAATAAGCTGGTCGACAAGGAGACGGAGGTGTCTCTGGTCGATTTGAGCATGAACGAATCCGAATCCGCCGGCTACAATACGATTATCGCGAAGTTCATGGTCAAAAATACCGGCGAGCGTCCGGTGCCGCTTCCCGCCTTTCAAACGGAGCTGACCAATGCGGAAGGGTTCCGATATAGCGGCACGCGTCAGACGACGTCCGTCGAGCAGCTGGCGCCGAAGCTGGCTTACCTTGTCAATTATTCATACGCCGTTCCTTCTTCCGAGAAGGGCGAGGATTTGTTGATGAAGCTGCAGGACAATCAAACGATCGCGCCTTACAATATTCCGATTGCCGGATTCAAGACCGCCGTCGCGGAAAATAAATCCGAAGATCCGGATATGCTCTCCTTCTATCCTTATAACGTCAAATTGCTCAGCTCGGCCGTCTCGATCCAAGGAAGCGCTACAGGCCAGTTCGGGTACAAAATGAAGCTGGATCTGGATATTACGACCGTGGACGACGTCATTGCCGATGTGAACTCGGCGAACATGAAGATCGACCTCGTCGACAATTCCGGGCGGATGATCGCTACCCAGACGGTGCCGTTCATCGGAGTGAACAAGCTGATCAGCGGTACGCAGTATCTCTTATTCCAAAACCTGCGCAGCGACCAGTTCGAATGGCCGTTAACCGTCAAGCTGTATGAATCGATCCAAACGCCTACGGGAGAGGCGAACCGGCTTCTCAAGACGATGAAGCAATAAGCCGAAAACAGTTAAACAAACAAGCGATGAGGAACCCGGTCCCCTACAGCCGGGTTTTTCCGCGTTTTGGCGGCTTTTTAGTTATTGACAGCATCATCCCCGTTGTGTAAATTAGGTGTAAACTTACGTATAATCTTTGGCTGGCCAGTCGCGCTTCGTTCCTGAAAATACATCGGCTACGGCCGCCGGCCTCGGCTCATACTAGTCTTAAGCAAATGCGTGAACTTTTTCACGTGTTTCCACGAAGGGAAGGATTCGGATGGAAGCTCTCGCGTTGGAGCGAAAGGCTGAACAGAATCGCGAACTGAAAGAGCGCATTGTCCAGCTCAAGAAGGAACGAAACGCTATAATTCTTGCTCATTATTACCAGCGGGATGAGATACAGGAGGTGGCGGACTTCCGGGGGGACTCCTTTTTGCTCGCGCAAAAGGCGGCCCAGACCGATGCGGACGTCATCGTATTTTGCGGCGTACATTTCATGGGGGAAAGCGCCAAAATTTTGGCACCGAACAAAACGGTCATTATTCCGGACGAACGGGCCGGCTGCCCGATGGCCGACATGGTCAACGTTGAAGGGTTGAAGGCGCTTAAAAAACGGCATCCGAATGCGAAGGTCGTCACCTATATCAACTCTTCCGCCGAGATCAAAGCGGAAACGGACATATGCTGTACATCCGCCAACGCGGTCAAAGTGATTCAATCGGTCGACGCGGACGAGATTATTTGGGTGCCGGACAAAAATTTGGGCGACTACGTATCCAAGTTTACCGACAAAAAGATGATTATTTGGGAAGGGTACTGCAACACTCACGACATGCTGACCGTCAAGGACGTCATGGAGATGAAGGCGCAGCATCCGAACGCCCAGTTCGTCGTTCACCCGGAATGCCGTCCGGAAGTCGTCAAGCTAGGCGATTTCGTAGGCAGCACCACGGCGATTATCAAATATTGCAAGGAATCGGATTGCCGGGAGTTTATCGTCGGCACCGAAGACGGAACCGGCTTCCAGCTTCGCAAGGACAGCCCGGACAAGACATTCCATTTTGCGACGAAGTTTCTCGTCTGCCCGAACATGAAGGTGAACAATCTCAAAAAAGTCGTCAAATGCTTGGAGACGATGCAGCCGCAAATATACGTACCGCCCCAAGTTGCGGAAAAAGCCAGACTATCTTTGGAGCGCATGTTACAAGTCAAGTAACTTGCGCTTGGAGCGCATGCTGCGTGGATAAGCGGCATGCGCTACTCTCTTGTCTTGAAGGTGATCGCCATGGTGCCGCGTTATTTGATAGATTTCTCGCTGGATGAGCTGCCGCATGTCGAAACGGATGTTATGGTCATCGGAGCGGGAATTGCCGGCTTGTTCACTACGATCAGGGCCAGCGAAGAGAATCGCGTCCTGATTATTACGAAGCCGAAGTCATTGCTGGAAAGTAATACCCGGTATGCCCAAGGGGGTATTGCCGCCGTCATATCGGACGAAGATTCCCCCGACTACCATCTGCAGGATACTTTGAATGCAGGCGCGGGGTTGTGCGATCACGATGCCGTTGAAGTGCTTGTGCACGAAGGTCCTGCGGGAGTCAAAGATTTGATTGCCATGGGCACGCAGTTCGACCTCGAGAACGGAGAACTGGCGTTGACCAAAGAAGGCGCTCACAGTCAGAGGCGCATTTTGCACGCGCATGGCGACGCGACGGGCGCGGAAATTGTCAGAGCCTTGTCGGAGAAAACCAGGCAAAACCGGAACGTTACGATCTGGGACGACCATTTCGTAATCGATTTGGTTACGGTGGACGACGTATGCCACGGAGCGATCGTACAAAAGCCGGATGGTCAGCGGGTGTTCGTCCGGGCAAAGGCGACCGTCCTGTGCTCCGGAGGAGCGGGACAGCTTTACCGGTATACGACGAATCCGGAAATCGCCACCGGGGACGGTATCGCTATCGCTTATCGGGCCGGTGCGGTCGTTCGCGATGTAGAGTTTGTCCAATTCCATCCGACCTCGCTCTGTTATCCGGGCGCTCCGCGTTTTCTCATCTCCGAGGCGCTGCGCGGGGAAGGGGCCGTGCTTCGCAATATAAAGGGAGAACGGTTTATGGAAAAGTACGACCCTCAGCTGGAGCTGGCTCCCCGCGACATCGTGGCCCGCGCGATCGTAAACGAAATGGAGCAGACGAAATCGACGTTTGTCTATATCGATATCACCCACGAGCCTGCAGAAATGGTGAAGCACCGCTTTCCGAATATATACGAGTTTTGTTTGAATTACGGTCTCGATCTGACTTCCGATTGGATTCCGGTCGCTCCTGCCGCACATTATATGATGGGCGGAGTGAAAACCGACTTGAACGGGGAAACTTCCATTAAGCGTCTGTACGCTTGCGGGGAAGTGTCTTCCACCGGCGTTCACGGGGCGAACCGGTTGGCCAGCAACTCGCTGTCGGAGGCAATCGTATTCGGTCGGCGTATTATCCGTCATATCCGTGCGCTGCTGCCTCTCGGGGACACGCCAAGCATTCGAGAGCAGAGCCATCGTCCGGAGCATCCGATGCAGGCTATCGTCGAGAAGCGTCTCAAGCTGCAAAAAGTCATGCTGCGTTATGTGGGCTTGAAGCGGGACGCGAACGGACTAGGGAAAGGCTTGGACGAGCTGAAGCGGCAGTTGAAAATTTACGAGACTTGCCTGACGAAGCGAGAGGAATACGAATTCGCCAATCTGCTGACGCTTGCCATGCTGACTACCGAATCCGCGCTGAACCGCGAAGAAAGCCGCGGAGGGCATTTTCGGGAGGATTTCCCGGAGAAGGACGATACGGTATGGCGCAAGCATATCCACCTTCAGCGGGAAAAAGGGATAACGGAGGAACGCATTCATGACGTTTTACGGAAATCTTGAACAATTGTCGCGCAACATTCGTCTATGGTTAGAGGAAGACATTGGCACCGGCGATGTGACTACGATGACCACCATACCTTTAGACCAACAGTCTAAAGGTATTATTCATGTTAAGGAACCGGGCGTCATAGCGGGAATGCCGATCGCGGAGCAGGTGTTTCGGATCGTAGACCCGGGCCTTCTGTTTATTTCCAAAATACAAGACGGAGCCGCTGCCGAAAAAGGTACGGTATTGGCCGAGGTAAGCGGCAGCACCCGCAGCATATTGCTCGGTGAACGGTTGGCGTTGAATCTGCTGCAAAGATTGTCCGGTATCGCGACCCGTACGCGCCAGTTTGTGGACGCCTTGGAAGGCGCGCCTGTACGTCTGGTCGATACACGCAAGACGACGCCGGGACATCGCTCCCTGGAAAAGTATGCGGTACGGGTCGGAGGCGGGCATAACCACCGATTCGGGTTGTATGATGCGGTAATGATCAAGGACAACCATATTAAAGGGGCCGGCGGCATTAAGGCGGCCGTCGTTGCGGCGAGGACCCAAATTCCCCACACGATGAAAATCGAAGTGGAGGTCGAATCGTTCGACCAGCTCGATGAGGCGTTGGAAGCCGGAGCAGACATTATTTTGCTGGACAACATGTCCCCCGAAGCGATGAAGCGCGCCGTGGATATCGTCAAAGCGCGGGCACCGCATATCGTAGTCGAGGCGTCGGGCCAGGTTACGCTGCAAACGATTAGAGCGATTGCCTTGTCGGGCGTAGAAGTCATATCCGTCGGCAGGCTGACCTATTCCGTGCAGGCGCTCGATATCAGTCTCGATTTGAATGAGAAGAAAGAGGGCCAGCTGTGATTCTGGTGGTGGATGTAGGCAACACGAATATCGTGCTCGGCATCTACGACGAGAAGAAGCTGCTCCACCATTGGAGGCTCAGTACGAACCGTTCCGCGACGGTAGACGAATACGGCATTATGGTGCACAATCTGTTCCGGTTCGCAGGCATTTCCGAAGACCGGATCGAGGCCGTCATCATTTCGTCCGTCGTTCCGCCGCTTATGTTTGTTTTGGAGAGTCTCTGTTTAAAATATGTAAAGAAAAAGCCGCTTGTCGTCGGTCCCGGCATCAAAACCGGTCTCAACATCCGCATCGAGAACCCTCGCGAGGTGGGTGCGGACCGTATCGTAAATGCGGTGGCCGGTATCGAGCAGTATGGGGCGCCGCTCATTATCGTCGATTTCGGTACGGCGACCACTTACGACTACATAGACGACAAAGGCCAATTGCTCGGCTGCGCCATAGCGCCGGGCATAGGCATTTCAACCGAGGCGCTGTACGAAAAGGCGGCCAAGCTCCCGCGCATCGAGCTGATCCGGCCGAGAAGCACCGTTGGCCGAAATACGGTATCCGCCATGCAGGCCGGCATTATTTTCGGCTATGCGGGACAAGTGGACGGCATCGTCCAACGGATGCGGGAGGAATTCAACCCGGAGGCGAAAGTGATCGCCACGGGGGGATTGGCCGAGCTGATCGCCGGAGAGACCCGAACGGTCGACACGGTCAATCCGCTGCTGACGCTGCAAGGGCTTCAGCTTATATACGAAAGAAACCGTTAGAGAGCTGTTGCGTAATAATGTATTAATACGTTGCAGCTCCTAAGCCGAAAGGAAACTATTGCGATGCAAGATTATTTGATACGCGGAACCGCATTCGAGGGCAAGCTTCGTGCATTCGCCGCGAACACGACAGGCATTGTGGAAGAAATGCGGCGCAGACACGGCACTACCCCCGTAGCGACGGCTGCTCTGGGACGCACGGCGACTGCCGGCGTCATGATGGGCGCCATGCTGAAAGGGGAGGAACGGCTCACGATTCAGGTCAAGGGCGACGGTCCGATCGGACAGATCGTCGTAGACGCCAACGCGAAAGGCGAAGTGAGAGGCTATGTCGACAATCCCCATGTCGATTTGCCGCTGAACCAACGCGGAAAGCTGGACGTAGCCGGGGCGGTAGGCGAAGGGCAGCTGTATGTGATCAAGGATTTGGGACTGAAGGAGCCTTACCGCGGAAGCATCCCGATCGTTTCCGGAGAGCTGGGGGAGGACTTTACCTATTATTTCGCCAAATCCGAACAGACTCCGTCGGCTGTCGCGCTTGGCGTTCTGATTGCCACGGATTACTCGGTACAAGCGTCCGGCGGTTTTATCATGCAGCTGCTGCCCGGAATGGACGAGGAAGAAATCGCCGCGATCGAGGAGAAGCTGGGTAGTCTCCCTCCGATAACGACACTTTTGACGGAAGGAGCCGACTTGGAGGGTATTCTGAAGCGTTTGGTCGAGTCGTTTGAAGTTCTGGAGCGTTCGGAAATCCGGTTTCAGTGCAAATGCTCCCAAGAACGTGTCGAGCAGACTCTTCTCAGCCTGGGGCGCGATGAAGTCGAGCAAATTTTGCGCGAGGACGGGAAGGCCGAGGTCGTTTGCCATTTCTGCAACGAGACCTACGAATATAACGGCGAGCAGCTCCATAATCTGGTGGAGAGACTGTCAAAAGAGTAAAATAGAGAAGAGATCGAACATGGGGAGATTTTCGGATGCGGAGCGTTAAATTGCTGTGGGGTGCCATCTCCTTGCTGCTGGCGGCCGTCCTCGTATTGGCCTTATTGCTTGTCCGAACCGAGGGACAATTGGCCAAAGCGAACGAGCCGCCGGCAACTGACGGGACGGCGGAGCCAGGGGACGGGCAAGCTCAAGCGGTGGCGGTAATCGGCGGAAGGGCGATTACGTACGAGCAACTGCAGCAGCGCCTTGCAGACAAGTACGGAGCGGAACTGCTGAATGTACTGCTGGATCGGGAAGCGATACGGCAGGAGGCCGAGGAACTGAAGATTACGGTAAGCCGCGAAGACATGGACGTGGAACTGAAACGGATGCAGGAAGGATACGAGAGCGAGGAGCAGTTCTACAAATCGATGAAGGAGCAGCTCGGCCTGTCCAAATCGGAGCTGAGCGAGGACGTTTACTACAAGCTGCTGCTCGAACGTCTTGCCGTGCGCGGAATACAAGTATCGGAAGCCGAGGTTGCCGCCTATATTAAGGAGCATCCCGAGGAATTCAAAAGTTATGTGCAGTACCATTTGCTTAAAATCGAAGTGAAGACGAAGGAAGAAGCGGCCCAAGTAATCAAGGATTTGCAGAATGGAGCGGTGTTCGCTTCACTCGCCGGGAAGCAATCGATCGACGTGTCCAGCGCGAAAAAGGGCGGCGATCTGGGCTGGGTGGAGGAACGGGATCCTTTTATTCCGCCGCCGCTTCTGGAAGCGGCCAAAAGCTTGAAGCAGGACGAGATCAGCAAGCCGATTCAGCTCAAAGCCAGCTACGCGGTCATCCAGCTGAAAGAAAAAAAGGAAGTCAACAAGACGGTGGACGAACAAAAGAAGGCCTTCATCCGGAAAGAATTGGCGCTGCAAAAAGCGGTGCCGCTCAAGGAGCTGGTCAAATCGATGCGGGAAAAGCGCCATGCCGAAATATTGGATCCGGAACTGCGTTAAAGGGACAAAAGTCGCAATTTTTAGTTGACAAACCGGTAGCCGGATTGATAATATGATAGTAATAAAACCGACAAAACTACTCGGAATAATAATGAATGATTATGCGGGAGGGTAACAGTATGGCAAAATTGGTGCAAAGCATTACGCAATTGATCGGAGATACTCCGCTTGTTCGGTTGAACCGGGTCGTTCCGGAAGATAGCGCGGAAATTTACGTCAAGCTGGAATACCAAAATCCCGGTGCAAGCGTTAAAGACCGAATCGCCTTGAGCATGATCGAGACGGCGGAGCGCGAAGGCAAGCTGAAGCCGGGCGACACGATTATCGAGCCGACCAGCGGCAACACCGGTATCGGGTTGGCGATGGTAGCGGCTGCCAAAGGCTACAAAGCGATTCTCGTCATGCCGGAAACGATGAGCATCGAGCGCCGCAACCTGCTTCGCGCTTACGGGGCACAGCTTATACTGACTCCCGGACCGGAAGGCATGAAGGGCGCGATCAAGCGGGCCGAGGATTTGGCCGCGGAAAACCCGAACTATTTCATTCCGCAGCAGTTCAAGAACCAGGCGAACGTGAAAGTGCATATCGAGACGACCGGACCGGAAATCGTAGACGCGATCAAGTCCCACGACGGACAGCTGGACGCCTTCATTTCGGGAATCGGCACAGGCGGTACGATTACGGGAGCGGGCAAAGTGCTTCGCGAAAATTTCCCGAACATCAAAGTATTCGCCATAGAGCCCTCCGCCTCTCCCGTATTGTCCGGAGGCAAGCCAGGCCCTCATAAAATTCAAGGTATCGGAGCCGGCTTCGTACCCGACATCCTGAATACCGACATCTATGATGAAGTCATAACGGTGGATAACGAGGAAGCGTTCGAAACGTCCCGCCGCGTAGCGAAGGAAGAAGGCATTCTTGGAGGCATCTCCTCCGGCGCAGCCATCTTCGCTGCATTGAAAGTAGCCAAGCAACTCGGCAAAGGCAAGCGCGTAGTCGCCGTCATTCCGAGCAACGGCGAACGTTACTTGAGCACACCGCTCTATCAATTCGACGAGTAATCAGCAGTAACAGCCAGCCCCTCCTCGGAGGGGCTGGCGCTATTAACGGCAATTGCTAGGGCTCCTATAAAAGTAGTCGGAATTTGCTAGAGCTCTTGCTTCGCATATTGTGTTGGATTGTCAGGGGATCTATTCGCGGGGGCTCCCCCGAAAGTTATAGGTTTAAGCTGCAGAGCTTTGCTTCGCTTTTGGGGGCATTTAGAGAGGAGAGCACGGAGTGGGCTTCACTACCTTGGGGCAATGGAAACAATGGGCGGTCGATCATGAGAACCTCCCTTTTATCAGCAAATTTTCCGATGTACCCGGCATTCCGGCTTCTTGGGAGCCGCTCTGGAGCGGTGCGGGCAAGCCTTCCTTCGTGCTGGAGAGCGGCAAGAGCGGGCGGTACACCTATTTCGGGTTTGCTCCGGTCGCATCGATTACGGGAAAAGACGAGCAGGCGAAGATCGTGGAATACGAGGAAGCGGCATCCGCATGGACGGCGGCCGTTCGGAGCGAGCGGCAAATAGAGGGAATGCCGCTGCAGCTAGTAAAAGCATGGCTGAATCAATATCGGGCCCCGATCGTGGAAGGGGCTCCGCCCTTTGTCGGCGGATGCGTGGGCTTCTGGTCATACGATGTTGCCCGATCGATCGAACGGCTTCCGCAGTACGCCGAAGACGACTTGCTGCTGCCCGACTATGATTTCATGATGATGCGCCGCGTGTTCGCGTACGACAAGCAAGAAAGGGCGCTGTATTGCGCGGTGCACCAGTACTTTCCCTTCGGTGAACGGGAGACGGATTGGCCGGAACGGCTGGAAGAGCTATACGACCAGTCCGAGCGGGACGCGCAACGAATGGCTGACTTGTGGAACGAAGCCGTTTCCGCGGCGGCATCGGACGAGCGGACGCTCCAAAGGATGAGCGCGTTCGAAGCCATTTCGCGGCTCGATGCACTGGCGATCGACGTCGAAGCGATTCCGGGAATCGAAATCGCGTTTCCCAAGGAACGATATATGGAAGCCGTTCGACAAATTCAGCGGTATATTGCGCAGGGTGATGTATTTCAAGTCAACTTATCCGTCAGGCAAAGCCGAAAGCTGGAGCGCGAGCCGGAGCAAATCTATGAATGGCTGCGACTGCTCAATCCTTCCCCTTATATGGGGCTGCTTCGGTTCCCGGACTATACGATCGTTTCCGGTTCGCCCGAGCTGCTGGTCAAATCGGTCGGCGGCGTTGTCGAGACTCGTCCGATCGCAGGAACGCGTCCCCGTGGAGGCGACGAGCAAGAGGACTTGAGGCTAGCAGAGGAGCTCATAACGAATGAAAAGGAGCGGGCCGAGCATATTATGCTCGTCGATCTGCTGCGCAACGATCTCGGACGGGTGTCCCGATACGGTACGGTGAAGGTGACCGACTTGATGGTCGTCGAACGATATTCGCATGTCATGCATATCGTCTCCCATGTGGAGGGCAAACTTGCGGAGGATAAAGATTGTTTCGACGTTATCGCGGCTGCATTCCCAGGGGGAACGATTACGGGCGCTCCGAAAATACGCACGATGGAAATTATCGAAGAGCTGGAGCCGGTGCGGCGGGGGCCTTACACCGGTTCGATCGGATGGATTGACTATAACGGCAATATGGAATTAAATATAGTTATACGTACATTGGTCGTCCGCGACGGAGTCGGCTATGTGCAATCGGGAGCCGGGATCGTCATCGACTCGGACCCGGAGAAAGAATTTGCGGAATCGCTGAACAAGGCGAAAGCGCTGTGGAAAGCGATCCTATATAGCGAGAACGCGAGGAGCTGAGCCGAGATGATACTCGTCATCGATAATTACGATTCGTTTACTTATAATTTGGTGCAATATTTGGGAGAAATCGGGCAGGAGGTCCTCGTCCGCCGCAACGACCAAATCGATTTGAACGGAATCGAGTCGTTGAAGCCCGACCATATTCTCATCTCGCCCGGTCCTTGTACGCCTAACGAAGCGGGAATCAGTCTGGCGCTGATCGATCACTTTAAAGGCAAAATTCCGATATTGGGCGTATGCTTGGGCCACCAGTCGATCGGACAAGTGTTCGGAGGCGAGGTCATCCGGGCCGAGAAGCTGATGCACGGCAAAACATCGGACATTTATCACGACGGCAAGACGATTTTCGAAGGGATCCCATCGCCTTATACGGCTACCCGATACCACTCGCTGATCGTTCGCCGCGAATCGCTCCCGGATTGCCTGGAAATTAGCGCCGAGACGAAGGACGGCGAAATTATGGGGTTGCGCCATAAGGAATATCCGATCGAAGGGGTACAATTTCACCCGGAGTCGATTATTACCGATCACGGTTTGAAGCTGCTTCGTAATTTCGTGGCGATAACCTCCGCGAGCGGAGCCGGAGCATGAGGATCGCGGTAAACGGACGCGTATGCGAAGACAAGGAGGCCGTGGTTTCCGTTTACGATCACGGCTTTTTGTATGGAATAGGACTTTTCGAGACGTTTCGCACTTACGGCGGACGTCCGTTTTTATTGGAGCCGCATTTGGAAAGACTGTCTCGCAGCTGCACCGAGCTCGGAATCCGATACGTTTCGGATCGCGGGGAGACGGAAGGGTTAATCGCCGCACTATTGTCCGCCAACGGCTTGCCGGATGCTTACGTCCGGTTCTCCGTGTCCGCCGGTGTCGAATTGCTGGGATTGCCGTCGACCGATTATGCGGAGCCAAACGTAATCGTTTATGTGAAGCCGCTGCCGCCCAGGGACGAAATCGCATACGCGGAAGGGAAGCCGATCCAGCTTCTCGAGCTGCGGCGCAACAGTCCGGAGGGAAACGTCCGTCTCAAATCGTTCCAATACATGAACAATATGCTGGCCAAGCGGGAGATGCGTCGGTACGAATGGGCTGCCGGCGCCGAAGGCGTTTTTTTGGATGCTTGCGGCCATGTAGCGGAAGGAATCGTCAGCAACCTGTTTTGGGTCAAGGGCGGCGTCTTATATACGCCTGCTCTGGCCACGGGGATTCTCCCCGGTATTACCCGGGAGTACGTGATCGGCTTGGCGAGACGGCTCGGATACGAGGTCCGCGAAGGGCTGTACGGATGGCCGGAGATAATCGGGGCGGACGAAGCGTTCCTTACGAATTCCGTTCAGGAAATCGTCCCCGTTAACCGCGGCTATGAGCTTTCCGGCAAAGAGCGGCGGATCGGCAGCGGAACTGTCGGCACTATTACTACCATTCTGATGAAAGCATACGGTGAAGCGACACGGTTGTGAGTAAGCCGAAGTATAGGGGGTAAATGATTTATGGGGGTTGAACAGTCGGGCAGTCGGGATGCTGAGCGTCCGTTCGCACTGCCGTCGTCATCTTATTTCGGGCGGAGGCTGCTGCGATGCCGCGAGCTGGAGCTTGCGATCGGTGAACGGACGTTGATAATGGGAATCCTGAACGTCACTCCCGATTCATTTTCCGATGGGGGGCAGTACGACTCGGTGGAGCGCGCGGTCCGGCGGGCTTTTGCCATGGTCGATGAAGGAGCGGATATGGTCGATATCGGCGGAGAATCGACGCGGCCCGGCTTTACGAAGGTCAGCGTCGAAGAGGAGCTTGACCGTGTCGTCCCGGTAATCGCCGCTCTCAGGCAGGCGGGACTGCAGGTGCCGATCTCGATCGACACGTACAAGGCGGAAGTGGCGAAGGCCGCTTTGGAAGCGGGAGCCCATATCGTGAACGATATATGGGGCTTCAAGGAAAATGACGAAATATCGTCCGTAGCCGCGGCATATGGCTGTCCGGTCATACTGATGCATAACAGGAAGAGCGCCGAATATCGTCAGTTTACGGCGGAGGTGCTCGACGATTTGCGGGAAAGCGTCGAAATCGCTCGAAAGTCCGGCGTAAGAGAGGACCAGATCATTCTCGATCCCGGAATCGGCTTCGGCAAAACGTACGAGCACAATTTGCTGCTCATGAATCGGCTCCATCAAGTCTCGGCGCTCGGATACCCCGTCCTTCTGGGTACGTCCCGTAAAAGCATGATCCGCAGCACGCTGAACGTCACTCCGGAGGACGCCGTGGAAGGGACGGCGGCTACCGTTGCGCTCGGGATAGCACAAGGCTGCTCCATCATGCGCGTACACGATGTGAAGGCGATGAAGCGGGTGGCAGCGATGACCGACGCGATGATTCGCCGCTAGTCATTAAACTTATCGAAAGGCGGTGCGGTTGACATGGATAAAATGCAATTGTCGCGCATGCAGTTTTACGGATATCACGGCGTTTTTCCGGAGGAAAACAAGCTGGGACAGCGCTTTTACGTCGATCTTGTGTTGTCCCTCGATTTATCGGAGGCCGGCCGGACGGATGACTTGGATAAAACGGTAAATTATGCCGAAGTATATGAACGTGTCAAGAAAATCGTGGAAGGCCGTACATTCCGCCTGATCGAGGCGCTGGCCGAAAACATTGCATCGGATGTTCTGCATCAGTATACTAATGTAAACGACGTAACGGTGCGGGTGATCAAGCCTCACCCGCCCTTTGATATCCACTTTGACGGAGTTGCCATTGAGATTAACAGAAAGCGGGCATCGCTATGACGTTACCGGACGACCGGCGCGAAGCTGTCCCGGATCCGATCGGCTCCGAGCTGCGGAAGGAAGCGTATATCGGACTCGGCTCCAATTTGGGGGACCGGGAAACTTACCTGCAGGATGCGATTCGCGAACTCGGTCTGCATCCGCTGGTCGATGTCGTAAGGGTTTCGGATATTTACGAAACCGAACCTGTCGGGTATGCGGACCAAGGCCGGTTCTTGAACATGGTAGCCGTCGTGAGCACGACGCTGCCTCCGGCTTCGCTGCACCATCATATGAAGGAGATCGAGGACGGGCTCGGACGCATTCGCACGATCCGCAACGGGCCACGTACGGTTGATCTGGATTTGCTGCTCATGGACGACAACGTCCTTGATACATCCGAGCTGATTATTCCGCATCCGCGCATGTGGGAAAGGGCATTCGTGCTTGTTCCAATGCGGGATGCAGCTAAGGGAAAGCCGCACCTCCTCGCAACGATAGCCGGACATCTGGACAGACTCGAAGGAAAGGAAGGCGTTACCCGTTGGAGCAATTTCAATTGGCGCAGCGTATCCGAGCGTTCCGGAAGCTGAAAGGATATACGCAAGACGAACTGGCCCGGAGATTGGGCGTTTCGATCGCCGTGCTCGGGTCCGTGGAGAGAGGGACCCGCAAAGCCGACACTAAATTGTTGAATAAAATTGCCGAGACGCTCGGGATTAATCCCGACGAGCTGCAGTTGAATCATTCCGAATCGAAAGGAAGTGAAACGTGACATGCTCAAAATCGGAGATGTATCCGCACCGAACCAAGTCGTGCTGGCGCCGATGGCAGGGGTTTGCAATCCGGCTTTCCGGCTGATCGCCAAAGAGTTCGGCTGCGGACTCGTCTGCGCCGAGATGGTGAGCGACAAAGCGATCCTGCACGGAAACAGCCGTACGATGGATATGTTGTATGTGGACGAACGGGAGAAGCCGCTCAGCTTGCAAATTTTCGGGGGCGATACGGAGACGCTGGTAGGGGCGGCCAAATATGTCGACGAGCATACGAACGCCGACATCATAGACATCAACATGGGCTGTCCCGTTCCGAAAATTACGAAATGCGACGCAGGCGCCCGCTGGCTGCTCGATCCGGGCAAGATCGAGAAAATGGTAACCGAGGTGGTTCGTTCGGTCAGCAAGCCGGTCACGGTGAAAATGCGTATCGGCTGGGACGATGAGCACGTATATGCGGTCCAAAATGCCAAAGCGGTGGAAAACGGGGGAGGCTCGGCCGTCAGCGTGCATGGCCGTACCCGCGTGCAGATGTATACCGGCAAGGCGAATTGGGACATCATTAAAGAAGTCAAGGAATCGGTTTCGATTCCGGTTATCGGCAACGGGGACGTATTTACGCCGGAGGATGCCAAGAAGATGCTCGACCATACCGGCGTGGACGGTGTCATGATCGGAAGGGCCGCGCTCGGTAACCCATGGATGCTGTATAGGACGATCAACTACCTGACTTCCGGAGAGCTGCTGCCGGAGCCGGAAGCGGCCGAGAAAATCCGCATCGCCATCTTGCACCTCGACCGGCTGGTAGCCCTCAAAGGCGAGCATGTAGCGGTGAAGGAGATGCGCAAGCATATGGCCTGGTATTTAAAAGGCCTTCAGGGCTCCGCGCGGGTGAAGGATGTAATCATGGAGCAATCGCGGAGAGACGATATGGTCGACACTTTGCACGAGTTTATATCGGGTTTGGACGATTCAGGTGGTAATGCGGAGGAAAAGGCCGTTCTTGCCCATTAATAGCGCTTTATTGCAGGCTTAAGGCGGACTTTGGATATCGTTGACATTTTTGGCGGGTTGAAATATAATCAAGCAATAGTGTTTGCCTTAACCGTTGAATTGAATGGAGAAAGTCATCTTGACTATGACCCGCTAATATATTTAACTTTGTGAATTCATACCGAAAAATCGATCGATTTTCCAGGTAGAAAATCTTCACACGACGGGAGATTCGCAATATGAACGAGAAAGAAGTCATCCTGACGCAGGAAGGCCTCAAGAAGCTTGAAGAAGAGCTTGAGCATCTGAAGTCGGTAAAACGCCGCGAGGTTGCCGAAAGAATCAAAGTAGCCATCGGCTATGGGGATATTAGCGAAAACTCCGAGTATGAGGACGCCAAAAACGAACAAGCTTTCATCGAAGGCCGCGTCATTACGCTGGAGAAAATGCTTCGCAACGCGCGCATTATTAACAACGACGAAGTCGACACGGACACGGTTAACGTTGGCTCCATCGTCACGGTAGAAGATCTGGAGTTCGGCGAAACGGTAGAATATGCCATCGTCGGGACGGCGGAATCGGATCCGTTCCAGAACAAAATTTCCAACGAAAGCCCTGTCGGCAAGGCGTTGATCGGCAAGAAGAAAGATTCGGTCGTCGATGTTCAAGTCCCTGCCGGCGTCATTCAATATAAAATTATCGATATTAAGAAGTAATCGAGACGGATATGACGAATGGAAATCCGCGCACGGCCTTCGAAAAAGCTTCCTCGGGAGGCTTTTTTGTTTAACGAGCTTGCGCTACACATTTAGGAGATGAGTCAAGTGAGTCAAGAAGTGGAATTGAACGAAAACGAGCTGCTCGCCATACGGAGGGGCAAGCTGGACGAGCTTCGCAATCTCGGCATCGATCCGTTCGGCCGCAAGTTCGAGCGGACCCATCATGCCAAGCAAGTGCTGGAAGCATACGACGCCTTATCGACGGAACAACTCGATGAGGAGAGCCACGAAGTTTCTTTGGCCGGCCGCATTATGCAGAAACGGGGCATGGGGAAAGCGGCCTTTGCGCATATTCAGGATATTACCGGAAAAATTCAAATTTATGTCCGCGAAGATAAACTGGGCGCCACTCTTTATCAGGCTTTTGGCATTTTGGATATCGGCGACATGGTCGGCGTCAAAGGAACCGTCTTCAAGACGAAAACAGGCGAGACGTCGATCAAAGTGCATTCTCTCGAAGTTTTGACCAAATCGCTCTATCCGCTGCCAGATAAATTCCATGGGCTGAAGGATGTCGAGATGCGCTACCGTCAGCGCTATATCGATTTGATCGTCAATCCGGAAGTGCAGCAGACGTTTATAGCGCGGTCCCGCATTATCCAATCTATGCGGCGGTACTTGGATGCGCTCGGCTATTTGGAAGTGGAGACGCCGACGATGCACGCCATCGCTGGCGGAGCGACCGCCCGTCCGTTCATAACCCACCATAACGCGCTCGATATGCAGCTGTACATGCGCATAGCTATCGAGCTTCACCTGAAACGGCTCATTGTCGGCGGCATGGAAAAGGTGTACGAGATCGGGCGCGTATACCGCAACGAGGGGATTTCGACGCGCCACAATCCGGAATTTACGATGATCGAGCTGTATGAGGCGTATGCCGATTACCAGGACATTATGCGGTTGACCGAGAACTTGATCGCTCATATTTCTACTGAAATATTGGGCAGCACGGAAATTCAATATCAAGGCAAAGAAGTGAGCCTTGCCACGCCATGGCGCCGCGTATCGATGGTCGATGCGATCCGGGAAGTGACGGGCGTCGACTTCCTGGAGCAGATTAGCGATGAGGAAGCCCACAGATTGGCCAAGGAGCACCGTGTTCCCGTTGAGCCGAATATGACGTTCGGACATATTGTGAACGCCTTTTTCGAGCATTTCGTGGAGTCTACCTTGATTCAGCCTACGTTTATTTACGGACACCCTGTGGCGATTTCGCCTTTGGCGAAAAAGAACGAAGAGGATCCGCGCTTCACGGACCGTTTCGAGTTGTTTATCGTCGGCCGCGAGCACGCCAACGCGTTCACCGAATTGAACGACCCGATCGATCAACGCGAAAGATTCGAGGCGCAGCTGGTCGAGAAGGAGCAGGGTAACGATGAGGCGCACGAGATGGATGACGATTTCATCCGGGCGCTGGAATACGGCATGCCGCCAACCGGAGGACTCGGGATCGGAATCGACCGACTGGTCATGCTGCTTACCGATTCCCCTTCGATCCGCGACGTACTGCTGTTCCCGTTGATGAGAGAGCGCGCGGGAGAGTAAGCATTTCGTATTTATGAGACGTTTGGGCCGCTTATTCGAGCCGATTGACCTGAATCGGGTTGTTGGATCGAAGAGCTTAAAAGCCCAAGCGTCTTTTTTTCAGTGCCGTACCGATCGAGCCGGTTAAGCGAATATTGCATATAAAATTGTGCTGTCCATGCAATAAACCCGCCTCAAAACCGCTGAGAAACGGCTCCTTAATTTTTTTGTAAAAAAGACTTGCAATCAGGCGCCCGGATGTGCTATCTTATAAAAGTCGCCAATCGGACCTCGCGAAAGAGAGGTACGCCGCAGCGGCAAGCAGGACAAGCGTTTTGCTCCTTGAAAACTGAACAACGAGCGTGCAAGTGAGGT
>NZ_VDCQ01000056.1 GCF_006265175.1 Paenibacillus hemerocallicola | reverse complement strand
GGGTCGGGCGCATCGCGCCCCTTGCCTCACCGTCCTGCCCACCCGGACAAGTTTTCGCCAGCCCCGCGATGCGGGGCTTTTGCTTTGTCCCGGCTTTCGTTTCCTACAATCGGGGGCGATTGCGCCAACACGCCAAAAAGACGCAAGCTTAAGCGGCCGCCTGCGTCAATTTCGCTAGAATGCCATTATCTTTGTCGCCGACTCGAAATCCGTGAATGACCGTTCGAGCAGCGAAATGGAAAACCTCCATCTATTTGCCCGCTTACTGCTGCAGAACAAGAGATAAATGGAAATTGTGCATCTAATCGATCGAGAATTGCCGGTTTGGAGCCAAGCTACGCAGATTAGATGGATATTTCCCAGCTAATGTAAGGCAGCTGCGGCAATACAGTTCATTAGATGTACTTTTTCCATTTTAACGCGGACATGGCATCTAGACCTCTCCGCCTACCCGCTTACTCCGCTTCCGACACGACGGTGAAGCGTTCATTGACGTGCTCCGGCCGTTCGATTTCATCGACGATCGCGATCGCGTAGTCCGCGTAGCTCACATAGCTGTTCCCTTTGTCGTTCAGCAGCAGATTGTCCTTCCCTTTCCGGTAGGTACCCGTTCGTTTGCCTTCCGGGTTGAAAAACGCGGCCGGGCTGACGAACGTCCACCGGATGCCACTCGATTGCTGCAAGTCCGCAAGGTTTTGACCTTGGTTGGAGGCCGTCGCATAATATTCCTTCGGAAACTCCGGAGTATCCACCAAACGAACCGTCTTCGCTTCGTCCACATACAGACTGCCGGCACCGCCTACGACGATCAGCCTCGTATCGGGCGCTCCCTTCAAAGCTTCGATCAGAGCTTTGCCAGCATCCACATGAAGATGCTCTTGGCCCGGGGCCGCTCCGAATGCGTTCACCACCACGTCGAACCCGCGAACATCGTCCGCCCGAATAGCAAATATGTCCTTCTCGATAACCGCTGCCCCGCTATCTCCCGCCTTCGAAGCATTTCTGACGATTGCCGTTACTTCGTGGCCCCGACTCCATGCTTCTTTTACGATCAAGCTTCCCGCTTTTCCGTTTGCTCCGATTACGGCTATTTTCATGTCCCATCTCTCCTTTGTTTTTTTAAAAACTCGATCGCCTACTGTAACCAGTATAGTTACAGGTTTTCCGAATGTCAACCCGCCTCCTCCATAGCCCCGGATAACCGGCTCCTACGAAAAAACTGCCCGGAAGGCAGACCTCTCTCTGCTTCCGAACAGTTGCGATTATGCCCGTTATGGCCAATCCGTATCATTCCGGTTGTATTTTCGTCAATATTTTCGCTTGGCTCTTGTCCCGGATCAGCAGCTCCAAGCCGTCTTCGACAAGGCGATCGAGCGCGATTTTTTTCGTGATCACCTGTTTGACGTCCAACTTCCCGGCCGCGATAAGCGAGATCACTTCGGGGAAAATATGGCGGTACGCGAGAATCGACGTTACGTTCGCCTCCTTGACCATCAGCTGCATGAGGTCGATTGTGGCCGGCTTCGCGAAAGCGGCAATCACCATCACCTCTCCGCCCTTCTTGATGACGGATATCGCGTCGTTGAAAGTCGCCTGCGCCCCGGCCGCCTCATAGGCGACATCCACGCCTCCGGTCAGGGCAACGATGCTCTCCGCCGCATTTTCCTTGGCCGCATTGATGATTGTTGTCGCCCCAACCTGACGCGCCTTCTCCAGCCGCTCGTCGGATACGTCAACCGCTATAATTTGCGCGGCCCCGGCGGCCTTGGCGGACAAAATCGTCAGCAGTCCGATCGGCCCGACGCCGAATACGGCTGCATCGCCTCCGACCTTCAACCGGCTCTCCCGCACGGCGTGAAACGCAACAGCGGTCGGCTCCACCAACGCCCCTTCTTCCAGCGTTACGTTGTCCGGCAGCTTGTGCACCATGTACGGCTTTACGATCACGTATTCGCCGAAGCCGCCGTCCGCGTTCAATCCGATGAAGCCGAACTGCTCGCATTGGTTGTACCGGCCTTGACGGCAATATATACAAGCTCCGCAATAAATAAGCGGTTCGATCGTAACCCGGTCTCCGACAACCAAGCCCGTTACGCCTTCGCCAAGCTCCGCGACGGTTCCGGCAAACTCGTGTCCGATCGCAAGGGGAGCCATTTGTCCCGATAACGGATGAAGAGTACCGGTCTGAATGCCTATTCCGTGATGATAGGCATGCAAATCGCTGCCGCAAATGCCGGTCCACTCGACCTTGACCTTGACGGTTCCGGATTGGACGGCGGGCTCCGGAACATTCGTTATACGGACATCTTTCGCACCATACCATACGGCTGCTTTCATCCTATCGTACCTCCCTGGACTATTAGTTTTGCTTGCTTCTCTTTCATTATAAGCCCGCTCTATGTTTTAATAAAATTAAACTTGATGAACCATACTTAAGTAAATCTAATGAAAAAGACAGGCGGAATCCATCCCTATGAACATCGATCAGCTCGCCTATATCGTGGAAGTCGCCAGAGTCAAATCGCTGTCTGCCGCCTCCCTGAACCTGCATGTCACTCAATCCGCGATCAGCCAAGCGATTACCGGACTGGAGAAAGAGCTCGGCATCAAGCTGTTCGTGCGGTCCCGCGCCGAAACCGTTCCGACGCCGGAAGGACGCGCCATCCTGAAGAAAGCGCAAGAGGTGACGAGGCTTATCCGCGAAATCCGCGAAGAGGCGGAGAATCGGGCCGGCACGCTGCGGGGACGGCTGCGGCTCGGAACGCTTCCGGCCGAAATGATTGCGCTGGTGCAGGTCGTAGCGTCGCTGAAGCAGGACCACCCTCATGTTCATATCGAGATGAGCGAGAAAGGCTCCGTCGATGTTATGGACGACGTCCGATCCGGGGAACTCGATCTCGGTCTGGTCGCCATGCCGGAGGACCAGCCTTTGCTTCTGAAGGATCTGAAATTCGAGCGCCTTTACAAAGGCAAGCTGATGATCGCCGCAGGACGCCGCTCCCCCTTGGCCGCACGCAAATCGGTAACTCCCCAGGAGCTTCGGGAGCAGCTACTAGTTCTGTACAAGGACGATTACGTCGAATGGTTCATCCGCGACTTCACCGCTCAGTTCGGTCCGCCATCCGTCTTGTTCAAAACGAACAACGCGGGCGCGATCCAGAGCGCCCTGCTGGAGGGGATAGCCGTGACGGTCGGTCACGATTTTTCCTTTCTCCAGCATTCCCATCATGTCAACGCCGATTATGCGCTGTTGGAGCTGGACCGCTTCATTCAACAGCCTGTCCATTTCGGCTGGGTGTGGCCGGCGAAGCAACTGTTGTCCCCCGTGGCCAAATATGTGATGGAACGCTTCAAGCACGAAACGCGAGCCTATATGTAAATGTGAAAGAAACGGCCTTTCACCCACAACGTAGGGTGGAGGCCGTTTCCTGTCATGCCTTATTCCTTGCGCACTTTCATGCCTTGAACTACACGAGAACGTCAATAAACGGGGACCGGTACTGCGCGGCTACGCCGTTCGTTCGGCCCATCGACTGCAGCATGGCGGATGCATGCTCCAAATTCCCGTTTTCCACCGTATCGAGCACTTTCTCCAGCATATCGAGTTCATAGCTTTTTAGGATCGCTTTGGCTTGATTCGCGCCTTCCCGGTCGCCGCCGTTCTTCGACGACATACGTTCATTCCGGGCATACTCCATCGCAGCTTGATACTGATCTACAAGTTGCAGTGCATCATCGAACTTTTTCTTGATATCGGACGACCGGCCTTCCAGCTTGTCCAGTCCGAGAGCTTTGGCGGACAGGTCCAGGAAATCGTAGCCTTCCAATCCTCTTTCCTTCATGAATGCGGCGACGATGCTGCCGAACGCCCCTCCGGTCTTCTGATTGTACATGTCGTAAATTCCATTCATGAATCCGCCGTAAAACTCCTCGTAAAAGCCCATGAACGCATCGGTTTGTTCCTGGATTTGCGTCTTCATCCATTCAATATCGCGGCCCAGCAGCTCTTTTTCTTCCGAGTCGGCCTCCGCTTCTTCGTGGAGCTTCTCCATTTCGGCCAGCTTCTCGAGCATCGGGTCGATCATAGTCTCGATGGAAGACGAAATGCTTTTGCTGAACGCCGAATATACGCCCTCCATTACCCTTATGCCGCGATCGATCAAGCTGTCCTGCTCCGCTTGGCTTGCGATCCTATCCATTCTTTCGGCTTTCACCAATTTGGCCCGCAGATCCGTCTGCTGCTCCGATTGCAGCTTCCGGCCGTCCGACACTACTTGCTCATTGACAAACTGGACCATCCTGTTGGGGGCCTTATTCGCGAACTGGAGCTGATTCAACCCATTGACCGAGCCCTCGTTTCCGATTCTCAATTCTTCTCCTCCATTCGTTACCCTATTACAGTTATCGGATCGGGATGGAAAACAATGTATAGTTGCGACAAAAATATCGCAATTATGCGGGAGGGTTGGAACTTCTCTGGGAAATGGTTCCGGGTTTGCCGACGGAACGGAGAAGAACCCCTAGCAGCCGGATGACGATTTCCGCGCGAATGCCAAGCCGGTAACCTCCTTTGCCTTTTTCCAAAATGCCGGATTCGAGACATTCACGCATACTCTCTTCAAAATCGACGCCCGCCGGCCAGTCGGCGAGAAGGGAGGCTTCCGGGATCGGCGCGTCCGAGTTGAACAGCTTTTTATGCTGGAGCAAGACGGCAAACAGCGCTTTCCGGTCATCGGGAAACAACTCGAACGGCAAATCGTCCATGCTCCATACGGCTTCGGTTTCGTTTAAAGCCTCGATCGATACGCTGCACAGGAACTTGCCTTGCCAATGTACGGTAATTCCGTCGGGGCCGGCATGGATAAAGGGAAGTCTTGCCATCGCCTCTTCTTTAAAAGACGATGTCCGCTTTATCGAGCTTTTGTCAATCAGATGGAACAGCTTGAACGCCATATCGATTTTCTCGTCGGGTTTCATTTCTTGCAATTCGGCTTCGAGCGTCGGCAGAAGACGACGGAGACTGCCGTTCTTGTTTGCGCCAAGCAAATAATCGATCGAGCATTCCAGCGTTTCCGCCAAGCTCCCCAGTAGGGTCGTATCGGGCAAAGAATCTCCATTCTCCCATTTGGATACGGCCTGGCCCGACACATGCAGCTGCTGCCCCAGCTGCTCCTGCGTCATTCCTTTCCGATGACGAAGCTCCAAGATTCGCTTGCCCGTTTCCATCGCCAAATTCATAGTCGAACACCTCTTCCGGAGATCATATTCGCTTCCGGATTCATTATAGATCCATTCTCCCCTTATAAGGTATCGAGGCGTCATTAAGCTCCTCAACCGGCAGTTGGTTTTTTCTACTTTGAATTGAAAAAAGGCCCCGCCCGCGATAATAGCGGACCGGACCTCTTCAACAACCGCGCGTATTACTAAGGAACGCTGGATGTTACTTCGCGTCACCCGGTAATACTTTGTACTGCTAGGCATGACTCAGGAAGCTCCTCTAGAGCCATGATTCTATATCCTCATCGTCGATGTCGTCGGCTTCGCCGGGCGCGCTATCCGCTTTGTCGACACCCGCCCCAGACCCTTCATCATTCCCCGCCTCGGGTCGACCTGCATCCCTTGCCTGTTCCGAAGCCGCCGCCATCTCGAGCAGCGAAGCCGGAATTGTCGCGGCAATCAAAGGCCGGTCCGACGGAATAAAATGCTGCAGGTTTCTGACCCCGTTCAGACGAATTTCGTTCTCGATCAAATACCGAATCGAGTCCATCAGATTGGTCTGGCCGTTAATCCATGCCATAACGGCGGCGGATTCGTTCTTTTTCGTCTTCAAGCTGATGTTTTCGCCCGGCTGCTTTTGTTTTTTCATGCTTGTCCCACCTTACCGGAAACGATCGTCCCGCTTAGCCGGCCTTTTTCGACTTGCTTTTCAACGTCTCGTATATTTTCCCGTGGACGAACGCATTCAGTCCTTCGGCGTTCAGCGTAATCGCATGCCGGGGCGGTATATAGAGCAGCCGGATCTCGCGCTCGTCGCACAATTCCTTCAGCATCGGGTACAGGATGGAGCGCATTAATATGCTGCCTCCCCCGTACACGCATATAATATCGATTTCGTTGCGCGCCTTCGTCAGCTGCTTCCTTATGTTATGAACGATTTGCTTCGCTTGTCCTTCAAGCGGCCGGCTTAACGTATGTATCGCTCTGGCGTAATATTTGTGCTTGGGGTTTTTGATCACATCGCTGTAAAACTGCCGCGGGCTATCCGGCAAATGGACGAGCCGGTTGAACTCCCCGAGCGCTTCCTCGATCGCATAGCCAGCCCCGTGATGGCTGCCGTGAACGAATTGGCGCAAAAACTTGTTCCCTTCCGTGATCGGATATTCCGTCGACCCGTCGCCAATATCGGTATGCAAAATCCGCTTGTCCTTGAAATAGGTGCCGTTGAACGATTTGCCCAAATCGTACGTTTCCACGAACTCCTGAAAGATGTCCCCTTCCCGCCATTTGCCTTCCGCGTCCTTTTGGAGTGCAAAGATGACCGGCGTCGCCTCGGGTATCACTTTCGTGTAGTCGAACACGACCTTGACCGCAACACGCAGCTTGTTCAGATGTACGGTAACGTGGTGGGAGCCTTCCGTAAATCTTCTCTCGAACTTGGCCGCCGTTTCGTCGGAATGTTGCGTAACCGGGAGCGCCGTGGCCATATCGGCATGGACCTCGATTTGCTCGGGGATCGTTTGGCTTTCCTCGAATGCTCTCTGCACCGCTACCGCGGCTATTTGCGCCAGCGTGTTGATGATCGGCAAATCCATGTCGCACTTCTGGTCGATCCCGATCTGCAGCGTATCCAGCAGCTCTCCGCTCTCCAAAGCGAATTGTCCGATATAATACATGCCGGGCCTGACGGCAGGCGAATCGATCGTCACGATCAGTTGCTCCGTCAAATTTCGGATGAAGCTCTCCGGCGGCAGCTCCTCGCTCCAAGGGAGCTTGTCCACCCCGCAATATACGTTCGGCTGCTTGACCAGCCTGCCGTCGATAAATACGTCATGCTCGCTGTTCCCGTTATCGTTTCCTACGAAAAAATGATACTGCATAAAAGTAAAGCCTCCTTTATGTTCATTTTTTCGGTATTACCGGGCAGTGCCGACCGAGGTCATATCCGGTAATACTTTGTAGCGTCTTGCATTTCTTGTTTCATCCGTACCGACTTTGCGACAGAAAATAGACACAGTACTCCACCATATTACTTCGTAACACTTGCTGAAATTGAGTCCCCTTCATTTTCGATAATTCAACCGATGATTGGACTCAAACGCGCATCCGTCGTTCCCGTACCCTACCCGTTGCGGGCAGCCAAAGGCTTCATCATGAGCGCCATATAACGCATGAAGACCACCGGAACGATCCGATGGTCTTCTTTGCTTGTCCGTCAACAAATGCAAGTCTTTTTCTTCTTGCCGGTTTTCCCGGCTTCTTCGATTTTGCGAATATACTCCGTCGCCAGAGGCACTTTGCACGCCGTTTGGCCGACGTTGACGTCAACCTTGCCGATCTTCTCCGCCGCGTCCGTCGCTTCCTCGTGCAACGGGATGACGCTGGCGCCTACGGCTATTACGAAGCCGTTCATATTATAACGGACCCGGTTCCGTTCCCCGTGGATCGTCGACACTACCCGACGCAAAAGCCCTCGGATTTCATCGATATCGAGATCAGCGTCCGCCGTAATCGTAATATAATTGCCGTAGGTGCTCCAACCGCAAGTGGCGATCATTTCGTCGGGGGACTCGATCCATTCCTTGGCGAGCTCGACCGCATAAGGGCTTTCCGCGGCGATCCACGCTACCGTATACTCGGCCAGCATATACCAGCCTGTCCTACGCACCCAATCCTGCAGCATCTCTTTCGTCGCCGTCTTCGGATCTACGGTCAAGCCCGCCAAATACATCGCGTCGCTGTTACCCGTATCGTAAAGCGCCCGCGCGAGCGCCTGATCCTTCTTCACGTCCTTGACCAGCTTCTTCATATCTCCTACTTTAACGCCGAACAGAGGCTCTGCCGCCCCATGACGGAGAAAAATTTGCTTCGTCTGCTCCGACCCCATGCTTTCAAGCTTGCCCATGACTTCGTCCAGCACCATCGTCATCCGATCACCTCATGCCTTGTCCGTCTTTGACTACATTGTATCACGAAAAAGACGGAATCGATCATCCCTTTGGCAATAGGTAAACGTTCCCACCCCACCCGCTTTCAAGCCGAGCCGACCTGTGTCAATATTATCGTGAAACGGCGGTCGGCGCGGTGCCGGCTGCTATCGGCAGAAATACGCAAGTCCAGTCGGGAAGGATAATAATCTATGAGCCTCCAGCAATTGATCTCGGTCATTCCGGCATTCGAACAGGTCGAGTCGCGGCAGACATCGCACACGATCGATTGTCCGCCGGGCCGTCATGAGCGAAGGCCATTATACCGTTCTGTTCAAGCAGCACACCGGCATGACGATGACCGCCTATGCCATCCGACCGACATCAATACGGCGCTGCTCTGGATGTCCGGCAGCTTGTGGGGCAGAGGCTGGGATGACGCGATATCGCTTCTGCCGTGGATCGCGGTGCTGCTGCCCATCGCCTGGCTGAACTTCCGAAAGCTGGACCTGTTCCAGCTCGGAGACGAATCGACGGCTTCGTTGGGACTGAGCTTGACCCGGCATCGCTTCTGGCTGCTGCTTCTCGCGGTGGCGCTGGCCGGCATATCGGTGTCGGCGGTCGGGGCCATCGGCTTCATTGGCCTCATCGCTCCCCATATCGCCCGCAGCCTCGTCGGGGCACGAGCCCGATGGCTCATTCCGCTGGCCTCGCTTGTCGGGGCCGACCTGATGCTGCTGGGCGACTGTCTCGGACGCATCCTCATCGTCCCGCGCGAAGTGCCGGTCGGCATTATGACGGCCGTCCTCGGCGCTCCGTACTTCGTATACCTGCTGCGCCGGGAACGTCGCAGATCATACTCCTGACTGATCGGGATCGGTCAGACAAAAAAGAACCCCGTTTTGCTATTGCGAGCCTAGGCTCGACAATAGCAAATATGGGGTTCTTGAGCGCGTTCAGACCGCATTCCGGCTCTTATTTCGCGTAATAGCCGCCGTCGATCGGGAGCTCGATTCCCGTAATGAAGGACGACTCGTCGGAGGCCAGGAACAAGACGCCGGCCGCGATATCCTCCGGATTGCCGAGACGAGGCAGCGGCGTCTGGGACAAAAACCACTGCTTCATTCCCTCGTCGGCGAACAAATCGACGGTCATCGGCGTGGCGATATAGCCCGGATGGACCGAGTTGACCCGAATGCTGTGCTTCGCATAGTCGATTGCCGTAGCCTTGGTAAGCATCCGGACGGCTCCCTTGCTCGCCGTGTAAGCCCCCGCTCCGCTGCCGCCGGTCAGTCCGGCGATCGACGAAATGTTGACGATCGACCCTCCGCCGTTGTTGATCATATGGGGGATGACGTGCTTCTGGCCGAGAAATGTGCCGGTTACATTGATGGACATCACCTTGTCCCATTGCTCGACGCTTGTTTCCAGAAACGGAATGGCACTGGAAATGCCGGCATTGTTCACGAGAATGTCGATCTTGCCGTAATGGGCAACCGTCTCCTCCACGACGCGGATCCAATCTTCCTCCGAGGCGACGTTATGGGAAAACCCTATCGCTTCCCCGCCGTTCTGCTTGATTTCCCGCACGACCTCCTGCAGCTTGTCCTGCTGCAAATCGGTAATGGCCAGCTTTGCCCCTTCTTTCGCGAACAGTAGGGCGTCCGCCTTTCCCATACCGCCGGCCGCACCCGTAACGATAGCGACTTTCCCCTGCAATCTTCCCATATCCGAGCCCTCCTAAGATTTTATCGGAAAATTTCGGATCATCTTCTCGAAGGAGGCGATCAGCAAATCGATTTCCTTCTCGGAGAAGTCCGACCACAAGCCTTCCGTCAATTCTTTGTACCTTTCTATCATTCGGGCCTCCACTTCCCTGCCCTTGTCCGTAATTCGCAAGTAGACGTTGCGCCTGTCCGTTTCGGATACGATTCGTTCAATATACCCTTTGCGGGCCAGTTTATTCGTCAAATTCGTAACGGCCGGCAGGGTGACGTCCATTGCGCCGGCAAGCTCCGAGCAATTCCGCATCTCCGCGGCCGCCAGCGTTTGCAGGATGAAATATTGCGGCGCCGTCAAATCGTTCTCCAATATTTTGGCGTAACCGACCACGAAGTGGGTCATTTGACTGGAGACAAGCTGCGACAGCCGTTCCTTCTTGTCCAGCAGCCATCACCTCCCTCATCCAAAACTATTTCACATCATTTAATAGTTCATACCTTTTAACTAATTTTATTGTAAGCATTGCCGAGTAGGCAGTCAAGCTGCAACCATTGCCAAAAAATAATCGGGATTTGGTTCGCATTATTTGTCACAGCAGCGCACTCTCCCCCGTCTTGTATGTGAATCCAACAACGGAGGGCGATGAAGGATGAAAACGTATGATGCGGCCATTATTGGCGGAGGCGTCTCGGGATTGATCGCGGCCATCGATTTGGCCAGAGCGAATAAATCGGTAATCGTGCTGGAGAAATCGAATCGGATGGGCGGACGGGCGATGACGGTCAACAGGAACGGAGCTTGCTTCAATCTGGGAGGACACGCGATTTATCGCGCCGGGGAGATGCATGCCATCCTCGGAGAGCTTGGCGTGAAGCTGGAGGGCGGCTCGCCGAGTCCGAGCGGATATGCCATTTGGCAAAACCGGCTGATGCGGCTGCCCGGCGATCCGGTCCGTCTGCTCTCGTCCAGGCTGCTGTCGTGGTCGGGCAAAATGGAGCTCGGCCGGTTTATGCTCGGCTTGGGCAAAATCGATGCCGACGCGATACCGGGCGTCAGCCTGCGGGACTGGGCCGAGCGGCAAATCCGCGATCCGATGGTGCGCCATATTTTTTACGCGCTATGCCGAACGGCCACTTACAGCAAAGAGCTCGATCATCAGCTGGCAGGTCCCGTCATGAAGCAAGTGCAGCGCTCGCTGGGCAGCGGGGTGCTCTACGTGAACGGAGGCTGGCAAACGATTGTCGACCAGCTCCGCGAGCAGGCGATTCGCGCCGGCGCCACCGTTATGAACGGCAAGCACGTCACCGAAATTTTGCGGGACGGCGGCGTGAGCGGTCTCCGGTTTGCGGACGGGGACAGCGTGAAGGCGGACTATGTCATCAGTACGTTGGCTCCGGCTGAAACGTACCGGCTGGTCCGGGACGCGGAGCGAACCTCGCTGCGGAGGTGGAAGGACAGCGCGCGACCGGTCATGGCCGCTTGCCTCGATCTTAGTCTGAAGCGGCTTCCGGTCGCAGACCGCCATTTTGCGATCGGTCTCGATCAACCGGTCTTTTTCACGAATCATTCGAGAGTGGCAAAGCTTAGCGACCATGGTACACTGGTGGTGCATCTGATCAAATACAACGGCAAGGACGAAAGCGATCCGAAAGCGGATGAGAGCATGCTGGAGCAGACGATGAGCCTGCTGCACCCCGATTGGCAGCGGGAAGTGGAGGCGAGGCAGTTTCTGCCCAATATTACCGTGGTCCATGACTATGCGCACATAGGTAGAAGCGACCCGCTGCCCGGCCCTTCGGTTCCGGAGGTTCGCGGCCTTTACGTCGCCGGAGACTGGGTCAGCCATGGGGAAATGCTTGTGGACGCGGCTGCAGCCAGTGCGCGACGCGCGGCGGTCCAAATCTTGAAGGACATGGCGGCGGAAGGAAAACGTCATGCTGCCGGCTATCCGGCCGTCTCAGCCGTCCAGATCGGCTGAGACTCGGCCGACTTTCGGAAAATTGGAGTGGAAAGGGGTGTCCCGATCATGGAAGCTCCGTTATCGATAGAACAGTTGTATGCCTCTTACAAACCGTTGTTGTTTTCCCTTGCTTATCGGATGCTCGGAAGCGTCATGGATGCGGAGGATATCGTGCAGGAGGCGTTTCTATCCTTGAATGCGGCGCCGGAGCCCGAGCGCATCCGCAGCGGAAAATCGTATTTGTGCAAAATCGTCACCAACCGCTGCATCGATCGGCTGCGCTCCGCGCAGAAGCAGCGGGAGCTCTATGTAGGACCGTGGCTACCCGAGCCTATCGTTGCAGACGATTCGGACCTTGGCGACGACCCGCTCCAGGCGTACGTACGAAACGAATCGGTCTCGACCGCTTACTTGCTGCTTCTGCAGCAGCTGTCCTGGGTGGAACGGGCGGTCTTCCTGCTGCGGGAGGTGCTGCAGTACGAATACGACGAAATTGCCGACATTGTCGGCAAGAGCAGTACGAACTGCCGGCAAATTTTCCACCGCGCCAAACGAAGCATCGGCGTTCGCCCGCCGGTAGACGAGGAAGCCGGATCGGCCTCGCGCAAGCAGACTGAAGCGCTTGGCGAGCATACCGCACAACTGGTCAACCGGTTCGTCCACGCTCTGTCGACCGGCGATCTCGGCACGCTGATGAATTTGCTGGCCAAGGACGCCGCTCTGTATTCGGACGGCGGAGGCAAAGTAAGGGCGGCTGTTCGTCCGATCCTCGGAGCCGAACGGATCGTTCCGTTTCTGGCCGGCATTCTGGAGAAAGCTCCTCCCGGCTTCTCCTACAAGACGTCCGTCGTCAACGGGCAAACCGGAATCGTTACGTACGTGGACGGGGAACCTAGTACCGTCATTTCCTTTCATGTGGAGAACGATCTGCTGGAAGCTATTTATATCGTATTGAACCCGGATAAACTGGGGAATGTCCGATAAAGCTTGCATCAGTCTGCAGATTTTATTCCCCGCACTCTGCGGGAGCATATACGTAGACCTTCGTATGGAGCGCATCGCCGCAAACGACGACCCGCTCCGGCACCCAGCCGGGCATCGCAAAGCAAACGCTAATCACTCGGGCACCCGTGGGCAGCCGCTTGCGCAAAATCGGGCCGAGCCTCTTCATCGCTCCAGGGTACAAGTAGCAGACGACCACGTCTGCACCTTCGTAAGAGTAGTCGTACAAGTCTCCCCGGATGAACCGGATGCGAGGCTCCATGGCGATTCCGGCTCCCTGCCTGTAGCGGAAGGCGAGCCTGCCAAGACACCGGGCTGTCCACAGAGGCACCGGGGAATTCTCGATACCGATAATCCGGCTTCCCGGACAACGTCGCGCCAGCTCGAAGGCGAGCGTTCCCCAGCCTGACCCCGCATCCACGATCGTTCCGTACGTGGCGAGCCGATTCACTTCCTCGGCCACGGCGGTACGTACCCGGGCCGACGAGGGCATGGGGGAAATCCCGTTCCGCCAGCTCGCGTAGACGATAGACACCATCGCCAGAAATACGATTCCCGCGAGGACGACAGGTACGGCCTCATATACGTAGACGGCGATAACTCACGCCTCCCTAACCGAATTCATCTATTGGTAACATTCGGCCCATCAGCCGTCGCAGTCCGGCGTGTACCGATAGCTTGCCAGCTCGATACGCCCTCTGTCGTCGACAGGAACGCCCTCGCTCTCCAGCAGTGCCGTCTGCGTGAATCTCAGCTCGTCGTCCATAATCGCGATTTCCCCTTTGGCGTTAACGACTCTGTGCCACGGAAGTCCGTGGGCCCGGCTCATCGCGTGCAGCACCCTTACGACCTGCCTCGCTCCACGCGGGTGGCCGGCCTCGCCCGCGATTTGACCGTATGTCATGACGCGGCCCGCCGGTATTCCTTTAATAATCTCGAGTACCCGCTGCGTGTAAGGCTCCATGCGCCTCCCCCTTTGCTTTTGCGGACAAATGCTAGTATTGTTTGGATGAGCATCCCCATTCGATACGAAAAAAGGTCGGTCATCCTTTGAACAGTTCCCGGCAATCGCCCCGATTTCTATATACATACGCTTGTCACGAGGACGAGCTTTCTTTGTGCCGGTTGGAGCTGCGCTCCTTGTTCGGGGCCGATGCGCCGCCCAACATCGTGCATAGCGATATCCGGCTCGATCCGAGCCGCAGCCCGTTCGTGAAGGAACGAATCGAAGTTCTCTTCGAAGGCGCAAGCGTGGCCGACATAGCGGAACAAGCCGAAGAGCTGCAGCTGAACGGAGCGACGTTCAAGGTCATGTTCGTGAAGCGGAACGGCCTGGAAGCGTCCCTGCAACCCGATTATGCGGAGCAGCGTGCCATCGAGCGTCAAGTGGGAGCGCATATACGCGGCAAAGCGGACGTACGCGATCCCGATCGCGTATTCGGCATAGTTGCTGCTATGGACGGAAGCTGGTATCTCGGCCCCTGCACGAAAAATAAATCCGTCTGGCTCCGTCATAAGAATAAGCCCGGCAGCTATTCCATCGCGCTTCCTGCCCGCACGGCCAGAGCTATCGCGAATATCGCCGTTCCCCGCGTATCCGGCATCCGGGCAATCGATCCGTGCTGCGGCGTCGGGACGGTACTCGTGGAAGCTCTCTCGATGGGAATCGATATCGTCGGACGCGACATAAACCCGCTCGTCGTCCGCGGGGCGCGCGAAAATTTGGCTCACTTCGGGCTGACGGGCGTTGTCGAGCTGGGCAATATTTCCGATATTACAGAAGACTACGATGCAGCCATCGTCGACATGCCGTACAATTTGGTATCCAGAATTACGCCGCAGGAACAGCTCTTCATCCTGCGGCACGCACGCCGAATCGCCCGCAAGGCGGTTATTGTCTCCATCGAATCGATCGACGGCATGATCGAGGATGCTGGATTTATCATAGCAGAACGGTGCGTTGCGAGGAAGGGCTCGTTCTCGAGACACATTACGGTTTGTACAAGATCGGGGGATACTGCGGATGATTTTGCATAAAGGCGAGACCTTGTTCCGCCAAGGGGAGTCGGGGCCGCTTTACCGTCTGCACAAAGGTCTTCTCAAAATCGTACGCCTCCATGCGGACGGCAATTCGACTCTCGTAAACATGATCGTGCCCGACGAGCTTATTCCGCACCATTCCCTGCTCTCGCCGAACCCCTACTACGGCACTGCCGTTGCGTTGGTTACGAGCGAAATCGAGGCGATCTCTCCTTCGGAATGGTACCGCAGCCTGGAGCAAGATCCCCGGAAATACCGCGATATCGCGCTGCAGCTGCAGGACAAGCTGAGAATGATGCAGCAGCGGATCGACCAGTTGACCGAAGCGGCTCCCGCAGAGAAGCTGCGGAAGCTACAAGGTTGGTTTCAAACCCATATCGCCTCTGTACCGATAACCGATATTCTGACTCAGGATGAAATCGGACAATTCATCGGCCTTCGGCGCGAGACGGTCAATCGGCTGCTGCGGGCGCAATCCGCCTCGGAATGAAACGGCCGTTACGGCCTTTGCCCGGATAGTACTTCCGGTTTTTGTTCCGATACGGGCTCCAGACTTCCGGCCGGACCGAAAAATTCATAATGGATATCGGCGTCCGGGATTTCCATGGCTTTAAGCGCACCGTTGATTGCCCTCATAAAAGGAACGGGGCCGCAGAAATAATAACCGGCGTCTTTGTCCGACACGATCGATTCCAGCCAAGCATGATCGACGTAGCCGTGTTTATGGAAAGCATTGTCCACGTTATCCTCTTCCTCCGGCTCGTTATAGCACCAGTACACTTGTACATGCTCATGCTTGCGGACAATCTCCTCGACATGATCCTTCATCGCATGCAGCCTGCCGTTCCGGGCGGCATGAATGAACGTTACCCGGCGCGCGGGCTGCGTCTCTACGAGCGTATTCAGCATGCTGACCATCGGCGTCAGTCCGACTCCTCCGCTGATCAAGACGACAGGCCGCTCATCGTTCCGTTCCAAAACAAACTCCCCTGCGGGCGCCGATAGCAGCAGCGTGTCGCCCTCCCGGACACGTTCGTGCAAATAGACGGATACTTTGCCTGCCGCCCGATCCTCCGTTCCGTCCTCCCGCTTGACGGATATCCGGTAATACGGCTTGCCGGGGGCATCGGAAAGACTGTATTGGCGAATATGGGTGTTGCCCTCTCCCGGAATGTCCATTTTCAAGCTGACATATTGCCCCGGCTCGAACGCCGCAATCGCCTCTCCGTCCTCCGCCTCCAGGTAGAAGGAAGTAATCGCGTCGCTCTCCTTCACCTTCCGATCGACCCGGAATTTCCTGAATCCGGCCCAGCCGCCCGCTTGACGTTCGGCTTGCTCGTACAGCCCGCGCTCTACGCCGATGAAGGCATCCGCAATGAGTCCATACGCCTCCGCCCAGGCTTCCAGGATCTCGTCCGTAGCCGCGCTGCCGAGCACGTCCTGGATCGCGCCAAGCAGATGGTGCCCGACGATCGGATAATGCTCCGCTTGGACCCCGAGACTGCGATGCTTATGAGCGATCTGCTTCACAACGGGCAAAATGGCTTCCAGCTTGTCTATATATTTCGCCGCGGCGTATACGGCATTGGCCAGCGCGGCCTGCTGTCTCCCTTGCTTTTGATTGGCGTGATTGAACACGTTCAGCAGCTCCGGATGGTTGGCGAACAGCATTTGGTAGAAGCGCGTCGTAATTTCCGTTCCGTGCTTTTCCAGCACGGGCACCGTCGACTTGATGATCCGGATCGTTTTTTCGCTTAGCATAATCGTTTCCCCGCTTTCGCAATAGTTGGCATGAACCAAGTATACGCAAGACGAAGCCATCGCCCTTGTGATTGCGATCACACCAAAATGCAACGATTTGTGACTCGCGGCCGTCAAGGTTTTCGTATGGGATTTGTAAGGCGCATCGCGACGCGGGCGATCGCCCGCCTCCTCGGGTGTTTTATCACTTCATGATGGAAATTCGTGATAAAATAGAGGGAATCCGTCCGTCAACCGGACTATCTGCCGCAGGAGGACTCCATGCTTTCCTTCGTTCGCTCGGTCATGAATTCGTTTGTGCAATACAAGCTGCGAACCGCACTGCTGTTGGCCGCCCTTCTTGTCGAACTGGCTTATGAGACCTTCATGCCGCTCAGCTTCAAATTTATTGTCGATTTCGCCATCGTCCCGCACCGGTACGGACTACTCCTGCTTATTCTCGGCCTGATGGTGACGGGCGCCCTCGCTTCGGTCGTGATCGGCATATACCGCGACCGCATGTTCGCCGGACTCGGCTCCCGCATCGTTACGGACTACTACCGGCGAATGTTCGGAAAGCTGCAAAGCCTGTCCGCCGATTATTACCACCGGGTGAACGGCGGAGACATCGTGTCGCGGTTCAATAACGATCTCATTTCCATCGATGCCTTTATTATGCTGATCCCTTACGCGATTTTGTCCGTGCTCGGACTTCTGTTGAACGTGGCTGTGCTCTTCGTTCTCCAGTGGCAGTTGGCTCTGCTCGCCGTAATCGGGCTGCCGCTTTGCCTCATCGGCCCGAAGCTGTTCGGGCAAAAGGCGTACGATGCGAGCTACAAGCTGAAGGAGGAGCAGGCGGACATCGCCGTCGCCGTCCAGGAAAACGTCAGCGCCCAGCCGGTCATTAAGGCGTTCGGGCTGCAGCCCTTGTTCATCCGGCGGTTCGACGACCGCATGGACCGTTACAGAAGCTTGTCCACCCGCTCCAGCTTTACGAACTTCCTGATCGACCGCACGACCAACATGGGTACGATGATCCTCAACCTGACGACTATATGCACCGGATCCATACTGGCATTCTTCGGGTTTCTCTCGATCGGCTCGCTGCTCGCCTTCAGCGCCATTCTGATCAGCCTGAGCTATCTGGTAGCGGCGATCACCTGGCTTGCGCCCCAGTTCATTCAAGCGACCACGGGGATGCAGCGGATTCGCGAGCTTTTGGATGAACGGCCGTCCGTTGCGGATGATGCGCAGGCCGCCCCACTGCCGCCCTTCGAACGTACGATTGAATTCCGCGACGTGTCGTTCGGCTACAGTGTCGGGCAGCGCAGTCTGAACGCGATTAGCCTTACGATTCCGAAGGGAACGTATGCCGCTTTCGTCGGAGCCAGCGGTTCCGGCAAAAGCACGATTATCAATTTGCTTATGCGGTTCTATGATCCGCAGCACGGCGCCGTTCTGTACGACGGAACCGACATCCGCCAAACGACGCTGCAGTCGCTCCGTTCCCGGATCGGGATCGTTTTCCAGGAAAGCTTTCTGTTCCGCTCCTCCATTCGGGAGAACATCCGTCTCGGCAAGCCTGAAGCCACCGACGACGAAGTGATGGAAGCGGCTCGCTCGGCGGAAATTCACGACTTCATTATGAGCTTGCCGGACGGCTATGACACCGATGTCGGCGAACGGGGCGGACGCCTGTCCGGCGGACAACGGCAGCGTGTGGCGATCGCCCGGGCGATCGTACGCAATCCGGCCATCCTGATTCTGGATGAAGCGACGTCGGCGCTCGATCCTGCCACGGAAGCGGCCATCAACAAGACGCTGCAGCGATTAACCGCCACGAGGACCGTTATATCGGTGACTCACCGTCTCGCTTCGGCCGAACACGCCGACTGTATCTATGTGCTGCACCAAGGGGAAATTGCTGAGCAAGGCTCGCACCGACAATTATTGCAGCGCCCGGATGGACGCTACAAACAGTCGTGGCAGAAGCAGACCGGGTTCGATTTCAGCGATGACGGGTACCACGTGGAGGTTCGGGCGGAGCGGCTTAAGCTGTTTCCGATTTTCTCGGACATGGACGATGCCTTCTTGCATAACATTTCCCGTTTTTTTGCGACGGAATCGTATGCCAACGATCGGACGATTATTCACGAAGGAGATCCGGGGGACAAGTTTTACGTCATTGTACGGGGAAAGGTCGAGGTGATGAAGAAGGACGGGCTCGGCGATAGCAAGCGGGTCGCCGTATTATCCGACGGAGACTTCTTCGGGGAAGTCGCGTTGCTCCGCAACATTCCCCGTACGGCTACGATCCACACGTTGACGCCGGTCGTATTTATTACGCTGCAGCGCGAGTTTTTCCGGGACTTGATCGAGCAAGCCCCTCATCTGGCCGCGCTTCTCGAGTCCCGTTCCAAATAAATGACACGAATGGAATCGATCAGCTTGCCCAGCGTCGCCGCGATCTCCACCTTATCCTTGAACTCCTCGCGGATCAGGTGGGCGAGCGGCTGCTCTACTTCGTTGTAGTGCCGGAAAGCTTCCAGCGCCTGAGCATCCCATACATCCGCATAGTGAAGCAAATCGCCCGGCATGACCCGGGTCCGGTCGGTTCCTTCCTCCGGAAAGCATTCGAACGGCTCATCCACATTCAATGATCCGTAGTCGTCAGTCAACTGCTCCCCGGGGTATATATCGCGAACGGCGATTTCCACCTCGTAGGCGGTCCCGATGCAGTTGGCGTGGAAGCTGTGGTTGACGAACCGCCCGTTGTCCCAGCACAGAATGAACATCCCGTACTGATTGCGGTAAGAATACTTTTTCACCAGCTTCTTCCGGTCCTCATCCAGCCCCTCCACGACCTCCGGCTCCAGAATTTGATCCAGGTCGTCCAATGCCCATGTTAAAGTCCCTTTGGGGATGAACCGCGTAGCAAATACGCCGAAACCGATTTGCTCGTTAATGAAGCGCAGCTCCGTGTGCGGATGCATCATCGTCGTTATACTCCTCGTCATCCAAGATGACATTCAGTTTCCCTATATATTATCGATCCGACGATCAATTCCTTCCTGTTTTTTCTGTGCTAACGCAAAAAAAACGCGACAAGCCCCGCCTTCGCATACTAGTCCCCAAATCTGATCCGGATCGAAGCCAGAGAAGCCCTTCGCGCCCGCCTTTTCAAGCGGCAGCGAAAGGCTTCCCTTATCCCGGCTTCATTGTTTGCCGATGATGCTCATGATGACGCGCTCCAAATCCTGCGGCTCATTGGCATGGTTGTATATGCCGAGGAAAGCGCCGGTCGCTTCCGGGACGCTGGCGATCAAGTGATTGGCGGCGGATTGCTCCGGTCCGGTCGGCCTATTTTTCGTAAATTGACACGCCATATGGTAGCGGGAGAGCAGCTTCCGCTCCAGCTCGCCTGCATATTCGCTCGCCATCGACTCCCAATGCGAATCCCAGGAGGGGCGCCCGGCCAATACTTTCGTCAGCACGCGGGCGCCGTACAGCGCATCATGCTGACCTTGCCCCACCGCCGGGTCCTTGAAGGCAAGCGCGTCTCCCGTCAGAGCCCAGCCGCGCCCCATCTCTTCATGCCAATCGTTGTCATACCCTTGCAGCCCTCTGATCGGGCCAACTAGCTTCGCCTCCTCCAGCCGTTCCGGGAAAGACGTTGCGGCGAAGCCTTTGCCGATAAGCTCCCGAAAGCTGGCTTCGGCGTCCCGGTTGAACCGGCTGATCCAATCGTTCCATTCGAGCGGGAACATGAGGCCGACCACATGCAAATTGTCGCTGGTCGGAAATACGATGGCCAAATATTCGCCGATTTTGTAAAATTCCGTGCAGCTCTCGCCCTCCTGCCGGAAGCCTTCGAAATATCCGACATAGGAGGCGAAATCGGTCGGCACCGCCATCTTGCGCGCGCTTCCCGCCCATTCGCGGACCTTGGAGCGTCTGCCGTCCGCGCCGACGACTAGCTTGGCGCGGTAAGCCGCCGCTTCGTCGTTGCTTCCGACGCCCCCGATACCGACCACCGTATCTCCCTCCCGCAGCAAGCCCGTTGCACGAAAGCCTTCCCGCGCGGTTACGTTGGGGTGAGCGGCGGCATGCTCGAACAAAGCTTGATCTAAATACGTGCGGCGAATGCACAGGCAATCGGTCTCGCCGGCCGTCTCCGGAAACCGGCCGTCGATCACGGCGTCCTCCATCCGGATGAACGCCCTCCTGTACGTCGGAGTGCCCGTGGCTAGCAGCCGGTCCAGCACCCCCATCTCCCTCAGCATCGCTACCGAATTGTTAAAGAAATTGTGGGTAGACAGCACATCGCTCGGAAAATGAGCCCGGTCGACCAGCAGCACGCTATACCCCGCCTTGCCCAGCTCGTACGCGAGCGACGATCCGGCAATGCGCGCCCCGACTACAATGACGTCAAATTCGTTCTTCATTCCTTCCCCTCCTGCACCGAATGCACTGATTATACCCGCTATCGGTCGGATACACGTCTATCGAACGATATAGGAGAGGATATATATTTGTCGTTCGCCTCGGCATTTAACTGCTTGTAGAATCGTCCAGCAGCCCCAGCTGTTCCGCTGCCCGGATCGCTTGGACCCGTCCGCTCGCATGAAGCTTGCCGTAGATGCGGTGCAGATGCAGCTTCGCGGTCCCCTCGGTCACAACCAGAGCGGCTGCGATGGCTTTATTGGTCAGCCCTTGGGCCATCAGCCGCAACACCTCCCGTTCTCTCGGGGTAAGGGCATCGGGCCCGAACGCTTCGCCGGGCGAGGCGGCAGACTTCTTCGGGATAACCGCCGCCACGTCGGCAGCGGAACAAATCGAACGGACGTAGTCGGGCGTGACTCCGGCGTACAAGGGCTCATTGGCTCCCGCGTTACGGTTCATGCCGACAATCCGTTCGACTATGAACGGGCTCTCGTCCAGAAACGAACGCAGATAACCTTCCCGTTCCCCCAGCAGCAAGGCGGCGTGCAGCCTAGCGTGGCTCTCGCCGGATTGGCGCTGCATCGAATAAATCTCCGCGCCGAGCAGCAGACCATGCAGCTCGCTCATGAGATTGCCGGATTGGCGTGATGCCCGGAGCAGCTTGTCCGTATACTCGCCGGCTGCTTCCAGCTCGCCCAGTGCAAGGAGCGTCCGAATATAAGTGAGCCACTCGTAGTCGGATGCGGCACCGATTTCGGAACGCGTCGCCGGCTCGCAATCGGACAAGGCCCCGTATCCGTTCATCGACTTCGCCTGCCAGTAGGCCGACCAGGAACGCGCCTCCTCGGCATTTCCGAGCGACATCTGTTGGCGGGCCCATTTCGCCGTCAGCTTGTCGAACCAACGGGTCGTATGCAGATGCCGACCCTCCAGACGCCATATCCCTTGCTCGACGAGCTCCGTTGCTTCCTCCTTGCGGCTATCCGCCCACAGCACGTCGGCCAGGCAAATGGTGGCCGGTACGTAAGCTCCAAGCACGCCGAAGGTCCAGCCGAGACGAACGGCTTGTTGTGCCGCGTCATGGGCGGCTTCCAGCTCATTCCGTTCATACAGCACCTCGCTCAAAGCGACCTGCTGAAAGGCTGTGAACGGAAATTCATGCAATCCGTTTTTCTCCAGAAAGTACCCGTACGAACGATGATACGCTTCCGCTTGTCCGATCCGGCCCTTGAACCCGAATTTCCCGCGTATAAAAGGAACCGTTCCCTCGTTCAGCTCGATGCCGTGACTGATCAAGACCGACACGTGCTCGGCCGGCAATTCGTCCCGTTCGCCCAGCTGCCTGATCAGTCGCAAGGCGTGTTCGAAGTCTCCCGACCATACGGCGCAGACATTGTCCACGATCTGTACCTCCTCGCGGAATCGGGTCAACAGGCCGTATTCGTCCGCGGCCTCCCAGCGATTGAGCGCCTCTTTCAGCCCGCTGATGCGGGGAAATGCCCGTTCGCCCAGACCGGCCATCAGCTCGGTCCATATGCGCAGCAAAATGAGCAGAGGACTGCCCGCCGTTTCTTCCGGCAGCCGGTCCAGCCAGTTTAGCAGCGTGGTTGTCTCCCTCCGTCTCAGCCAATTCGCCGCATGCGCTTCCAGCCAGTCTGCCGCTTGACCGAACGCCCCCGCCTCCAGCGCATGATGGATCGCTTCCGACATGTAGCCGTGGGCTTCGAACCATGCCGCCGCCCGCCCATGCAGCAGGGACACATCCGGAGCCCCGTCGTACGGGAGACGGCTTTGCAGAAAATCGGCGAACAAATGATGGTACCGATACCAGCACCGCTCTTGGTCAAGGGCGATCAGAAACAATCCGCTTCGCTCCAGCTCTGGCAAAATGGCCGGGGAGTCCGGCCCGTCTGTTACAGCGAGGCACAAGGAATCGTTCATCCGCTCCAATATCGAGGTACAGACCAGGAATCGTTTGACCTCGTCCGCCAGCTTGCCGAACGCTTCCTCCATCAAATAATCGACGACATGCCGGTGCCGCCCGGACAACGGTCGGCGAGTCCCCGTCCGGCTTCCCGATCGGGACAGGACGGACAGCTGCAGCATGGCCGCCCACCCTTCCGTACTGCGGGCGAGATCTTGAAGCAGCGAATCGTCGGGCTCCTTCCCGGTCCGTCTCATCCAGTACGACACGATTTCTTCTTCCGTAAACCGCAGCTCCGACATGTCCAGCTCATGCAAGCTTCCCTTGGCCCGCATCGCGCCTAACGGGAACGGAATGTCTTTCCGGCTCAGCACACATACGTGCACATGGGCGGGCAGCCCGTCGATCCACATGGACAGATCGGAATGGATCTCTTCCGATTCGATCACGTGATAATCATCCAATACGAGCACGATCGGTTCCCCGGAATCGCCCGTTCGAGCAATGAGCCAAGCCGCCGCCCGTTCGGCGGTAAACGGATAAGGGGATATCCGCCTACCATTCTCCACTACCTCATCCGACACGGGAAGAGACGATTGAAGCGCTTCCGCCACATAGGTCCAGAACCGGAGCCGGTCATTCTCTCCTTTATCGAGCGATACCCAGCCGAAGCGGACTTGCGCACTCCTCAGCCAGCTGCCCACCAGCGTTGTTTTGCCGTATCCGGCAGGGGCTATGACCGAGGTCAGCTTGCAGCACAGCGCTTGTGACATACTCTCGTACAGCCGCTCCCGCGCGACAAGGTAGAAAGGATTCTCGGGTACGTGCAGCTTCGTTGCGAGCAGAACCGGCTGTTCCGACGGCCTGCCCGGCACACCTTCCCCTTCCTTTTCCTGCCCTTTCATGATTCGCCCCCTCTTTTCTTAAATCCGGATCATAAAAACACTATGTATCCTTATTCTACGGAATTATCGCTTCTTCCTTGTGTGGAGACTGGGGAATCCGTCGCATGGTAAACTACCCCGACCCCCATTTTTTTGTATAATGGGGTAAAACCGATAACAACCTGTTCGCGGACAGCACACAATGACAGGATAATCCGATTAGTCGAGGATACGATGATGAACAAAGGGATGTGATGAGGTTGGACGGGCTGTTGCGGATGAAGGATGCTCTCGATCTTATGGAGCAGAAAATGGAGGAACGGACAAATAGTGCCTTCTTGTAACACTAAGAGTGTCAGCAGTTGTTGAGAACGGGACGAGGAGAGGAGCATGAGCATGGGAAACGCATTTAAGGATAAAGTAGTATTGGTCACAGGCGCATCCAGAGGCATCGGACGCGCTATAGCGGAGCAATTTGCCCGCAGCGGGGCCAAAGTCGCAGTCAATTACAACAGCAACGAAAACGCCGCGCAGCAAGTCGTAACCGGCATCCGGCAGGAAGGCGGGGAGGCTGTAGTCGTACGGGCCGACATCAGCCGCGTCGGAGAAATCCGCAGCATGTTCGACATCACCCTTCAAACTTACGGCCGTCTGGATATTTTAGTGAACAACGCCGGAGTGATGATCACGAAACCGGTCGAAAGCTTTACCGAGGAAGACTATGACCGGCTCTTCGACAGCAACGTGAAAGGCACCTTCTTCGCCTGCCAGCAAGCGGCCATTCGCATGTCGCCGGGCGGCCGCATCATCAACTTCTCCACCTCCGTCGCAGGCGCCATGTTTCCCCAGTACAGCTTGTACGCGGGCACCAAAGGCGCGGTCGAGCAATTTACGCGGCAGCTTGCCAAGGAATTGGGCCCGAAGGGCATTACCATTAATGCCGTAGCACCCGGCCCGGTCAATACGGAATTGTTTACACAGGGGAAAAGCGAAGCCCAGATCGAGACGATCAAGCGCATGAACGCCTTCGACCGTTTGGGCGAAACGGAAGATATAACGGGCACCGTCCTGTTCTTGGCCGGCGAGGAAGCGAAGTGGATTACCGGACAGACGGTCCGGGTAAACGGCGGGTTCGTGTAATCACCGTTCATCCAGCAAATACAACTTCGCCGCGTAGGCTACCGCTTTCACCCGGTTATTCACTTGAAGCTTGTCGAATATATTTTTCACATGCACCTTCACCGTCTCCGGAGACGTGACCAGCCGGCCGGCGATTTCCTTGTTGGTAAGCCCGGACGCCATAAGCCGAAGCACTTCCTTTTCCCGTTCCGTCAACGGGGTCCGCGGTTCGGGAAGCTCCGGTGGCCGGATCCTGCCTCCCGCCGCTCCGGACGGGTCCGGAAAGTAGGCGGATAGCTGGTAGACGGTATACAGCTGAGCCCCGAGCATTTGCAGCACCCGCAGCCGGCCTTCGTCAAAAGCGCCGGTCGTATGGCGGTTCTCCATGTACAGCGCCCCGACGTATTGGTCTTGAATAAGCAGAGGCATACAAAGCGCGGATTCGACGCCATTCGCCGGGAAGTACGGATCTTGGGCGAACAAGCCGTCCCGCGAAGCGTCGTATACGATATACGGAGAACGCCTAAGCATCGAGTACGTTACCAGATGGATGCATAGGGTATCGCAATCGGCAAGAGGAATGGCCCGATGGTTCGCAATCTGCCCGGCATCCGCCTCGACAATAAGCTCGACGGACAACCCGGAGCCAAGTGCCGAAATATAGCAGCCGCGGTCCGCACCCGCCGATTCGAGTATGATGCTCATTAATTTGAGAACGAGCCGGTCTATGCCCGCCTCTGTAGAGAACGCCTGGGAAGCGCGCATCACCGCAGCCAAATCGAGCATTTGCGAATAGTCATAGCCCCATTCGCCGCTCGCCGTGTCGCGAGATTCAGCAGTATCGATTATAGCCGTAGTGTCATCAAGCGGTTCTGTCCGAACAGCCGGGTCCGCCAAGCCAAGCTCGAACGATTCTACGGAGCCATCTTCCTCCCATGCAGCCAGACAGCGCTCCAAGTCCGATCTTAAGCCGCGAGCGGATTGATACCGTTTGTCCACCTGCTTCTGAAGCAGCTTCATCACGATATCGGCGACAATCGCCGGCACATCCGGACGTGTATCCGTTACATCCGCCGGCGCTTTGGCGACATGGGCATGTGCCCAGCCGAGCGGGTCATTCGCTTCGAAAGGAAGCCTCCCGGCCAATATTTCGAAAAATGTCACGCCAAGCGAATACAAGTCCGTCCGACCGTCCAACAGCTTGTTCGTGCGCCCGTTTCGCTCGGGCGCCATATAGGGCGGGCTTCCTTCGATCAGCGGCATATTGCGCGCCTGCAGCCCGCTCTCCTCGGACAAAATCGCGTGTCCCATACCGGTAATGTAGATTTGGAGCGTACCCGGCACGACGACGACGGTATCCGGGCGCAGGTTCATATGGAGCACCTGCCTCTCGTGCAGCTGCTCCAATACGCTCGCGATATGTATGCCCAGTTGCAGAAATTCTTTCACGGGCAACGGCCCCGATGCGCAATAATGCCTGAGCGTTAGCCCGTTCACCCACTCGCTGGCCAGAATCAATCCGTTGCCGCGTCTAAGAAGCGCCAACGGCGCGAGTATTCCCTCTATTTGCAAATGGCTGGCGATCTCGAATTCGTTGATCAGCTTGGCATTCTCGATCATGGCACGATGCCCTTCCTTGACGATTTTCAGGAGGACATCGGTGTTGCGATCTTCAGAGGAAGCGAAGCATATGACCATATTGGGGTCTTCAAAAATGACCTGATGAATTTGATGCCCGGGTACCGTGTACATATTCGGCCTCCCTCCCATTCCCATTATACTAGAAATACCCCGATTCGTCCGGGTATAGCGCAGCCGCCTATTCATAAGCGCCACCGTATTGAAAAATGACGCAGCAGCAGCGGGCGTAAGCGGGAAAGGAGCATTGCATTTCCTGCTATAACGCAAAAAAAGCCGTTCGACTCCGAGAGTCAAAAGGCTTTTCCATTTCGTACCGGTAGACTTCACAGCCCGTTCGATCCGCGTCTGCGTAGCACGCCGAGCCGATCCCGTCGGTCGCGTTCCGGTGCAGACGGACGCCACCGGTCCTCTTCTTCGTCGCAGTCGTCAACATCATCGAGATAGGCGTCCGTCGCCACATCGCGTTCCACTCCGGCTTGTATCGCCATTTCCGTTCCCTCGCTCTCCTATCGATATATAAGATCATTCTGTCCAGCCCGGGTGACATTCAACCTCGCCGTCCCTTCAGGGACTTTTTTGCAGCCCCGTCACACGCCGGACTGATCGGGCTTCGGCCTGCCTGCCGCAATCAGCACTTTGTTGCCTACCAAGAAAAATCCTTGGATAAACAGCAGCACGCCGGTCCCTATCAGCAGCCACTCGATTCGGATTATATCCGATATCGGTCCGAATACAAGCATGCCGAGCGGCATCATCGAGCTCGATATCATGCCCAACACCCCGAACACTCTGCCCAAGTAATCGGGCTCCACCTTCTCTTGCAGCAGTACGGTAGAAGGAGTATTGAAGACCGGCATGGCGACGCCCACCAGTCCCATAAAGACGAGGTAAATCCAGAACACGGGAATGACGCCGAGCGCGAATGTACAAGCCCCGATCATCAGGCAGGATAGCGTCATCGTATGAATCTTGTTGGCAAAGCCGCCCCAAGAGGCCATGAAAATTCCGCCGGCCATCATTCCTATCGAGAACGTGATCTCGATCGCCGTCAGGCGCCATACCTCGTCACCGAAGCTTCTGGCGACCTGCAGCGGCGTAAGAAAGGCGACGGGAGCGGCCAGGACGAAGAAAAAGGCGCAGAATAGAAAAAACTGCTTCACATAATCATGATTTTTGATATAAACGAAGCCTTGGCGCATGTCGCTGAAATAACTGGTCGTTTGCTTCTCCAATGCTTTCGCATGAACGGGAACCCGCAAAAATAGAAGCAAGGTCACGACCGCTATCGCCGCCGTAATCACGTCGATAAAGAAGATCGTTTCGATCGTGGCAACCGTAAGCAGGGCTCCGCTGGCCATAGGGGACACCAGCATGATGAACGCCTGAATGCTTCCGTTGGTGCCGTTCACCTTCGTCAGCTTGTCCTCCGGCACCAGCTGAGGAATAAAAGCCCCCACAGCCGGAGTTTGAATGCCGGTCCCGAGAGCGCGGATCGCCGACATCAAGAAAAGCAGCCATAGGGCATCGTACCCGGCCATAAACAGAATGGCCATAATTAAGGTGGATATCGCGATCAAGCTATCCGATAACACGATGAGCAGTTTCCGGTTATACCGATCGGCCCATACTCCGGCAAACGGAGACAGGAAAAAGGTAGGAAGAAAACCGCAAACGATGGAGATCGTCATCATGACGCCCGATTGGGTCGTCAGCGTAATGTACCACATGATCGCATACTGGACCAGCGACGATCCGAACAGCGATATCGTCTGGCCGACCAAGAAGAGCGTTATGTTTTTTTTCCAATTAGCATTCATGGTTGGAGCATTCTCCATTCGGTATTAGGATTCCCAGCCGACGACATTACGAAGCCATCCCCTTGCGCCGGCGTCATCCGATAAGTGCGCTTCGGAAGGCCGGCAGCCTCCGGCTCTCATCAGTTCTTCCACTTTGCGTCGTTTTTATTCGCGGGAATTCGTAATGACGCGATTGCGAGAAGGTAGCGGACTTTCCCTTATTCCACATTTTGAACAACGGACTTATCCGGCAGGATGTGCTCTTCTCCCCAATCGCTCATCCTATCGAGGAAGGCGATCATGGACCTTCCCCGGGCTGTCAGCGAGTATTCTACCTTCGGCGGGGTCTCCGGATACACATTCCTATCGACGATGCCGTCAGCCTCGAGCTCCCGAAGCTGCTCGGTCAGCATTTTTTTCGTAATGGACGGAATGTGGCGCTGCAGCTCGCCATACCGCACGGGCTCCGTACTGATGTACAGTTTCCGGTAGATCGGAATTTTCCATTTGCCGCTCAGGAGCGCAAATACGAGCTCCACGGGGCAGTCGTTCGGCTGGACGGGCATCCGCAACGCCTCCATTTTCTACCTGTATTATACACTATCTCCCTTCTCGATGCCGGACACTTAAAAGTGCCTAATTGTTTGCGGGATCGATAGCGCCTATACTCACCAGTAAAGGGAGGGATTGCATTGAATATCGGAATCATCGGAGCCGGCAATGTCGGAACCGTTCTGGGAAAAGGGCTGGCTATGGCAGGTCATCGCGTTTTAATGAGCAGCCGCGATCCGCAAAATGCGAAGCATCGGTTTTGGAAGCAAGAGGTCGGCGGAAATGGGGACATGGCTTCATTTGACGAAGCCGCCCGGTTCGGCGAAATTGTCATTTTGGCACTTCCTTGGTCTTGCTTGAAGGACGTGCTCGATACAATCGGCCCTGTTCGCCTGAGTAACAAAACGGTCATCGATGTAAGCAATGCCGTGCGGTTTGACAACGGTCCCCGTTTACAATACGACCATACTTCGGCAGGAGAATGGGTCCAGAGCTGGTTGCCGGAGAGTCATATCGTCAAAGCACTCAATACGGTCAGCGACAAGCGCATGGTTCAACCGTATTTCAAGGAAGGCATACCCGCCATGTTTATTTCCGGTAACGCCGATCATGCCAAGCAGCAGGTCAAAACGATCCTTGGAGATTTGGGCTGGTCGGACATTATCGACTTGGGGGACATTCGACAAAGCCGTCTGCAGGAAGCCGTCATGCTTGCATGCGTCATAAGCGAAATCCGGCTGCAATTGCCCGGCGCGGCATTTGCATTGCTAAAGCAGTAACGATCGACAAGCGGAGGAATGCTTAAGGTCGAACCCGGATCACAACAAAAAAATCCCCTTTATCGGAAGGGGGTAGGTACTGCATATTCGGGAATCGTCACGGTGTCTTTCCTTCTTCCCTGTAGTCCTCGACAATGACCTCGATCTCCCCTGTCTCGGGATTCATCACAAAGCCATGAACGGGAATCGCCTTTGGAAACAGCGGATGCCGGCGAATCATTTTCACGCTGTGCATCACACCGTCCTCCGCGCGGTCGAATCCCCGCAAAAACTTTTCCATCCGAATCCCGGCATTCTCCAGCGTCTCGATGGCCAGCGGGTCGATGCCATGCTCGGCGAATTTATTGACCATGCCCTTCACATCGATCTCCGTCATGCCGCAGCCCAAGTGGCCGATCACGAGCACTTCGCGCGCCCCCAGCTCGTACACCGCCACCAAAATGCTGCGCATGGCGCTGCCGAACGGCTGGGTCAAAATAGCTCCGGCATTTTTAATGAACTTCGCATCCCCGTTTTTAAAGCCTAACGCCTTCGGGAGCAGTTCACTGAGTCGCGTATCCATGCAGGTCAATATCGCTATTTTTTTGTCGGGGTACTTGTCCGTCAAATAATCTTCATAGCGCTTCTCTTCCACAAATTTCTTATTGAACTGTACCAAGTTCGGGACGATTGACATCCAGTGTCCTCCTCGCGTGTTGTATACACTCTAATCTAACATTAAGTCGCAATTCAAATCCATATTTGTTTTCAAGAGTACGGAAAACACTTACTAAATTTGAGAAACCATAAAAAAATGAGTAAACTAGAAGTATCGAATGGAGGCGAATCCACATGGCCGATACGGCAATGAATATGGAAATAGGAATCAGTACCTTTTTGGAGGCTACGCCGGACCCGGTTACCGGACAGGTCATCAGCCATGCCGAGCGGCTGCGCCATGCGGTCGAGGAGATCGTGCTGGCCGATCAAGTCGGTCTGGATGTGTATGGAATCGGGGAGCATCATCGGGCCGATTATGCAGGAACTGCGCCCGCCGTCGTACTGGCGGCAGCGGCGGCTATGACGAAGAACATACGGCTTACGAGTGCCGTTACCGTGCTGTCCTCGGACGACCCGGTTCGCGTGTATCAAGCGTTCTCCACCCTTGACGGTATCTCTAACGGTCGGGCGGAAATTATGGCGGGCCGGGGTTCGTTCATTGAATCGTTCCCGCTGTTCGGATACAGTCTGGACGATTATGACGCGTTGTTCGAGGAAAAGCTGGAGCTGCTGCTCGCGATCAGAGCCTCGGAGAAGGTCACTTGGCGCGGCGGCCATCGTCCCGCCATCGACAACCTTGGCGTCTATCCCCGGTCCGTTCAGAGCCCGTTGCCGGTATGGATCGCAAGCGGCGGAAATCCGGAGTCGGCGGTTCGGGCAGGAACGCTGGGTCTTCCGATCGCCTTCGCCATCATCGGCGGCATGCCGGAGAGATTTGCTCCGTTAGTCGACCTTTACAAAGAAGCTGCCTCACGCGCCGGACATAACCCCGACCAATTGCAGATTGCCACGCATTCGCACGGATTCGTCGGAGACACAGCCGATCAGGCCGCCGATTTATTTTTCCCGTCCACGCAAGCCCAGATGAATGTCATCGGGCGTGAGCGGGGATGGCCTCCGTACACCCGCGCGGCTTTTGACGCCGCCCGCAGTCTGCGGGGCGCTCTCTATGTCGGCGATCCCGAGTTTGTCGCGGAGAAGATCGTTCTACTGCGCCGGAACTTGGGTGTCACCCGTTTCTTCCTGCACATCAATGTCGGTACGATGCCGCACCGGGAAGTCTTGCATGCCATAGAGCTGCTCGGCACCAAGGTTGCCCCGATCGTGCGCAAGGAGCTGGCTAGGCAGTAGTATTTACCACCCCCTTTCTTGCGGGGGTGGTTTTTTTCTGGCCGAAATCGTCACATGACCAGAGTAGCGATATCGGATGTCATCCGTTCAATAGGTTTAACGGCTTGTGCAGACAACTCGTACACAAACGACGGTCGAGACTGCTCGGAGAAATGCTTGAGAATTAATTCCTCGCCGTGCAGCTCGTCAAGACGCGTCGAAAGCATGCGAGGCGTGACCGAATGCAGGACGCGACGGATTTCCTGAAATCGCTCATAATGAAAATGAAGCGCAACGAGCACAGGCATATTCCACGCCTTGGCGGACAAGGCTCCATGCCCAATCTTCGCTTCGGAGCTCCGAATCGCTTTAGCCGCTTCCCGGTAAAGCTTCCCTTTCTCCGTTAACGTGTACTCCGGCAAGAGAGGATGGCGACGCTCGTACGGGGTTAGATGACGAACGAGATCGACCTCGCTTAGCTGCTTCAGATTATCGCTGAGCCGGGCAGGCGTAATCTCCAACTGCTTCTGCAACGGAGTGAATCTCCCCCCGCTGCTTTCCAGCTCAAGCAAAATCGGAATCGTCCATCGCCCGGACAGCTGCTGTGAAATTTCAAGCACCGTCCGCTTCTTGTTCAAAGCTCGGTCAACTGCTGGGAAAGCATGAGAGAATGCCCATCCGGATCCGAGAAAGTCGCCAATTTAACGAAATCCGTAATCGTTTCGATTTCACCGGCAAAGGCTACGCCTTGCTGTTGAAGCTTATGTACGGTAGTATCGATATTCTCCACATCGAAGACCGTAGAAGACGTGGAAGGAACAACCGTTTCCGCCTCCGAAAACCCGATCACACAGTTCTCCGTATTCGTCTTGACCATAGCCATCCCCCACTCGGGATTATGATAAAGCAATTCAAAGCCAAGCTTTTCGGTATAAAACGCCAGCGAACGATCGAGATTTTGGACGCTATACCACACAGTGAAACCGGGAATAAACATGCAGCCACCTCCTCTTGATACCGAAATTATACTAAGTATATTTTCGATAGTCAAATTGGGTGTTGTTTGTCTGTTATCTTATGTTGGCCTCATTAATCAAATCTCTTTCTTTAAAGCTGACATAGTCATGATCCGCCCCAAGAATCAAATGATCCAGCAGATGGATGCCGACGATCTTCCCCGTTTTCATCAACTGCTGAGTGACTTCAACGTCTTCGGGGCTCGGTTCCGGATCGCCACTCGGATGGCTATGAGCACATATGATAGATGCCGAGTTTGCCCATATAGCGGTTTTAAAAACTTCCCTCGGATGAACAAGCAAGCTGCTCAGCGTTCCTATAGCTAGAATTTGTATAGCCGTAGGTTTATTCTTAACATCCAGACATAGTAGTACAAGCATCTCGCGATCCGTCTCTGATTCAATAAATTGACGAAATAGTCGATGAGCATCGTCCGGAGATTCTATTTTCGGATAGGAAAAGAAACTTCTTTCCCGCACCAATTTCAAATGAACTACATCTATCCGATTCATCTTACGATCTCTTTTCCTCCCCACGCTACCTCCTGAATTACTTCGTCCTCTGACTATAGTCATCATAATATCACAAATCAACCACACGTGACTATAGTCCGTAGACCATTTGTCACAATCGTGGAAATAATAAAGCTCAAGGAGTGATGACCTTGAGCATAGAGATCGTTTTTGGGCAACAATTACGCAAAATCCGCGAAGAGCGAAAGCTTAGCCAAGAGGAGCTTGCTTTTCTGGCCAAGCTCGACCGAACTTATATCAGCTTACTCGAACGCGGCAAGCGGCGCCCTACGCTGAATACGATTTTTGCGTTGGCTGGGCAGTTGAATATTTCTCCGTCTGAATTGGTGCGGTTGGTTGAGGAAAAGGTCGAAAAATGATCCGTTTTCCCGTTTCCATTCCCCCTTTTCCGCGATGTAACCATTGACCGACAGTCGTCAAAGTTGCCCTCTGTCGACTAAACCACCTCGCATGATCGTTGAACGCTTGCCGCCTTTTCCGGAGCTCGCGAGACCCCGTATCGATCAAATAGCGGAACTGGCGTGTGCTATTGCCCCGAAAAGCAGTGCCGACAGCCAATTAACGGAAAACGATTCCTCTATTCCGCTGTTTACTACCCTTTTTCACCCCGAGTGATCGAAATAGCGGAAGCCTGCGTCGTTATTTTCAGGAGTGTAATGAAAGTCGAGACCATAACGGACTCCAGTGCCGTTATACACAGACAATGTCTTGTCACGCCCACCAACGTCCAACTTGTATGCGGGTTATGCTTACATAGAAAAAAAGAAAGCAATAAATTGCCAAATCGGCAATTTACGCTTCCTTTACCATCCGGTTTTTTGGTTCCGGATTTGCTTGTTTTTTACCCGCTAAGCCAAGCGCCCGCTCTGTTGAAGTATGAATTTCTTGGATAAGTTCCGGGTTTTTCAATAATGACACGCCATAAGAAGGTATCATTTCTTTTAATTTCGGCTCCCACGCCTTTATATGTTGCGGGAAGCATTTTTTTATGACTTCGAGCATGACGGATACGGCGGTAGAAGCACCCGGGGAAGCGCCGAGCAATGCAGCTATCGAGCCATCGGCGGCACTAATAACTTCCGTACCGAATTGAAGCGTTCCTTTGCCGGCAGCAGTATCTTTAATAATTTGTACACGCTGACCCGCTACCAGCAACTCCCAATCATCGCTTTTGGCATTCGGGACAAATTCCCGTAAAGCTTCCATGCGCTTTTCTTTCGATAACATAACTTGCTTGATCAGGTATGTTGTCAATGGAACGTTTTTTACGCCTGCGGCCATCATCGTTACGAGATTATGCGATTTGACGGAAGTCAACAAATCAAGCATCGAACCGAATTTTAAAAACTTTGGCGAGAAGCCGGCAAACGGTCCGAAGAACAATGATTCTTTCTTGTCGATAACCCTGGTGTCAAGATGCGGAACGGACATTGGAGGAGCGCCGATCGCAGCTTTGCCGTATACTTTTGCACGATGCTGCGCTACAACATCCGGTTTCCGACACACCATAAATAGTCCGCTTACCGGAAATCCTCCGATACCTTTTCCTTCAGGAATACCGGATTTTTGCAGCAAATGGAGACTTCCTCCCCCGCCTCCGATAAAGACGAATTTTGCAGTATGGCGTTCTACGGTACCGCTGTCGACATTCCGCACTTTCAATTCCCACGAGCCGTCGCTAGTACGTGTAATATCATCAACATTATGTTTGAATTTGATATCGACGTTTTTACTCTTTAAATGATCAAACAATAAACGCGTTAAAGCGCCAAAGTTAACATCCGTACCGGATTCGATTCTTGTTGCCGCTATAGGTTTATCCACTGTCCGGTCTTTCATCATGAGGGGAATCCATTCCTTCAGTTTTCCCGGGTCATCGGAAAATTCCATCCCTTGGAACAAGGGATTGCCGGACAACGCTTCAAAACGCTTCTTTAAAAACGTTACGTCTTGTTCCCCTTGCACAAAGCTCATATGAGGCACCGGCATGATAAAGTCCTGCGGATTGCGTATCAGACTGCTGTTTACGAGATAAGACCAAAACTGCTTGGAATCTTGGAACTCTTCATTAACTTTTACAGCTTTGCTAATATCTATGGATCGGTCCGGTTTTTCGACGGTGTAGTTAAGCTCGCACAGCGATGAATGCCCCGTTCCCGCATTATTCCATTCGTTAGAGCTTTCCTCTCCTGCGATTGCGCGCCTTTCCAACACTGTAATTTCCCAGTCCGGCACTAATTCCTTCAGCAGTGACCCCAAAGTAGCGCTCATGATTCCAGCACCAATCAGGATAACGTCTGTTTTAGTTTGTCTGTTACTCATGTTTACCGTCCTTATACCCTAAGTTTGCAGAAAGGATGTAGGAGATTCTGCTCAGGCGCCATTGCAAATCAGGGCGCGACCTAGTCATACATCTTTTCTGGATCAATATAACCTATTCATAGTGTATCACTATTGTATATAGATTAAAATATTAATTTACTGTTATAGGATAGGCTTTCGACGTCATATTCACCAAATATCCCCGTTCTAATCGTATATATGAACCCGGAAGCATGACCATTTACCAGGAGGCGATCACCGGTACTGTTCATATAGCCCTTGAATGAGCGGCGAGGGCTGCAGGCCGAGTTCTCGAAGCAGCAATTGCGTATAGCGCTCATAATAGTGATGAAGGGACTGACGGTCCCCCATGGCCCCTACGATATTCAGGAGCAGGAGATTGGACTCTTCTTCAAATTCATTGCGGGATACCATTTTTCTCGCGATGTGCGCTGCTTCTCGATATTGCTGCTGAGCCAGCAGCCAGCTTGCGAGACGCTTGGCCAAGGCATCGTACAATATCGCCAATCGTTCACGCTCCACATCAGCCCACACAAACGATTTATCATCGAACAGCTCGCCTGCAAACTGTTTCTCCAAAGTAATTGCCGCTGCTTCATTTGCCGTATTGATTTCGGTTAATTCCTCCACGCCTTGCTCAAATTGTATGAAATCGACTTCTGCTTGATCCAAGTCTACACGATACTGTTCCTGCGCCGATATGACCATCTCTTTGAACCCATGCAGGGACAAAGCTTTTCTAAGCTGATAAACCGCCGTATTGAGGTATGCCTCCGCATTTTTAAGGGGCATGTCCGGGAAAATATCTTCCAATACTCGGATTTTGGCTACACTTCGGCCTCGATTAACAAGCAAATAGGCGAATAACTCCATACTTTTTTTTGAAATCCATTTCACTGCGCCCATTTGCTTGCTGCTGGCCTCGAAGCAACCGAGTCCCCGAACCGTCAGCCGATCAGGCGTGTGGTCGCCAACATCAGAAGAAGAGGGGCTGCGTCTGCCTGCCGCTCTATTGATAGTTTGGGCCAGGCGCTTTCTGGAAATCGGCTTGACCATATAGTCCAATGGATAAACATCGTAAGCGTGAATCGCATATTCTGCATGGGAGGTTGTAAACACGATGTCGAGATCAGCACGAACCGAACGCAAGCCGCGGGCCAGCTCTAAACCATCGTCCGCAGCAATCTTGATGTCCAGGAATGCGAGATCCACGTCGCTGACCCGAACGAAGTCCAGCACCTCCGCCGCATTCCGGAAGCTTCCGACAAGATCCACGTCTTCCATATTCGACAGCATTCGCTTCATAGCCACCAGCATGGCAGGCTCATCGTCAACGATGAGTACTTTCATCATTCTGTTCCGCCTCTCATGGTGAAGTGAAATACGCTTCCATGCCCTGCTTTGCTTTCCACCCACATACGCCCGCCGCTTAGTTGTACGAACTGCCGGCTTACGAGCAGCCCCAGTCCCATCCCCTTCTCTCCCAAGGTGCCGACCAGCGAGTTGAGCTGCTTCTCGGCAAATAGCTGACGAACCTGCTCCTCTTCCATGCCCACCCCGTCATCGCGGACGGAAACGATCACCATGTCTCCTAGTAACTCAGCATCCACCTGGACTGCTCCGCCCAGTCCGGTAAATTTGATGGCGTTGGATAACAAATTACGGATAATTAAACCGAGCGCTTCCCGGTCGGCATACACATAAGTGCCTGAGGCAATCGTATTTGTCACGCTTATCCGTTTGGCCTCGCTTTTAATATGCAGCACATGACAACATTCCTCCACAACCTCGGACAACTCCACTGACTGTGGACGAAGAGCCAGGTCTTTCCGCTGGCTGCGAAACCACTCCAACAAATTATTAGCCATTCCGAGTGTATTTCGAATCTGGTCACCCAGCGTCTCAATGATTTCCCGATGATCGGGATCGAAGCTGTCTCTGTCTTCTTCCAGCAATTCAACTAGTTGAAACTGCAACGCCAGTGGACTGCGAATATCGTGCGACACGATCGTAAACAGCTGATCCTTCAACTGGTTGAGCTGTGCAATCTGCTCCAGATGCCGCTGCTTCTCCGTAATATCGACGATAAGAGAAATGCTCCCCTGTCCCTGCTTACGCAGGATATGTAACGGATATACGTTCACACTGTAAATTTTTCTTTCTCCATCCAGCCAAGTGTCGATCTCTACACGGCCTTGTTGCATAGACTTGCACAACTTATGCCATTCCGGCCAAGGCACCAATAGTTCCGCCATATTCCGACCGTATATAGCTGCATACCCCATCTCTGAAAACCATTGGGAAGCCCGTTTATTGCTGTCGATGATCTTACCCGAAGCATTCGCAATCACAATACTTTCCTGAAGCGTATCGAGCACAATATTCCTGGCAATCGGAACGGTAGAGAAAAACTTTATCCGCAGTGTAATTACCAGCATCAATGTACCTGTAAATCCACAGTAAACCGACAATGGAAGCAGCCAGGACGACCATTCGGGATTCATGAGTTTGACAATCTCCAGAACAAGCGGAAATGAACTCAGAAACAGAACCCACATCCCTGGCTTACGAAAATCGTTACGGATGCTCCGTATATACTGAAATAGAAAATAAAGACATACAGCCAAAATGCTGTAACAAGCGACCGAGAAAGCGACTGAATAGATGGTCCTCGTCGTAATTAAATGTCCGTTATAGAGCTCTATCACGCGATAGATCACATGGAGCACGGGATCGAACCACGACAGTAGCGACCAGAGCGCAAATATCGCGAACAGCATGATCTTCCATCGAGGCTTTAATAATTTATCGCGACCGATCAACTGATAAACAAATAGGAGAAAGAAAGGTACGATTAAATTAAGTGCGGTACTCTGAATATTGCGAAAAATCAGCTTCTCCGTCAATAAAGAGCTGCTTTTCTCCAAAATGATACTGCTCGAGTAAATAATCCGGCATACGATCAAGCCGATGAGATAACTTACTCCGCGTTCTTTTCTAAACCCGTATACAAAGAATAAAATGGTGCCCATCATGATCAATGAAGCAATCATAAGGATAAGTTCCACAGAGGAATTCATGAGGCAGATCCCTTTAGATTTGGCGTAGGAAGATGACTGGCTTTATTATCGTTTCTCTCAATATAGTATACGAATCCATGGGGGGCAAGGCGAGGCATCTCAGCTTCGACAAAAAAAGACTGACCCGTAATGCCATTGAGAATGACATACCGGGCCAGCCTGAATCGATATTCTATGGTGCTACTGAAGCACTTTCCAAAGCCGCAAAAGTGCGACGGCAGCTTCGGCTCTTGTTGCAAGTCCATCCGGCACAAATTGATTGCCTTCCCGGCCCTCTAGAAGCCCAAGTCCGAGAGCGGTATGAGTCTTTCCGTACCGGGTTCTGCCAGGGTCCCCCAAATATTTCCTGTCGCAAGGTATTATGGTGAAGCTCCCTCGATATGAATAGTAACAGAGCGGACCGCTTTATCTGCTCCGTACTACAACTTTCCTCTATTCAGGATGCGGTCTTATGTACAGTTTTTGTAAATGTATCTCGTTTATAATCAGATTGATTTTTATTTATTGGGAGGTAGATGATGAACGCGTCAATCAAAAAGTATGCTGCCGAATTCATTGGAACATTGGTGCTTGTTCTGTTCGGCTGCGGCAGTGCCGCTACGGCGGGAGGAGAACTCGGATATTTGGGAATCGCCTTGGCATTCGGACTGTCTATTGTGGCGATGGCTTATGTCATCGGTCCGATTTCGGGGTGTCATATCAACCCGGCGGTTTCACTCGCCATGCTCATTAGCCGTAAGCTAACGGTTACCGACTTCGTCGGGTACGTTGCTTCGCAAATCGCCGGTGCTATTGCGGGCTCGGCCATTCTGTATGCCATCGTCGTCTCCGCGGGCATGCCCATGACGGGTCTCGGTCAGAATGGTTTCGGCCCCGGTTATGGGATCGGGATCCCATTGCTGATGGCGGTCATTGTCGAAATCATTTTAACCTTCGTTTTTATTTATACGATCCTGGGCGTGACCTCTACTGCAAGCAATGGAAACGTAACCGGCCTGGTCATCGGACTGACTCTCGCTTTCGTACATATTCTTGGCATCGCCTTAACGGGAACGTCCGTCAATCCTGCAAGGAGCCTGGGACCGGCACTACTGCTTGGCGGGCAAGCCTTATCCCAAGTATGGGTGTTTCTTATCGCCCCTCTTGCCGGCTCGGCGCTGGCCGTTGCTGTATACCGGTGGCTGAACAGCCATAAGGGAGAGAAAGCGTAGAACTGTAAAATTATTAACAATAAACGGGCGCCTTTTGACGCTTCAATTAAAGACGACTTTGTGCTTGCTTATCGTTTCTTAAAGCAATTCATTAGAGCACTTGAATCCGCCAAAGAAGCGATCGTCGTATGGATTGACAACCGCTTCTTCGATGTTACTTACTTATAGTTGTATTCATAGCTTGATGACCCCAAAGATCCGTGCTACGATAAATATGAACATGTTTTTTTCTAAAGACCGCTTCTTCGCCAAGGAGCGGTCTAATTTTTCATCAAGCTTCCGACATACATAAGTTGGTCAGGCTCTAAATCATCAACAGCCCCATCCATGATACGCCTAACGCTATCCAATGTCCCCTGAAGCGTCAACCATTCTCCGGGCTTTTTCGTATAGGGCTCGGCGGTATAAAACGGTTGAGTAAGAAATGCCTCCAGACGTTCTCCGCGATAGTAGGTTTGCACATCCGTTTCCGGTATTTTTTCTACTCCTTGCTTATCGACCAGAAAGCGCAGTTCCCGATAACGACGAAGCAGCTTTTTGGCCCGCTGCTGAATCATAAGATGCGTTGCCTCCAATTGGGCTCCCTCCAAAACCGTCGATGTGGACGCCAGTGGATCCACTGCAGGAAAAAATTTGCGAGAAGCCAAATCCACATCAAAGCGAAGAAGCGTATCGAGCGGACCATAGGGAACTTCTTCATCCGGCGCGTTGAAGCGGGTGTCAACAAGGGCAACGGTCAAGGGACGGACTCCAGCTTCTTGAAGCCGCTCGCGAAGCGCCAATAATTCGCCGGAAATGACAATTTCCCGATCGGCGCCCAAGATAACATCACATTCCGTGCCCAGCAAAGATATTTGTTCGGATACCTCGTCAAGAGATTTGCATATAAAATCGGCTTGAGGCAACACATCTTCCATGCCTTTCTTAATGTTGTACTTGTCCCCGGCATCATATTGGGGTTCCCAGAGAATGGTCTTGTACCCGCGCTGTTTTACCCGATGAAAGAGCTCTGCCAGCATAACAAGCTGCCCCACCCCATGCCGGGCCACCAGACCAACGGTACCTCCCCGGACGACAGGCGCCAACAAGTCTAAAACTTTTATTCCCGTTTCAATCATGCTTGCCCCACTCCCTCGAATAATCAATTCGTCGATACTGCAATTCGCCAGAGACGCAAGAATCGCGAGCGTTCGGACTTCAGCCCTACCTACAGGAATTTTTCCTGTGCACAGATTTGAAACTGTAGCCGGCCTTAAACCTGCGGCGCGTGCTGCCGTTGTAAGATTCGGGACACGACGTCGCAAAAGCGAGACATTGAGATGTAATTCATCATTCATCTTTCTCACCTCCCTTACTTTATATAGTAATTAAAATTACTCCGCGATGCAATACACAAAGTGGAAAATTTTGAATTTTTCTAAATCTAACTGCTTGTAAACAATGCAGCGGAACGGTTCGGTCCCGAAGCATCTTTCGACGTTGTCGCCAACAAGGCGGCTGCCATCGAGATCGGAATGACGCTTATTGCGGCCACGACCGGGGCGAACGGCAACATGAACAGTACATAGATCAACCAACATACGGGCGCATACAAAAACCCTATTCCTGCGCCGACAACGGCCGTTGCGATCCATCTTCCGATCCGGTACCGATCCAGCAGGGCGACAACCAGAATCCCCAGCGTGGCAAAGGAAAACAAATAGCTTATATCTTGGAACAGAGCGGCGCTACCGACAATCAGCAGCAAAAGAAGCGGCACGAGACCGGCAATCGCTTGGCGCAGCGACAGCTTGCGGACCAGGAGGCTTCCTGCGGCGAGAACGCAGGCGCCCAAAGCCAAGATGACGCTCAGAAACACCGTGTCATTATTCGTGGACTCATCCAATTGCATCAATCGCGTTAACCCGAATACGATTCCCCAGCTGAACAAGGCTGCTCCGACCACCCCGCCGAGCAACCAGCCCGCTTCTACGAAAATCATGCGAAGCCGAACCTTGTCCGTTCGAATCTGCACGATCATCCACCAGACAGCGAACAAAGCGGCCGCTGCCGACAGGGCATAAGACGCGGCGCGGCTCATCACGGCCAAATGGCCTGGGAACAACGGGAAATAAAGGCTATCCTGTCGTCTGCTGTCCTGAAAGGGCTCGCTCGCGGCATGATTCGCCATTTCCATGACCGTCTGCAGAAAATGGTACGCCGTGCCGCGATCCAAATTTTCAAAACTGTCCGATAGTCTGTGGTAATGCTCGACCCCCTCCGCCGCCGCGAAATTCAGTCCGGTATAACCCGCCTTCAAATAATGGGTCAAGTCCGTCCCGTTCGGCATTCTGCGGTACAGCGCGGTCGTGAACGAGTACGCCAGCGGACGCGAGCTTGCCGACTGGAAGTAGCGTACCGCATCCAGGTTGTCGTCGGAAGTCTCGAACATCAGCAGCCCGCCGCGATTGCCGCGCGCTTCGAAGTTAACGACCAGATCGATGGTATCCAGCAGCTCAGGATGCGATTGAACGAAAGCCTTCGCTCCCAGCGCCCCTAGCTCCTCGCCATCCGTGAACAGAAAATAAAGGTCCGATCGTAAATTCGCTTTGTCCGCTTGCTCGCGCATGGCTTCCAGCATGGCGCTTACGGAGATCATGTCGTCGGCCGCGCCCGGGGTCGTCGGTTTGGTGTCATAATGGGCCGACAACAGGATGCCTCGATCGGTTCCTGGAGCATCCAGCTTTACCAGTATGTTTTGCAGGACCACTTCATCGTTCTCGTCAAAATGAGCCCTGCGGCGAATGGTATCCTTGAAGGCGTCCGCGGGTGGCGGTTCGCCAACATGATTGTTGTTGAACTTCGGCGCGCCATTACGTTCCAGAATGTCAGCTTCCACGTCCGCGACTGTGTAGCGTACTTTCTCGATCGTCGCTTCCAAGCCCATAGCGCGGATTTGCGCCAATAAATAGGCCCGTACCGATGCCAGCTCCTCCGAGCCGGATGGGTGCGGTGCGAGGGTCATGGCCTTCAGATTGGCCATCATTTGGTGATATGCCGGATAATCAGCATCGGATTCGGACGGCGGTGACGGCGGCTTCAGAGGTTGAATGCCCAGCCAGATCCCGGTCGCCAGTACGATGATGATAAGGCTCATTGCAGCGATTCTATGCATTTCTTGTCCTCCCACTCTATAGATATACCATTACGATAAGGGAGAGTGGGTTAATTCACGGTTAAGGAAAGCAGCCTGCCGCAAGGACGCAGGCCGCTTTAAGGGATGCTGCGGGCGTTCGGCAGCTGGATGCTGAATGCGGTCGCAACGCCAGTCTCGCTCTGAACTTGGATCTCGCCTCCATGCTTGGCGATGACTGCCTTCGAGATGGACAGCCCCAGTCCGCTGCCCCCGAGCTCTCTGGAGCGTGACTTGTCCACGCAGTAAAACGGCTCGAAGATCTTGTCCAAGTGATCCTCCGGGATCCCGATGCCCGTATCGGCGATAGTAATCTGCGTAGTATCCGAATGGTGGACGGCCGTGATTCGGATGCTTCCATTCGGCTTGTTATATTTGATGGCGTTATGAAGAAGGTTGGAGAAGGCCCGATGCAAAAGATTTCGCTCCCCATAGAGCGACACATCCTCGAGACGGGCTTCGATGCGAATGTTTTTGCTTAGAAGTTCCCCGCCTAGCTCGCTCAGGATCGTCTGAAACAGTTCCTTGGCTGCGAATGTTCCGCATGCGGCCCGATTCATGTCTGCGTTCATTTTAAGCAAATCTTGGATCAAGGTGCTGAGGCGCTCCGCATTTTTCCGCGTATCGTCCAGCGCTTCCTCATATTCTTCAAGCGTAGGAGGATCGCCTAGCTGCACTACCTCGATCCGGGCCATCATGGCGGCAAGCGGCGTTCGGAGTTCATGCGCGGCATTGGCCGAGAAGTGTTTATGGGCCAAGAATGCTTTTTCCAGCTTGTGAATCATGCGGTTGAATGACAAGGACAGCCTCGCGACCTCGTCCTTGGACGGGGGGACTTGAACCTGCCTGTACAGATTATGTTCGTCGATCTTCTCGATCTCCGTGCTTAAGTCCGTGACAGGCTTTAACGCTTTTCCCGCTACCAGGTAAGTGATCCCGGTACCGATCGCGATAATCAACATCGCACACAGGAAGCCGATGGAAGCGAAGTCGATCTGCTGCTCCGTCGAGACGGGCACAGGCGGCACGGGCACAGGAACGGGCGGAATGGGGACGGGAAGGAGCTCTCCCCCCCTTCCCGCTTCGATGCCGAATTCGGGAACAGGCTGCGGAAGCACATAGACGACGCGAGCGGCATAAATCGAGGCCGCCATGAGCGAGATGCAGGCGATCGTGAGAATTAGCGCCATCAGCAGGGTCAATCTCAAACGCAGAGAGAGGGAACTAATCCGCATCAAGCTGCACCTCCGTCAAGTAATACCCGAGCCCTCTTCTGTTTTTGATCACTTCTTGTTCGCCCAGATGCTCGGCCAACTTCTTCTTGAGCGAATTGATATGAACCTTGAGCGAGTTCGAGAAACCGTCGGCGCTGCTATCCCACAGGTGCTCTATCATTTCTTCCGCACTGACGACCTTATTCGTGTTGAGCATCAGGTACTCCAGAACGCCGTATTCCTTCTTCGTTACTTCTATTCTGCGTTCCTGAACGTACGCTACCTTCAACGCGGTATCGATCCGGATCTCGCCATGGGACAGCCGCGTATCCGTTTGGATGAATCTTCGGCGAAGCAGTGCTCGAAGTCGGGCCTCCAACTCCCGAAAGTGGAAGGGCTTCGCCATATAATCGTTTGCGCCGGCGTCAAGACCGAAGATTTTGTCCTCGACCTCGTAGCGCGCCGACAGAATCAGCACCTTGATGTCCGGGTCATCCTTGCGGATCTCTCTCAGAACATCGATCCCATCGATCCTTGGCAGGTTCCAATCCAGCACGACCGCGTCGTATTCGTGGATCTCGGTCATCCGCAACGCTTCTTCGCCGTCCGACGCCGCATCGACCGCATAGCCGAATTTTCGCAGCCCCATGCCGATCGACCGTTGCATCGACAAATCATCCTCGACCACCAATATTTTCAAGTTCATCACCACCATCCTTCCATTAGCTTCAATGATAGGACAAGCTCTGTTAAGCGATGGTTAAGATTCCAGCACCACCGCTCTGACCTATACGGGACAGCTTTCCGTGATCCGCAAGCGTTTAGTACAGTTCAGCTTTAACGTATCTATCCGTGGGAAATATGAGCCTAGGAGCCATCGGAGAATTGGAACGAAGCATGCATGGAGAATGTACTATACGATTAAAACAAAGAGCCAAACAGGGTGAACATAACGGTAAACCGCCATTAGGGTTCGGGCCATCGCCTCAAAAGAAATATCTCTCGTGCCCGTTTACAGTAAAAGCATTGAAACCTTCTAAACGAAGCAAGGTCTCTTTCATTTTCAAGCCTCCCCGAAATCCCGTGAGCGTCTTGTTTCTACCGAGTACACGATGGCAGGGGACAACAATGGGAATGGGATTTGCGCCATTTGCCGTTCCAACAGCACGAACTGCATTGGAATTTCCAATCGTCCGCGCGATATCCGAATAGCTCCGCACTTCTCCATAGGGGATGTTAACAAGTGCCCGCCATACGGAGATTTGAAAATCAGTACCTCGAAAATCAATAGCAAACGTGAATTCTTTTCGATCCCCGTCCAGATACTCCTTTAATTGCCGGCTATATTCGCTCATAGGATCGATGCCTTGGATGAATTCAGCATTCGGAATCCGTTTCTTGATCTCTCTCTGCAAGTATTCAAACGATTCATGCGGAAATGTAACTTGGCATAAGCCGATTGCTGTAGCAGCTAAATAGATCGGTTTGTTATAGAAAGCCGAATGAATAAAAGGATTCCAGTACACTTCCGTTCGTTGTGGTTTCAAGCCTAACGCCCTCCTTAATAGAAACGTTCATAATATGCAAATCGCACGGCAAGAGATGCTGGAACTTTGTGATGCGTATAGCCCCCCAAGAAGGGGGACCTTTTCAGTAGTCATTCAAAGCGGCGGCGTTTGTACCCCCATTTGCATCCAACCTTCCCTGGATGGACCATACACCGCGGGTATCGGCAATCCAGCTTGGCGCATAAGAACTGTAACCTGTCCTCGGTGATGAACAATGTGTTTGATCAATCCCATAAAAATTGTAGCATTAGACTCCATTCTTCCGAATGCTTTTTTTATTTGCTTTAAAGTCTCATCTGTCCACTGCTCTTTCAGAGCGATCGTCACATTGGAACTTACAGTTTTAAAAGTTTCAGCGATTTCTTCCGCAGATGGCACTTCGCCGGAATCGGGCACTTTGTCTATCAACAGTCCAAATTCAGTTAAGTACTCAGGGATATTCGTTACAAAATGCCACGCAATTCTTCCCAACGTGCGCCCTTCAGCATATACTTGCTGCCGCAGCGCTTCATCGGTCAAACTGTCCAAAATTTTCTGGGTTAATACGGCTTCGTTTTCCCATTCCGTGATAAAATTCTCAACTGTACTATACATCATTTCATCTCCCTGCTATTAAATTATCAACGCCGGTTATGCCGCTTATCGTTTTAGCTTAACCTTTGTTACAACCAATCATAATCGTTAATAGTGACAGAAAACGACATAATTGCGTATTTATATATTAATCATTTTTCATTAGAGCGTATCATAAGTAAATCACCAATCCCTGATGGACTGGTGATTTTTGTATATCTATTGAAATGCTAGCTGGAATGCTTGAACTAGCTCTTGGCTTCATCACTTTTATCTGATTGGCCCGCTGCGAAACGGTCGATCGCCGCGAGCTCCAGATGGTCGGTGATGAGCCGGTTGTAATGCGCAACCAGCACGATTCCATGCTCGTCGATTATAAATTCGGCCGGAATCCGCTGGAAGTTCGAGCCTTCCTCGGGAGTAAGCCCGAAACCGGCGTTCACCGCCTGAGCGATAAACTCTTTGGTGTGGGCGTTGGTCAAGGTGGCCTGCACCTTCTCTTCGGATGTCTCGACGCCGTACAAATCATATAGGGTGGCCGTAGGATCGGCAACCAGCGGGAACGGGGCGTTTTGAGCGCCTACATAAGTGTTCATGTTGGCTATGGGGGATTCGAACACGGCGATGACGTCCATGCCTTGACGCCGCCACTGCGGGTACCGACCGATAAACTGGTGTACGCGCAAATTGCACAGAGCGCAGGCAGAGAAACGGAAAAAGGAGAGCAGTACTTTACGGCCTCGATAGCTTTGTAACGCTACAGGGTTGCCGAGGATGTCCGTCGTTGTGAATGTTGGGGCGGTCATGCTCGGTTGAAGTGGGGAAATCATAATGAATGCCTCCTAAATATACAGGTTGATGAATTACAGCTTCATCTTACCAGGAGGTGTGTACCGCTTCCGTGACCTAGTCACTTAGCTGGGATGCCAATTCGTCTCGGCGAATAATTCGTACCCAGCCCCGTCCCGTCTCGATCCACCCTTGGTGTCGGAAGCGCCGCAGCGCACGACTTACGACTTCACGGGCTGAACCGATCTCCGCGGCCAACTCCTGATGCGTGACGTTAAGCAGCGGCTTCTGCTCAGAAGAGGTACGCAGCAGCGCTTTCGACAACCTTGCATTCAAAGATTCCAACCGACGCTCCTCGGACTGCTCGCTTATGCGAAGCAATCCGTCCAGCAAACCGCCGAACACGGCGCCCCGAATATCAGCGTGCGTCTGCAGCCAGCCGAGGAAACTGTGTTTCGCAACAAACAACGCCTCGACTTCCGACTCGGCCGTGATCGTCCCCGGGTAATCGCGGCCGCTGAGACCGCTAAGCACGAGAAGAGCACATACCTGCCCTGCCGTGAGTGTGCTTATGACGAATTCGCTGCCATCCTCTCCGATACGGCTGATGCGTGCGGTACCGCTCAACAAAAACATGCCGTAAGACGCTGCATCCTCCCGCTGAAAAATAAAAGATTTGACAGGGAACGTCCGCACGGTCGGTTGCGCCTCGGCCCATTCTTCGGGGGTAATGGCACTCAAACAAGGGAATGCAGCCAGCAGCTGCGAATTCGGAAATTTCGGTGTCATACTTCCTCTCTTTCATGCTTGTTCTACTCATGCATCACGTAGGAGCACTGAGGGGGAATTTTGGAGATTATAGTTACCTCGATTTATTCGACAATTCAGAGGTGGTTCCTTCATACTCTCTTGCTAACTCAGTAACGGCTTCATCCTTTAGTAAACCAGTGCTTTTTAAAAGATCGTTCGGTTCATTCTCCGCTTAACCATGCGAGAAATGGCTTGATCGAGCTTGCCGATCGCGCCCATTCATTGGTATCGAACCAACATCTCGGAGAGCCTCCTCCGGATCGCATTCTTCAATTCCGCCGGCTCCTCCAAGTCGGCCTCGTCCCCTAGTCCGATGAAGAACTCTGTGTAGAAAGGAATGTCCCCTCGAGACACGTCCTTATCGATCACGCCACTTCCGTCTTCGCGCACGTTCAGCATAGGAGCAAGCCACAGCTCGGCTTCGCAACGCTGGACGCCAGCACGGCTCAGCTTTGCGCGAAGGCGAACAGGCTCCATCGGCTCTGCAGCCTCCCGCCGGCTGAGGCTGATGTCACCTAGATCGAGCGGCTCCGTGCCGGACGTGTCATGCGTCGCTTCGCGAATCCGATCACACCTAAATACACGGAATCCTTGGCGCAGAAAGCAGTAGGCCGTACAATACCAGAAACCGTTGTTCGCGTAAAGGCAGACAGGTTGAATCCGGCGGCTACTCGCCTCCTCCTCCTTCGACTCGTATTCGACGGCGAGCACCTTCTGATGTACGGCTGCGTCGAGAAGAATGGCCAAGCAGGGGGCTTCGCCACGCCTTGTCGGCGTAATGAAGTCGACCCGGTTCTTCATGCCGTCGATCCGGTCCCGGACGTCACCGGGCATATGGAGGTAGAATTTGCTCAGCGCTGAGGCGGATTCCGCTTCGAACGGCAGCGAGGCGTAATGACGCAGGGCGTGTACCGCAAAGAACATGGCCACGGCCTCTTCCTCGGTGAATGCGATCGGAGGCAGCACCCTTTCCCTTATCACCTGATAGCCCCCATGCGGACCTACTTCCGAGTAGAGCGGCACCCCCAGTTCGCTTAGTTCCTGCAAATCCCGTAAAATCGTTCGCTTGGAGACGCCGAATTCGTCGGCAAGCTCCTGAACTTTGAACCGCCGCTTCCGGTTGACGGTCATCATCAATTCCATCAGTCTTTTGGACTTGGGCATCCTGATCAGCCTCTTTTGAATGAATATATAGGTTTATGACAGATTTTGTCACTATTATATCTTACGATAGAAACTGTAAGCAACACTAACCCACTGGGAGTGATCGACCATGCGTAAATATACCGCTCTGTTCTTCCTCATCATGTTCATGATTGGAACGGATACGTTCCTCATCTCGCCCTTGCTCCCGACGCTGCAGACGCAATTCAGCGTGTCGACGGGAATCGCAGGATGGATGCTTGGCGCCTACACGCTCGGCTCGGCCATCTTCGCCTTGATCGCCGGGCCACTGTCCGATGGCTGGAACCGAAGAACCGTTATGCTGAGCGGCTTGCTCGGATTCTCCGTCTCGACATTCCTGTGCGGCTTCGCGGATAGCTTCTGGACGATGTGCCTGTTTTGCTTCCTTGCCGGTGTCAGTGCGGCGTTCACGGCCCCCCAAGTGTGGGCTTCCATTCCCGCCATCATGCCGGCGTCCAGAGTATCGAAGACGATGGGCATCGCCTTCGCCGGGCTCGCCGCTTCCCAGGCGCTTGGCGTGCCGATCGGCAGTTGGCTCGCGGCCGCTCATTGGTCCGTCCCGTTCTGGACGATTGGAATCGCATCGCTGCTGCTTGCCGCCGTCGCCTTCTACTCGCTGCCCGACTTGAAGCCTAGTGTGCTCAACGGCGAGCGGACGGCGATCCTTCGCCGGTATGTCCCGCTGATGACGAGCGGCAAAGCAAGGAGCGGCTTCCTCGCTTACCTGCTCCTTCACTTAGGGAGCGGTACCGCATTCGCTTTCGTTGGCAAGTGGATGGCTGATCGCTTCGAGCTTCCCATCGGGCAGATCGGCACCGTGATGATGTTCCTCGGATTCGGCAGTCTGCTGGGGAGCATGATCAGCTCTTATGCAACTCGAAAGCTAGGCCATGCGAAGGCGGTCGTAGCAGGAATGTCGATGCTCATAGTACTATACACGGCTATGCCTCATCTGACGAACCTCCCTCTCGTTACGATCGTCTATCTGATCATTTTCACGACGCTCGGGATTATCTTTCCTATTGTTATGGGGGCACTCACTTCGCTGAACGCCTCCATCCGGGGAACGATCTCCAGTCTGGCCAACTCGACGATGAACGGCGCGAACACGCTCGGCGCCTGGCTAGCCGGGCTACTCTATGTCCAGCTCGGCGGATATTCGTCGATCGGCATCTTCTCCACGGTATGTCTAGCGCTCTCGCTCGGAACGTTTCTGTTCGGTGGCGTCTTGGGGAGGAAAGCGGATCGTACAGGTCAAGAATCGGCGACAGCATCCTAAAAGGGAAAGACCAAATAGCAGTCCCGGAGCGACCATATGCCGCCGTAGGACTGCTATTGCTTTGCCACGCAGTACCGATGCTCCCCACGAACCCGTAGTAGTTCCTTCACATACAGGGCAACCATGTCCAATCTAGGATACTTGGGAAGTGACCATAAGGACAAACAAGACCGATCCGTCATGTCATTGAGAATGACGTGCCGGACCGACTTGAATCAACACCATATCGTATGCATTGTCGATTTCTAATCCTTTGATTCACTTGGCATTTCGCCAAGAACATGCTGCAGCCGCAATAGTGTCACAGCCGCTTCCGCCCTTGTTGCTGGCTCAAATGAGCTAAATTGATTACCTTCACGTCCATTCAATCCACCGTGACGATGCACCCATTGATCGTCAGCATGAACAGCAACTCCGGCACTGCCGTGATTTCATTGCTTTTTCCTGCGTTTGCTTCTGACTGGCTGCCTGACTTTGCAATTTGATGCGTAGCTTCGCCGTGCAAGAGGGGCTTTAACGGTTCTTGGTCAGGGCATCCGCCAAAATATCGACTTGTTTCATCGCGAAGATAGGATCGTTAAACAGAAATTGATCGAAGTCGATCCGGTATACGCGGTTGTTTTTGACGGCATCGAGATTTTTCCATAGCCCGCTAGCCATGAGCTTGTCGACCGAGCCTTGAGCGCCGGGAGCCGCGGCCACAATGAGATGATCGCCAACGTATTCCGGAATGGCTTCTTCCGCTATAGACAGATAGGAGGATTCGTCGTCAATCCCTTGAATGACATCTTTGAGCACTTTCGCTTGCGGCTTTAATCCCCAATACGAGTACAAAATATTGCCCCCCATATTGCGATCCCGATAAATCATCCGAGACTTCTCGCTCCGTACATTCAGAATGGTGAAGGTCTCGTTAGGGTCGAACCGTTGCTGTACACGCTCTTTCGTTTGAGCAATCTTCGCCTGATATTGCGTAATCCATTGTTCGGCTTTGTCCTGCTTGCCGAGCAAATCCCCGATCAACCGGATATCTTTCACCGGATCCTGATTCGCCTCGAGTACGACGGTAGGCGCGATTTTATTGAAGCCTTCGTACCCTCCGCTCGGCTCAAGATAGGCTTCGATTAATATAATCAAATCCGGTTCCAGATCGGCAATCCGCTCAAGATTGAGGGGAGCGCCCAAATCGACGACGCCGGTCGTATCCATGGCTTTCTGGGAGTATTGCAGAATGTAAGTCGCAGCACCAAGCGGGCGTACGTCCAATGCCAGCATATGTCCGAGGTGGTAGGCGGTAACAATGCGTTTCGGGTTCGCCGGAATTGCTGTTTCGCCGAATTTATGCTTGTACAGCCTCGTCGCGGAGGACGGCTCTGCCTCTTTGCTTGCAGCGGCGGAATTGGCGGCGCCGGCTGTGGAGGACGCCGTGCTGCCCTTGCTCTCCGAGCCTACATTGCCGCTGCCTGCCTGGCAGGCGCTGATCAGCAGTGACAGGCATAGCATGACCAAGGCGGTCATTGAAGATTTTGGATGGTTGTTCGAAAGCAATGGTATCTCTCCTTCTTGTTGATGATAATCATTTTCATTTACATTATGATTATAGGAGAGTGGCATAGACGGAACAATGGAGGATACTGACGTATTTAATGGATTACGATGCAGAGCACTATGTTCGGACTCACGCTTGCGGGATTGAAGCGGCGAGATCCCGAACTGTTTTTTGAACAATCGGCTAAAGTAATACACATCCGAATAACCGACGGACTGGGCAATTTCCCGCAGATTCAACTGAGTGGTCAGCAGGTATTGTCGGGCTTGCTCCAGGCGTATTCCGATTATGTAATCGTTCGGGCTTTTGCCGATCTCCGCTTTGAACAGTCTGTACATATAGCTGCTGCTGCAGCCGAGCAGTTCGGCCAATTGATCCATGGATACGGCTTCGGCGTAATGCTCATGGATGTAACGCAGTGCGTACGCCACAAGATCCGAGGGGCTGCCCCGATCTTTGGAATTTTGCAATTGACCGAACAACACATAGATCAGTTCAAACAGCATCGATTTCATGCGAATCTGGGCCAATACGCCGGACTGCTGCCATTCCTCGTACATTCGGCGGACTTGACCGTGCACGAGTCCCGGCTCCGGGAGGATCACATGGTAGAACAGGCGGAATGGTTGTGCCTTCATGACCATTCCGTTAGCGACACCGCTTGCCGCGGAAGCGGGCAGAACGGCCTTATAGTAAACGAGGTAATAAGAAAATTCATGCTTGGCAGGCATGATGTCCACATTCATCCCCTTGCCTGCGTGCAGGAGATGATGCCGCTTGAGATAACATTTGTGTTCATCGATTCGCACGTAAGCGCTGCCACTAACTACAAGTAGAAACATATTCGCGGGGAGCTGATAAGAGAGCAGATCCTGCCCCTCCCACAACACTATATGGCGAATATCCAATATACTGGCAGCCGCCTGATTCCACAACAGCATCTGCTCGTCCCAATTCAATGCCCGCACCTCACGATTGCCATTTGCAGAATTGGGGTTATTATAATCGATAATCATTCTCAGTTCAAGGCTCGAACCAGAGCTGACGATTCGGTGCCGCGGCACTTCGAAAAGTCGGCCTTTTTATTGATTTACCTTGTAGAGTTGACCGGCACGTTATCATAATCCCCAAATCTCATCTCGTCAAGAGATAATGTGCGAATGAGCGACATTGCGAGGGACCCCCCTTATGTTTTCGAAATAGGAATGAATTTCCGAGTATGAAGAGCGATATCGCTTTTTCCAATTCATCCGGTTTCACGTAAAATTTTCTTCAGGTCGATGGGGAGATAAGGGATATACACACAAAGGACAGAACGCAATGAATTCAAGGTCATTACGAAAGACAGAAAAGGAGGAGCTGCATGAACAGCGTGGACAAAATCAGATTTATACTCCTTTACGGTGAAGCGCCCGAGGCACAATGCTACGGGTACATGGAGTTGAATCGGGATGGCAATATGATCGCGCTCTACAATAGGTATGGCGAGGAAATAGACATGTATGGTGGACATGAATTTGTCAGGGTACGGACGCTTGGCAAATTCGATGACGAAGACCGCGATAACTTTTATTCCTTGTTAGAAGGTGATGGTATAGGATAATCTGCACGATAGGCTGGCGATTCGGTGTCAAGGCACTATGAAAAGTCGGCTTTGTCGATCGTTTAACCTTGCAGAGTTGACCGGCCTTCAGATCGATCGGGGGGATATTGGATATACAAGCAACGGGCGGAACGCAATGAATATTAGGGAGGTAGAAGATGAACAAACGGGTTCAAGAGGCAAATGGAATGAGGAGAGGGCCGATGTTAACCGCGCTACTCATCGGTGCATTTGTAGCGTTTCTTAACGAAAATTTGCTTGCCAATGCGCTTCCTGGATTGATGCGGGAATTCAACGTTGCTGCCGCGACCATACAGTGGTTATCGACGGGCTATATGCTCGTTATCGGCGTACTGGTGCCGGTGACCGCATTACTGCAGCAATGGTTCACGACTCGCCAGATGTTTTTGTCTGCGATGGCGTTATTTTTGGCCGGTACCTGCTTGTGTGCAGTATCCCCGGGATTCGGAATCTTGCTGATGGGCAGGGTTGTTCAGGCTTGCGGGACAGGATTATTGATCCCGTTGATGATGAATACGATTCTCGCCCTTTATCCTCCAGAACGCCGGGGTGCCGCCATGGGTCTCATGGGGCTGGTCATCATGGTCGCCCCTGTCATCGGGCCTGCTTTGTCGGGGTTGATCATCGATACCTTTCACTGGCGATGGCTGTTCTACATGGTGATTCCTGTCGCGCTGTTTTCGATTATTTATGCAATCTTGTACTTGAAGAATGTAACAGAACTGACCAAGCCAAGGGTTGATCTTTTATCCATTGCGATGTCAACCGTCGGTTTCGGTTGCGTCACCTACGGCTTCAGCCAGACCAATGTCTGGGCTGAGCCTGAGGGTTACGGGTCGATTGCCATAGGGAGCCTCTTCTTGCTCTTGCTTGTATGGCGGCAGCTCACGATCAAAGAGCCGTTGATCGATCTTTCCGTATTCCGGCATCCCACTTTTTCTCTGGTTGCGGTATTGGTTGTAATCCTGATGATGGTTCTATTTGCCACAACGACATTGCTACCGATCTATTTGCAGGATGTGATGCAGTTGACAGCATTCGCGACAGGTTTACTCCTGATGCCAGGTTGCATTTTGAACGGGATGATGATGCCCGTGTCGGGGAAATTACTCGATATATTCGGGCCGCGATTCGTAATTGTGCCCGGACTGTTCTTGATCGCCATATCGTTGTGGCTGTTTGCCGGCATCGACAGTGATACAACGCGAGGTTCCGTTCTATTCAATCATGTCCTCTTATTCTTAGGCATATCGTTTGTCGTCATGCCGGCTCAGACGGTTGGATTGAATCAACTTCCGCGTCGCCTGGTCCCCCATGGAACAACCATATACAATACGCTCCAACAGATTGCAGGGGGAATTGGCATCGCTTTGTTCGTCGGCATCATGTCGTCTGGAGCCAATCGTTATCTTCACCATTCGCTCGATCCCACTGCGTTGCATGAGAAAACACAAAGCATGGTTGCCGGTTTGCAGACGGTTTTTTGGATTGAATTTATTCTCGCCATACTTGTTTTGGTACTAGGTTGGTTTATAAAAAAGTTACCTGTACATAGTTGATTTCCCTCAATGTATGTGTGACAAATATTCAAATGCTGTTGTCCCGTATACGCTTTTAAAATGTTTGTTTAAATGGGGCAAATCAACAAAACCGCAGGCAGCTACTGCTGTATAAATATCTTTATTTTTTTCGATTAAACTCTTGGCTCGTTCGATTTTACAGTTAAGAAAATATTGGTAGGGTGAGATTCCAGTATGTGCTTTGAATAATCTGATAAACTGAAACTTCGATAAATGAAGCTCGCTACTGATCTCATCAAGTTTAAGAACATGCTCCAGGTTGGCATGGAGGATTTCCTTTGCTTTGCGAATCAGCGCGTTTTCCTTCTTATTATCAGTCGAAAGCTTTGTTTGAACGAGGCTATCTGTGAGGGCTACAAATAATTCACTACACAAAGCCTCGTCTTTTCCGCTCAATATTGCATCAGAAAGGCTTACTATTCGTTGTTCAAGCCGAACATCATACACAATCGGGGTAGAGAACCGCGGGAAATCCTTTTTTTCTATTACCCCCAAAAGGAATTGGGGCTCGATATAAAGCATGACATAATCCAGACCTGTCCTATCATGTGCCATTCCATCGTGGGCCTGTTCCGGATTAAAAAGCATAACACCATTCTGATGGGATAATTGTAAGCTGCCCTCCAAGTTATACTCTTGAATCCCACGTAACGTCACTCCAATTGCATACTCCTGATGAGCATGCTTTTTATACGTAAAATCCGTCATACTTGCCGACAACGCGGTAATACCGGCCGATTTTTTATAAATAAATTTGTTCATTCCATTCACCTCTTGGTAAGCTTGCCTACATCCAAATCATGATTGCAGCATAAGCGAGAGATAATGCCATTAACACATTAACAGTCTTGTTATGCTTCTGTATAAACGTCTTGAAGATCGCACCGAAAAGTACCCATGTCAAAAATGCCAGGAATCCAATTACTGTGATAACTATAATACTTATTGTCATCGCAGTGCTTGAGCTATAGTTGGGCATAATAAAAGTTGGAATTACAGTCAACGTAAATAGCACTACTTTTGGATTAAGAAATTGCATAAGGAAACCTGACAAAAAGGTGCCCGTTTGGTTTACAGCTGGATTTGATGCATCCATTTTGTAAATGAGATATGAAAGATAGAGCATATAACAACTTCCGATGATCTGCATCACAATTATTATTTTTGGTATGAACGCCATGAGAATCGTATTCAACATAGCTGAAATAATCAGTAATAAGCCAAAACCAATCGTTGATCCATACGTATATTTCATCGCCTTTTCCGCCCCAAGATTATGCGCGGTGGACAATATGACGATATTCGTAGGTCCAGGTGTAAACGTAGCAATCATACAGTAAATCAAAAAAGATGTAATATCCATGAGAACCCCTCTTTCTGGCTATTCTCATATACTACATCTTAGATTAAAGTCCCTATAGTATATTATTGCAGATAATGAGCGTCATTCGCCATATGGAACTGTGTGGGAAATATAGTATTGTGTCTACCCAAAGAACTGCATTTGGAAAACTTGTGATGTATTTAACTATCCTGCCCGTTCAAAGAAGACGACCAATCTCATATTCACTGAAGATACCAGTGGGGATAAAAAAAAGATGACTCCTGTGCAATACAGAAATCATCTGTTAAGGGTCACCTAATTATATTTTCAATGTATCCTTGACTAAGTGTACAATTTAGCGACTGTAGCAGGCACCTCCCCCTTTGATCCCCTATTTCATGAAAAACCTGCGACTACCTATCATCCGTCAATAAAACCAACGCTTTGCATAAACCGCTTCAAAATCGTCGCGGCCTGTGCCCGAGTGGCCCATTCGGCTGGTGCAAACCGGCTCGGATCAATCCCGTTCATAATGCCGGATGCGACCATCTCTCCCACCGCTCGGAGTGCCCACGATGATATCGTCTGCATATCCGCAAACGTCTGCAGTTGAACGCTGTCTGCTTCGCTTTGCGTACCTTGCAAGGTACGGACAAGCGTCTGCGCTCTCGCGATCATCACCGCCATCTGTTCACGGGTTATCGGCTCATTCGGCGCAAATTCGGTTGCGCTTATTCCATTGACCAGCCCCGCCTTCGACGCTGCTTCTATCGCCAATGCGTACCACGCATCCGACGCAACGTCATCGAAACCGCGATAAGCCTGATCTTTCTCCACCGACATGCCCAGTGACCGTACAAGCAAAGAAGCAAATTCAGCCCGCGTAATGCTCACATCCGGCGCAAAGTGCTCACTCGATACACCGTTGACGATCAGCTTGGACGCGAGCAGCTCCACATCTTGCTGCGACCAATGCCCTTTCAAATCGGCAAACGAACGCTTCGTCGTGCTGACCATACTATAGATTCTGTAGTTCGGTGATTGCATCTCGACTTCCACTTGCCCATCCTCGCGCATGATCCGCTTGTTCGGAACAGGGACTACGCTTCCTGTCGCAGGATCGAAGTAGACGGCGAGAACGTGTCCCGGCTCGGTGTCGGCATCGTGAATGATCGCTCGTACGAGGTACGTGCCGCCCATATCCCGAATCGATATAATCTGACCGTTCGCTTCGATATAAACTTGAAAGTTTATCGGCGTGCCGACGACCTGGAATCCGACATCGACGCCTGCTTGCTGCAATTGCTTCACGATATCGCCGCTTACTTGCTCCATAGCGGTTACAATTTTCAGATCCGCTACCGCGACACCCAGAAGTCTAGCTAAGCCGACCAGATTAAACCCGCCTGCCTGCAGCTCCATCCGAGCACGTTGCCCCGCTACTTCCACAACTGCTCCAGGCGCTGCATTCGAAATGGTTTCCATCGCTCCCCCGGATAACTCGATCTGTATGTCGCTTGCTGTGTCCGCAACACGAATGATCAGTTGTGGACGCGCTGCACGCGATAGCAAGTTCGCTGCTTCCGTTACGGCACTGTCGGGAATTAGAGCTTTCTGAACAGTCGTTCCGTCCGGCTCCAGCTGGGTAACGAGCAGCGACGAATCGATATACAGGATGACGCCGTGCAACGGATCTTCTTCAATACGATACGTCGGCTTCACCGGTACAGGAGATGCCGCATCAGGCAAAGGAACGTTCGGTGGCGAGGATGAGTTCCCACCAACACCACCACTACTCTCCGGTGTCGTATCTCCTATTGTTATCGACAAGGTTTGCGTCGCTCCTCTACTGAACGTGAACGTCAAGCTTGTCGTACCATAGGGCTGCGCTTCGACATACGATTTGGCGATCGACACCGTATTGCCACTGACCGTGTAGTCGATTCCTGCCGTCAACGGCGCTCCACTGTTCGTAAGACTGACCAGCGTATCGTTATGAAGTGTCAACGTCGTTATGACATCGGCATGATCATAAGCCCCGGTATAACGATCAAAGCTTGCTGTCGTCGGGGTAATACTCGGTGTCGTATCACTCACCGCTACCGCCAACGTTTGCGTTGCTCCTCCGCTGAACGTGATCGTCAAGCTTGTCGTGCCAACCTGCTGCGCGGCGAGGTACGATTTCGCCAGCGTTACCGTGCTGCCGCTTAACGTGTAGTCGATTCCTTCCGTCAACGGCGCTCCACTGCTGCTCGTAAGGCTGACTAGCGTGTCGCTATGCAGCGTCAGCGTCGTCGTTACATTCACATGACCCAATGAACCCGTATAGCGGTCAAAGTTTCCTGTCGTCGGCGTAATAATCGGCGTCGTATCACTCACCGCTACCGCCAACGTTTGCGTCGCTCCTCCGCTGAATGCGAACGTCAAGCTTGTCGTGCCGACCGGCTGCGCGGCGAGGTAGGAGGTCGCGATCGTTACCGTGCTGCCATTGAACGTGTAGTCCATTCCTTCCGTCAACGGCACTCCACCGTTTGTGATGCTGACCAGCGTATCGTTATGCAGCGTCACCGCCGTCGTTGCATCCGCATGGCCCAATGAACCCGCATAGCGGTCAAAGCTTGCTGTCATCGGCGTAATAATCGGCGTCGTATCACTCACCGCTGCCTCCAACGTTTGCGTCGCTCCTCCGCTGAATGTGAACGTCATGCTTGTCGTGCCGACCGGTTGTGCGGCAAGGTAGGATCTTGCGAGCGTTGCCGTGCTGCCGCTGATCGTGTAGTCGATTCCTGCCGTCAACGGCACTCCATTGTTCGTGATGCCGACCAGCGTGTCGCTATGCAGTGACAGCCCCGTCGATACATCGACATGACCCAGGGAGCCCGCATAGCGGTCAAAGCTGGCTGTTGTCGGACTGATGCTCGGTGTTGAGTCATCTACCGCCACGGCTAATGTTTGTGTCGCTCCTCCGCTGAACGCGTACGTCAAGCTGATCGTACCGACCGGCTGCGCGGCAAGGTACGATTTCGCCAGCGTTACCGTGCTGCCGCTGATCGTGTAGTCGATTCCTGCCGTCAACGGCGCTCCACTGTTCGTGATGTTGACCAGCGTATCATTGTGCAGCGTCAGCGCCGTCGTTACATAAACATGCTGAGCAACTCCCGCATAACGGTCAAAGCTTGCTGTCGTCGGCGTAATAATCGGCGTCGTATCGCTCACCGACACTTCCAATATTTGCGTTGCTCCTCCGCTGAATGTGAACGTCATGCTTGTCGCGCCAACCGGCTGCGAGGCGAGATAGGATCTCGCGATCGTTGCCGCGCTGCCATAAAACGTGTAGTCGATTCCGCCCGTCAAGGGAACTACACCGTTTGTGATGCCGACCAACGTATCGCTATGCAGCGTCACCGCCGCCGTTACATCCACATGACCCAATGAACCCGCATAACGGTCAAAGCTTGCTGTCGTCGGCGTAATAATCGGCGTCGTATCCGCTACCGCCACCTCCAACATTTGCGTCGCCCCTCCGCTGAATGTGAACATCAAGCTTGTCGTACCGACCGGCTGCGATGCAAAGTACCATTGCGCGAGCGTTACCGTGGTGCCACTGAACGTGTAGTCCGTTCCTGACGTCAACGGCGCTCCACTGTTCGTAATGCCGACCAGCGTATCGCCATGCAGCGTCAGCTCCGTTGTAACATCGACATGATGCAGGGAGCCGGCATAGCGATCAAAGCTTGCTGTCGTCGGTGTCATGCTCGGTGTCGAGTCATCTACCGCCACCGCTAATGTTTGCGTAGCCCCTCCACTGAACGTGAACGTTAAGTTTGTCGTACCGGTCGACTGTCCGGCGAGGTACGCTTTCCGAATCGTAGCCGTATTGCCGCTGACCGTATAATCCGTTCCGGCTGTCAGTACCGCTGCATCGTTTTTAATGCTCGTTAACGGATGACCATTCAGTGTCATCGTGGTCGTCACATCGACATAGCCAGCGGCTCCCGTATATTTGTCAAACCTCGCTGTCATCGGGCTGATGCTCGGCGTCGTATCGCTCACCGACACCTGCAACGTTCTCGTCACTCCTCCACTAAATGTGAACGACAACGTTGTCGTGCCGTTCGATCGTGCGGCGAGGTACTCTTTCCGAATCGTAACCGTATTGCCGCTGACCGTATAATCCGTTTCCGCCGTCAGAACTGCTGCACCGTTTTGGATACTCGTTAGCGTATCACTATTCAACGTCATCGTCGTTGTCACATCGGCATACCCAGACGCTCCCGTATATTTGTCAAAGCTCGCTGTTATCGGGCTGATGCTCGGCGTCGTATCATTCACCGACACCTGCAACGTTTTCGTCGCTCCTCCACTGAACGTGAACGTCAACGTTGTCGTGCCGTTCGATCGTGCGGCGAGGTACTCTTTCCGAATCGCAACGGTGTTGCCGCTGACCGTATAATCCGTTCCCGATGCCAGTGTCGCCGCTCCGTTCTTGATGCTCGTTAAAGCAAAGCCGTTCAACGTCATCGTGGTCGTCACATCGGCATAGCCAGAGGCTCCCGTATATTTGTCAAAGCTCGCTATCATCGGGCTGATGCTCGGCGTCGTATCACTCACCGACACCTGCAACGTTTTCGTCGCTCCTCCACTAAACGTGAACGTCAACGTTGTCGCACCCGTCGATCGTCCGGCGAGGTACTCTTTCCGAATCGCAACGGTGTTGCCGCTGACCGTATAGTCCGATCCCGGCGATAATGTCGCTACACCGTTCTTAATGCTCGTCAACGTATTTCCTTTTAACGTCAGAGTCGTCGTCACATCGACATAGCCAGTCGCTCCGGTATATTTGTCAAAGCTTGCTGCCGTTGGACTGATCTCACTGTTTATATTCGCTACCGTATAAACGCTGACCGTTTCGTTTCCAGCCGAGTCCTTTACATAAACGGTATAGGCTCCGCTATTCGACACTTGAAAGCTTCCACCCGAGACATTCGTTCCTGCGCTTGCAAAAGCCGAAACGTTCTGAGTCCCCGCCATCCACTTCGTACTCGCAATCGAATTGCCGCTCCCGTTCGCCTGTACCGCTACATTTAATGTGATCGGACCTGCGGTATTGGCGGTCGTAGACGGTGTAATCTGGATATCCGGCGCCGCCGGCATCGAGACAGAATGCGTCTGAGACCCCGTAACCTTCGTCGCATAAATGTCATTCCCCGAATAGGAGGCTGTTAACGAACGGCTTCCTGCCGCCAGATTGGATACGTTCAGCTGCGCTTCTCCGCTTCCATTCAGGGAAGCGGTACCCAGCACCGTAGCGCCATCCTTAAACTCGACAGTCCCGGTAGGCGTCAGGTAGTCCCCCGTAACCGTCGCTTTCAATGCGACCTGCTGAAGATACGTGGATGAACTCGGCGAACTCGTCAACGTAATCCCCGGCTGCAAATAAAACCGGGCGGGCGTTGTCTGCAAGCCTGGCAAGTCAAATGCAAACTGCTTTCCCCAAGCCCAAGTCCGACCATTCGTATCGATTGCAAAAGAGACGCCTTGACCGGCATTCACCTCTTGAAATTGAACCGGATTCCCATTATGCATCACAGACAGCTTATGCGGCACGTACTGATTGTTCGTTGTACCGTCGCCTAATTGCCTGCTGCCGTTATACCCCCACGTCCATATCATATTGTTCGTATCGATCGCGAGCACGTACTTGTTTCCTGCATGTACTTGCTTAAATTTCACCGGAGCTCCGCTATCGGACACGGTAATACGGGTCGGAACGGAAACCGCGGCCCCTGTCTGGTCACCGTTGCCCAACTCCCCTTGATAGCTATGTATCACTTCCCCCCAAGTCCATAACTCCCCGTTCTCATCGAGGGCAACTGAAAAACTCCCCGAAAATCCATACGTACTCCCCGTTGAAATGGCCTTGAATCGAACGTTGCTTGCATGCTCGGTTACCGACAAGGAGTGAAGTACCGGCACTTGCCCCGAATAAAACGTCCAGATCTGCTTATTTGCATCGAGTGCAACCCCCTGTACTTCACTCATGCTAATGTCTTCGAACCGAATCAAAGCAGCATTGTCTTCATACGCCTGTTTCGTTGGAACATAAACATTCTCCATAAGATCATTGGCGTACTTCCCCCATCTCCATATATATCCATTGCTATCTAAAGCCCCTACTGAATTGCGTGCTACCGCCACTTTCGTGAAGGTGACAGGCAGCCCGCTTTCCTGTACGTTCAGCTTTGTCCAGGACAATAACTTCGTCGTACCGGCGCCGACTCCTAACTGACCGCTGTCATTAGTCCCTGTTACCCATATGTGCCCGGAATCGTCCAGTGCATACGCGCTGTTACCACCGACTCGCACACTCTTAAACCGCACCTCTGATCCGTTGTCGGTTACTGAAATACGCTTCGGTGAAGTAGACCAGGCGTTATCCGTTCCATCTCCATATTTACCTTCACTTTGACCCCAAACCCATATTCGGCCCGCTTGATCCAACGCAAATGTTGTGTAAATGTACGAATCAACCTCGGTGAATAATAACGGACTTGCAGCGTCGACCTGCCTTGGCTGCACCAACGGACCCAGCAGCATACCCATCGCGATCAAGCATACCAAAAACCATTTTTTCATCATCAACATCCCTCACTAAGGCGTAATCATGCAACTTTGCATAAAAAAACGGACTCTCCCAACTATAACAGAGCCCTCTGAAAGAATTATGAAAGATTTGCTGTTGAACCGCCACGCCCGCTATGCCGCTCCTTTGTGCCTGGCACGGATCGATCTGATTATGTAGCGGCTTAACTGAGCAGTCGAATGGACGATAACGAAAAAACGATCTAGTGCTGCCCGAACGCGTATCGCTCTCATTCGATCAACGTAACGGACAGGAGCGCTGTTATTGGTGGGAAAACTGGTCTATAAGAGCCTCGTGTCATGTGATAATGTCTATATCATATATACAGAAGGCCGTAGGAACTCGAATTACCTTTTGTGAGGTGTTTTGTTGCACTTACAACCCTCCTGTGACACATCATTCTAAGAATGCCCCGCCAGAAACAGGTCTACGGTTTTCCATATTTTCATTACATCAAAAACACGTCACGGAAGGAACATTCTGTGACGTGTTTGTGGATGAACTTGTCTGCAGCCTAATTCTGGTAAGGCCCCTCCCAAATGACCTCGTGGGTGGGCCCAAATCGGTGTCTCCAAAGAGTTTTTGCGTTTATTTGTTCTGGGATCTGTTCATGCGGAATTTTTAGATGCATCGTTTCAGGAGACCATACGCCGAAGCATTGCCGTCAACGCCCCAATATCAACGGTTAGATCAGTGTACACGTGTCCAACCAAGCCGATGTTCTCGTCTTTGGAGAGTCGTTTGCCTTTGCCGATCAAATACGAATAGCGAAGTCCATAATAACTGCTTATGTGCCAAAAGCAAGGGTACATATACTCGGGGGGGAAAATGTCAACAACCTGTGTTCCAGTCCGGCAAAACATAATATTTGTGAGACTGGCGCCGTGTGGTGCGACGACCATATTGGCTGAATGAAAAAGGCGCACCTGATCGGCAACCGTCATCTCCTCTAGCTTCACTTCCCGGAATCCGTACGTCGCCATAACGTGGAGCACTTCGCTTTCGTTCAAAACTCTCCGATGCTTCGCTTCCCTCCTGCTAATATAGATGCGCTCATGGCCGCCGTAAGGACTCGGCTTGACGATTTTGAATAATTCGCTACGCACGAAATTGGTCGCCCACCTTGGCATCGGGTTACAGCTAAACGGGAGCAATGAAATCACCTGAAGCGAAGGAACGATTAAACGCGCCGCTCTAAGATGAAGTCCATCGTAAGAACGAATGATCTTTTCTTTCGGAATACCTAACAGCCCGAGCGTCTCTTCCTGAATTTTTGAAGGACCGTCATTCGAAATAATATATTTGTCTACCGATAGACCGGATTTTCGGATCAAATCGATTCGGCCCAAAACATCAATCATCCAATGGAAGTAATTGCGGCTCCATATAAATGTAAGTACCGCTACCGTTTCGGATGTGCGAGTCGCGGTAGGCAACGATTTTCGTTTAAAAATCGGATGGACCCAGCCCGGGATGTAGAAATTCATCGAAACGTCCCATACCAGTTTGTTATCCGGGGTAATAATGGCCCCCGAATGTTCCTCGCCACCGAAGTACCTGCCTTCCGGCAGGACGGCTACATAACCATCCGGAGTGGTTACGCGCCGCTGCTGAAAAACGGGATGGAGCTCGTCGTCGACGGTCCCCGGACTAACCAGGTGGTATGGTTGCGTTTGATGGATAATTTTATGCAAGTGATGGCACTCAAGCCGTGCAGACTCAGACGCGACGATCCAATCCCGAAGCGTCGTATATGTGCCTGCGGGAGTCGCTTCAATCATCTATACTCCCCCCTTTAGCCGAATCCAGTATCCTATTAATAAATGTTGCAAAATCTGAAAAGCGACTGATGTTTATCCCGAGGTAAAAGCCTTTTTTGAAATTGTAGTGGAACACGACGCGAATCTTAAGCTGTCATGCCCGTTCAACAAAGACGATCGTTCTCATATTCATTGACTCTCCTATAGAATGTTCTATGCTTCCTTTTCAATTTCTTCATAGCAGCTGCAGCCGTAATTGCGCCGAGCTTCCATTCTGTTCGGTTCCCGGATGGTCGTTCGTCCGAGCAGCAGCAAGGCCGCCAAAAAACCATTAACACTCCCGTCTTATTTATAAGGTATGGGAATCACGAACCACGAAATTTATGTTAAAAATTAACCAAGAGTGCCGTCACATACATAACCAAAATCCCTAATGAAATTCCGCTGAAGTTGGGCCAGGATACGGCAGCGTATCCCTTTTCCGACGACTCCTTCCAAATCATTTTTGAAATGACGTAGATAACTTGTAAAATAGCTCCTGCTCCAATACCAAAGAACAGCGCCGCAAAAGTCGGGTTGAAGATAAATCCCCCTGTCCATGTACCCAAAATAGCTGGTGCGCCGGCAATAGCGGCAAGTGAAGCGAACGTTTTCCAAGTTGGACGATCTTTCAGCAATGGGGCCGCTATCCCCACGCCTTCCGTAATATTATGCAGGGTGAAGCCGATTACCAGAAACGTACCGAGTGCTGACTCCCCTATTGCAAATGCGGCTCCGATTGCTAATCCTTCGCCGAAATTGTGTAACCCAATACCCATCGCGAGTTTATACGACACTCTTTTACCATTTTCGGATTTATTTTTCATTCTCCGTTCGTTCATTTGATCAACTGCGATCAAAAACAGAAAACTAAGAAATGCGCCGAACCAAACAAGCCCCGATCCTTGAAAGACGCCCGGCGCTTCCGTCGCCATTTCAAACCCTTCTTCAAACGTGTCAACGAAAAGGAAAAACAAAAGTCCGACAGTAAACGCAAGAATAGCATGCATACCTTTAGTCTTAAAACGCCGCATGAACGGGTACCACAATAATCCTAGCCCCACCGGAATAATACCTACATAAAAACCGATCAATGCATACTGTGCGAATCGGTTTACATCGGGAACCGGCGTTTGTGCTGCAGCTTCTACCGCCCCGGTAAATATCAATCCGTTTGATGTAATGAACTTGATCTCATGCGGATCGCCGGCCACCCACGGATATGGAATTTGCACCATTGCCTGACCAAAACGCTGTAAGGTCGGACTCGGGACGTAAGAAGCATTCCAAAATGATCCATCAACAACGACTTGGGCAATTGTCACTTCTTCCGGCCCCGAATTTAATACCTTCACTTCAAAACCGTCATTCGTCAGTTTAATCTTCTCCACATTCAATACTTCGATTGGCGCCGCCGGCTCGTTCTCCACTCCGGTTCCCATTATGGCTATTCCTGTGACCAAAGCAATAAGAAGAACGAACGGCAATATGCCGAGAAGCAGCATCTTTCCTTTTCCACTTGAAAGTTTATGATTCATGGGATTCATTTCCAGGTTGCTCATAATCACTTGACCTCCTTTCTTATTCGGCTACAAAGAATCCCATCCAACCCAATTCGGCAAACTCGCTTTGGTGGGCATGGAACATATATCGGCCAGGTGTAGGAAACACGATTTCCAGAACGCCCCGTTCGCCCTGGCATTGCATGATCGTGTCCGTAAAGTTGGGACGAGCATCCGGATCGGCGCCGGTTGCGTAATAATTAAAGTAATTTGCATGCAGATGAAATGAATTGATGAGGTCAAATTCAGTGAGATTGCTCAAATAAATGCGAACTAACTCACCTACCTTTACTTGTATCGGCTCCTGAAGATACGCGAATGCATAACCGTTAACGGTGTACACTTCGTTTTCGCCGTCCAAATCCAAATCAAACCCGTTCATGACCATGCTGAATTCTTTGGCGGCCGGTCTCGGTTTTACCGGGTCGATAATAAAGTTGCCGTACAACCCCTTGTGGATGTGTCTCGCCAGCGGTGCGATATGACAGTGGTATACTTGCATGCCAGCAGGCTTCGCTTCAAACTCATAAGTAAACGATTCACCAGAAAGTATAGCCTCCAGTCCGTCCATGTTCGTCGGGTGAATGCCGTGAAAATGAATGGAATGCGGGTGGTTGGATTGATTGAAAAATTTTACGCGAATGATATCCCCTTCCGTGCATCGCAACGTTGGGCCTGGGATCGTCCCGTTATACGTCCATCCCGGGAATTTAATTCCTTTAGCAATCTCGACTTCATTTTCACGAGCTTTGATCTCGTACTCTCTGATCGTTTTACCATCAGCTCTTTTGCTGACTTTCCCGTAGTCGAACTGTGTCAACGCTTCCCGAGCCGATTTCAACCCTTCTGTCACTTCCGTCCCGGGGTCGTATCCGTGCTTCATACCCGAATGCAGGTCCTGCTTCAGGGCATTATGAACATCATGTTTATCCATCGCTTGCGCCGACTTTTGAAACCATGAACCGGGATTTAAAAACGCCCCTCCCACTAATGCGAAAGTACTTGCCGCCCCCCACTTCAACATGTTCCTTCTTGAACGATTAATCTTCACTCTTACAGCCTCCTTTTTTTGTACAAGTCAAAAAATATTTGCCAAGGGCAAATTTATGTACAAAAAAAATAATTGTTTGTCTACGGACATAAAGTTTCCCAAGCGCAACATTTGTATTCATCATAATCGCTCCATCTGATTCTGTAAACAGATTTTTTGGAGAACTTGTCCTGAGTTCTAGTTATACCTTAAACATATATCTCTAGCACCTTCTTTCACCACACTGACAGGGCTCTAGAACCTCTTCAATACCCCAATTTTTTCGCCGTCATTTATGATACGGTTCAGCTTAACGGAGTTATCGGCGAAAAATGTGTTGCGGCATAGTTGCCAACCTTTCAACACCCGATCCAAGGGCTTTATTCAAGTCTTGGTTCTCGTAAGATAAACCTGACAGTACGAGAGGAGTTACCGAATTTATCGGAACGTTATCAAATTTTGCACCTATACGGCAAAGGTCAAACTGACGACACCGTGAGGGCGCCGGGTTACGTACAGGTAGAGTACATTCAAGACGAACTGCCGGACGTTTTGACGATGACCGACCTGGTTGTTTTCACGGGCGGGAGCAAACTCGATTTTCGAATTTTTGCATCTCCGCAAGCCGATGCTACTCATTCCGCTTACAAAGGCACAAAGCCGCGGCGACCAAATTCTAACCGCAGAATCGTTCCGCAAAGCCGGCTACAGCGACGTACTTCGGAGGAGAATCTGACGGCGGAAGAGCTTGTTTCTCGGATCGACCGACTGTACGACGATCGACAAGCATACATCAGGCAAATGGAGACAGGAGCACCGCATACGGACGCGATCGCGAATGTCATAAATCTGATCAAGCGAGCGGCAAAGCAACATTAAGCGCACCGCCATAAATCAGAGAGTCGAGAATTAATTTCCCGTTGATTCATTGTTGATTGTGGAGTCGACAGGCTTACATGTTGACTTTATTAACAAGGGGCTGGGTTCGCGCACCAAAATGATGGAGCGTACCCGAGTCTCTTTTTTTCACGGACATGAGAGCGAGCGATCGGTTCGATCCGGCCCGTACATGCTTTCACTGCTCGTTTGTTGACCTCGTGCTGACTTCGGGCGTGTAAAATAAGCCTCCCAGGCCCTCGGGCTATATGGCGGCTTGTTTGTTGTGAAGATACTGTTATGCGTCCTTCGGTCCTTCTTCGTCTCCTCTCGCAATCGGATTCTCGCTATACGATATCTAATAGCTCCAGCTGTAGAATTCTCCTCTGAAGCCATATCGTTTTTTCCAAAATCAGTGAACCTGCTCCTTATTTGTGACAATATTTAGATGAGTGGCCATTCAGAAAGGAGAAAATATTTGAATATCGATGAGCTAATCGAACTCGTAAAGCTGCATGGCAAATCGATTTACGGTTTCTGCTACAAGCTGACGAGGAACAAAGAGGAAACTGACGATCTATATCAGGAGACTTTTCTGAGAGCAGTGGAGCTGCGATTCAAGATGAATGCGTCCCACAATCCGAAAGCCTATCTCCTATCCATCGCCGTCCGGGTATACAAGAATCATTATCGCAAGCTGTCCCGTAGGCAAAGAATCGCTCCTATAGAGGAGCTTGACGAAGATTCGACTCCGTCCCGTTTGTTTCCATTCGAAGCATCACCGGAGGATGCTGTTCTAATGTTAGAGAGGCGTGCCCTGATTCAGCAAGCCGTTCACCAGCTGGACGACAAGCTGAAGCTCCCTCTTTATATGCATTATACGGCAGACATGACCGTAGAAGAGATTGCCAACGCGCTAAGCATTCCTACGGGAACGGTGAAGAGCAGAATGCATAATGCCCGTCAGGCGATTAAAAAAGCATTGGAGGTTGAATCCCTATGAAGGACGCGGATTGGGAGCGATTACTCAGACAATCTCTGGCGCCTACGGTCGAGCCTGAGGAACAATTGAATCAAAGCATCATTCATCAAATAGAGAAGCATCGCCAAACGAAACCGAAATACAAGAAAAGATTGTCGACGGCCCTGCTTGCTGCTGCCTTATTGCTAGTCCTTTCGGTATCTGCCTATGCAGCGACAAAGCTTTTAAACGCCAACCAAGTCGCCGTGCAATTCGGAGATCGATTATTGGCGAATGCATTCGCAAGCGCGGACGCACTTCGAATTGATCAATCGCAGAATTCCGGGGACTACCATTTTACGCTGCATGGCCTCGTATCGGGATCTGGTCTTAGCGAATTTCCTAATGCATCGGAGCAAATCTTCCCCGACAGAACTTATGCGGTTGTTTCGATATCTAGACAGGATGGCAAGCCAATGCCGGATGTTGCCGACCCCGAATATGGCAAGGATCCATTCTTCATCTCGCCGTTGATCAAAGGCTTAGAGCCTTGGAAATTCAACATCGTCACAATGAACGGCTCCTACAGCGAGGATGTTATTGATGGCGTTATGTATAGACTGATCGCATGCGACCAAATAGAGATTTTTGCAGATAAGGGAGTATACCTTGCAATCAGCAGCGGGAGCCCGTTTTATAACAACAAAGCCTTTGCGTATGACGCGGCGACTGGCGAGATGCACGCCAACGCAGACTATCCCGGCGCCGCAGTACTGTTCGATCTCCTGCTCGATCCTGCCAAAGCGGACCCTGTCAAGGCAGAGGCTTATATGGAGGAGCAAACTAAGGAAAAAGAAAGCGACGCTGATGCAGAGCAACCGCAATGGGTAACCTCGATGGAAGAGCTGCGGGCCAAAGTGCGCAGCGGCGAGTCGATTGAGGAGACGATACGAGAATCCATCCAAGAAGTGGACTACGACGATTCGGGGAATATCCAATACATCTACGAGGGCTGGAAGTATACAACACCTCCCGAACAAATATTTAAGGAGGGGCAGGTCGGATTCTCGGATCACTTCTCCATAATTGTAGAAAACGATGGCTACAAAGCGCTACTATTCTACAGAGACGAGAACGGCGTGATTACGGGTAGGCTCGTTGTATTGGATTCATCCGTAAATCTTGAAGCAAAATAATTGCGGCCAATCGACCATCGCCGGCAAGGCTAATGCCTCCGGCGATGTTTATTTGGGACGATATTGCGCTCCTTTTGGGGCACCACCTGCCTCTAGGGATGGTAATGAACTCTGGATAAGCGTTAAGGGATATCCTGAAAAATCCATCATGTTCAAGCACGTCACTGGTTTTCTGGTGCTCTTTTTGACCTCATTCTTTACCATGGAGAGAATCCCAAGGCACGACTTGGCATTGCTCTACCTGATGATTTCACGACTTATGAGAACTTAGTCCCTCGTATAAAATGGCTGAAAGAATCCATGCCATTTCAAATCTACTGGGTAAATGAATCCGGGTCTGTCCGAGTGGAATAGGCGTGATACAAGACTTTAATAACTAAAGTAGAGGTGATCTCTTATACCAAATATGAACTGGGCTGTACTTAACTCATTACAGCTTGGGAGGTATGCTGAATATTTCGCTAAGATGGAGTTCGCATCATATGGACTCGAGGTGTTTTCCTCAGAGGTCGACGATCGAGGAATAGACTTCATAGTAAAGGACAAATTGGGGCGATTCTCAGAAATTCAGGTCAAGTCATTAAGGGGGACCGGATACGTTTTTGCTCAGAAAAGCAAGTTCAATATCAGCAATCCTAACCTGTACATGGCCCTCCTGATTTTCAAAGAAGGCCAAATGCCTGATTTCCTCTTGTTACCATCTGAAGCTTGGAAAGTCCCTAATGAGGTTTTTGTAGACCGAAACTATAACAAGCCTGGGCAAACAAGCAAACCTGAATACGGGATTAACATTTCAAACAAAAACTATGACATCTTGGAGATTTTCAAATTTGAAGAGTCGATAAAAGAATTTATGCCGGTCCCGTCAGAATCCGAAGGCGCTTGAGAGGCCCGCTTCTCCAGCACTTCAGAAAGATGTTGTATTACCTGTTATACGGCAATTAAAAAACACGACTTGCTACTTGTCCCTGATATTCCATAGCGTCTAACACCCGTATTCGATGAACCTCACTTAATTCCGATAAATGCATCCATTTATATTCAGAATGCTCAGAGCTAAGTATTATTTCGGAGCCCTTTGGAATGGAACAACGAAATATTCCAACTTGTGCATTGAGTCTACTATGATAATAAAATCCCGTTAATACTACATCTTGAACTTCAATTCCAAGTTCTTCACGACATTCACGAAGTAACGCTTGATGAATGGTTTCACCGGGATCAACACCACCACCAGGTAAACTCCATCCTTTATCCCCGTATGTCTTCTTTAATAAAAGTACATGACCTTCGGTATTAAATATAATTGCATGTGCGCCGAACCTATATGTATCATTAAAAGCCAATCATATCCATCTCCATTTGGTTTGACTTGAGCACATTATTTCATAAAATTGGAAGACCGACAATAAAAAAATGACTGATAGGAACCTCGTTTATTAAACATAACTACCGTTACTTGAACGGGAACAGAGGAGCAGCTGCCGCGGCGATCTGCTCCCTGATTTTTGCGCTATCGTCTCCCGCTAACGTAACAACATCTTTTCACTAAAGATAACTTGCTGAAACCTTAACTTTATAATCCTTGGCTAAGTCCTAATATCTGATCATTTACATTTACATTACTTAATCCCCCGTGATAACAAACCACGGATGCAATGTCAAGGTCTACATATTTTCTCAAAGAGAGACGAGCTGCATTCATATCCAGTGTGGTCGGGACATGAATTCCCCCGAGAATCCCGTCTATACTGTACATCGAATCCCCGGCAATGAGAGTCTTACTTTGCCTTAAATAAAGGCTGATATGACCGGGAGTATGCCCAGGAGTATGGATGACGCGAATCCTGCCGCAAAACGGCAGTTCCTGACCGTCTATCAAGGTTTCATCCACTTTGCCCTTCGGAGGATTCTCAAGGTGACCGTCTTTTATAAGAGGTATCTCCCCCTGAATATACGGCTTATCCAGCTCGTGTGCATATACTTTAATATCAGTGCCACACTCCTTCAAAATCCCAGGAAGACTGCCTATATGATCCACATCCTGATGCGTCAAAATCACAACTTTTAGTTTGTCGAACGACACTCCTACCTTTTCCATGGCGACGCGTAAATCTTCAATTTGCCCTGAGAATCCTGTGTCTATTAAAACGGCCATTTCTTGATCCCACAAAAGAGTTGGGTGAATAATATTCCCATGAAAATCTAGATGAAGCATTTCTACTCCCTTAGATACTTCCATAATTTCGGGCCTCCATAAAATAAATATTGTACGTAAAGTAATATTATTAAGAAGATTTAGCTGTGTCAACATCTTCACGATAAATCATCGCTCGACATATCTTTTGGTACGCATTGAGTAGAGTAAAGAGCTGGGGATGCCAGCCCCTCCTCATCAAACCGTACGTGCGG
>NZ_VDCQ01000055.1:34644-74048 GCF_006265175.1 Paenibacillus hemerocallicola | reverse complement strand
GCATTTTTCCGGGCTCAGCGGCACAATAAAGCCCAAACAAGCACTATTCGCGCCAACATACGTCCGCTTTCGTGAAATAGTGCTGAAACGTGCTTTGACGGCGCCTCCTTACCGATGCCGATATGCTGGCGCCTTTCTATGGATTGCTTTTTTCCGCCATTTTGCAATCGTACGAGATGCAGCCGTAATGCGCGAAATGCTTTCGGAACCGGTGAAAAGTACCGTTCGTGAAAAACTCGTCTTGCTTCCTCCTCCCGCCAATACTATTCTTAGGAGTAATATAGGAAAACGAATAATCGCAGGGGGAACATGATATATGCAGACGACCGGGCTGCGGGACATTCCCGCACTAGAGCTATGGAAGCGGGATTTGTACTTGCGCCGATTGGAGCCTCTTATCGACTCCGTCGGGCTGATCAGCCTTGACGTGTTCGACACGCTGCTGTTCCGCTGCAGCGCGCGGCCGGCCGACGTGTTCGAAGCTGCGGCGGCGAAAGCGATCGAGCGTGGGATCATGCGCAGGCCTACTACCCCCGCGGAGTATCGTACGATGCGTATCGCCGCGGAACGTCTGGCGAGGGAGCGGGAGGAAAGCGGCTCCGGGGAAGTCCCGCTGGAGCAAATCTACGAGCTGCTGCCCGCCTCGATCGGCGATCGGAGCGAGCTGTCGGAGCTTGAGCTGGAAGCCGAGCGCGAAAGCTGCTTCGTCAATCCGAACGTCGCTTCGCTGATCCGTTATTGCCGCAGCCGGAACATCCGGGTCGCCCTGCTGAGCGACATGTACTTGTCGTCCGCCCAGCTCGTCTCGATCTTGACGGCGGGCGGCCTGGAAGCCGGGCTGCTGGACGCCGTGCTCGTCTCCTCCGAAGAAGGCTGCGGGAAGCGCTCGGGCGAGCTGTTCGACGTACTGCTGCGCCGCTTTCCCGATGTTCGCGCCGATCGGATCGTGCATATCGGCGACAATGAAACGGCGGACGTGCTGGGCGCGGCCAAACGGGGCATCGAAGCGATCCATTATGCCGTCATTCCGGATACGATCGACAGCCCCTTGCACTGGGAGTCAATCCGGCACGGCAGCGTGCTGCCCGAAATCGCCGCAATCCGCAAGCTGGCCGGAACGACGGTATTGTCGGAGACGGGCGAACGCGAGCCATTTTTTTATCGGTTCGGCTCCGGCATGCTCGGACCTTTCGTCCAAGGGTTCTGCGACTGGGTGCTGGACAAGTGCTCGGCCGAAAACCGGAGCGAAATTCATCCGCTCATGAGGGAAGCGCACCTGCTCGGACCGGCGCTAGAGAGTGCCGCCCGCATGCGCGGATTGAAAATTGGCGTCAAACCGTTATACGTATCGAGACAGGCGACGCTGCTCGCCTCCATGCGCGATTTTACAGAACGCGAGCTGGAGCAAGTATCGGGACTTGGCCATATTACCCTCGGGGAAGTGGCGGGGATGCTCGGTATTGATGCTGCGGATGTACCCGAGAATTTGCAGCGGCATTTGCATATGCCCGCAGCGGAAGCCCGCTCCCACGCCAAGTCGGAGCTTTCGCAAGAAACGCACCCGATTCCGGCACGACAGTCCGAGCAGTCGGAGCAGTCGGAGCAGCCGCAGCCTTCCGATCAATCGCTATACGGCGCCTTCAAGCAATTTATGCTGCGGGAGCCTATCGCGAGTCAAGCCCGAGCGACGATAGCACGGCAGCGGAAGCTGCTGCTCGAGTACATTCGGCAAACGTGCGACTCCCCGGACAAGCTGTTCACGGTCGATCTGGGCTTTAACGGTACGATTCAGGCGGCGATCGACGCCGCATATGAAGGCGAGAATGCGAAGCATGAGTCGATCCATTTGCTGGCGGTCGGGACGGAGCGCTCGGCGGAACGGATGCTGCAAGGAACGGATATACGCTGCTGGATCGGAATCGGGGCCGACAACGGCGATATGGCCAGAAGGTTTGTCCGAAGCCCCGGGCTGATCGAAGAGCTGATGATGGGCGAGTTCGGCTCGACGGTCCGTTACGAACGACGGGAAGACGGAATTATCGAACCGGTATTGGCCGAGCTTGCGATCCCCGGGGAGCAATTCCGGTACAAAAAGGCTTGTCAGGACGGCGTATTCGCCTTCCAAAGCTATTACGAGCATTTGCATCAGGCCAAGCCGCAAATGGCAAGAAATACCGACCCCCGCCAGTGGTGCGGCATCCTGCACCGCGTGCTCGATATGCCGACTCCGGAAGAAGCCGCGGCGCTCGGGGATTTGGTCCATCAGGACAACTTCGGCGGCGTGCAAATTATTCGGCTCTGCGAGCCGATCCCCGTGGAGTGGCAATCGCGCGGCGGCGACTATTTGATCGACTTGGCCGCCTTCGGGCCGAAAACGGCCAACGTGTTTTGGCCGCAAGGACTCGTAACGCGAAACGAGCCTTACCGGTTGTACAAAGCGTATCTGCGGCTGCAGGACTCGTTCGGCAGCGCCGTACTCGCTTTCAACGCGATACACGGCTTGAAGCAGGCCGGCCTCTCATCCGCGATTTTGTACGGGAACGGGGACTTCGCGTTCAAGCTGATTCACGAGGCGCTGCTGCACGGCATCCGCATCGGGCGAATCATCGACCCGGCTTCCCCGCCGAAAACGCATGACGGGTCGCCGGCCGCACCGCACGGCGGCGCACCGTGTCCCGCCGCTTTGGAGGAGGCGATCGCAACCGCCTCCGAGCACGTATACTTGATCGGCACGCTGAACGACATCGAGGAATACAAACGAACGATATCGGACGCCTACGGGCGGCTGCTCCCGGATATCGCTCCAAGGGTGTTCGGGCCCTTTGCATAAGTCTTGCGAAACGTTTCGTCGCCAAAAAGAGGAGGACGCTGCAGTCTGCAGGTCCCCCTCTTTTTCCATTCATCGCAGGTCCGGCACGTATCTGGACCGGAACGGCGCTCCGTCCCACACGATCGTCGTCTCGGCCTGCCGGTTTTTCACGTCGGGCTCCTCCAGCAGCAGGAAAAAGTTTTTCGTAGGCAAATCGCCGAGTCCGTGCTTGGCGGACAGCCGATTCAAATACGGCCGCATGTCTTCGAGCTGACCGGACAAGTTGCTTCCCCCGTTTTGTGAAAACGCGTAGAGCACGCCCGCGATCGGAACGCGCTTCACCTTATGCCGTTCGGACACGCGCAGGAAGAAGTCCCAGTCCCAATAATGATACACGTCTTCGTCAAACAAGCCGATCGATTCGTGCAGGCTTTTGCGGTACAAGCTTCCGGAAGGGACGAAAGTAGAAAATTTGCGCATGGCCGACAAATCGTGCTCATAGGCGAACGCAAGCCGTCCGACGGGCACCCGTACCCCGCCCTCCCTCACGAAATCGACAATTTCGGCGTCTGAGTAGACCATGTCGCAGCCGGTCGACACAAGCTCCCGGACCATCGTCTCGATATGCGTCGGCACGAGCAGATCGTCGTCGTCGCAAGGCATGACGAACTCTCCGGTCGCTTCCGCCAGACCGCGATTGCGCGCCGCTACATGCTTCCGGTTGCTCTCCGAATCGATAACGCGAATGTCCAGCTCCGGGTAAAGCTTGCAGACGGGGAACACCGATTCTCCGTTGTCGTTGACGATGACGATTTGCAAACGCTTGTACGTCTGGCGGCTCAAAGCTTCGAGCAGCTCGCCCAGCTCGCCGGGCCGGTTATAGGTAGGCGTCACAATGGATACAAGAGGGGACATAAGCTTTTCCAACCTTTCCGATCCGAGTCGATTCTATCCAGCATTATACCATAACCGGGCCCGACTCAGGACAGGCTTCGCCAAGTCCGTCGTTAAAGCCCGCTCATAGGCCGAATGATCCGAACAGCCCTCCCCCCCGCAAACGCTTACAACAGACGATCAGCCAAATACTTCCTTCATCTGAACCGAGTCCGTCTTGCTCAAGTCGATAAACCCGTCCTCCAAAGCGATCAACGGACGCGTCGGATAATTGGGATGAATGAGCACGATTTTGCCTTTTCTCCCATCGGTCAGCATGACATCGCTTCCGACCTGCGCCGACATGAGCCGGTTCAGGAACGTCATGCCGATGGCGGAGTCGAACCGGTTGCGCACGATATCCCCGTGCAAATTATGGATGACTTGATGGAACGGCAAAGCCGGCCTTTGCGGGCGCTCGGACACCAGCGCCAAGTACACGTCGGACAAGGCGACGATTTTGCCGAACCGGTCGATCTCCGGACCTTTGAGCTTCGCGGGGTAGCCGCTGCCATCCTCCCTCTCGTGATGCTGCAGGGCCACGATCGCGACGCGCTCCTCCACGCCGGACTGCTTCAGCATATCGTAGCCGAGCGTCGTGTGCTGCTTCATAATTTCGTGCTCGTGAGGCAGCAGCTCGGACGTTTTGTTCACCAGAGAGCTCGGCAGCTTGATCGTGCCGATATCGCAAAGGCTCGCGGCCGTCGCAAGCAGGGCGACCTCCTTCTCGTCCATCCCCAGCCATCGTCCGAGAACCGCGGACATAAAGGCGACGCCGATGCTGTGCTTGAACCGGTAATCCTCTTCGGCCCGTAGATCGGCGAACAGCTTGTAGACGTTGCGGTTCTGGGTCGCTTCCATCAAGGTAGGCAGCACATGCTCCTCTACTTCGGTCAACGGAATTTTGCCGGTATTCAAAATCAGCCTCTCGATGTCCCGCAGCTTGGCATCCGCCCGTTTCACCAGCTCTCCGGTATCGGCTCGCGCAATGACAGCCGTCCCCGCCTTCCCCCTGGCCGCATTCAGACTATCCGGCTCCGCCGGATTTTCCGCCTGCCGCTGCCCTTCCGGCTCCGACAGCTCTACAAGCTCTTCCGTCTCCTTCACTTCCTCCACGAGAATGTCATACAGATTGATCCGGAATTTCTCCAGCTTCTCGATATGTCCTTCGGTCAATACCGTATTCTCGGGAATGAGCATCATGCCCGTCGCGTTTACGATATTATGGAGCAGCCTTTTCCCGATCAAATCCTCATACTGGTCGCAGCGCATGCTGGAAATGCCTCCTTCATCATGGACCCGGCTACCCGGCTGTTCAAATGCTTTTTCAAAAGAAATTCGCTTCCCGCTTTCACGCTTAGCGAAGGAAAACACGACGCAAACCAAAAACGCCCCGTCTCCTCAATAGAAGAAGCCGGGACGTCACGATCGAAAAATGACAAATAACCCTTAGCTTCGGCAACTCAGCCACCATCGGTCTGCCGACCATTAGGTCTGTAGCTTTGCGTCCTTGTCTTTCGACAAGTTTGCCTTTATCGACTGTCGTACTCATCATAATCGATTTGGGCAATTATATCCAGACTGTTTCCGTTTCTTGGTTCCGCTAGTTCCATAGTATGGTCGGCGAGAAAGGGATCGTGCGGAAATTAGTCGATTTTCGCACATTGTGATTAAAATCACATACTAACCGCAATCGCCGTGGTATAGTAAAGACGTGGAAGAGAAAGAGAGCAACGACAGCAAGAAACAACGGCAAGCTTGCAAAATGGAAACGGAAAGGAAGATGCACAATGCGCCGCACGATAGGCAAGCCGCACACTTCCCGCTCTACGGGAATCGGGTTACTGAAGCAGAGCCGATCAACCAGAGATTAACTAACCGAAGTCGAATTTTTTACGGGTTACATTGTGAAAAAAATAACTTACCATATAAGGAGCTGGTTACCATGTTAAAAGCTTGGAGAGAAAACAACTACGCCGCCATCGCGCTGCTCTTCATCCGCCTCTACCTCGGCTGGACTTGGCTGACGGCAGGCTGGCACAAGCTGACGGGCGGATTCGACGCCGGAGGCTTTCTCAAAAACGCGATCGCCAAGCCGGTGGCGGACAAGGCGACGGGCGAGCTGATGTACCCGACATTCACCGCCTTCCTCGACAACTTCGCCCTGCCGAACGTCAAGCTGATCAACTTCATGATTCCGCTCGGCGAATTCCTGGTCGGCCTCGGCCTCATCCTCGGAGCGCTGACGACCGCAGCCGCCTTCTTCGGCCTGATGATGAACTTCATGTTCCTGTTCGCCGGCACCGTAAGCACGAACCCGTGGCTCGTACTGATCGGCACCATCGTCTTCGTCGGCGGAGCGAACGCCGGCAAGTACGGGGTCGACTACTACCTGCTGCCTCTGCTCCGCAAGCTGACGGCTCGCATAAAGCATAGAGGCGACAAAACGAATAAAACAAACAAGACGATGGGCGGAACCGGAGCGCCGATGCACGCGTAGCCCAAAGTCAACCGAACGTCGGCATCAAAAGCAGGCACGCTCCCAATAGCGGGGGCGTGCCTGCGTTCGTTCGCTTCGCGCTTAGACATCCGGACGCCTTGCAGCTCCACACCGCGTGTCGGAAACTGCACGCGATACCTTCTCACTGTAAGGCCCTCCCGCCTGACTCTTGCTCCACCCGTTCGCCCATGTTCATGAGACGGAAATTTAGCTTGATCAATCCTAATCTGTGTTTGGATCTACCCTCCGGCTGCGCTCTGAGCAGTACTCCGACATCTGGAAAGCCGCCGTATAAGACCTGGTGGCGGGCTTCCATAGAGAAGATTGATTGAAGACAGCTTCCTTGCGGCGGCGTGGAACGATGACTTCCGTTATTTGAAGTAAAGGGAACTATAAGTTCCTCTATTACCGAGGGGAGGGCAGCAGAACAGCGCAAACGGAACAATTTGTTCCTCTATTCGAGCAAAACGACCTTCAGACGGCCATACAACTGCCAATAAAGGAACTATTCCTTCCTCTACACCCCATTCGATCAGCTTTCCGAAGGAATAGAGGAACTTTTTGTTCCGCTTGCCGGGTCAACAGTCGTCATGCAGCGTCTCGTAACGGACCGCCCTTACGGGAACTCGATCGATCGAGCCTAAATCTGTATAGAGCTTGTCGGCGCTAATAAAAATCGCAAAGAGACAAAGCTTGAACCGTATCCCGGGTGCCGGCGGCTCATCGATGGAGCACTGCGATAAATGGGACGTTATTTCAACACAATCACGGTCCGGCTGTAGCCTTCCTTCGTTTTGCGAACCTCCAGCACGGCGGGGAACGCGTCCTTCAGCTCCTGCACGTGGGAAATAACTCCGATCATCCGGCCCGCGCGCTGCAGATCGACTAGCGCGGCGATCGCCTTGCCGAGCGACTCTTCGTCAAGCGAGCCGAACCCTTCGTCGATAAACATCATCTCGATCGAAACGCCGCCCTGATGCGACTGGATCACATCGGTCATGCCGAGCGCCAGACAGAGCGAGGCATTGAACTTCTCGCCCCCGGACAACGTCTTGACGTCCCGGTTTTGCCCGGTATATGCATCGTATACGTCGAGCCCGAGCCCGCTCTGCTTGCCCCGCGTCTCCAGCCTGTCGCTGCGCTGCAGCACGAACTGTCCGCCTGACAGACTGGAGAGCCGTACGTTGGCCGCATGCAAAATTTGTTCCAAATATTCGATCAGAATGTACCGTTCGAACGAAATTTTCAGCGGGTTGTCGCCCTTGAGCATCTGGTACAAATCCATCACCTGGGTCAGCCGCTCTTCCAGCTTGCGCGCTTCGTCCTGCGCCGCTTCGATCGCCGCCTTCAGCCGCTCCGCCTCCTGCCGGTACCGCTCGGCCGTCTGCAGGTCGCCGAGCGTCCGCTCCAGCTCCAGCTTCAGCCCGGCGAGCGCCTCCTTCATCGCTTCCGTATCGGCCGGATGGCGCCCTTCCAGCTCTCGTTCCAGCTCCGCAACCTGCTCGGCGAGCGCGGAAAGCTGCTGGCGGAACTCTTCGATGTGCTTCTGCAAAGCAAGGCGTTCCGGTTCGGCCAGCCTTGCCGCTATGTATTCGCCGGGCTCCGCGAAGCCGTTCTTCTCCAGCTCGAGCCGGAACCGTTCTCCCGCCTCCCGCAAGTTCGCCTCCGCTTCCTCCGCCTGTCCAGCCATCTGGACGGCGTTCGCCTTCTCTCCGGCGAGCCGCGTCCCGGCCTGCTGCAGCCGCCGCTGCGCCTCCTGCCAGGACTGCTCCAGCTTCCCGGACAGCGCTCGCTGCTCCTGCAGCCGGCGTTCGAGCCGCTCCGGCGAGCGCAGCTCCTCCGGAATCCGTTCCAGCTCTTTATCCAACAGCGTCTGTCGGGAGCTGCACTCCACGGCCAGCCGCTGCTGCCGGACAATAAGCTCGTCCTTTTCCTTCAGCAGCTCCTCCATTTGGCGGTCGAAGCCGGCAGCCTCTTCTCGCAACGGCTGCAGCGAAGCCGCTTGCCGCTTCAGCCCGTCCGTCTCCGCCCGCTGCCGTTTCCCTTCCGCCTCCACCAGGGCGTACTGCTCCGCCAACCCGTTCGGGGCGATGCCGTGTTCGGCCATTTCACCCGACCCGCTATCCCAGCCGCTACGGGCGGCGGCAGCCTGCGCCTTGGCCGCGCCGAGCTCCTGCTCCACATGACGCAGCGCTTCCTTCGCTTGCTGCAACGTTTCGCGGCCGGGCACCGCTTCTCCGGCCGCGGCTTTGTCCGGATGGTCCGGGCTGCCGCACACCGGGCAAGGCTTCCCGTCGTGCAGGTGGGCCGCCAGCAGACCGGCCTGCCCTTCGATCCACAGCGTCTCGAGCCGGTCATGCTCCGCCCGCACCCGCCGCAGCTGCCCGTCCAGCTCCGCCTCCGCGCGCGCCGCTTCGCCGAGCCGCCCCTCGGCCTCGATCAGCGCCTTCAGCAGCTTCGCCTTCTGACGCAGCCGATCGAGCGCCTCCAGCTTCTCCGGCAGCGCCGCCGTCACCGCTTCCGCCTCCGCGAGCCGCGTCGCGCCTGCCCGCTTCGCTTCGCGCACGGCGGCGAGCTTCGCCTCCGCCTCCGCGAGCCGCGCGGCGCCGGCTTGCTCCTCGCGGCGCAGCCGCTCCACCTCGCGCCGCTGCGCGTCGAGCGTGCGCACGGCCGGCGCCAGCTCGCCCGTCCGCTGCAGCTCGCGCTCCGCTTCCTTGCGCTCCGGCTCGCGCGCCGCCTCGCCGCGGTGCAGCGCCTCCGCCTCCGCGTATGCGCGCTCGGCCGCCTCCGCCTCGCGCCGCGTCGCGTCGAGCTGCCGCCGCTTCGCCTCGGCGTCGCGCGCCGCCTTCGCGGCCTGCTCCGCGTACGGCTCGAGACACGCCGCCCGCTCGGCGAGCGCCAGCTTGCGCTCGCGCAGAGCCACGTCCTCGCGGCGCCGCTCCAGGTCCGCGCGCTTGGCCCGCTTCTGCGCGAGCTCCGCAAATCGGCCGTTCAGCAGCAGCGAGGCGCGCAGCTCCGTTTCGCGCTCCTCCAGCAGCGCGGTCAGCGCGGCCTTCCGCTCCTCGCCCGTCCGCGCCAGCTCGCGGTAATAAAGGCTTTCCTGCGCCAGTCCTTCCATTACCTGCGCGGCATTGTACGCCGGCTGGCGGAACGTGATATCCAGCGCGCTATCTTCCCGCAGCGGCATCGTCTCCCGCGTCTGCTTCAGATACAGCTCCGCTTTGGCGGCGGCCTCCTTGTGCGCATCCTTCATATCGCGGTGCTTCTGCTGGAATTTGCCCTCCAGCCTTTGATACAGCCCCGTCCGGAAAATGCGGCGCAAAATATCCTCCTTGTTCTCCGTATCCGACGTCAGCAGCTTGCGGAATTCGCCCTGAGGCAGCATGACGATCTGGCTGAATTGCTCCTTCGTCAGCCCGAGAATCGTCTCCATCCTGGCGTTCACGTCGCCGACTTGAAACCGGTCCACGCAAGGCGTCTCTTGGCCGGACGTCGTCTCGTACAGCTCCGCCTTGCCGCCCGTCTCGCTCTTGTTCGTTCCTTTGCGGTGGGCCATTTGCCGGAAGACGCGGTAGCTGCGAGGGCCGACGGCAAACTCGAAATCTACGGCGGTATGCGTCTCTTCATCGGCAAAATGGCTGCGCAGCATGCGCGGCTCGGCGCGGTCCTCTCCGCTGGCGCAGCCGTACAGCGCGAAGCAGATCGCATCGAAGATCGACGTCTTGCCCGCGCCGGTATTGCCGGAGATGACGAACAGCCGCCGGTCCTCGAGACTCGTGAAGTCGACCGTCTCCGTATCCCGGTACGGGCCGAACGCATGCATCGTCAGCTTGAGCGGCCTCATACGGCGTCCCCCTCCTCTTTCAGCAATTCCTCATATGTATCGGCGAACAGCCGCTGCTTCTCCTCGGCAAGCGGCCCGCCCTTCACTTCTTCGTAAAAAGCCGCGAACAGCGCCACCGGATCGGCCTCGCGTCTTCCCTTCACGGCGGGTGCTCCGCCTTCCCCCGCAGCGGCCGCTTCGGCGAGCGCGGCCGGACGCCGCTCGACGTACAGCGCGTTCCGATAAATGGCCCGCACCTTCTCCATCGGGAACAGCACCGGATTGTCATCCGTCAGCGTGACGAACACGTAATCGTCGCACAGCTCATGCGATTCGATGTCCGCTATCGGGCCGGTTACCCGGCGCATGTCCCTCAGCGGCATCAGCTCTCTTCGGTCCAGCGTCACCGCGCCCTGTCCGTCCAGCTCCACGACGTAGAAGCATTTCCGGTGGGTTTCCTCGGAAATCGAATATTTAACGGGCGATCCCGCATAGCGGACATGCTCGTTCAGCACATAGTGGGCTTGATGCAGGTGGCCGAGCGCCGTGTAATGGAACTTGCCGAAATATTCGGCCCTTACGTGCTCCGCCCCGCCGATCGACAGCGGACGCTCCGACTCGCTCGTATTGGCCTGCGGCTCGCCGCCGGGCGTAACGAACGCATGGCCGACGAAGATGTGCCGGGCGCCCGGATCCATCGAAGCCTCAATGCGCGAGACGATGGCGTGCATCGCCTCGTCATGGGTACGGATCGTTTCGTCTCCGAACAGGTAGCGGACTTGCGCCGGATCGGCATACGGGACGAGGTGCACGTGCACTTCCCCGTGCTCGTCCCGAAGCACGACAGGCTTATGCTCGGCCCGCAGCTGCCCGACCAGGTGCAGCCCTCTGCCTTCCATAATCCTCGTGGCGAAATCGAGCCGGTCGGGGCTGTCATGATTGCCGGATATCGCCAAAACCGGCGTCCCCAGGTCGATGACGATCCGCTCCAGCAGCTCGTCCAGCAAATCGACGGCATCGGTCGGCGGCACGGCCCTGTCGTACAAATCGCCCGCGATAATAACGGCGTCCGGCCTCTCCCGCTCCACCGTCTCCACGAGCTGTCCCAGTACATGCCGCTGGTCTTCCGTCATATAAACGCCCTGCACCAGCTTGCCCAGGTGCCAGTCGGCGGTATGTATAAATTTCATCGATTGTTTCTTCCTTTCTCATTGATTCCGAGTTCATATCTCTCGAACCTGATTTGCTCACATCGGCAGTTCTTCTTAACGGAACCCGGTTCCGCTAATTTCGATATTTCCGGTTGCTGCTCGATAATAAAGGAAATTCATTCCACAAACAGTGCCATAATGAAGCAAAACCGCGTAAATCCGGCCTAATAGCATACCGTAGTTCCTCTATAGTTCTTGCGTCAAGCGTCATCGAGTAAATAGCGTACTCCAGTTCCGTTAATTCACCGCGAAGCCCTACAAATGCTTCATGTTTCCGGATTTACTCTTCTATAAATCATTCGATTCCCGGACGCAGAATTCCTGTCCTCGCGCTGGAAACAAGCATAGCAATTTTGTCCAACGGCCAAAAAACCTCCGTCACCGTTTAACGGCTCGGAGGTTTTGTCGTTCCTATTTACAGTCGTCTCATGCGCCGGCGCGTCGTCATCGAGTTCTTGCAGCAGAATCGCCCCACGCGAATCGGACCCGGCTTCGCCGACATGCCTACGGACGCGTCCTTCATTCCGTCGCTGCCGTCCGCCCCATGCGACTCCTTTATCGAGTCCCTGTTCCGGATGGACCGCTCATCCTTTCACCGCTCCCATCGTAGCCCCTTCCATAATCCATCGCTGGAAGAAGACGTACATGAGAATGGAAGGAACCATGGCAATCGTCACGCCGGCGAACAAGGTAACCCAATCCGCCGTGTACTGCATCATTTGGTTCGCCTGGTACATGTTGACCCCGATCGTATATTTTTTCGGATCGCTCAAATAAATGAACGGGGCGAGAAAGTTGTTGTACAGGCCCAAAAATTTGAATATCGCCACCGTGACAATGCCGGGCATCGCGAGCGGCACCATAATGCGGCCGAACACTTGGAACAGCGAGGCTCCGTCCATGAACGCGCTCTCCTCCAGCTCCTTCGGCAGCGACTGCATGAAGCCGCCGAGCAGCATGAGGAAAAAGACGCTTTCTCCCAAGCTTTCCAGCAGGATGAGTCCGGTCAGGCTATTCGTCAAATGCAAGTCCCGCATAAGCACGTATTGCGGAATAAGCGCATTGATTCCCGGCAAAAACAACGAAATCATGATCGTGCCCCAAATAAGCTTGCGGCCCTTGAACTCCATCCGCGTAAGGGCATACGCGTTCAATGTCGTGAGCAGCGTTCCGAGCACCAGGCTCGCTCCCACATAATACAGCGTGTTGAGCAGCGTAGTCCCGAGCTGGTATTTCACCCAGGCGTTTTTGTAATTGACCCATTTCCACGCCTCCGGCAGCGACCAGACGTTTTGGAAAAACTCGCGATTCGTCTTGAGCGACTCATACAGCACCCACACGAGCGGGAAGAGGATGGATAGCGACCAGACGATCAGTACGAGCCGCCAGAAGACGTCCACCCATGTGCGCCGTTCTTTCAATGTCCTCTCCCCCTTCTAATACTCGTAAGCCTGGTTTGGCATAAATTTGTCGACGAGCAGCTTGGCCGCGATGAGCACGACGAACAGGAACATGCCGATGGCGGACGCATAGCCGTAATTGTGCGCTTCGCTGCCGAACGCCAGATTGAACATGTACAGGCCGATGACGTCGGTCGAGCCGGAAGGACCGCCGTTCGTCAAGATGAGCACCTTGTCGAAGCTTTTCAGCGAACCGAGCACGAGAAACAGCGCGCTGACCCGGATAATCGGGGAAATAAGCGGAATCGTAATGCGGAACAGACGCGTCATATGTCCGGCCCCTTCCATGACCGCGGATTCGTACAGCGACCGGGGGATCGTAATCATCGCGTTCATGAAGATGACCACGTACAGCCCGACTCCCGCCCAGACGAACGGCGGCACGATCGCGGCCAGCGCCGTGCGGGTATCTCCGAGCCAATAATAGCCGCCCATGTCGATGCCGAACAGACCCAGCGTCGCATTCAGCAATCCGAAGCTGCCGTCATAGACGAACGCCCACAGCAGGGCGACGACGACCGTGGACAGCACGTTTGGAAAGAAAAACAGCACTTTGAACAGCTTCGTCCCTTTATAGCCTTTGTTCGTGAGCAAATAAGCCAGCAGCAGCGAAATGAGAATGACGCATACCGGGACGGTGATCATATAGAACAAATTATGGCCGAGCGCCCTCCACACGTACTTGTCGCGGATCATCGTCGCGTAATTGTCGAGACCGACGAATTTCGCCTCGGAGATGCCGTTCCAATTCAGCAGCGAGTAATAGACCGACATCAGATTCGGGTACAGCGTGAACAGCAAATACCCTCCGAACGCGGGCGCGATGGCGATTAGGAGAAACAAACGCTTCTGGATGTTCGCTTTTTGCAGCCATCCCGTTCGGGCGGGACGGTCGGCGTTCGTTTCGTTACGGATCGCTTGCAACGGGATACACTCCTTTCTGGGATGAAACGGAAAGCCGGAGAGGCGAAGAGCGCCTCCCGGGCGATTAATCGAGGCGGGCTCTCGGTCGACCCGCCCGTCATTTGGCTTGGGCTTCGATCGCCTTCTTCAGCAGCGCTTCCGCTTCCTGCAAAATCGGCATCGGATCCTGCTTGCCGAGAGCGATTTGCGTAATCGCTTCGGTGATGACCTTGGTCGACTGCTGGTACGCCGGATCGGACAGCGATACGTTGCGGAAGCCGCTCTCCAGCATCACTTTGTTCGTCTTCATATAGTCGTACATCGCCTTGGGCGCGTCCTGGATTTTGCTTGCGCGGGCCGGATCGTCCGAGAAATCCTTGCGCACCGGCAGCATGCCGCCTTTGTCGGCGATCACGGTCTGGACGTCCAAATTCCACAGCCATACGTTGAATTCTTTCGCCCATTTCTTGTTCAGATCAGGCTTGGCCGCCCAAATATAATTGCCGTTGCCCGCACTCAAGCGCACGTAGACGGTGCTGCCCGGCTTGCTGCTCATCGGAACGGCCATGAAGCCCCATTTGAAGTCTTTCGGCGTCGAGTCCTTCATTTCGTTTTGCACCCATGTGCCGGTGGCGACCATGGCCGCTTTGCCCTGTACGACCTGCATTTGCGATTGCGTATGGTTGAGCGCGGCGACGCCTTCGGGGAAGTAGCCTTTCTTGCCCATCTCGTATATCCGCTTCCAGCGCTCGACGCTTTCCGAAGACAAATGCTGCGGCAGCTTGAAATTGCGGAAATCGTCCTCGAATTTTTTCAGGTTGTTGTTGATTTCCGCGAGCTCGAACAGCTTCCATGCGCCGAATGCATTATCGAGATAGGTCGGATATTGACCCGGGAACGTGATCGGGACGATGCCCTTCGCTTTAATGTCCTCGCACAGCTTCAGAAACTCTTCCCACGTTTTCGGATTTTCGTTCCAGCCGTTTTTGGCGAACAAATTTTTGTCGTATAGGAGACCGGCGCTCGTGCCGGCGACCGGAAGCGCATACGTTTTGCCCTGCACCCGCGGCGCCGAAGCATATTCGCCATCCAGGGCCAACTCCTTCAACGTCTTGCCATTTCCGTCATAAGCTTTGCGGTCCCACAAATCTTCCTGGGGCTCCAGCTTGCCGGCCGCGACGACCGGCTCCACGCCGCCCGGGATTCCGCCCGAGAACAGGTCGAACATGTCCTGATCGTTGCCGGCGGATATTTTCGTGCCTACGATCGTATCGATCTTCGGCGAATAGACGACTTCGAAGCTGACGTTCGGAAATTTCTTCTTAAACGAGTCCATCGCCGAATCGAACCATTCTCGGCCCATGCCGCTTTCGAAAAAGCCGACCTTTAACGTCACCTTCTGGTCCTTGGGCAACCCGTTCTCCGGGTATACGCTGTTCGATGCGTTCGCACCGTTTGCCGTTCCTTGCCCGCCATCCGCCGCCGGCTTGTCGTCCGTCTTGCCGCAAGCCGCGCTCATCAGAGCAAGCATGGCGACCGCGACTGTAATTGAAACCGCTTTTATTTTTTTGGCCACTGGAAACCCTCCTTGGAATAGTCGCATCTGGTTGAACCGGCCGGCTCTCTAGTAACGTATCATTCCCGTCGAAACGGTGTAAATATTTGATTTTTTACGCGATAAGCATATTTGTTGAAGGACTGCCGATAACGAATAACCCGAATCGCCCGTGGCGGCGGTGCGGCCGAAAACCGGGTCGAATCGGGTGTATGGCGGGATCGCCTTTTTTTTACCTTGTCGTCATTTTTGTTGATCCGGTCCCCGTTATAGCGCGTCCGGACTCTCTTTGCGGTAATTGCCCGGCGTCGTGCCGGTGTGCTTCTTGAACGCGCGGATGAAGGAGAGCGCATTCGTATACCCGACCATTTCGGCGATATCCTGTACGGGGGTCGACGTTTCCCGCAGCAGCTCGACCGCTTTGTCCATCCGGATCCGGGTTACGTAATCGATAAACTTGACGCCGAACGATTCCTTGAAAATACGGCTGAAGTAGCTTGCATTGTAGCCGAACTCCGAGCTCACCTGGGCTTGCGAAAGCTCGGGGTCGCCGTAGCGCTCCTCGATATACGCCTTGACGTTTTGCAGCGTCTGGTGGGCGCTTCTCGCTTCGCGGATCGCTTTCATTTGGCCGAACGCTTCTTGCAGCAGCCCGTCCAGCTCGGCATACATGCCGTCCAGCGTCTCATGCCGCTCCGGAATCCCGTCCAGCCGCCGTCCGAAGCCTTTGTACCAAATATCCTGGAACTCTCCGGGCAGCTCCATCATTTCCCGGTGCAGGTGGACGGTCAGCATATTGAACAGATGGAACAAATCGTCGCGCGTAAACAGCGCCTCCCGCACGGACAAGTACAGCTCGTTCAGCCGTTCGGCCCAATCCGGGTCGCCGGACCGGAACGCTTGGCAGATGAGGCGGATATCCTGCAGCCGCTTGAACATTTCGCCGTGCGGCTGCGCGATGTCCGCCGGAACGATCAGCCGGTTCGTCCCGAGGGAAGACTTGTAGCCCAGCATCTGCTGCGCTCTCCGGTACGAGTCGGGCAAGCCGTCCAGCCCGTCGCAGCTGCCGCCGATGCTTGCCGTTACGGTAAATGACAAATTATGCTCGATCCAGGCGCGCATTTTCTCCAATACCCCGACGGCCGCGCGCTCCAGCTCGTCCGGCTCGTCCAACTTGTCCAAGTGAAAAATAAACCCCATCTGATGCGGGCTCACCCACTCCGAGCATGGACGGACCGAAGCGCTCTCGGCAATTTCCTTGGCGACGTTGCTCAGCACCTGCTTCAGCAAATGCTGGTCTCTTCGGTCATACCGGCCTGCGAACTCGTGAAACTGGTCGATCTCGATCAGGGCTGCGATCACGCCGCCGATCGGAGCCTCCAGTCCGAGCAGCGACAGCTCGGACGGCATGGCGTGCTCCGCTCGCCCGGCATAGTGCTCGTCCTCCAGAAGATGAAGGAACACGTGCCGTCTCCGGTACACAATGTTTTCCTCATGCCGCACCTGCATCAGACTATGCTGATCGAGCAGCTGCTCGATCGCGGCTTCGATATATTTGAACTCGTCCGGCTTCTCCTCGATGCGCAGCTGCTCGGACTTTTGCCGGGCAAACGCCTCGATGCGGCTCGCCACGCTCTCGATCGGCCGGAAATTGCGCCGCGTCACGAAGAACAGCCAGACCGCCCCCAGTACGATGACCGCGAAGCCGAACGAGATCCAGACGTAAAACAGAGACGACACCCAGTCCAATATGCTGGAATTGTATATCCCGCTGCGCACCGACCAGCCGGTATATTCGGAGCGTACGAACGAGAGCTCCTTGCCGGGATCCGGCGTTTCCCCCCGGCCGTCGGCGGAATCGGCCAGCCGTTTCGAGGCGATCAGCTTGCCGTCCCCGTCGACCAGCTCGACGAAGTTCAGCTTCGATTCGGACATTTTGGCGATCATGTCGCTTAGCGCATCCGTCTTCACATGTATGACCATGAGACTGCGGTCCGACAAATTGGCAATTTTGACCAAGCTGACGACCGAAACGCCCTTGGCATCCGGCTGCTCCATGTACGTCCGCTTTTTCTCCCAGCGGAGCGGAGTCAGGGTGGATATATTGGCGCCAATAAACTGCTTGTCGCCGAACTGGCCGAGCGGGATCAGCGATGAGGGAGTCAGCACCTTCGCGTCCGAGGTCCGGTACAAGTACATCGAATGCAGGATCGGATGCTTGCGCAGCATTTCGCTCATCGCCGCGGCGGCCTCGTAATCCGTTTGCTGTCTGTCCGCGGCGGGAACCGGCGTGAAAAACGATTTGATCGCATCGTTGCCGCGCAGCTCGTTGTTGACGAGCTCGTCGAGACTGCGCAGCGCGTCGTCGATCGTCTGGCTAATATTATGGGACAGCAGCATATTCGCCTTCGAGGCGGAACGCTGCGACATTTCGCTTAGCGACAAATAGGCAAGCAGCAGCAGCGTCAGGATGATGACGAAGAAAACGGGCAAATACGAAAGCAGCAGCCGGTGAAATCCGCTCTTTTTTCTCATCTTGGACCCTCCGCACGATTATGGCTTGCATGGGAAAATTGTACCCTTGTTCCCGGCGGAATGTAAACGTTTTTCCCTCTGGAGGATATCGGCTGTTCCCTTTGCGGACAAAACCGTATAACATAGAAGCTACAACGGTACGCCAAGGAGGCTGGAACGTCTGAAAACCGTCAAGTGGGGATCACTTCTGCTGCTCGTCCTTTTATGCTGCGCCGCGATCGGCTATATTGCATGGAACCGCTATGACCGGGACGTTGCGGCCGACGGCCGTAGCGGAGAAGGCGACAGCCGCATGCAGCTCAGCATGTTTATAAGCGGCCCTTCCGCTTCCCGTCTGCCCGAGGCCGACCAGGATTTCGTGCGCAAGGCGATTGAGTCGAAGTTCGATGTCAGTCTCAAGGTAACGTACATGGAGCCGGGAGACGCGTACGAGGCGAAAATCGCCGGCCTGCTCGCCGCCAACGATCCGCCGGATATGTGGCTCCAGCTTAGTCCGGACGGCGGCGCCAAGCAAGCGCTCGATAACGTGCTCGCCGACATGACTTATTTCGTAACGCCGAATACGATGCCGAACTATTTCACGTTCTGGATGAACGAGAAGGAATTGAAGGAATACCAGCTTCACAACAAATTCGTCCGCGCGCCGATTCCGTACGACAAGAAGTCGTACCGCGCCTACTATATCCGCAAAGATTGGCTGCAAAGGCTCGGCCTGGCCGTTCCCGGCACTTACCAAGAATATATCGACGTGCTGAAGGCATTCACGCTCGGCGATCCTGACGGCAACGGCAAAGGCGACACGTACGGCTTTACCGTCTCGGGCAACGGCTCCTCCTTGTCGCTGGACTGGCCGGAATTCGTCAAAAACGGTCTGCTGTTCCCCGCCTACTTCGAGAAAGACAGGCTGATCGACATGCAGAGCGATCCGCTCGTCCAGCAAACGGTGACCGATATATTGAAGGTAAGCGGCGGCGGGCTGGTCGATCCGGATTGGTTTTTGAACAAAGGCCAACAGCATATCGACAAAGCGGTGCAAGGAAAAGCCGGCATCGTGCTCGGGAACACCGCCGACTTCGCGCTGGACGCCAATCCGGAGAGCATTCAGACGCGCAGCAGACAACTCAATCCGGCGGCCGATTGGGTGCCGTTCAATCCGTTTGGCGGCAAGCCGATACGCACGGCTCCTACCCCGGACTATCCGTTCGTATACTCGAACAACGCCGCAGGCCTGAATCAGGAGAAGCTGAAGCGGATGACGCAAATTCTCGACTGGCTGGCGGGCGTGGAAGGGTTTCTCCTCACCCACTACGGCTTGGAAAATGTGCACTATACGCGGAAGGGCAACGCGATTACATTGAACCCGGACAAAATCGAGGCGGATATCGTGCGGAACGGGGACTTTCTGAAAATTTGGGATTTCTTCACCCCGAACACGCCGGATGTGCTGGGCTTGAAGGTTATCGATCCGCGCCGGTCGGTCCGCGACCAAGTCATTCTCGACACGATCACGGCCATTCCGGTGTACGAGGGGCTCGGCACGACGCTGACCCCGCCGCTCGGGGTCAATGTGGAGGCGATGCGCGCCAAGCAAAACGAGCTTTTGGTTAAAATGATGTTCTCGGACAAATCGTCCGCCCGCTGGCCGGAATACCGCAATATTTTGATGGAACAATATAACGGTGACGTCATCTTCAAGCATTACGAAGAGAAGATCCGGGCGGCTCGCAGAAACGATTAGCGCGAAGGCCCCCTTACAATCCAAGAAACCAGGGAACAGCCTGTCCGAAACCGCAAGTCGGTGAACTATTAATGAACCTCATACACCTCATAGCGCTAATTCCGGGCGTTTATTGAAAAAAACTAAGACGACATCATCCGCATACAACCTGAAGGCCCTTGATGAAGCGGGTACAACGCGTTGCCGTAAATAGAGGAGCTGTATTCCGCTATTGTCCCGAATTCCGTTATAGGCTTGAGGATAACGGAACAGACTTCCGTTATCCCGATTTTTCGAGGTGAATGTGATCGTGAACAGCGGAATAACGGAACGGTTTTCCCTTATTTTGCAATCCACACGAGCGGTCGGATCAATAGCATACTCCAGTTCCGTTATTTTATGGATTCGCGGTTCCGCAAGTCGCCGGCAAAGACAGCCGGCCTTCACCGATCATCAAAACCCGGAGTCGGATGCGCAGGTCAGCGCGAAAATGGCGCTCGCCCATACGATCACTACTAATAATCTCAATCCCGCACCTCCGCTGCTTCCCTTCAATAGCAAGCATACCCGGGCCCGGAAATTCAACGTTTAGTCAAGCGCATCGCATTCGGAACATCATACGACGACGAAGACGAAATCCAATGGGCCCTTAAAGGCTAACGAATGCAGGCGCATTAACCGTTCATGCCCTTGACGCGGCGGCGACGGCGGGAGATGCCGATTGCACGCTTGGCAGGCCGCCTCCCGATTGACATTCCGCCGCCGGTGGTGTATAAATGGATGTAAATTCAATACGAAGATTACATTCATTGAAGAGAACGAGTACGCTGCTTGCTTGATCCCCAGAGAGTCGGCCCGACGCTGCGAAGCCGACGTTCAGGAAGCTGCCGGAAATCATCTCCGAGAAGGAAGGCCGAACTTCAGTAAGCCGACCCGGGAGCCCGCCGTTACAAGGGATGCGTAGGAGTTTAACAGCGACGAACGGCAGCATTCCGGCTGTCGGACGCGCAATATCGTACGCAGCTGAGAGGTGCCGCGGCATTCCGTCTACCGGAAGCGCATGCGGAACGAGGGTGGTAGCGCGAGATTTCTCGTCCCTTACGGGGACGGGATTTTTTTGTTTGTCCGCTACAATGCCGCTGCCTTAGCTTGTTGTCCGCTTGACCGCTTGCGTACGGCCATTAGCGGAACTCCGTTCCGTTAATCCTCGCATGTTCCGTTATTACCCAAACTTAACGGAACTGTGCTCCGCTATTTAGGTCAATACTCGGCAAATCCTTACAGATGAGTGGACATAGCGGAAGCGTATTCCGTTATTTTACAATCCGGCTTGGTTTTCATTGTCATAACGCACTTCAGTTCCGCTAATCGTACAAAGGAAGGGTATTGAACATGATGAGAAAAGTCGATGTCAAAGAAAAGCCGAGAGCCCGCGAGCTGCGCGTCCTCGGACAATGGAAGCAGGACGATACGTTCCGCCGGTCGATCGCGAACCGCGAAGGCAAGCCGAACTTCGTCTTCTACGAAGGCCCCCCGACCGCCAACGGAAAGCCCCATATCGGGCACGTGCTCGGGCGCGTCATCAAAGATTTCATCTGCCGGTACAAAACGATGTCCGGCTACCGCGTCATCCGCAAAGCCGGCTGGGACACGCACGGCCTGCCCGTCGAGCTAGGCGTGGAGAAGCAGCTCGGCATTTCCGGCAAGCAGGAAATCGAGAAGTACGGCGTATCCGAATTCGTGGAAGCTTGCAAAGCGAGCGTATTCGAGTATGAACGGCAATGGCGCGAGCTGACCGAAGCGATCGCCTACTGGACGGACATGGATCATCCGTACATTACGCTTACGAACGACTACATCGAGAGCGTCTGGAACATTTTATCGGACATCCACAAGAAGGGTCTGCTGTACAAAGGCCACCGGGTAAGCCCGTACTGTCCTTGCTGCCAGACCACGCTCAGCTCCCACGAGGTGGCTCAAGGCTACGAGGACGTGAAGGATTTGAGCGCCACCGTCAAATTCAGAAGCGCCGCTGCCGACGAATCGTTCCTCGCCTGGACGACCACCCCTTGGACGCTTCCGGCGAACATCGCGCTGGCGGTCAACAAAGATATCGACTACGTCAAAGTGAAGCAAGACGGAGAAATATTCATCGTAGCGAAAAATCTCGTCGAGAAAGTAATGAAGGAAGGCAGCGAGATTTTGTCCGAGCATAAAGGCTCGGAGTTCGTCGGAACGTCATACAAGCCTCCGTTCGACTACATTGCCGTGAACAAAGGCCATATCGTCGTGGACGCGGATTACGTCAGCGATACGAGCGGTACGGGTATCGTCCATATCGCGCCCGCCCACGGGGAAGACGACTATCGCACGACCCGCCAGCACGAGCTGGATTTCGTAAGCGTAGTCGATTTGGCCGGGAAATATACGGAGCAGATCGCCGAGTTCGCCGGACGGTTCGTCAAAGATTGCGACGTCGATATCGTGAGAAGCTTGTCCGAACGCGGCTTGCTGTTCGCCAAGGAGCGCTACGAGCATAGCTACCCGTTCTGCTGGCGGTGCAAATCCCCGCTGCTCTACTACGCGATGGAAAGCTGGTTCATCCGTACGACCGCGGTCAAGCAGCAGCTGATCGACAACAACAATAAAGTCGACTGGTACCCGGGCCATATTCGCGAAGGCCGATTCGGCAAGTTTCTCGAGGAGCTAGTCGATTGGAACATCAGCCGCAACCGGTACTGGGGTACGCCGCTCAACGTATGGGTTTGCGCAGACTGCCGGACGGAGTTCTCGCCGGGAAGCCGCCAGGAGCTGCGCGACAGAGCCATCGGCACGATCGATCCGGAGCTGGAGCTGCACAAGCCTTACGTGGATCACGTTCAGGTGCGCTGCTCCTGCGGCGGCACGATGGAACGGACGCCCGAAGTAATCGACGTCTGGTTCGACAGCGGCTCGATGCCGTTCGCCCAGTACCATCATCCGTTCGGCGACGAGCATGCATTCCGCGAGCAATACCCGGCCGATATCATATGCGAAGGCATCGATCAGACGCGGGGCTGGTTTTTCAGCCTGTTGGCCGTATCGACGCTGTACAACGGGCAAGCTCCCTACAAGGCGGTACTGTCTACCGGGCATGTGCTGGATGAGCACGGCCAGAAAATGTCCAAGAGCAAAGGCAACGTTATCGATCCGTGGGACATCATCGAGCAGTTCGGCACGGACGCGTTCCGCTGGTCGCTGCTCGCCGACAGCGCACCCTGGAACAGCAAACGGTTCTCGAAGCAGATCGTGGCGGAAGCGAAGTCGAAGGTGATCGACACGATCCACAATGCGCACGCGTTCTATGCGCTGTATGCCGTCATCGACCAATACCGTCCGGAAGACCATCCGCAGCAAACGTCCGCGAACGAGCTGGACCTGTGGATCCTGTCCAGGCTTCACAGCACGCTGCGGCAGGTCGAGAAAGGGCTGGAGCAATACGATTTCCTCAATCCGGCGAAGCAGATCGAGTCGTTCGTCGAGGAGATGAGCAACTGGTATATCCGCCGTTCGCGCGACCGTTTCTGGGGCGGGGAAATGACGGCCGACAAAGTGTCCGCCTACCAGACGCTGCGCGAAGTGCTGCTGACGCTGTCGCGGATAATCGCGCCGTACGCGCCGCTGATCGCCGAAGACCTGTATGGCAATATGGGCGGAGAAGGCAGCGTCCATCTCGCCGATTATCCGAAGGCGAACGAGTCGCTGATCAACGCGCAGTTGGAGAGCGATATGGAGACGGCTCGGCAAATCGTCGAGCTCGCGCGCAGCGTCCGCAACGATACGGCGATCAAGACGCGCCAGCCTTTGTCCGAGCTGATCGTTTCGCTGGACCGCGATTTCAATCTGACCCGGTTCGAATCGATTATCAAGGACGAGGTCAACGTCAAGCAAATCCGCGTGGAGCACGATGACGGCGGGTTCGTCGATTTCACCTTGAAGCTGAACCTGAAAACAGCGGGCAAAAAATACGGCAAATTCGTCGGACCGGTGCAGGCGCATCTGAAGCAGCTCCCCGCCTCCGAGTCCAAGCAAGCGGTCACGGGCGGCTTTCTCGACGTCACCGTCGACGGAGAATCGCTTCATATTGCGCTGGACGAGCTGCTCGTGGAGAAGCAGGCGAAGCCGGGCTTCGCCTCGGCGTCGGGCAATCGGATTACCGTGGCGCTGAACACGACGATTACGGAGGAGTTGGAGCAGGAAGGCGTCGTCCGCGAAGTCGTCCGCGCCATCCAGGATTACCGCAAGAAGCTCGACCTTCCGGTCGAGAAGCGCGTCAACCTCGTGCTTGACGCCGACGCCTCATTGAAGGCGGCGATCGGGCGGTTCGATCATGTGCTGCAGGAAAACGTGCTGCTTGCGAATGTCCGTTACGCCAAAGAAGAAGGAATGGAGCACGTTGCGCTCGGAGACAAAAGCTTGGGGCTGAAAATCGAGTAGCAGAAAAACGGCATAAGCGGCATGTATGAAGCTTGGAGAGCCAAGCCGCATACTGCCGCTTTTTTTTGCGTCGTTTCAAGTCGATATACAGGAGCGTTCGAACCGCCGATAAACGGATCGAGCGTTTTTTTCTACAACGGCATAATTGGCCTAACGCAAGCAGCATAGAAGCTCTTGTCCCAGACCCGAACCTAAGCCAGCTGCCGGCGCTCCTCGGTCCCAATAGCTGTTCGGAGCTTAAAAAAATAGCGGAACGTACGTACGCTATTGCTCCGTGTACCGCTGTCGACGGCACAAACGCTTAATCCGCAAGACAGCATGACACGCGCGGATACGGCCGCGTTGATGAGAAGATTGCTTCAGCACGCTAGTCTGATCGACTAAATGAAGAAATGGCGCTTGCAACAGCGCAGCTAACGAAACCACCCCATGGCGACCGAGATCGCCATGGGGCGGTTATATGTATCGGGCTTCAGTACTAGGATTGCTCCGGATGCAATTCGGAATGACTGCGGTAAAAATCCGCCCAACGCTCCAAATAGTTCGTTGTAATAAGCCCTGTCGGATACAGCTTGGCTATAAGCTCCATCTCTTCGATCGTATGGATCGGCCAAGGGCCGGATTGTATGCCGTTCTCCTCCATCATCCGGGCATATTCCGGGGTCATGAAACGCAGCTGTATGCCGAGAAAGCCGCAGCGAATTTCCTTCATGAACGGAAACACGTACGGCATGCTGCCGCTTGCGATCATCCCGAGCTCGATGTCCTTGTCGAGCCGTCTCGTCCGCGCGACGGAGAAATGATCGAACGAAATGATGCGGCTCTGGCCGGCCGTGTCCGTGGAGCGGAGCACCTCGAGCACCGCTTCCTCCAGCCCCGGATAATAGTCTCCCTGCTGCTTCAGCTCGACGAGCACGGAAATTTTGCCTTTGAGCAGCCTCATCGTTTCTTCCAAGGTCGGAATCGTTTCGATTTCCTTGACGCGAAACCGCTTCAGCTGCTCGACGGTGTAATCGCGTATCAACCCTGTCCCGTCCGTCATCCGATCGAGGGCAAAATCGTGGGATAGTACCGGTACGCCGTCCTTGCTCAAATGCACGTCAAGCTCCAGATGCGTAAACTCCATCTCGCAAGCCGCCTGAAACGCGGACAAGGTGTTTTCCGGAAACCGAACCGGGTCACCCCGGTGGGCAATGCCTCTGATTTTCATTTCCATCGTTCCCTCCGCCTGCTCGTATGATCGATCCGAAGGTCGACCGATATTCAGATGTTCGGAAATTTCCTGCCGGCTCATTTCCTTCATTCTAGCATACGCATGAGTCAAAAACTACGTTTCCACCGGTCGGGCCCCCCCGCCGTATGTGTGAATGACAAGACTCCCCCTGCCCCAAAAGACAAAAAGCCTCCGAATCGCTATCGGCGATTGGAGGCTAACTTACTAAGGGAAGATTTCCTCCCGATATCCGTTTTTTCGATAAATCAGAGGAATAGGCCTATGCCCTTTTTTCCACTGGCTGGAGGTGCCGGACACAGTCATAAAGCACATATTCCCACCGGTCTCCGTTAAAAGCAATCGTCGTAACCGAGGTATTCTGCAAATTGTCGCCTGTCGATTCATCCTGCATCAACGCCTTGAACGTTTGGCCGAGGAAATAACCGTGGCTGACGACAAGTACTTTTTTCCCCGGATATCGGGCTGCGATATCGTCGATAAAGCTCAATCCTCGCTCGCGCATCGATTCGCAGCTCTCCTCGCCAAGGTCGAGCTCCTTCCAATTCGGCCCCCATTTGGCGACTCGTTCGTCTTCGGTCGTATTTACGATAAGGCCTCTGTCCATTTCGCGGAGCCTTCTATCGAGCGACATAGCGGGCATGCCAAGCGCTTCCGCAATCGCATCGGCCGTCTGCCGTGCCCGTAGCAGATCGCTTGTGACGAGTACGTCCCATTGTTCTTCCGCCAAACGTTTGGCAACCGTCGCCGCCTGATGCAGGCCTGTCTCGTTTAACGGATTATCGAGGTGGCCTTGCGCCCGCTTTTCAATGTTATGATTCGTATTTCCGTGCCTGACAAAGGTGATGGATGCCATCGATTCACTCCTCTCCTCTCACACGACCCGGATGGCCACAACCTCGGCAAACGGCGTGCCGTTCGTGGACTCTATAATCAGTCTTAGCCGATCGGTCTTCACGGCTTGATCCAGACGATGCACATTCCGACGCTTTCGGTTATCGCTTGCCGCCGCCAGTACCGTCCATGCCCCGTTTGACTGCGCCTCGATCCGATAATTTTTAACGAGCTCCGGAATGATCTCAAACGGCGTGCGCTTATAGTGCAGATTGACCAAATCTTCATTGACGTCATCGTTGAACGTCAGATGAATTTCCGATACATCGTATGGCCGGTCCCATTGCAGCTCCAGCCATTCGTCCCGGCCTTCGCGCATCGGTGCGGAAACCCACATATGCGGGCCGCCATACGGTCTAAGATATCCGTTCGTTACTTTCTCGGGAACATAGGCGTGCGTATCGTCCGTTAGCCGGAAGCAGAACGGCTTTCGCACGAGCCGTTTCATGCTCCACTTGACAACCTGCTGCTCGTTGTCCAAAGCGGTCAGCAGGCTGGAGATGTTCGCATTTTTCTCCTTGATGAACGACAGAACGCCGGTTCTGGGCGATTGCGACTGATAAAGCGAGATGTGCGCGTTTTCCTTTACGATGACGAAAGCGTTTTGCGGTTGATCCGGCGACCAGGGGAGATTGAATTTGACCCATTGCCGGCCTCCTGCCTTAACATCCGCGGCGCTCCTGACGATCATGGCGTGAGGGATGTAATTTTCCGGTTTTCCCGTACCCCAAACCTCAACCTCCACCACTGTATTTTGCCTCACATCGAGCAATATTTCAATATTGTCGATACGCGGATCCACCGGCAAGAGGAAGGCCACATCGGTGTCCAGTTCAAAAGGCGTCCCGGGATCGTCCACCTCGACCTTGGCGAGGTGACTGGAAGCCGTTATTTTCGCCCGTACCGCCAAATCCGCGGCATCCTCGTATGTCAAACCGAACATCGCGGCATCCTGCCAGAGCAAGGTTTGCTGCAATTCCCGGATATGGTGCCGGTACAGCTCGCGCGGGGCAACCGCTTTGTCGACGCAGAGAGCCGCCGCCGCGCCAGCCGCTTCCCCCATTGCGGAGCAGGTGGCCATCACTCTCGTCGCTCCGAACGCTACGTGGGTCGCGCTAATATTCCGCCCTGCGAACAGCAAATTGCTCACATTCGCGGAGTAGAGGCAGCGAAAGGGGATTCGGAACGTCCCGTCGACGCAAAACAGCTTTGACACATAATCGCTCGCGTACATGCCCTCCGGAGGATGAAGGTCGATCGACCAACCGCCCATCGCAACATTGTCCTCGAACTGCGCTTGCTCCTTCAAGTCGTTCATCGTCAGCATATGGTCCCCGACGAACCGCCGGTACTCTCTCTTTCCCGGTACGCTTCCGACCCACTCGAGCGTCATGTTGTCGGCATCGAATTTTCCGGAGTTTTTAATATAATCCCATATGCCGTAGATGACGGACCAAAGCTCGTCGCGGATCCGCTCATTGTCATGCAGCGTGTCGATTTCTCCCCCCCATTCGATCCACCAGTAATGGCAGCCGGAGTCGCCGCTCTTGAACACCCGCTTCATCGGAATCGCGGTCTGCGTAATGTCTTTGGCGAAGCTTGGCGGGATGTACTTGACCGGATGGCCTGCGTCCTTCGTGTAGAACAGCAGCGTGCTGCCCAGAGTGATGCTGTCCGCCTCGTCCGGGGCCCAATCTTCGTTGAACTCGCTTTTCGCTTCGCGGCCCAACCGGTATTTCGCGCCCGCGAGAAAACCGACGAGCCCGTCACCCGTGCAGTCGAGGAATACGGGGCTCTCGAAGCGGATTTTCCGCTCGGAACCCATCATCCATCCGGTAACCGAATGGATCGTACGATTCAAATCGTCGCCGTCCGCTTCCACCTCGTGAACGTTCGTGTTGAGAAACAGCCGAATGTTAGACTCCTTGCGTACCGTTTCCAGCATGACCATATCCCATATATACGGATTCCCGTCCGGATTCAAATATTGATTCTCGACGATCATCTCCCCGATAATCCCCGTTTCCCGCGCATAGCGGTTAACGCCCAAGCCGGTCGCTCCCAACACCCATACCCGAATTTCGCTGCTCGAGTTGCCTCCCAGCACCGGACGGTTCTGTACGAGCGCGACCCGCTTCCCCAGCCGTGCCGCCGACACGGCCGCGCAGACTCCCGCCAGACCGCCGCCGATTACGGTCACATCCGAAATAACCGTTTCAAATCTCATTCGCGTTCTCTCCCTCCGCCAACGCCAAGCAATATCGGCCGATTTCTATGCCCAGTCTCGCCGTTTGCTCCTTAATCGGCTCGGGGAGCTTGTCGAACTCCTTCGTCGCCTCGTATGTAAAGTCGCCCTCATAGCCGATCTCGGTCAGTACCGGCATGACGGAATGCCAGTCTACGCTCCCGTGAAACGGAAACATGTGCTCGTCTTCCTTGCCGTAGTTATCGTCCACGTGGGTTGCCTTCAGCCGCTTGCCCAGCATGCGGAGCGCGATGCGCTGATCGTTGTAGAGAAAATTGCCGTGCCCGAAATCCCAGCACGCCCCGACCATCGGGTCGTTATAGGCGTCTACCAGAGCCGCCAGTTCGCCGGCATGACTGCAAAACCGTCTCTTGGAGGTCGGCCGCTCCAGCATATTTTCAAAGACGATGCCGACGTTGTGCTTGATCGCCAGTTCCACGATGCGGGAATACTGCACCACGTTTTCTTTAATGCTCGCCTCCGTATCGAAAACGGTCTTTTCTTTCTCCTCGAGCGGATGAAGCACGGCCCATTTCACTCCGAGAATGGAGCTGGCGATAATCGATCGGTTCATCATTTCAAAGAAGATTTCTTGCTTTTCGGCAGAATGATTCTTGAAGTGCCCCGGCAGGAATACGGGATGAGACTGCGTAAATTGAACCCCCAGCTTCTCGGCCTCGTTCCTCAGGCCATGCATCAACTCTTCCCAGTTGTCCTCGACCAGGTCGGTTTTGCCGTTAATCGCCTGGCAGAACGTCGCATCCAGCACCTCGAAGCCAACCGCCTTGCATCTGCGCAAAGACTCCTTGTAGGGCGTGTATCCCCCGTCCAGCCTATGTCCGAATATGCTTGTGGAAGTCGATAATCTCATCGTTCACCCATCCTTTCGTATTCACGGTAACATCATACAAAATACGATCCGGCCTTGAACATGCAGGAAAGATTCACGGGCATATACTCTATTTCAATTTTCCGAGCTCCTGCCGCAAATGCTGGTTCGCCTTCTCCTCCGCCTCGCGGAGCACGGTGTTGACGTCCGTTTTCTCGAAAGCCATCTTTTCCGCCGCTTCGTTCAGGAACGGATACAGGTCTTGATCGTAGATGGACGCCTTCGGCGACGGAGACAGCTTTGCTTTGAAGATGCCCTGCAAGTTTTTCCCGTCGTACAGCTTCGTATCTGCGGCAACCTCTTTCCGGAGCGCCGGGTCGGCGAGCACCGTCATCCGGATCCCCCGGTTCATCGCTCGCTGCGCTTCCTCGCCGACCAACGTCTTAATGGCCGCATAGGCTGCCGTTTTGTTCGGACTTTTGGGCGAGACAAGCGCCATATGGAAATCGATATCGCGGCCGTAGCCCGGCTTATCGTCGAAGGAAGGGTACGATACGACGTCCCAATTAAAGGTTTTGCCGCTCTCCCTCAGCTCCGGCAGCCGAACGGTCGTCGGGATGAGCCAATAAGGGAACATGGCCGTCTTCTGGTCCCGCATAAAATAATTGATCCCGTACGTGTACTTCTTCCCGGCGACGATGCCGGAAATGCCGTACAGCCTTTCATACAGACTGTACACTTTTTTGTAGCCTTCACTTTGGATGATCGCCTTTTCCCCTTTATCGTCGATAACCGGTAGTCCGGCTTGCCGGGTCATGATAGTCGGGGCCGTGAGATCGAGACCGATATAGGATGTGTCCTGATGCAAGCGGGTCACTCTCGCGGCGAGCCCCAGCACCTCGCTCCAGGTCATGCCGTCCGACGGATAAGGCACGGCCAATTTATCGAAAATTTCTTTATTGACGAGCAGCATGCCGTAGCTCATCGCATAGGGCATGCCGACAAATTCGCCCTTATCGCTGAAGCTTTTCGTCGCGCGGACCGTTTCCGGCTCGAATTTGCCGAGATCGATGCCTTCCTGCCCAATGAATTCGTTCATATCCGAATAGAGCTCCAATCGTAATATTTTCGGGACGAACTGAAGGGCGGACAGCACGATATCGGGTACTTCGCCGGCGGAAATGAGCTTCTCCAAATCGCCGGTGATCAGCTTGGGCTTGATGTTCGGATATTTCGGCTTGATCGCCTTCGTCACCAGCTCCTCCAGATCCGCATCGTTCAGCACGGATGCATTCTGGGAATAAAACGTAAGCGTGACCGGCTCATGATTGTATACATCGCGCTTCTCGGCACCCGGCTTCCCCTCGACTGTCGACTCTTGGCCGCACCCCGTCAAGGAAAGCGACTCCAGCACCGAAAAAATCAGCATGAGAGAAAGCGCTTTCCTTTTCACCCGCGCTACGAACCGCTCCGATCTGTCATCCATCACGGCACCTCTTCTCCTAATAAAATATTTTCAATTTCATCATATAGAGTAGGGTGGCGGCGCAACATGCAGTAATGTATCATTAGCATATATTTTATTTCAGGAAATGAGGAATCGGCCTTGGCTACTTCCCGCCTGTGGGCGCAGTCTCTGCACCTTGTTTCTCATGCGTACTTCGAGCGCAAGAGCCGCTTCGAGGAGCAGTCGGACATATATTCCGTATGGGTGCTGTTCGCTCTGGAGGCCGGTCAGTTCCGGTACAGGATCGGCGACGAGAGCGGCATGATCGGTCCCGGGGAGCTCGTATTTTGTCCGCCGGGCTGCACGTTCCGACGTGAAATGGTGTCCACGCTGTCGCTGCATTACATTGGCTTCGAATTTGCCGAGCCGCTGTCCGTCATGCAGCCCGTTCCCATGCCGACGTTCAAATCGCAGCCGGCGGACGGCAAGCGTCTCGCCTCCGATTTTTCGTATTTGCGCAGACTCGACCATGCCAATGATCCCCGAAGCTTGCAGCGCAAGCAAGCGGCATTGAACGATATATGGCAGCTTGCCTGCGATGAATGGGAAGACGAGGCGAGCCTGAGCAGCCTGGCGGAGCTCACCGCTTCGGACGATGAGCTGATGAACAGGGCCTCGGAATGGCTCATCGGGAGAGCGTATAGCCCGTTCGGCATGCGGGAGCTGTCCGACCTTCTCGGCTTAAGTCCCGTTCAGCTGACACGCCGTTTCCAGAAAGCGTTCCGCATGCCGCCGTCGGAGCTGATCCGCCTGCTGCGCATACGCAAAGCGGCCAAGCTGCTGCTGGACACCGATCTGACCCTGGACCTTATCGCCGAGCGCTGCGGCTATGAGAACGGTTTTTACTTGAGCCGCGTATTCAGTCGTTCGATGGGAATGAGTCCATCCAAGTATCGGGTGCTGAACCGGGTATAGCGCTTGCGTAAGCTGACCGCAGTCAGAGCTCGAAATCGTCAAACTCTACTGCAGAAGCAAACAAAAAAGCTGTCCCTTCAGATCGGAAAAACGGCCGATCTGCGGGGACAGCGTATATATCAATATCACTTTCGCAATGCTTCTATGCGGCTTCGTCGTCATCGCTTCCTGCCGGGTCCGCCTATTTCCCCGACTTCTGCTTCTCGATTTCTTTATCGGCCGCCTCGGCCGCTACCCGAAGCGCCGTGTTGATATCGGTAGCCTTCAAGGCGACCTGGCTCATTTGCTCTACCAGCTTCCCGCGCGCAACGCTGTCGTAGGGAGTCAGCTCATACGGCTTGGCGTACTGATCCGCGTACAAAGCCTGCAAGTTTTTCCCTTTCAGAAAATCGACATTTTGACCGTACGCCTTTTTGACTTCCTGATCCTTGAGTACCGGGAGGACGATGCCGTCCTTCGCCATGGCCGCTTGGTATTCCTTGGAGGTCAAGTAAGCAATCGCCTGAAACGCTTCGTCCTTGTGCCGGCTTATGCTCGTAACGGTGAAAGCGTTCGGGATCGGTTGGGGGCCGACTCCGGGCAGGTCGTCCCATACGGGAAATTTGGCCAAATCCCAGTTGCCCTTCCAGGTCGGGTTCAGCGAATTATACGTAAGCATCATGGCCGCCGTCGTATCCGCGATAAAATAATTCCGTTGGGTCGTCCAGCTGACGCTTTTATCGTTCAGCTCATTGCCGGGAATTTGATAAAAGCGGATGAATTGGGTCAAAATTCGGGGCCATCGGCTGTCGCCGAGCAGCGTCTTGCCCGTTTTCGAATCGACGAAGCCCGCGGACAGCTGGTTGTTCATCGTCAATAGATTGAAATCGAGAACGAGTCCCCGGTATTGGACGCCTCCGTCCTGACGCGTCATCGTCTTGGCCAATTCGTATACTTGATTCCAGGTCAGACCGTCCTTCGGATACGCCACGCCGAACTTGTCGAACAAATCCTTGTTGTATACGAACTTCCCGGGGTCCATGCCGACAGGCAGCGTGTACATCTTGCCGTCGCTCGCCCGGCCGTTCGCATATTTCAACAAATCGACCAGTCCCGGCTCCAGCAAGCTCATGTCGTATTTATGCTTTTTGATCAGCTCGGACATGTCGTATTCCAGGGCGTTGTCGAAAATATCGGTTTTCACGTTCAAAATGGACGTATACAGAATGTCGATATCCGTTTTCTGCGCCAATACTTCCGGCAGCGAGGACCCTTTCGTATTTTCCAAAAACTTGAGCGTGACATGAGGGAACTTTTTGTTCAAATAGGTGCCGTAATTTCTCATAAACGTTTCCTGCCCGTAAGCCCCGCCATAGTAAAACGTAAGCTCCACCGGCTCGGGGGCCGCCGACGTTTCCTTGCCGGCGGGCTCGGGCTTGCCGCCGCCGCTGCAAGCGGCTACCGATATCATCGTGACGAGTATGGATAAGGATAACATGATGTTTCTTTTTATCACCATTGCAACCCTCCCAAATATGAAATGGGCTATCCCAGCGAAGATAACCGGCACATCGTTCCCGCGATATACCGGCAAACGTCGGATTCGTCATAATAGTAATACGTTACGAGCACGCGGCCGTTGTTCAACTGGATTGCACTTGTGTAGCCGATATCCAAGGATAATCCGTCATTTCTGAGAACGGACTCCTCCGCTTCATCCCAGCGTTCGCACTCGGCGTCGAGTACAACGGCCCGGATGCCGAAGGGCGAACTCCGGTATCCGTACGTAAGAAGAAGATGGCCGCTATCCAGCGTCAGCGCGTGAAACGGGCTCGGAGAGTAATACGGCCGCGCCGCAGGCCGGCTCCATGTTCGGCCCCCATCCGTCGATTCGGACGTGTAGAGCGGCGACCTCGGCTTATCCGCCGTCGGTTGGACACTCACATTGCGCGTCCGAATGAACGCCACCAGCTTCCCGGACGGCGTCCGGTACAAATTCGGCTCCTCGAACGTATAGCCGTCGCAGGACTCGATTACGGCGTGCTCGGTCCACGTTCGCCCCCTGTCTTCGGTTCTCGCGATATTGACGCGCGTCGTCTCCGGGCTATACAACGGCGTAAGAATGGACCAGTCCCCGAGCTCCACGCTGTTGCCGCGAATCGCTCCGTCGACCGGAATCGGGATCGGCGTGTCCCACGTGCGTCCCCCATCCGTCGATCGAATGGAATGGGCGTCCTTCCGCCTTCCGATCCATTTCCCGAAAATCGGCTTATCCCCGCTTTGCTTCTCCGGTACATCCTCTTGCTCGAACACTTTCCACATAAAGAAGGTAGCGAACAAAGTGCCGTCCCGCAATTGATTCAGACACGGATCCTGCACGCCGCATAAATAATCGTCGTACAAAACCGCAGGCTCTGCATCCCAGACTTCTCCGTCGGCAGACGCCAGCAGCATCGCCCTCGACGACGGGTCAATATGGGAAATTTTTTCCTCGGTACGCCTTCTGTCGGGAGCTTGACGAAATCCGAGAACGAATTGTCCATCGGTCCGTTTCACCGCACTCGGGAAAAAACTGTTGTAATTCGTGTCTTTGTACAAAATAAGATGATCGATCGGTTCCAGTCGCCGCAAGCCTGATCCTCTCCTTTTTCAACCGGGTTCAAATAAAGCGGTTTCATTTTCTTATTCAAAGTACTCCATGTGCTGTCAGAAGCCAGATGAAGATGGCACAATCGCTCCTTGTGCCGAAAAAAGAAAAAGCCGACCTCCTATTCATTATAGAATCGATCTCCGATGTCTCTCATTATGATATGATGTGTTTAAATAATTATATACTGTATGCTTTCGTTAAGTAAATAGAATTCGGCTCGATCGGCGAAAAACAAAGGCCCGACCCGGCATCTTCGCGATGCCGAATCGGACCTGATCCTGTTCCGCCTTTCATTTATTAAGCCACTTGATTGTAGGTCATAATCCAAATCGAACCGATGACGATCGTGAGCAGGATGATCAAGCCGAGAATGAGCGCCATCAAGTTCCAGCGAGGCTTCTTCTCTTCCCGCAGGTGCATGAAGAAGACGAGCTGGACGACGAATTGCAGAACCGCCGTGCCGAGCATGATGACCATGGCGCCGGTTCCCTCGACCCAATGATTCAGCACGACAACGAGCGGAATGATCGTCAATACGATCGATAGGAGAAAGCCGGTGAGGTACGATTTGAACGAGCCGTGCGCCTCGTGCTGCGAATCGTGCGCGCCGCCGGAATGAACGGAATGCTGCGCCATCTTACATCACCCCCATCAAATAAACGATCGTGAAGACGAAAATCCAGACGACGTCGAGAAAGTGCCAGTACAAGCTGATGACGTTCACCTTGCGCCGGGTTACCGGCGTAAGTCCGTGCTTGCGCAGCTGGATCATAATCGCGACCATCCATACGAGGCCGACCGATACGTGAAGACCATGCGCCCCTACAAGGGTGAAGAAGGCGGACAGGAACGCGCTTGTACCGATGGTCGCGCCTTCGTGAACGAGCTTTACGAATTCCATCACTTCGAGCGTAATGAACGACAATCCGAGCAACGCCGTTACGGCCAGCCAGCCGATCAGCCCTTTCCGGTCTCCCCGATTCATCGCCAGCACCGCCAAGCCGCTCGTGAACGAGCTGGTCAGCAGGATGAACGTCTCGGCGATAATGCCGGGCATTTCAAACAGCTCATGCGGCGTAGGTCCGCCGTTCGTATTGCCCATTAGCACGACATACGTAGCGAACAAAGTGCCGAACAAAATACAGTCCGTAATCAGAAACAGCCAGAAGCCGAACATCCGAAGCGATTCCTGATCGTGGTGGCCGTCGTGATGACCGTGATCGTCCGCAGCCGAATGCGAATTGGTATGATTATGTCCCGCTGCATGTGCCATCAGACCGTCCCCCTCATCTCGGCTTCCGTCCGAATCACTTCTTCCGCCGGAATATAGTATTCGTTATTATAAGTAAACGAGTGTACGAGCATGCAAACTACTACGCCTATCATTCCCGGAATCGCCATCCACAGCCAGTTGAATACGAACCCGAAACCGGCGATAAACCAGAAGAACGACTTGATGAACGGAATGCCCGAGTTGCCCGGCATATGAATCGGCTCGATTGGCGGAGTCGGCGTCGGCGGATGCCCTTGCTCCCTCCGAAGCTTCTCTTCCCACCACGAATCGCGCTCATGAACGACGGGTACCGTGGCGAAGTTGTACGCGGGAGCGGGCGAAGGAATCGACCATTCCAGCGTCCGGCCGCCCCAAGGATCGGCTGGCGCCTTCTGAAAAAATTTCATGCTGTGCACGATTTGCCAAACTTGGAACAAGAACGCAAGCCCCATCAGGAAGCCGCCGACCGTCGACACGAGGTTAAGCTCCCACCAGCCGCGATCCCAGCCGTATGCATTGACCCGGCGCGTCATCCCCATCAGGCCGAGCACATACTGCGGCATGAAGCAAACGTAAAACCCGATGTTCCAGAGCCAGAAAGCCCATTTGCCGAGATGCTCGTTCAGCATAAACCCGGTAACCTTCGGCCACCAGTAGTACAGGCCGGCGAAATAGCCGAACACGACGCCTCCGATCAGCACTTGATGGAAGTGCGCGATCAGGAAGTAGCTGTTATGGAACTGGAAGTCGGCCGGCGCTACCGAGAGCAGCACGCCCGTCATCCCGCCTACGACGAAGCAAGGGATAAAGGCGATCGACCACATCATCGGCGTCTTGAAGGTGATTCGGCCGCGAAACATCGTGAACAGCCAGTTGAACACTTTCACGCCGGTCGGAATCGCGATAATCATCGTCGATACCGCGAAGAACGCGTTGACGTTGGCGCCGGAGCCCATCGTGAAGAAGTGATGCGCCCATGTGAAGAACGATACGACGCTGATGCTCATCAGAGCGAACACCATCGATTTGTAGCCGAACAACCGTTTCTTTGCAAATGTAGCCGTAACCTCGGAGAAAATCCCGAATGCCGGCAATACTACAATATAAACCTCTGGATGTCCCCACATCCAGATCAGGTTGATATACATCATCGGGTTCCCGCCGCCGTCGAGAGTAAAGAAGTGGGCGCCCATGAACCGGTCCAGCCACAACAGGAACAGCGTAACGGTCAAGATCGGGAAGGCGAGAATAATCGTCAAGCTGCTGGACAGCACCGACCACGAGAACATCGGCATTTTCATCAGCTTCATGCCGGGTGCGCGCATTTTCAGAATCGTGACGATGAAGTTGATCCCGGTCATCAAGCTGCCGATCCCGGATATTTGGATGCCCCATATATAGAAGTTCTGCCCGACGCCGGGACTATGCGACAGCTCCGATAGCGGCGGATATGCAAGCCAGCCCGCGTCCGGCGAACCGCCGATGACGAACGACAGATTGAACAGCATCGCGCCCCAGAAAAACAGCCAGAAGCTGAGCGAGTTCAGGAACGGGAATGCAACGTCGCGGGCGCCGATCTGCAGCGGCACGACCAGGTTGAACAGACCGAACATGAGCGGCATCGCCATAAACAAAATCATAATGACGCCATGAGTCGTAAAAATCGCGTTGTAATGCTCGGGCGTCAAAAACTGGTTGTCCGGAACCGCGAGCTGGGTACGCATCAGGAGCGCGTCCATTCCGCCCCGGAACAGCATCAGAAGGGAAGCCAGGACGTACATGATGCCGATTCGCTTGTGGTCGACCGTTGTCAGCCATTCGCGCCATAGCCACATCCATTTTTTGAAATAGGTCAGCACGAACACGACGGCTATAAGCGTAAGCGCGATGGCGACGTCCGCGCCGTAAATGAGCGGGTCGCCGGTAACGAAAAATTCGGAAGCGAATGTTTTAATGCTGTCCCACATGGTCGTGCCCCCCTTCTTGTTTGGTTACGGGTTTCGTCGCGGCCGCTTCCTTGCCGCTGCCGTGGCCTTGGTTCGCCGCCGGCGTCCCGCCTCCGTGATTGTGTCCGGCCGAATATTTCGTGACCGTCTGCTCGAACAGCCCTTTCGGAAACGAGGAATAGCTCTGCACTTCCGACACTCCCGGAGTTGCCAGCAGCTTGTAGCCGTTTTCGGTCAAAGCCGGCTGCGTGCTCTTGATGCCCGACACCCATTTATCGAACTGCTCCTGCGAGGTTGCCTCCGCGGTGAAGATCATGCTCGCAAAATCTTTGCCGCTGAAGTTCGCCCCGGAGCCGAAATATTTGCCCGGTTCGTCCGCTTGCAGATGCAGCGTCATCGCCATGCCGGACATCGTATAAATTTGACCGCCGAGCTGCGGAATCCAAAACGAATTCATCGGCGCGTCCGAAGTCAGCATAAATTTGACCGGCACGTCTTCGGGGAATTGAATGTAATTGACCGTCGCAATCCCTTGCTCGGGATAATAGAACAGCCATTTCCAATCGAGCGAGGTCACTTGGATCGTGATCGGCTTCTTGTCCGACGCAAGCGGCTTGGAAGGCTCCAGCATGTGCGTATACTTTATCGTAATGGCAGCAAGAATAACAATGATCAGAATCGGTATGCTCCACCAGACCGTTTCCAGCTTCGTATTATGCTCCCACTCCGGCTTGTACTTCGCCTTGTTGGCTTTGTTGTCCCGGTACCGCCATGCAATGACGAAGGTCATAATGAGCACCGGCACGACGACCACGAGACAAAGCAGCGTCGATATGAGGATCAAATCTTTCTGATGTGCGCCGATCGGACCTTTCGGATCCAACACGATAAGCTTGTCGCTGCAGCCGGTAGCCATAACGGCCATCATGACCAGCAGCAATGCGGAAACCCATCGACGGATTACTTTCGCATGTTTCATCTGACCATCTCCCCAAAGCTTTCGATTGAAAGCCGTCATCGGAAACCATAGACGGGCGTCTATGCGTTTCATCTCTTGTCATTACCATAACAGAAACGAAATGAAACTTCCGCACGATTACGCACTTTTAACAAAGGCGTCAACGATCCGCCGCATTTCCGTAAAATAAAGTTCAACGTTTCGTCAAGATGAGGCGGATGAAGCGTTTTCCCTTGTGCGGTATGCCGTTGATAGATAGGCATAATAAGGCAATCGTACAATGGCGCGTGCGGGTCGGAACGGCGTACGAAGCAAAAACGACGACAACATGATCCGGTACAAGCGGGAGGCGTTTTGGCCGGCGCGGCGACTCGAATGTTGCCTGTATGTATAGCGGCGCCGGGTTCCGTTATCGTCTCGAATTTCGTTGCACTGCTGAATATAACGGCACACGCTTCCGCTATTTCGATCTCTCGGGGTGAAAATGGGAAGTGACCGGTGGAATAGAGGAATCGTTTTCCGTTATTGTGCTGTCCGCGCTTCTTTTCGAGACCATAGCATACGCCTGTTCCGCTATTGACGGCTAGCGGTCTCGCGAGCGCCCGCAAAGGTGACAGCCTTCACCGAGCATTCGAGGCATGTGCTTTCTGCATGCGATTGATGCCGCCGTAGAAAAAAAACGAACGGGAGCTTGTCCTGACGGTCCGTTCGTATGCAAACCTAACCAGTAACGCTTTGGGGGAAGTCGGCATTGGGCTCACACTCACGCACTGACGGACTTTTCTCGTTCTCTTTGCAGGTTAAACCTATGCAAGAAAAAACGTCTGGGAAAGCACCAGAGGTCGTCTTTTTGTTCTGTGGCCTTATTCGCTCTTACAAAACCACTAGTTCTTCTTCAGTGGCCTCGGTAGCACCCGGACGGTCCTTTGGCGGGCAAACCCAAGCTTCAGCGCGTTGGAGGGAATGGGTGTCGGCTTCGGCCGCTCTTCGAGTCAGTATTGGATCTGATCGATCTATATAAGATGAACTAAATGTTTTAACGTTCATTCCATTCC
>NZ_VDCQ01000055.1:0-34634 GCF_006265175.1 Paenibacillus hemerocallicola | reverse complement strand
GGGGGCATGTATTGTCCTACGGCAAGGTTGAAACTCAAAGCCAAAACTCGCTCACAAGGCAATTCCCTTCTTCCATTGCATTGGGCTACTCTTAGTTGGTTCTTTAGTTCAACTTATATAGCAAAGCGGAACAAAAAGTTCCGCTATTCCTTCAGAGAGCAGCTAAAATGGGGCATAAAGGAACGATTAGTTCCTTTATCGGCAGAATGAAGGTCGGTTGAGGGCCGTTTTGCTCCCATAAAGGAACTCCTTATTCCGTATGGGCGATTTCCCCGCCTTTCGCAGACAATAAAGGAACTCATCGTTCCCTGCACCAAAAATAACGGAAGTACTTGCTCCGCGAACTGCCGATAAGAGGCCTTTACAGTCGCACGATAAGGGGATACCCTAGGTCACCCCAAAATATCGACGTATTTCGAAGATGAGCGCGATATTGCGGTTGCTTTTCTTGGCAAAGAAAGTCCTTCGCTTAGTGCTTTAGCGAAGTTAAACGTTACTACTTAGCTACCTATATAGAACACTTTGAGTAAAATCGGCGTCCGAGCTACTATATATTGATATCTACCCTGCAACGCAGCCCAATAATGACGTGAAATTCACAAGTTTATGAAGCCCTAAACACAACATATAGCGTTCAGGATTCGCGATAAAACAAAGTATTGTACCTGAGTAGTAACAGTTAAACTTTCTATATTGATCAAAAAAAGAGAAGCCTTCGCGGCTTCTCTTCCTCTATATAGGCGTACCGGACAGGACGCATCAGCCGCCTTGCTTCGCCTTGTTGTGATGAAACAGCCGGATGGCCGCTCCGATCATATAAATTTGCACGCTGCCGACGAGAAACCCGATGCCGACCATCAGACCGAGATTCCGATCCGAGAAATCGCTTACCTCGAACAAACAAGTGAGCAGCCCGATGCCAAGCGCGATCCAAGCCGCTACGGTCATGAACGAGGCGAGGCGGTTGCCGTCTTTAACCGATTGTTGTTGTATCGCGATTTGTTTTGTCGTCATGAGAAACACTCCTTGCGGATGATTGTTACGATCATTGTAACATATTATTCGCAAAATGTTCACCACTTTTTCATTTTTTGTTCAAATTACGGACAAAATTAGGCCGATGGCGGTCGACGGCTCCATATCCCCATATGCTTTCCGATCACGGCGCCATGCCGTCCGGCCGGCGGGATACAGCGGGTCGCACAAGCTTGACACTGCTCGGACCGACGACCTATACTCGTACTAATAGCCGATTTTACTGGAAGCACCCACTCCCCGGCACGAGAGAGGAATGTTATGAGCAAGGACAATTCGCCTTACTTTATGCTGCAATCGGTCGAACGGTCGATGATGATATTCGAAATGTTCATACGGGAAAGAAAGCCGCTCGGCATTACGGAAATCGCCAGTGAGGTCAAGCTTCACAAAAGCGTCGTTCATCGTCATCTGGCTACGCTGCAATCGTTTCAAATGCTCGAGCAGTTGCCGGAGACCGGGAAGTATCAAGTAGGCCCGAAAGCTTTCGAGCTCGGCTCCGTCTATATGAACAACAATCTCATTATGCAAGGCAGACGCTTCCTGCCGGAGCTGGCCGAGAAAATCGGCGAAACCGCGCATCTGGCCATCTTGAACCAAGGCAGCGTGCTGTATTTGGAAAATCAGGAATCCCCGAAGTCCCTCCGCATGTACGCGCCGGTAGGCGTGCGCAATCCGCTCAGCACCTCGGCGCTCGGGAAGGTGCTGGTCGCCTGGATGGACGAACGACAGGTGACCGATCTGCTGAATGCGTATGGCTTCCCGCGGCGAACGCACAAGTCGATCCAGGATATGGACGCCTTCCTCGCCGAACTGAAGCGGGTGCGCGAACGGGGATATGCCGTGGACGACGAAGAAAACCTTCTCAACTTCCGCTGCGTTGCCGCTCCTCTCCGGGACCATACGGACCGGGTTACGGCCGCCATCAGCGTAGGCGGAGATATTCGCATCATCAGCCCGGACAAAACGGAGCAAATAGCCGCTGTCGTAAAAAGCTACGCGGTCGCCATCTCCGAAAGGCTCGGATATATTCCCAAAGTGAATGTCGGCGATGTTTTCGGTATCAACGCTCCATGAAGCAGTAGCATCGGCATAATCGGTTACCACGCTTTTCACGACGAAAGCGTGGTTTTTTGCTGTCCCGCAAACCGTGACGGCATTCGAATTCTTCATGCAGCGGATGCTTCATTAAGCTTGACAGCCATAAAGCGAGAAATATATACTCAGGATATCGTTGAAAGAAACGCCGTCTCACTGTAAGAGACGATATATTTTAATCATTTACCGAGATCGCGTCTCTTTCAACGAGACGAACTGCGGTCAGCGTACGAGGCTACAGGAGCAATTACCGGATTTATGAACACAAAAGGGGGATGAGCGTTTTGCATTTTCAGCGGGAACGAACTTTTGCGAATCGAGCGAGGAAAGAAGGTGTATCCATTGGCTGACGGAATGGGGAACTATGTGTCCCGGATTGTCGCTCACGAATGTGCGGTCGAGCGTACCGGCTATGCCCTGCTGAATGCCGTTACGGCCTATACCCGCAACCCCTCCCGGCCGGGCTGCGGAAACTTGCTGCAATTCGTCAACCTATTCGGCAAATCCGACAGCGGGGAGGGCATTCTGTACCGGGTGTCCCCGGATAACGGCAAGTCGTGGCGGGAGGTCGGTGTGTACGACAAGCCTTACCGTGTCGGCCAAGGTCGGGATTTCATGCGCAAAGTGGCCGGCGACTGCATGTATGACGAAGATGCCGGCGCGATGATCCGGATCGTGACGGAAATGCTATGGGAGAACGGGGAAATTCATTCTTTATTCAGGAAAAGACGGATGTATTATTATTTGTCCTTCGATAACGGAGCCACCTGGACGGACGCCATCTACATGCACCAGAACGACGAGGGCTACGACAAAGACCGCATGTTTCCCGGCGTTACATATGGCGTGAACATGATTACCTCTTTGTTCAAAATGCACAAAATTCGCGGCGAAGGCCCCAACAAAGGCAAACTTGCCGTCGGTATTCAATTGCAGACCGTCGGCCCGGACGGGGATATTTACAATCCGACGGGAATGGGGTTCTTCAAATCCGGTTGCATACTCGGCAGTTGGAACGCCGTTAAGCAGCAATACGATTGGGAAGCGTGCGATACTTATGCGGAAGCGACTCCCGAGGAGTCCACGCGGGGCGTATACGAGCCCGTCATCCAGGAGTCGGACGACGGCACGCTGATCATGATACTGCGCGGCAGCAATATGAAGCGGCCCGACATTCTCGGGACGAAATTCGTCAGCGTCTCGCGCGATCAAGGACGGACGTGGAGCCGGCCGGTCCGTCTGGCCTACGAGGACGGGCAGCCGATGTATTCCTCTTCCTCGTGTCCCGATCTCGTTTTGGACAAGCAAGGACGGATTTATTTTGTCGGCATTATTACCGGCGACAATCCGAACGGCAACTTGCCGCGCTATCCGCTATGCATCGCCCGCTTGGACACGGATACGCTCTCGATACTCAGAGACAGCGTAACCGTAATCGATACGAGGCGCGCCTGGCATATCGCTCAGCAGGAAGTCGAAGCGGCGCGGTACCCTGTCGATTATTCCAACCATCACTCCTATCTCGATGCCGCCGAATCCAAAATCGTCGTGCATGCGCCGTTCCGTGCCGACCTGCACAGCTTTGAAAGCGTGATCAACAAATACGAAATTGTGTTGCGCGACTGATCTCGGACAAACAAAGTCCGTCAATCCCTTTCCATGAAGGAGGCACGCCGCATGTTATCCAAAAAAACGACTTTCTCGCTACTGTCCGTCTGCCTGATGCTGACCGCCTGCTCCGGCAAAGATTCCGCTTCCGCCCCCGGCAACGAAGGCAAATCCGGGGACGCCGCATCGGACGCAAGGACGATCGTCGACACGCCGACGACGCTGACTCTTACGCAGCCCGGCTTGTCGGAGGAGCAGTTCAACATCCGCTACGGGGCTCAGCTCCGCACAGCATTTCCGAAGTACACGTTTCAGTATATCTCGACAACGGGAACCAATTTCGGAGATCTGATCGCCACGAATCCGCAGCTCGACCTTTTGTTCACATCGGCTAGCGGCATGCCCACTTATTTAACCTCTTATAAGCTGGAGAACAGCATAAACGACCTGATCGCCAAAAACAAATACGACCTCAACCGGCTGCAGGCGACGCCGATCGACATGCAGAAGAAGCTGTCGGACGGCCAAGTTTACGGCTTCCCGATCAATATCGGAACGCTTGTCTTTCTGTACAACAAAGACCTATTCGACAAGTTCGGCACAGCCTACCCTGCGGACAATATGACGTGGGACGAAGTATACGAGCTGGCCCGCAAAATGACGCGGACGGACGGCGGCGTCGCGTACAAGGGACTCATGTTCGCATGGGAGCATATCGTCGGCTGGAACCAGCTGTCCGCGCTCTACTTCAATACGTCCACGAATAAAGCGCAGCTGACGAATAACGACCAAATAAAAAGAGTGTTCGAGAACGCGGCCCGCATCTGGTCCATTCCCGGCAACGAGCCGCCGAACAACGCTTACAGCCTGGGGGGCATGCGCGACTGGTTTCTGAAAGACCAGACCGTAGCGATGTATATGGACGCGGACGGGCTGATCAAGATGACCGCCGATGCGCTCAAAAACTGGGATCTGGCGAAATATCCCGTCTTCCCCGACAAGAAAGGCGTCGGCCCGTCGCCCAATCCGACGTTCGCTTCGATTACGAAACTGAGCAAAAACCGCGATGCGGCATTCCAAGTGTTGAATTACCTTACCTCCAACGAGTATCAGGAATGGGCGGCCAGAAACTTGGGCTATATGCCGTCGCTAAGAGACGCGCAGCCGATCATGGAGCATTTCGGCAAAGATATTCCGAGCTTTGCGGGCAAAAACTCGAAAGCGCTCGTGTTCGATTCCTACGCCGACATGCAGCAAGCTTCGCCTTATTACGGCTTGGGCGTCATCGAGATGAGCAAGGCCATTAACGAGCATCTGAAGGGCAAAGACGTGAACACGGTGCTGCGCGAGGCGAACGAGCGGGCGGATAAAGCCGTCGCCGAGCAGTTGGCAAGATAGCGGAGCAATCGACATAACCCGCCGAACGAAAAGCCTTCAATTCCATCCCGCCGATGGCATTGAAGGCTTTCGAACTTCCGGACTTCCTCCCCGCAGAGCCGCTTGATTTCCTGCTTGGGGAGCGTGGCGCCAATCAACACGCGGTTCGTCTCCTTTCTTTTATTAAGCTCTTCCCTTCGAGGCAAGCAGCATACGGCCGCTGCCCGCAGTTTTCTTTCGTCTAAAATGGCAGTTCTTCGTCCCCCGCAGGCGGAGTCGAATTTCCCCGTTGCTTGACCACGCTGCGCTTTTTCGCGATCTGGACGGGTGCGGCCTCTCCGGCAGGGCGTCTGTCGCCGAATTTTTCCGCATGCAAATCCCTGATCCATTCGCGGACGGGAGCTTTCCACTGCTCGGAGGGAGACGGAATATTTTTCGTCAAGCTTTTCGGCGTCATCCCCAGCTCTTTCGCCATGCGTATATCCTCGTCGTTTAAACGGCATCGTTTTTTGGCATCCGCCCAAGCCTCATCTTTGGCTTTCTGTTTGCTCATCTTGGACCTCTCTGCATCATTTTCTCTGCTATTCCGGCATTCATTACGCATGTTGAGCGTATAGTTATCCCATGATATCATAAAAATAGAAAACAGGAGCCGGTTGCCGCCGACTCCCTGCACAACACTTGGGCGAGGTTCCTCCCGCGCAACTAACGGCATGAGAAAATAACCCGTTCCCTTGGCAGCTAACCTGGGCGGGTTATCTTCGTTTCAAGTAAGCGAGAAGCGCCAGGAGAAACATTCCGAGCATGATCCACTTCTTGCAGCGAAAAGTCCATAGCACTCCCCCTTTCCGGAGGAACGCCGCCGCCCGTACGACCCATATTATACCATAAAGCCCCCTATCCGAGGGGCTTTTTCTGTTCGGAACGCTACGCTTCTTGAACCGAGCAAGGACATTTCCGTACGCAACCGACATCATTCCGGTGAATCCTCCCGCTGCCTCCCAGACCGTTCGTCCCTCTCCGGCCAAAAATCGTTCCTTGTCCCATTCACATATCCATTGCCCGCTTGAATATATTTGATAACAAGCTCTTTTTTACGTTGCCCGATATCCGTGACAGTCCGAGCGCAGCACCGCGCCGGGCGTAAAACACTATATAGGAGGTGCCGCATCATGTCAAAGCCGCTGTTTATCGTATCCCGGGAAGACTGGTCGCTACACCGCAAAGGGTACCAGGACCAAACCCGCCACCAGCAAAAAGTGCGCGAAGCGATCAAGCAAAACTTGCCCGATCTCGTCACGGAAGAAAATATCGTCACGTCCCACAACAAGCAAATTATAAAGGTTCCTATCCGCAGCCTGGACGAATTCCGGTTCCGCTTCAACCACAATAAAAGCAAGCATGTCGGACAGGGCGACGGAGACAGTCAGGTAGGCGACGTGCTCGGCGTCGATCCGTCCGCGGCGAATCCGGGCAAAGGTGAAGGGGCCGGAGACCAGCCCGGCGAAGATTATTTCGAGGCCGAGGTCAGCATGGAAGAGCTTCAGTCGATGCTGTTCGAGGAGCTGGAGCTGCCTTACATGGAGCAGAAGCAGAAAGACAACCTGGAAGTTCAGGAAATCCAATTCAACGACATCCGCAAGAAGGGGATCATGTCCAATATCGACAAAAAACGGACCATACTCGAGAACCTGCGCCGCAACGCCAATTCGGGAGCGCCGGGCATCCACCACATTTCCCCGGACGATCTGAGGTTCAAAACGTGGGAGGAAGTCGTCGTTCCCCACTCGAACGCGCTCATCCTCGCGATGATGGACACGTCCGGTTCGATGGGCAGCTTCGAGAAGTTTATCGCCAGAAGCTTCTTCTTCTGGATGACCCGTTTTTTGCGGACGAAATACGAGAAGGTCGAGATCGTGTTCATCGCCCACCATACGGAAGCGAAGGAAGTGACCGAGGAAGAGTTTTTCACCAAAGGGGAAAGCGGCGGAACGATCTGCTCCTCGGCCTACCAGAAGGCGCTCGAAATTATCGACAGACGCTACCCTTCGTCCCATTACAACATTTATCCGTTCCATTTCTCCGACGGCGACAATTTGACCTCCGACAACGAACGGTGCGTCAAGCTGATCGAGAAGCTGCTGGAGCGGTGCAACATGTTCGGCTACGGCGAGGTGAACCAATACAACCGGAGCAGCACGCTCATGTCCGCCTACCGCCACATCCAATATCCCCGTTTCCAGCATTGCGTCATCCGCGAGAAGGGCGAAGTGTACAAAGCGCTGAAAACATTTTTCACAAAACCGAAGGAGGGGTGAGAACGACATGCATCCGGATGAAATGAAACAGCTGGAGCGGGCCATCGACGAAATTACGGAAATCGCGCAAGGATTCGGCCTTGACTTCTACCCGATGCGGTATGAAATATGCCCCTCCGACATTATTTATACGTTCGGGGCTTACGGCATGCCGACCCGGTTCAGCCATTGGAGCTTCGGCAAAACGTTCCACCGCATGAAAATGCAATACGATTTCGGGCTGAGCAAAATATACGAGCTCGTCATCAACTCGAATCCGTGCTACGCCTTCCTGCTCGACGGCAACTCGCTCATCCAGAATAAACTGATCGTCGCGCACGTGCTCGCCCACTGCGATTTTTTCAAAAACAATGCACGGTTTTCCAAGACGAACCGGAATATGGTCGAGAGCATGTCGGCAACGGCGGAACGGGTACGCCACTATGAGCTCGTCCATGGAACGGAAGCGGTAGAGACGTTTCTGGATGCGGTACTGGCCATTCAGGAGCATGTAGATCCGACTCTGACGAAACCGTACTACGGGGATAAGGAACGTCGCGACGCCGACGCCAGGAGCAAAGCGAGAAAGACCCCGGTGGGCCAAACCGGCTATGAGGACTTGTGGGATCTCGACAAAAACGCCGACGAGAAACCGGCCGAAGAAACGTCCAGGAAGTTTCCGTCCCGTCCGGAAAAAGATCTGCTCCACTTTCTCGAGGCGCATTCGCCGATTCTCGAAGACTGGCAGCGGGATATCCTGACGATGCTGCGCGACGAAATGCTGTACTTCTGGCCGCAGATGGAAACGAAGATCATGAATGAAGGGTGGGCGTCCTACTGGCATCAGCGTATCGTACGGGAGCTCGATCTGACCAGCGAGGAAACGATCGAATACGCCAAGCTGAACAGCGGGGTCGTGCAGCCGTCGCGGCACAGCCTGAACCCGTATTATTTGGGTCTGAAAATATTCGAGGACATCGAGAAACGCTGGGACAAACCGTCCGAGGAGGATATGCGGCGGTTCGGCCGCCAGCCGGGACGCGGAAGAGAGAAAATGTTCGAGGTGCGCGAATTCGATTCCGACACGTCGTTTATCCGCAACTATTTGACGAAGGAGCTCGTCGACGATTTGGATTTGTATGTTTTCGAGAAAAAGGGCCCCGAGTGGAAAATTACCGAGAAAGCATGGGAGTCCGTGCGCGACCAACTCGTCTACTCCCGCATTAACGGCGGCTTCCCCGTCCTTCATGTTCAGGACGGCAACCACACGAACAACGGCGAGCTGTACCTGAAGCATTCGTTCGAAGGCATCGAGCTCGATATCAAATATTTGGAGAAGACGATACCGTACGTGCATAAGCTGTGGGGCCGGACCGTCCACCTCGAAACCGTCATCGAGGACAAAAGCGTCCTGTTCACGTTCGACGGCAAGAAGCAGCACCGGAAGTTTATGTAGACATTCAAATTAGGTGATTGCCGTAATCGGGACGAAGAGAACCGGTCGAGAGGACATCTCGCCGGTTTTCATGTTCCGGTTGCCCCGCCTACACCGGCGTCAGCAGTCCCGTTTTCAGACAAGCCGCCACCAGCAGCTTTTTGACTCCGCCTTCAAAACGGATATGGATCGTTGCCTCATCGAGATGCACGACCTCGCCTTGCCCGAACTTCAGATGATGGGCCGACCCGGTCTCCCGGATGCGAGCCAATAGCTGCTTCTCCTCCGGATTCAATTCCGCCTTCGCCGTTTTTTTCTTGACCGGCTTAGCCCGCTTCGCTTCGGGTGCCGCAGCAGGCTTCCGGACTTCCCGTCCCGCAGCCGTTGCCGATGCCGGATTGGCAGCCGCTTGCCGCGGGCCCGACTGCAGATGACGGACATGAGACATGAATCGCGATTCCTTCGTCTGTCCGCCGTCCCTGATCCGGTACGATAGCAGCTCCAGATGCGATTTCGCCCGCGTCATGCCGACGTAGAACAGGCGTACCGCTTCCTCCATAGGTGCCGTGTCGCCGTTGTCGAATTTCTTGACATCGTCGTTCGAAGGAATGACCCCCTCGATCAAATCGATCATATATACCCGTTCAAACTCGAGTCCTTTCGCGCTGTGCAGCGTGGATAACGTTACCGCATTTTCGGTCTTGTTGCGTCTGGACGAACGCATCGCCGCTTCGAGATCCTTGAGCCTCGCCGCGAACTGCTCCAGCGTATCCAGCCCTTCCGCGATATCCTCCAGCGTATTGACGATGCCGATCAAATATTCTTTGCGAAAGCCGAGCCGCTCGCATAACCTCTCCAGCGCCTTCTCGTACCCCAGCTTGCCGCGGATGGCGCGGATCGCCTGCTGCGGCGGCATCGCCCGAAGCTGGCGGAACGTATCCTTCGCGTCCTGCAGCAGCTTCCTCTGATACTCCTGCGGTTCGGCAAAACGGAGCAAATTGTCGAACACCGACTCGTTGTTGGCGAGCCCCTTAATCGCCGCCATCTGCAGCTTCGTCACGTACCCGATGCATTTCGTATGGATGCTCTCGAAAAGCTCGGCCCGTTTATCCGTATAAGCCATCCTCATGAAATTCAGCACGTCCTCGACGACCCAATGCGAGAAAAAGCGATTGTCGCCGTCCTTCATATAGAACGGAATACCGATCCGGTCGAAAACGTTCATCAGCGAGATCGAAGACGCATTGTTCCGGTACAGCACCGCCACTTCGCGCAGCTGTTCGATACCGGCTATTTTCTCGGCTATATATTTGGCTTGAAATCTGTAGTCGGACAAGCTTTTCAGCACAATCGGCCTATCGGACCTATTGGCGGTAAACATATTTTTGTCGTACCGGTTTTGATTGCGCTTGATAAACCTGTTCGCTATATCGACAATAGTTCGGGAAGACCGATAATTTTGGGTCATCTTCAAAATAGCGGCGCGAGGGTAATGCCGCTTGAAATCGAGCAAATATTGCGGCTCCGCCGCCCGCCAGCCATAGATGCTCTGATCGTCGTCGGCGACTACGCACAGGTTGCCGTGCGCGCGCACCAGCTTCTCGACAATGGCATGTTGGACGAGCGAAGTATCCTGGCTCTCGTCCGTCAGCACATAATCGTACCTGCGCTGATAGCTCGTCAGCAGCTCGCGATCCCGCTCCAGCGCCTCGTTGCCGATGACGAGCATATCGTCGTAATCGATCAGCAGCTTGTCCGCGCCCGACCGCTTGAACGTCTCGTATTCGTGCAGGATACGTTCGGCTTCCGGCACGTCGCATTTGACCTGCGACCACTGCTGCGGCGGGATAAGCTTGTTTTTGACAAAGCTGATGTACGTGGTCAGCTCGTCCATCTGATCGTCGGTGATCAGGGAGCCGACAATCCGGTGGTACAGCTCCCGCAAAATCAGCTTTTTGTGAAGCGGCAGTTTGTCGGACTCGCCGCTTCCGACTTCGCCCGGCGCGATATCTCCTTCGATAAGCCGGTACGCCACTCTTTTTTTGCGAAAATAGTCCCGCATCATCTCGAACGCCAAGCTGTGGATCGTCGAGAAGGCGACGCAATCGTCCGGATAGTCGGGGAAAAAGCGCTTGAACCTCTCCTTCATATCGTTCGCGGACGCCCGGCTGAACGTGATCGCCTTCACCCGCGCGGGAGATACGTCCTTCACCTCGATCAAATAGCCGATCCGCATGATGATCGTCGTCGTCTTGCCGGACCCCGGCGAGGCGAGAAGCAGCAGCGCGCCATCCGTACGAAGCACCGCCTGCTTCTGGACGGCATTCAACGAGACGCCGATTTCCTCTTGCTTGCGGACAAAAAAAGCATCCTCTGGTTCCATGGCCGGTCCCTTCCATCTATTGTTGTGCTGTACGTTAAATTGTAGCATAGAACCAAATCCCCGCTCCAGTATGGACGCCTCCCGGCTTTCGCAAGAACGCTTCAGGAAACTTCCTCAGTCCCGCCAGCAGACTCAGCTATCGCTATACCGTTCACATTGGGCAACATCGACGACATCGAAGGAGTCAAAACTGTGAAATATACAGGGGAACGAACACAATAAAACCTCCGATCACCGAAAAGCGACATTGGCCGCGCATCACCCCATAATCATTAGAAGAATGCCGCATTCATCGTGTCAATAGAAGTTCCCGGACATATCCGAACTATTTTTTATTGGAAAATGCGATCGTGCTAAGAGCTTGACTTTACTCGCAAGCCTATATATCGTTAACTTGAAAACGATTTGCAAGACATGGCTCGACAAGGAGAATTGTGCATGGTTACCAGAGACGAAGTGGCCAGACACGCAGGCGTATCCGTCGCTGTCGTGTCTTATGTCATTAACAACAAGCCTGTCGTGAAAGAAGCAACCCGCCAAAAGGTGCTTCAAGCGATCCGGGAGCTCGGTTACAGTCCAAATTTAACAGCCCGAAGTCTGAAAACGAGAAGAATGAACCAGATTGGCGTGCTGTTCAATCATATCGGCAACCCATTCGAAACGGGAATCGCTCTAGGTCTGGAGCAAAGAGCCAGAAAAGATGGCCAGTCCCTGATTTTCCAAACCTACGACCCGTCGGAAGAAGACCATCTGAAAACGCTCTTCTCAGGACGCGCCGATGCCATTATTTTGCTCGGACAACAATTGAAAGCAGACACGATAGACCATTTCACCAAAATCGGCGTCAATCTCTTCTCGGTTATGATGCCTCAGCAACCACACGCCCGTATCCCTTGCGCAGACATCGACTGGTTTGAAGCCTATCGGGCTATGGTCGACCATCTGATCCGTTTCGGCCACACCCGCATCGGATTTATGGGGGCGCTCAACAGGGAGTCCTATCTCGGCATCCGTTTCCGGCATTTTCGCCAAGCGCTGCTATCGCACGGGCTGGAATTCCGCGACGAGCGGCTCATGCACGGTTCATTCGGTACGTTGGAAATGGCTTATGAGCAAATGGCTTCACGACTGTCAAGCGGAACCGACTTGCCGTTCACCGCCATCGTTTGCGCCAATGACCTTATGGCAATCGGTGTACTGTCCGCCTGCCGGGATAATGGAGTAGCCGTACCCGAACAATTGTCCATCGCTTCTAGTGAAAACATTCTCATGTCCAGCCATACGTCGCCACCGTTGACTACGATTCATTATCCCCGCCGGGAGATCGGCTTTACGACGATTGAAGCGGTCATCAATCATTTGAACACCGGAACTCCATTAACGAACTATACCTTAAACCATGAGTTGTTCGTGCGATCTTCGACCGGGAAAGTGCGCGATTGAGCAAAGGAGACAAGCACGGGTTTGCGATACGCAGCGACGACTTCTACTGACACGATCGGGAGCGGGTTGTTGCCCGTTCCGATTTGCCGCAAAGAAAGCGTTTATCTCCTGAATCATCGCCGGTTCCATCCCCATTCGCCCCGAACATCTGCGGCGTTATTTCCGTGTCAAGTATCCTTATAAATGCGCCGCCGCTCCCATTATTTCCATTTAACGGAATATGAATGCCCATTTGCGGATCGTTCGCATATTCGGCAGATCGATCAGCAGAATTCCAACGGAACAAACCAACACGGCCGGTTGACGTAATCATGACCGTATCTCCGTCGCTCATGCCTGTCAAATCACGCAAGTCATCAATCGTATCTACCTATGCAGAGCATATCGATAGGTTGACACGTCACCGCCTCGGCAGTCTGCGACAGAGCGGCCCTTCCCCACTGTCTCGGAATGTGCCGGGAGAGTCCCGTACCGGAAAAGATTCCCCAGACACCGACTTTACCCCGTTGTCTAGTCCGACCATTCAATGGTACTATTTACCTAGTGTACATAACGATAAGTCCAGGTGATCCATAGATGCAGCGGCCAAACGGATGCCATATCCCCCCATCATCCAATCGATATTCATCGTCATGCCTCCCCGAAGAAGGAGGCCGGTGACCATAGACTCGACACCCCCCGACATACGACCGTTGGAAACGGCCGATTCCATTCAGTCGATCCTTGAAGCGGATGAGGATCGAACGCTCGAAATCGAGAGAAACAGATTCGCTGGCAGGCAAGCCAAAGCTTCCTCCGCCATCGAAGCTGCCTCCCAGCACTACCGGAACGCAATCGACGCCATCGCGGAGGGGGATTGGAGCAGCCGTTTCGATTATTGCTTCAGTCTTTTCGAAGATGGCGCCGAATGCCAGTACATCAGCGGAAATACGCTGTTATCGGAGAAGCTGTACGATCATCTGCTTTTTCGGGCAAGAAACCGTCTGGAACGCCTTCGGGTGTGCCGGGCTCTCATTACGCAGCATGTGAACAAAGGGATGTATGCCGATGCAATCACGCTCGGCCTGCGATGCCTGCGGGAATTTCACATTCGCATCCCCCGGCTCCCCAGCGCCGGAGCGGTCTCGAAAGCGAGAACCGCCGTCAAAAAAATTGCAGCCGACCATTTGCCGCAGCTGGCGGCATTACCGCAAGCCAGAAACACGGACGCTCAGGAGGCTATCGAGCTTGTCCTTAGCCTGTTGTTCCCCGCTCTCGCTGCCGACCGTAACGTCTTTACCGTCCTGTTCGCCAAATTCGTGCAGCTTTCCCTGAAGTATGGCCATACTCCCGGCTTCCCCGCCGCCTATGCCTTTTACGGACTGCACCTTTGCTACGATTTGGAGCGATACGAAGCGGGACTGCGGCTGGTAAAGGCAGCGTACGAAATCTCCGAGAGCGCCCCGATCCCGACGATCCACAGCACGATAACCTACGTGCTGGGCAAAGCGACATTTCACTGGGGAGGTGACGCAGAGACGGGCGAAGCTCTGTTCTCCCGGGCCATCGAGCAAGGAATGAGTGCGGGAAATTATGCATTCGCCGGTCTTGCGATGATTGAGCATGTTCATGCCGCGTACACGCGAGGAACGCTGGAGCATGTATATGTGCTCGTGCAACGCTATTTACCGCTCGTGATCAAAACCGATCTGTCCCTGCGTCTTCTGGCCTTCTGCGATTATTTGCAGCTGATTCTCATCTATACCGGCTCTATCGCCGACAATGCCTACGATATGGTGCGGCTGAACGGGTCTTACGCCGACGCCGGGGCCGAAGACAAGGCTGTCGACAAATTTCATCTATTCCGAATCTGCACCTTCCGAACGCAGCAGTACTACTTGCAAGAGAACTATTCCGAGGCCGTTCGGGCGGCCGAAGCGGCGATTCCGTTCATCTCCTCCGCCCGTATCGTTCCGCTTTATCAGGAGCATCTATTTTATTACGCTCTGGCCATCTGCGCGGCCTGGGATACGTATCCGGGCGGCGAGAAATTCGCGGTGAAGCATAAGCTGAAGCATATCCAGGAACAAATGAAGAAGTGGGCGACGGTAAATCCGGGATATTACAAGCACAAGCACGAACTGATTTCGGCCGAGATCGAGCGCCTCTCCGGCCGCGAATCGACAGCCATCGGCCTGTACCAGAGGTCGATCGTTTCCGCTCGCGAAGGCGGCTATATTCAGGATGCAGCGGTGGCCAACGAGCTTTTCGCCCATTTTTTCTTATCCAAAGGCATCGAGAAGGCCGCTCGTCTCTATATGAACGACGCTTATGAAGGCTTCAAAGAATGGGGAGCGGTAATCAAAGCGCGCTCCATACTGGATCGGTATCCGGAGCTGCTTCCGAAGGAGGAGCAAAAATCCGACGCGGAAGGAAGAGATCGGCGGTCGGCGACCCGCGGCTCAACGAACGAATCGGATCTGTCCAGCGTTTTGAAAGCGGCCCAGTCGTTTCTGGAGGAGGCCGATCCGGAGCTGCTGCTGCGCAAGCTCATGCGGATCCTTTTCGATAATACCGGAGCCGAGAGAGGCTGTATCCTCCTGGAGAAGGAAGGGCAGCTCTATATGGAACTCGTCATCGCAGCGAATGCAGACGATTCGCTCTCCCGCGTATCGATCCCGTTAGAGCAGTATCCTCATCTGTCCGGCAGCATAGTCCGTCACGCGGCTTCTTCGTTAGCGCCGGTGAAGGTGGACGATGCGCGTCTCGATGAACGATTCCGCGAGGACCCCTACATTCGGGACCATCGTCCGATATCCATCCTATGTCTTCCGATCTCGAGACCGGAACATCCGAACGTTCTGCTTTATCTGGAAAACAATTCGGTTTCCCGCGCTTTTGAGCAGTACCGGGATGAGGTGCTGAGGCTGCTTGCCTGTCAGGCGCATTACGTCGCTACGATGCTGCGCCCGATGGAGCGGACGTTTCCGCTGAATCGGTCAAGCGATGGCCAGACCCGCCCGCTTCTTCTCGATCCGCTGACCTCGAGGGAAATGGAGGTGCTGCATCTAATGGCAGGCGGACTATCCAACCGGGAAATATCCGAGCAAATCGACGTCGTCGTCGGCACGGTCAAAAACCATATCAAAAACATATTCAGCAAGCTCGGCGTCAGCAGCAGGATGAAGGCGGTGTCCCGGGCCAAGGAGCAGCGGCTGCTCGCCGACTGAACCACAAAAAACTACGACAGCTTAATTCGCGTACAAAAGTGCATGTACCGCTTGGTCGGCAAAGGCCGGCTGCCTTTGCAGATGCTTGGGGGACCGAGAATTCAACAAGTAGCGGAACTGGAGTATGCTATTGACCCGAATACCGTGGCGATTTTCAAAATAAGGGAAAACCATTCCGCTATTCCGCTGTTCACGATCATATTCACCCCGAATGATGAGATAACGGAATTCGGTTCCGTTATCTTCAAGAGTGTAACGGAATTTGGGACAATAACGGAATATAGTTCCTTTATTTACGGCAACACATTGCTCCCGCTTCATCTGGAGACTCCAGTTGTATGCGGATTATGCTGGCGTACCGCCAAAAAAAAGATGCCGCATCGGACGGATTCGATCCGCCCTGCGGCATCTTGCGTGTTTCATTCCCTCTTACTCGAAATACGTGAACTCCCAGTCGCCTTCCTCCGCGCTCCATTGGGTCGCGTCCGTATACTCCGGCACATCGGCGAATTCAAGCGTATACTCCACTTCTTCCCCGGCCTTCAAATTCACCGACAGATCGGTAAAATAATGATCGGCTACTTGCTTGCCCTCGCCGGCGGCATTGTAAAGAAAAACTTTCACATCGACTTTATTGACTTTCTCGATATGTTTCCCGCCAATATTTTTGAACTTCCCGATCGCTTTCAAAACGCCGTTCTCATAACCGACGCCCGTTACTTCAAAATCAAGCGCTCCGGCTGCCGTTTCCGGGGCTGGCGCGACTTCTGCTGCTACTTCAGCTGCTACCTCAGGCGCGGCTTCTGCCGCGACTTCAGGCTCGGCTGCAGGCTCGGCTGCAGGCGCTTGCTCCTCGATATAGGTAAATTCCCAGTCGCCTTCTTCTGCGCCCCATTGGGTGGCGTCCGTATATTCCGGAACATCGGTGAATTCCAGCGTATATTCTACCGACTCGCCGCTGTTCAAATTCACTTTAAGGTCGGTAAAATAATGATCGGCTACTTGCTTGCCCTCGCCTGCTTCATTATAAAGAAAAATTTTCACGTCGACTTTGTTGACGCTCTCGATCCGCTTGTCCCCGGTATTCTTGAACAGGCCGTTGGCCTTCAATACTCCGTTCTCATAGCCGACCGAAGTAATCTCGAAATCCATGGCCGGTTCTGCCAGCGCTGCCGACGAAACGCCGAACAAAGAAACGAGAACCAAAAGCGCGGCTAAAACATACTTCATGTTCTTCTTCATCTCTACTCTCCTCATCCTATACAAGCAAGTTGTCTAACTAGCTCATATTGTATCGATTTCCGTCGGGACGGGCATGTCTCCAAAGTAATAGAGGTCAAAGGAAATTGCCGCAAAACGGCTGCCTCATGCAGCATGGGAAACGTGAGGGAAATGAATAGCAGTACCGAAACCGACAAATATATAGTAAGATAAAGAAATACAGACATGAGGGGGCATTTGCATGAGGATTAATCGATTTCTAAAGCTGAAATGGAACTCCTTGTTCGTCAAGCTCCTCATTTCGTTCATTGCGATGATTCTGTTTCTTCTGTCGTTCAACTTCCTCTCCCTGACCTTCTTCAAGACGAACATCCAACAGGAAATTATCCGTTACAATACGCTCGGACTGGACAAGACGGTAGACGGCTACGAGAAGCATTTCAGTCTCATCCAGAACGACCTGCTGCTGATGAGCTTCAACGAGACGTTGAACGCGATAGCCAAATCCGAGACCGCATACGACTACGGAGCCGTTGCATCGGTGCTGCGGCAGATCCAGACGATGACGAACAATACGTTTCTGTACATGAATAATTTGCTCGTCTATATGCCCAACCATTCCTATGCGATCGAGAAAAACGGCACCAGCAGCGCCGCCGACCTGTTCGTCACCAATTTTGTCAGTCCCGCCTACGGCAAATCGTTCTGGACGGAGCAGCTGAAGGAAAAATACGCCTTTCGCGTGTTCCCCGCCGACCGCTTCCGCAAAATCGACAGCGTCGGCCCGGTCAGCGATCTCGGGCTCCTGTTTCCGATAGCCTCCAAAAGAGGCACCGACAACAATCCGTTGCTGATCGCGCTCGTCGACGGCGAGAAAATGTTCGAGCGTTTTCACTTTTCCATTAACGATAGCTTCCTCATCTTGGACGAAACGGGGACGCGGTTGTTTGCCAAGGGAGACGCTTTCGATGCGGACGCTTCAATGTATCCCGAGCTCGAAGGACATACGATCCGGGACGAATTGTATTACTTTTACAAAAAAGGCCCGTATACCGGATTTACTTATGTAAACGTCATTCCGCATGCTTATATCGCGTCCCAGGTTTCAAGGCTGAACGCCTTGCTGCTCTCGATTATGGCGGCGGCCGTCCTGACCGGCATCGCGATCTCGGTCATCTTAAGCTATAAATTCAACAATCCGATCCAGCAAATGATCGAAGGGATGAAACAGTCGGGCAACCCTCCCGTCATCCGGAGCGGCATCCACGAATGGAATTGGATCAACGAGAAAATGGCCGATATGGCTCAATCGAACCGGGAAATGAGCTCGGACCTGACGCACAAAACAAGTCTGCTGAAGCAGTACGGCTACCTTCGAGGGGCCAAATCGCTGTATCCGATGAACGCGATCCGCGAATTGATCGAGACGGACAAGCCGTATTACTTGCTCGTATTCCAGATGGCGTTCACGAGGAATTACCGCGAGCTGACCGAGGAGACCCAGGAGAAGGCGAGCTACTTTATCCAAGAGTTCATCAACTTGAACATTGCGGAGCATTTTACCGATGCGGTGACTTTGCAAGCGGAGAAAAATCAGGTTTTGACACTCGTATTCGGCGAATCGAATCGCGACAAGCTGCTCGACGTGCTGACCAAGCTGAAGCAAGTGTTCGACCGCGACAAAGCATACTGCCAGTTGACCGTGGCGTTCCACCCGGAGCCGCTGCAAGCATCGGGACTCGCCGCCGGATACGAGAAATGCCGCCAAATGCTGCTGGCGCGTTGCATGACCGACGACATGCAGATCGTAACGGAGCATACCCCGTACGAGGAAGATCCGTTCCTATTCCTGCCGTCCGCCCAGGAACGCGAGCTGGCAGCCCAGCTGCAGGCCGGGGAGGCCGAGAGGGCCGTCGCAATCGTCGGACGCCTGCTGAGGCAAATGGAGCAGAAGGCGATGAACTCGCATCAGTTTACGCTGTTCGGCAAAGAAATCGCCTCCCAGCTTATTAAAGCGCTGCTTACGCACCATCTCGATGTCGGCGCTTTGATGGAAAGCCACTCTCCATACGCCCAAATCCAGGAAAGCCGCACCGTCGAGGAGCTGGAGCGCGTACTGACGGCATGCATCGAGGAGACGTGCCGGCTGATCCGGCAAAAGAAAGACCGTCACGACCCGGTCAAGGAGTTCGTGCTCGACTATATCGAGAAGCATTACAACGAGGACATTTCCCTGGAAATGGCGGCCGAGCAGCTGCAGCGGTCGCGCAGCTATTTGTCCACCTATCTGAAGGAAAAGACGGGCATGACCTTTACCGATTATTTGCATGACCTGCGCATCCGCCGCGCCAAAGAAATGCTGGGCGAAAAAGACGTCCGCATCAACGAAATTTCGGAGAAGATCGGCTACCAGAACGTCAATTCGTTCATCCGCATGTTCAAAAAAATATGCGGCGTCACGCCCGGCGAATACCGCCGCCTCCTGATCCAGGAAGGGGACGACGCGCAGCAGACTTGAAGGCAAGAAGGCCGCACGGCATAAGCTGCTCCGTGCGGCCTTCTATTTGCGCCACCCGGCGCTTATCAAAAGTTGCTCGTCCGCCTATTCCTTCAACGAACCGATCATCACGCCTTGGACGAAATATTTTTGCAGGAACGGATAAATGCAGACGATCGGCAGCGTCGTAATAACGATCATCGTATATTTGAGCTGCATCGAGAACAGCATCCGGTCCAGCGCTTCCCTCATGTCCTGCATCGTCGGGTCCTGGTTTTGGATCAAAATCTTCATCAAATACAAGGAAACCGGCTGCAGCTTCACATTCGACACATACAGCATCGCATTAAAATAGTTGTTCCAGTGCCCGACTGCGTAAAAGAGCGTGAGAACCGCCAGCACCGCTTTGGACAGCGGAAGTACGATCCGGAACAAAATCCCGATATCGTTGGCCCCGTCCATTTTGGCCGACTCGAACAGGCTCTCCGGAATGTTCTGGAAAAACGTGCGCGCGATAATGATGTTGAAGGCGCTGACCGCTCCGGGCAGAAGCAGCGCCCATCTCGTATCGTACAAGCCCAGCTCGTTGATCAGAATGAAGCTCGGGATGAGTCCCCCGCTGAAAAACATCGTCACTACGACGCCGACCATTATGACCTTGCGTCCGGAGAAAGTGCGCCGGGATAGCGGGTAGGCGGCGAGAAACGTCATGACGACATTGATCGCGGTACCGACGACGGTGTAAAACAGCGTGTTTCCGTATGCGACCCAAATTTCTCCGTTCTCGAACACCTTCTTGTACGTTTCGAGGGAAAAGCCTTTCGGAAACAGCCACACCGAGTTGTTCATGACGTGAATAGGGTCGCTGATCGACATGCTGAGCACATAGACGAACGGGTACAGCGTAATGAGGAGGGCGACGGCCAGAATCGCGCAAATGAACCCGTACGATATCCGATCTCCCCAAGTTCTTCTTGACATATTCACGGTATCAGCCCTCCTACCATAACGAAGATTGGGATAGTCTGCGCGACAGCGCATTGACGCTGATGAGCAAAATCAAATTGATCACGTTATTGAACAGTCCCACCGCTGTCGCGAAGCTGTAATCCTGGTTCAGCACCCCTCGCCGGTAGACGAACGTGGATATGACGTCCGCAGTCTCATACGTAAGCGGATTGGACAGCAGCAGCACTTTTTCCACGCCGATATCCATTAGGTGCCCCATCTGCATAATAAACATGATGACGATGGTCGGAATAAGACTCGGTATCGTAATATGCCACATGCGGGTCCATCGTCCGGCGCCGTCCATTTCCGCCGCTTCGTACAGCTGCGGATCGATGCCGGCGATGGCGGCGAGATAAATGATCGAGCCCCATCCGAACCCTTGCCAGATGCCGGAGCCGACGAATATCGTCCGGAACCAGCCGGGCTCGGCCATGAAGTTGATCGGCTCCATGCCGATCAACACGAGCGCTTGGTTGACGATGCCTTCCCGGAGTCCGGTGAAGCTGACGACCATGCCGGCAATGACGACAATCGAGATGAAGTGAGGCAAATAGCTGACCGTTTGCACCAGCCGTTTGTACAGCTTGTGCCTGACCTCATTTAGCAGCAGGGCGAAAATTACGGGGGCCGGGAACCCCCACACCAGCGAGTAGAAGCTGAGAAGAAGCGTATTTTTCAGCAGCCGCCAAAAATAGGGAGCCGTGAAAAACTCTTCGAAATAGCGGAACCCGACCCACGAGCTGCCCAAGATGCCTTTCAAGGGCTGAAACTTTTTGAACGCGATGATGATGCCGTACATCGGAACGTAATGAAACACCACGTAATAAATCAACACCGGCAAAATGAGCATATACAAATATTTGTCGCGCTCCACCGTTTGCCGAAACCGTTTCGACCAGCTCTTCTTACGGGGGAGAAGAGCCGTTTGTTCTATATAGTCCGCTTCCGTTCGCACGGTCTTTCACCCTCCCGTTCCGATCGGCCGGTCACTTTTTGTACCGGTCGTATTGTTTTTGTTTCACTTGAAGCACTTTGTCGATGCCGAGCGCTTTGACCTGATTCGTGAATTTATCCCAATCGATCGGCTCTACGCCGGTTACGAATTTGGCGATCGTCGAATCGACATAGGTCGTAATCTCCGACTGGTATCTGGCAAGCGTCTCGGATTCCTCGACCGATGGAAGCGAGTAAGGGTTCGCCTCGGTCAGGTAAGACTCCACCTTATTGGCCTGCTCTGCGCTTTTCGGATCCAGTGCCATAATTTCCTTGACCTGCAAAGACAACGGACCTTCGGTCGCGCGGATCCAAGGCATCGTCGGCGTAGCCCCGAGCGAACGGAGAGCCGTGTTGATGTCCAGTCCTTCCGGATTTTTGTACGCGAATTCCGTAAACTTCGGCTGACCGTTCACCATCGTGTAGCTTTTTCCTTCGATACCGAACGTGAGGAACCGGTTGCCTTCCTCGCTCGCGTAGATGTAGTCGAGGAATTTGATCGCCACTTCCGGGTTTTTGGCATCCTTCGTAATACCGTACCAGCCGCTGATCGGGCCGTATTTCTCGTAGAAGCCTTTGTCGCCGTCCGCCGCCGGCGGTACGGTCATGTTCCAGACGACCGATTGCTCGCCCGCTTTCTTCATGGCCGACTCGAAGCTCGGTTTGCCGTTCAGGAACCGGTTCGTGACGCCCGCTTCGCTGCGGGTAATGTTGGCGCGGGTCGCATCCGACGTCTTGGTCATAAATTCGGGGTCGATCAACCCTTCCTTGTACAGCTTGTTCAGCCAGACAACCAGCTCTTTCGCTTCCGGCTTCAGCCATTCGAACTGCACCTTGCCGCTCTTGTCCGGATAGTAGCCGGAGCTGTAGAACAGATGCAAGCCTTTCGCGCTGCCGAATACGGTAAGCCCTCTCAGCTTCAGGTCGGGTACGAAAGGAATCTCGTCAGGCTTGCCATTGCCGTTCGGATCTTTTTCTTTGAACGCTTTCAAAACGGCGTACCACTCGTCCAACGTCTTCGGTTCTTTCAGTCCCAGCTTATCCAGCCAGTCTTGACGGATCAGGATGCCGTAAGGGTCCGAGTAGGCTACGCCTGAAGTGACCGATGATATCGCGTAAAGCTTGCCGTCCGGGGAGCGCATCTTCTTGTCGATTTCCGGATTGTCCTTCAAAAACTTGCTGATGTTCGGAGCATATTTATGGATAAGATCGTCGAGCGGAATGATCAGCCCGTCGTCGGCCGTCTTCACCGGATCGGCCGTAGGAAGCGTGATGATGTCGGGCAAATCTTTGCCTGCCGCCAGCTTCACGTTCATGACGTCGTTGTATTGATCGTTGGGCGTCACGATCCAGTTGATTTTGACGCCGGTTCTTTTCTCGATTTCCTGCCACACCGGAAACCCTTTCGTATAGCTGTAAGGAGAGGCGAAGTCGCGAGCGGCTATGCCGAGCGTAACGCTGCCGTCTTTTACGATCGGGAGCGTGTAGCCTTCGACCGGAGCATTGCTATTCGGAGCAGCCGCCTTTCCGTCGTTCGAGGCGTTTTTTCCCGCGCCTTCGTCCGAGCCGCATCCCGCTAGTGCGACCGTCGCTGCCAATACGGCGGATATGGCCGTGAAACCCCTTTTCTTGTTTACCATAAAGCTTTGGCCTCCTCTTCGAATCTTGATTAGCGGCGACACCGCTTTAACGCAAATGGCCGACCGCCATTGCATCGCCTTGCCCGAACTGCCGCTTGGCTAAACTATAAACGAGAAATGACGGTGCGAACCATCGCCCATTTGTAGAAACGTCGACGGGATCGCCATAATCGAAAGATCGGCATATTAAAAAACAATCGGAATATCGTCTGCTGACCGCTATCGGTAATGCCGACGACTAAATCCCATATATGTAAGTGTGTCTGTAGTTTTCCCCGCGCGCATTACGAGCATCCTTTCCCCACAGTTAATCCTTTGATTTCCCTCGGATGCCGATCGTTACTGGAACTTCGTCGCTCTCCCATACGTTCGACAAAAGCCCGCTCAGCTAAACAACAAGCTGAAACGGGCTTCTATGGATTTTTACTATTCAAAGCTCACCGAAATCATAATAGTTCAATATGCCGGGCATGACCACGCTCATCACGTCGTCTTCCTCGTACTTCTCGGATATGACCCAATCCGAGATGCTGCGCAGCGGGCTGTCCGACGTAACCGACCCGACCCTTGCGTCCAACGCGGCGGCAAGCTGCACGACAAGCTGCTGCCGTCCTTCCGTATGAAAATCGACCGTGAACGCTTCCTTCCCGGCATGATCGACATGTCCGATCATATCGATGCATCGGATGACATCGTACGCGCGCATCGCAGCCAAGCTGTCGCCAAGCCATATCAGGTCGTCCGTCAGCTTATGGATGACGCCGAAGAACGGGTGAGCCGGCTTGCCGTATATCGCGTAAGGCTCATGCGGTCCGACGCCGGAGCTGTTCAGCACGAGCACGTCCCGCCCCTTGCCGCACGTTTCCCGAATCCAAGACCAATGCTCCGCCAGCCGGCTCGTCCCTCCGAGCCACACGCCCACCGTAACGGGCCTCCGTCCGGCATGCTCGGCTCCCTCGCTCCGGAACATATACCCGCTGTTCATAAGACCGGACTGAGACCACCAAAGCCGGTATTCCACATGCAGCCCATCCGCCGTTCCCGTTGTAATACGACGCACATTTAAATCGCAACGCTTTCGCGGAACGATCACCTTCTCGCGAAGCCACGCCAGCGCCTCCCGCTCCTTGTCGTCCGATCGCTCCCCGGTCCGCATCCGCCGCAGCTGCCCGCAACGCGAAATAATCTCGTCATGGACGGTTTTGGCGTCGGGCAAGCTTTGTACGACTTGTCCATTGCTTGTGCAGAGGAGACGCTCGACGGGCAGCGGAGTCAACGGGGATCGATCCGCGGCGACCGGCTCGGTTCGAACGGATAAATGCTCGCGAAAAAATTCGGCCGCCCCCTGGGCCAAGCGATCCGTATAACGGTGCGTCGACTCGTCCTCCTCCATCCGCAGCAGATCGCTCTTGCCATGCATCTCCCAGAAACGGCCGCAACGGGAGACCGTGCGCCGCGTCGCTTCGATCGGGAAGAAATCGTATTGCACCGCCAGCACGAGCAGCGGCTTCGGCGCAAACGACAGCAGCAAGTCCTCGTGATCGAAGCCGACGGCGGTCAAGCCGGCCCATATTTGCTCGGCATCCTGCACGCCGCCTGCATGCATATATTGTTGGCGGTTCATAATAAAGGTAGCCGGAGCTGCGGCAGCGAGCCTGTCGTCGCATACCATCATCATCGCCGTCTGCGTGCCGCCGCCCGAATTTCCGGTAATCGCTATGCGCGCCGGATCCACTTCCGGACGTCCGCACAAATAATCGACCGCACGCATCGCATCATGGATGAAATAGCGCGCGACGCTTTCGCCGAGCAAATGGCATTTTACGCCGAAGTGCTGATGCTCCCGCGTTCCCCATATTACGTCGTTGCTCCCCTTGTCCGGGTCCCAGAGGCTTAGCCGTTCCCCTTGTCCGATCGGATCGATCGCCAAGACGATCAAGCCCGCCTGGACAAAACGCAAACATACTTCATGATAGTAGGCGCAGTGCTTGGCCTCGTATTCGTGTCCGCTAAGGAACAAAACCGCGGCGGAACGCTCCTCCCGTCGATCGGGCAAATAAAGGTTCGAGGTTACGTAATGGCCGGGCCGCGACTCGAATATGACGTTCTCGACGCTGTATCCGTTGCCTTTCGAAGTCCCGGTCGTCCTTGCATTCAACGGCGCGTCCGTGGACGGCAGCCCGCCGATCGCGGTCAGGAACGCTTCTCTCATCCCGGCCTGACGAGCCTTCAGCTGCTCCCGATCCAACACGCGGTCGCGAGCACGATCCCCTTCTTCAAATGCCCGATCCGCCCGGTCGAAAATATGACGCTTCAATTGATCGCGCGTATCGTACAAGGTGCAGCAGTAACGTTCGAGCTCGGATATCCGGGACATATTCAACGACTCCTTTTTCTGTTAAGCTTGAGAGTGTACATCTAGAAATCGATTACTATACGATCAAAATTATAGCATTGAATCCTTTTGCTTGGCTAGTCTCCGGTTCCGATTTGTTTTTGTCGAAAATTTCCATCGATCCCCTCCGGCAATGGCTATCGACCGGAAAGGAAAAGCCGGCTTCAGCCGGCCCCCTGCTGTCCATATAAGAAGTTCGATAGTATAAAGAGCCTTAAAGAGCCTTCACCTAAAAACCGGTTCGATAAATCGCCTGATTGTCCAGCCCTCTTATAACGGGAGTCCACCGCTCGGATTCGGGCGTGGCGTCCAAAGCATCCTCGACCATCTGCAGCTTGGCGTCGAGCGCATCAATATGATGAAGTGCCACCGCCTCGGCCATCTGCGGCTGTACGGGACTTCCCCACTCTCCCAGATTGTGGTGGGAGAGAACGAGATGCTGCAGGGCGATGATGCGATCCGAGTCCGCAGGCATATTATGCAAGATCGCGGCTTCCGTAATCCAATTCGACGCCAGGCTGATATGGCCGATCAATTTTCCCGGAACGCTGTATTCGCTTACGATTCCGAGCTGCGCGACCATTTCTTCCGGCTTCGCGATATCATGCAGAATGATGCCGGCCTTGATCAGATCGGCGTTAAGGAACGGCCGCTGTCTGCATATGAACTCCCCTACCTCCAGCATCCTGACGATATGGTAGGCGAGCCCGGCGCAGTAGGCGTGATGATGCGTTTTCGCTGCCGGATAGTGCAGCAGCTTCTCTTCGACCTTGGAGACGCAATGCTGCACGATCGTCTTGATGTCCGCATCGGCTATCGATTGCACCGCTTGCTGAATCGTGTATACGAGATCGACGGGGCGAATCGGCGCCGAGCGGATAAAGTCGGTTATAGATACTCCGTCCCGCTCTGTCGCCTTGCGGATTTTCATAATTTTGACCTGCTGTTTTTCCCGGTACATTTGAACGAGGCCGCGTACCTTGACGAGCCCCATCGGAAAAAAAGCTTCCTTGTCCGCCGGAGAAACGTCCCAATACTTAGCCGGCACCTGACCGCTGGAATCGCATAGCACGATGTCGAAATAATCTTTGGCCGGCGTCGAATTGGTCTGCTTGAGCTCCAATTCCTTGAGCAAATAAAAACCGGTAAACTCCTCTTGATTAGTCAACTGCTTGATTAATGTCATCTGCTATCCCACCTTATGCAAAAAGCCTCTTTCCTTATTATAGCAGCATTTCGCGCCAGGAAACAGAACATGTGTTCTTTTTTTTTTACTGCAAAGCCTTTCTTCTTCTACTTGCTGACTCCACGAGTTCGGCAAGACTCTACGGAACATTCAGTTCCACCGAGGATGTTTTTCCGCGGGTTCCCGCCGTATAGCGGAACTGTTGTTCCGTTTGGTCTGCCATACGCGCTTCCTTCGCCGCATAGCGGAACGGTTTGCTCCTCTTCGATCCGGCAGCGGAGCTCTTGTTTCCGCTATTCCGCATGCTTGAAAAGCAATAGGCCCGACTCGCTTCAATGCGGCCCGGTCTCTTTCCCCTCGCATGCAACGCTATTTTTGCATTCATCGACGGACTACTGTATATACAGGAAATATACAAGTTTTCGTTGACAGCAACTTTATCAACATGTATGTTATACATGTAAGTTTTAATTCAACTATTTTATGGAAAAAGGAGGTCTTATGACGAAAATAGGCAAGCTTTGCGGCTACTCTTTCCGGTTCGGCACCCTGTTCGCCCGAATGTAAGCGCTTGCCAAACACTCGCAACCAGAAACTTGCCCTTCAGACACAGCTAAACGAGTCGAGGAGTTGATGATGGTGCTGCGATTTTTAGCGAAAGCGTTGCGCGAACGATTGTCTTTGCTGTTGATTCTTATGCTAGCCCTGCAATCGTTCGGTATCGCCACATATGCGGTTTATGCGGAGGAGGCTCCCAACATGCTACAAGAAACGGTGCCGCCGGCCAACAGCGGCTTCGAAGAAACGGCGGGCGGCAAGCCGACCCGGTGGATTGCCTACAACGGCCAGCAAATATACGCGTCGGTTACCGAGCAGGTGTACGCCGGCACGTACAGCGTCAAGCTGACGAACCCTTCTTCGTCCGCCGGCTTGCGCAGCGTCAAAGTCCCTGTAACTCCCGGCACGTCGTACCGGGCTTCCGTCATGTCCTACAACGCGGATACGAATTCCCAGCTGTACTTGGAATTTTGGGACTCTTCCAATACCAGAATTACTCCCGTGAGCATCAAAACGAACAGCACGCGCGGCGAGTGGTCGCGCATGGAGATCGAGCAGACGGCTCCCTCGAACGCCGCCTACGCCACCCTGCTGCTCTACTTGAGCAGCGCCAACACGGGAACGGCCTATTACGACGAGGCTTATTTCGGTCTCGCGAAGCTCCCTCCCAACCCCGGCTTCGAGCTGGTGGCGGACGGCAAGCCTACCCAATGGATCGCCTACAATGCGCAGCAGCAGTACGAGTCCGCGACCGATCAAGTGTATGCCGGCACGTACAGCGTCAAGCTGACGAACCCTTCGTCGTCCGCCGGTCTGCGCAGCGTGAAAATCCCCGTCGTCCCCGGTACGGTATACGAGGCGTCAGTCAAATCCTACAACGTGGACAAAGGCTCCGAGCTGTATTTGGAGTTTTGGAATTCGTCCAACCAGCGCATCACGCCTGTCAGCACGAAAGCGAACAAAACGATCGGCGGCTGGGCCGATATCCGGATCAGGCAGCAAGCGCCGGCCAACGCGGCAACTGCGACGCTGCTGCTCTACCTGGGCAGCGCGAACACCGGCACCGCCTACTTCGACGAAGCGTCCTTCGGTCTCGCCCCGGCCGAGCAGGCCGAGTTCGACCATCTGGCCGTCAACATCTCGAAGACGCTTTACGAAGTCGGAGATACCGGGGCGATCCGCTGGTACGGCCTGAAAACGGACGGCTCGCTGTTGGACGCCTCCACCGTTTCCCAGGTTACGTATGAAAGCAAAACTCCCGGCGTCATCGCGATCCACCCGACTACCGGCAGCTTCCAGGCGCTCGCTCCGGGCAGCAGCGTCATTCAGGTCAAGGCAACATCGGACGGCGTAACCCGCACGTCCAGAATTACGCTGCGCGCCGACAATTTCAGCGGGCCGATAAGCGGCAGCAAGACGGAGAGCACGTTCTACACCGCGGCCAAGCGGGCGAATATTGCTAGCAATATCGCACAGTACGGCTGGGCTCAGGCGCAAAGAGACGCGGCCGTCACGAATGCGGCACCCTATTTGGCGATAAACGACGAACGGCTGTGGAGCATCGTAACGCCGCAAAGCGTATCGCGCAGCCTCGGCATCGCGACCCGTTATCTGATTACACAGAAGCCGAGTCCGGATCCGGACGATTCGACGATTCGCGATTTCGGCAATTACCCGTGGAAAATCGACGTTCTGAATCATCCGTGGAAGCTGCAAAGCCCGGTGACCGGACGATTTTTCCCGACAAACGATTTCGCTTCGTTCTACGCGAGCGGCCTCGACGCCCACGGCATGTTCGATTACGAGCTCGCCATGCGAAACGGCTCCGCCTACTTGACGAATACGCAAAATCCGGGCTCGACCTGGGGAATCGACGACGGCTGGGGATGGCCCGACGAGAACGGCGACATCTGGACGTTTATCGCTTACTACAACCATTGGGGCATCTGGTATAACGGCTTTATTATGAAGGCGCTGAACAGCTTGCGGGACGCGTATTTATTTACCGGAAACGCCGAATATGCGTTCAAAGGCCTGCTGCTGCTCGACCGCGTCGCCGACGTATACCCGGATCTCGACGTTACGGCGTATCCATGGGGCAAAGGCTTCGACAACGGCGATCCGTCCGGCCATTCCGCGCAAGGCAAGGCGGTCAACGATATTTGGGAAACGGGCCTCGCCAAGGCGCTGCTGTATGCCTACGATGCCTTCTTCCCCGCGATGGACGGGCTGGAGCAAAGGCTCGCCGTCTTCTTGTCCGCCAAAGCGCAGGCGTACGATATGGCCAATCCGAAGCATACCGTCGGCGCTATCCGCAAAAACATCGAGGACGGGATCGTCCGCGTCGTATACCCGGGCGTCCGCGAATCGCAAATACGCGGCAATATGGGCATGCATCAAAGCGCGCTGGCGCTTGCCGCGGTCGTGCTAGACGAACCCGGCACCTCCAAGGACTGGCTCGATTTCGTCTTTCAATCCGGGGACCTGATCCGCGTAACCGATCCCGATGCGCCATACGGCCGACAGTATCGGGTGACCGGAGGCGACATGTCCCGGTTGTTGGTCGACGAGGTCGATCAGGACGGCATGGGCAACGAGGCGGCTCCCGGCTACAATGCGGGCTGGCTGCGCAACTTTTTGGAAACGGCGGAAGTATTGGACGGCTATGAACGATACCCGGAGTACGACTTGTACCAGAACGTCAAATTCCGGAAAATGTTTTTCTCCCATTTCCAGCTTACGCAGCTCGGCAAGTATACGCCGTCGATCGGGGACTCCGGACTGCTCGGCTCGCCCGGCGTGATCGGCGATATCAGTCAGGATATTTTGGCTTTCGAGCATTGGGGAGATCCCGAGCTCGGACAGCTCATTTATATGAAAAACGGCAACAGCACCGACGGCTTGCACGGCAGCATTTTCTCGTCCGATCCGGAGCGGACCGGCGCCGATATCGCCGACATCATTGCCGCCCAAGGGGAGCTTACGCTGGACAGCACCGTTATGAACGGCTATGGCTTTGCCGCTCTGCGCGACGGAACGCCGCGCTCCCGGCCAGGCGGAACGGTATATGCCTTTAAAGATTTGCCTATAGTATCGGCCAATCGCGGCACGAAGTATTTGACCAATTACGGAGCGCTGCTGTTTCAAAATCTCGACGGAGCCGGTGCGGAAATTACATTTGAATTCGACGTTCCCGCTGACAGGCACTATGAGATCGCGATGCTGCCCAACAAAGCGCCCAGCTACGGCCAGTATGCGTATTCTATCGATGGGCAGCCCGTCGGCACCTACGACTTCTACGGCGGGTCGGCGCCGACAGCCTTCTCCGTCCTGGACGAACGCGAGCTTACAGCCGGCACCCATACGCTTACATTCGCCTACGCCGGGAAGGCGCCGGAATCGACCGGCCATTATGCGGCTTTTAAAGAGCTCGCACTGCTGACCCCCGAGCAAAGAGAGCAGTGGAACTACGCCGAGCTCGATACGCAGCGCTCCGTCTGGATGTATTACGGGCGCAACGGCGGTCACGGGCATCGCGACACGCTCAATCTGGGCGGTCACGCATACGGGATGGATCTCGCTCCCGATCTCGGTTACCCCGACATAACGGGCAACGATCCGAAGCGGGTGGAATGGACGTCCAATACGATCGCCCACAACACGGTCGTCGTCGATCAGTCGAAGCAGCGCAACTCGATTATCGGGCTCCCGCTCCATTTCGACGGCGGCGGCAAAGTGAAGCTGTTCGATGTGGAAGCGCCCAAAGCTTACCCGGACACGGATCTGTACCGCCGGACGACAGCGCTCATTCGCGCCGACCGGGAACAATCGTACGCCGTCGACTTTTTCCGCGTCGAAGGCGGAAGCTCGCATACGTTCAGCTTTCACGGGGCGGACGCGGACGTAACGTCCGAGGGGCTGCAGCTGGTGCCGCAGCAGGACGGCAGCGGCCAGTACGTCGGCACCTATGCCGGGGCGAATGTACCCTATGGGCAAAAGGAGCCCGGCAGCGGCTCGGGCGGCAGCTATATGGGAAGCGGCTTCCACTACTTGTACGACGTGGACCGGGCCGCCGCTCCGCAAGCTCCGTTCAGCGTGGACTGGAAGGTGAAGGATACCTGGAACGTGTATGATCAGGATCCCGACGTGCATCTCCGCCTGACGATGCTGAACCCTGTCGACGAAGTGGCGCTGGCTAGCGGCAAGCCGCCGCAAATGAACGCGAACAGCCCGGAGTCGGTGCGCTATATGGTCGCCTCCCGGAGCGGCGCGAACCTCGCATCCACGTTCGTCTCGGTCATCGAGCCTTACAAGGACAACCGGATTATCGAATCGATCGCATCGGTGCAGATCAAGAACGGGGCGACCGTCGTGCAGAACAATTCCATTCAGGCTGTAAAAGTCGAGCTGACCGACGGCCGAACAGACTATATTATTTACTCGCTCGACCCGAATACGACCTACACGATTGACGGCCGCCTGCAATTCCAAGGATTTTTCGGCGTCTATTCGGAACGAAACGGACTGTTCGACTATGCTTATACGCATGACGGTCGTTTGCTCGGCTTGTCGGGGAGCGCCGTCATCGACGAGCCGCATGGCCGTCTTAGCGGAACTGTCGTAGATTTTACGCGGGAGCTGTCGCCGCATAATCAAATCGTGGCGGAAATGAATCTGCACGGAGTTCAGCCGGAAACGCTGGTCGGTCGGATGCTTGTCGCCGACAACGATGCGGTACGCAACGGAGCGTATACGATCAAGGGTGTCACGGCGCTGGGAAGCTCCCGTTACGCGCTCGATATCGGTGACATTACGCCCATACGCGCCTATGTCGATGCCAACGACTTCGAACAGGGTTTTGTGTACAATATTGCGGCACAATCCGCTTTTTACATCGCGCTGACGCACGAGCGCGCATCGCTGTCCTCCGTGAAGCTCGGCGGACTCGCGGCGACGCCGATGGCCGATACGACGCAGCAAGCCGTCGTGACCGCGACCTACGGCGACGACAGAACGGTAGACGTTACCCCATGGGCGTCGTACAGCAGCACTAATCCCAGTATCGCGAAGGTTTCCTCGACCGGGCTCGTCACCTTCAAGAAGGCGGGCACGACGGTCATCCAGGCGACGTACGGGGGCAAGCAGTCCGCTCCGCTGAGCCTCCAGGTGCAGTGAATCGGAGGAGCAATTCCGGGACGGTCGGGTGTTGTGTCTGCCCCGCAGCGACGGAGCAAGTGCCGCGAAGAAGCGGCGGACGAAAGCCGGCGACAAGCCGGCTTTTGTCGTATTGTCGGTTATGTTATCATTATTTTGAATAAGACAGGACACGCTCGGACAGGAGGGGCCGCAGTGAGAGCAAGCTCCCAGAAATACGCCAGGCTCCTGCATGAGCTGAAGCTGATGATCGTCGGCGGCGAGCTGAGGAAAGGCGACTATATGCCGTCGGAGAATACGCTCGTGCGGCAATTCGGCGTCAGTCGTCCTACCGTGCGCAAGGCGGTAGCCGAGTTGGCCGACCAAGGCTTGCTGGACACGATTCCGGGCAAGGGCAGCGTCGTTCGCGGGCTGGAGTGCTCCGAGCTCCAAGTAACGGTGCTGAATTTATACTGGTACATGCCTTCCCACGAGTATCCGCTCATCCGCAAAATCGTCTCGCGCTTCAACGACGAGCATACTCACATTCAAGTCCGGCTCGTGCCTTTTCAGAGCGAATCTACCCCTTCGATCTATGCGGGCTACCGCAGCGGCAACAGCCGCGACCATAAGCCCGACCTGATGAGCATCACGAACCGGTTCATGATGGAGCTGCGTTCGGAGCCGATTCATACGATTCTCCGTCCCTTGGACGGGCGGGACGTTAACGAGCATGTATATCCGTTTCTATGGAAAGCGAACGTGCACGACGGACGGCTGTACGCGGCCCCGATCACCTTCTCTCCGGTCATGCTGCTGTACAACAAGTCGATGTTCGATCAGGAGGGCATCTCTTATCCGGATATCGGTTGGAAGTGGGACGACTTGGCCGCGGCGGCTTCCAGGCTGACCCGGAGAGCCGACGACGGTACGATTCAGTACGGGTTTGCCTTCTCGCCCTCCTTCTTTCGTTGGCCGTTGTTTTTCCTGCAGGCGGGAGGGCGCTTCGTCCGGAACGGCGATGCGTGCCAGACGGGTCAGGAAGACAATGCCGGCATCCGCTTCATTCTCGACCTGCTTTACAAGCATCAGTCGGCGCCGCTGCTGCTGCGAAGCGTCGGGCTGAGCGAGCAACTGTTTCAAAAGGGCAAGGCGGGGATGATTTTATCCACCTTTTATTTAAGCGAGCAGCAAAACCGCAGCGACGCGTTCGAATGGGGAGCCGCCAAATTCCCGGCCGGCGCCGTAGACAAATCGCTGGCGATTTCCACCAGCATCGGCATCAGCGCGGAATGCGCTCACGTACAGGAGGCGCTGACGTTTATCCGTTATGTGCTGTCCAAGCCGATTCAGGCCTATATCAAAGCGAACGGCACTACGTTGCCGGCCGCGCCCGAGGTGGCGGAATCCGCTCAATATCCGCACAGCGCCTTTCGCGGAAGCGGTTATTACACGTTCAAAGAGACACTGTCCGATATCGAGCTCGTGCATGCGCTCGGACTCGACTTCAGCCAAGTAAACGAGTTGACGACCGCCATGGAAATGGTATGGTGCCGAACCGAAACGTTCGAACGGGTATGGCGATCGTTTCTCCGAGCAAACGAATCGTAAAGCGAGGGAGCTTTAACCATTCAGCCGTTTTAGCCGTTTTAGCCGTTTTAGCCGTTTTAGCCGTTAGGCCGTCATCCGGTCAGCGGCTACCCGGTCGGCTCTTCGACCATTCACCCAACATTCGGACCAGCAGTCATTCAGCATTTAGAAAAACTGCGAATAAGTCTCTCGAAACTACCCTAGACAGCTAACGAATAACAATGAAGAGAGGGTCCCTCCGCAAAATAACTGTAAAACATGCAGGTAAATTCGGAAAAAAGGGGATTATCGCCGAAATAAATGGAAAATATGCCGGTAAAACGACGCAGACCGAAAAAGGGGCGTTGAAGAGCAAAAATAACTGTATATTTTCCAGTTCGCAACGACCGCAGTATCGTTCTTCACCAAAATAACTGCATATTTTACAGCTCGTTCTTGTTATTCGCCGGCCCTTCAGCGTCCGGGGCGTCCGGCATTCAGCATTCAGCATCCAGCATCCAGCATTCAGCATTCAGCATTCAGCAT
>NZ_VDCQ01000054.1 GCF_006265175.1 Paenibacillus hemerocallicola | reverse complement strand
TAACGGAAAACCATTCCTCTATTGCACTGATCAATACCCATCCTTACCCCGGGAGATCGATTAACGGAAGTCCGTGCCGTTATATCCAGGTAACGTCATGTATGCTACCGAAATGCCTCGAGCTTGTACGCGGATTATGCTGTCTGTCGTATTTTTCGACATGTTCAAGGCGTTGAACTCCGTCATGTTCCCTCAAACGACAAAAACTACCGTATTGCGAGCAGATAAAAGTATCCGCCACGTTGTCCGGTGTGTTATTCTTGGCAGTGACAGACGGCCATTCCATACCGACACGGGAGCAATGTCATGGATCTGAACTGGACTCAAATCGTTCTCGCTTTGCTGGTCGCCGTCATGACCGGCTTCTCCAAAACCGGGGTTCCCGGCGCGGGCATTTTCGGGGTCGCGCTGATGGCCTCCATTTTCCCCGCCAAGCAATCGGTCGGGATGCTGCTGCCGATGCTGATCACGGCCGATATCGTTGCCGTTTCCTATTACCGCAGGGCCGCGGTCTGGAAATATTTGATCGTGCTCATCCCATGGGTACTGGCCGGCATCGTAATCGGTTTTTTCGTCATGGACCATATCGGCAACGGACAGCTTTCGGTCATGCTCGGCGTGCTTATTTTGGCGCTGCTGCTGCTTCATCTGGTCAAGGACAGGCTCGAGCGGAAGCTGAACTTTCCTTTTACCCAAACCGTCTATTTCCAGGCGGCTATGGGTATATTGGCCGGCTTTACGACGATGGTCGGCAATGTCGCGGGTGCGATCATGACGATTTATTTGCTGTCCAAGGGGCTGCAGAAGCAGCAATTTATCGGAACGGGCGCTTGGTTTTTCCTGGCGGTAAACCTCATCAAAGTTCCATTTAACGCTTACCTCGGATTGATTACGGTCGATACGTTCGTATTCGCCGCTTGGATGGCGGTTCCCGTACTGCTCGGGACATGGGCCGGCATTAAAATCGTACCTCGCATACCCCAATCTTATTTTCAGACCCTTATACTGATATTGACGGCTTTGGGTGCGGTTAGACTGCTTTTCCTCTAGCCAAATAACCCCTCGGATAACGGAATGGATTCCGTATCTTGACGGGGCCTTTGAAGCGGTTGATCCGCGCAGGGAATCATTGCTCTTCTTCTTTGTCGAGCGATTGCCTATGTTCGGCCAGGGCATCTTGGCCGATGAGAGCCTCCAGCCTGTAAATCGGCATGCCGGCATCGAAAAATTTGCCCTCGTATTCGGTCATGACGTTGTCCGGAGCGGGGCCGTCCTTATGAAGATCGAGCGAGATGCGACGCAGCCGGATATTCATATCGGCGAACGAATTCAGCGAAAACTCGAATAGCGAACGGGAATCGGTCTTGAAATGGATTTCTCCAAGGCTGTCCAACAGCCGGACGTACTTTTCCACGAAACCGGCATGCGTCAGCCGCCTGCGGGCATGCTTCTTCTTAGGCCACGGATCGCTGAAGTTCAAATAGATGCGCCGCAGCTCCCCTTCGGCGAACACGTCCTCGATATGCTCGATGTTGAACAGCGCCAAGGCCAGGTTGTCCGGAGCGCCGCCGTCTTCCCGTCCCGCCGCGGCTCTCGCTTTATCGCTCGCCCTGCGGATCAGCTCGTCGTACATGTCTACGCCGATAAAATTGCGTTCCGGATGAACAAGGCTCATCTCGCTAATAAATTTGCCCTTGCCCATGCCCAGCTCGACGTGAATCGGCTTGTCGTTGCCGAACCGTTCGGCCCATCGGCCTTTCCACTCCGCCGGATTCATGACGACGAGATCGTTCTGGCGCTCGATCGTCTCGCGTATCCCTTTTCTGCCTCTCAGACGCATTCGTTTTATCCCCCACGGTTTCGATTGCCCATACGAAATAACATCTTAGTCGATTTCCGTCCAAAAGAAAAGCGATCGTTCGTCCGCACGGCAAAAAAGAACGCGGCATCCGTCCCGCACCATATCGATGCCAAGCGAACGCTGCGTTCTTGCGGTTAGTCGGCTTCCCGATCTTAAACGTCCAGCGAGTGATAATGAATACGGTCGCTGTTCGGCATCATTTTGCTCTCGAGCACCTTCTGCACCTTTTTCTTTGCATTTAAGGCTACTTTGCTCTCCGGACGGAAGCGGATTCCCCCGCTTAGCGCCATCGCTTCTTTAACTGTAAGTTCTACCATAACCGTTTCTTCGCCGTTCGGAATTTCAAACGATGTATTCATGGTCTTCACCTCAATCGATTATTTTTCACCAGTATGCCCTGAGTCGACGAGAATTAGATCACATCTGCGAGAAGTGCGGCGGATAATGGATTTTACTTGGTTTTAATATAACACACCATGTAAGGTTTTGCAAGCGGAAAAGCCAGCTTTGACAAGCCTTTTTTCCTTATGAAGCGGTTCCAAAATGTGCTAAAAAGGGCGTTCCGTCATGGCAGCCTTCGGCAAAATTGTGCAGGTTTCCCTTCAAAAAAACAGCAATCGGTTCCCGATGCCGTCGTTAAAACCAAGCCAATGCAGACGATTCATTTAACTTTTATTTACTAAATTGATTATATTTATATGAAATCGCCAACCGAAACCTTCCTCCCCTCATTTCGTATAAAGTATGGACCGACGCGATCCGGCGGTATTTGCCGACCGTGCCGGCTATATTACCGGGATGGGAGAGACTGGAATGAAGAAACCTCTGACTATGGCTTCGGCCGCCCTGCTTGCTTTGTCGATATCCGCAGCATCGGTGTCGGCGGCGGACGTTTCCACGGAAACGCCTGTCACGCGCGGACAGTTTATACAACAGGTTGCCGACTACTTGCAGCTGTCCCCGCAAAACGGAGGCGCACCGCTGCCATTGGACATATCCGCCCAATCGCCGTATGCCGGACCCGTGCAAGCCTTGATCGAACGCCAAATCATCGACGGCTACCCGGATGGGACGTTCCGGCCGGACCAGCCGATTACAGGCCCGGAAGCCGGTTACATACTGGCCCGATTCCTCGGCTTCGAGGACGCCAGCGCTCTGGAGCGTCTGGAACAAAAATTCGACATACGTTTCGACAGCGAAGCTGTTGTGCTGCCCGATGCGGCGCAACAGGCGATCCGCGCCTCGCTCGCGAGCGACTCCAAAATCCGGGAATGGTTGAAGCAATCGTCCGTCAAGCAGGCGGAGCTGAAATCGTTCAAGGTGGACATGGATCAGAACATGAAAATCCGGCTAGCCCCCGGTAGGGCCGAAACGGCCGGCATGGAAACGACCGTCCGAAGCGCCTCGCTGTTCGATTTGGCCAAAGGCATGCACATATCGATGAGCATGGCGGTGCCGGGCGAGTCGAAACCGATGGAAATGGAGCAATACATCCTCCCCGGGGGGAGCTACATGCGGCTTCCGGGCGCGGAGACGGGCGAGGGGACCTGGGTCAATACGACGAAGCAGATGCCCTTTACCTTCGAGCAGCTGATCCAGCTGCAAAAGGACAGCGTCTCGTTGAACCAATCGCTGATGAACAACTCGTTTTTCTACCGCGACCTGGGTACGGAACAGTTGGACGGCAGAACGATGAAGAAAATCGAAATCAACGGGAAGCTGCACGACTTCAAGCAAATTTTGAGCGCGCTCGGCTCGGCCATGAACGATCCGAGCATGGTGCAATCGTTAACCGAATCGTCCGATCTGCAGAACCTGTCGTTGTCCATGAACGGCACGATGTGGGTGGACGAAGCCACGCAGCTGACGGCCAAAATGGAGACGACCATGAGCATCCGGTATGACGCCTCGGAGACGATGCCACTCGAAGGCATGGACATGATCATAACAGCCGTATATAAAAATTTAAACGAACCGGTCGAAATCGTTTTGCCGGAAGCGGCAAAGAACGCGCCGGAAGTGGCGGCAAAAATGCCGGCTATCGAAGCAGAGCCTGCCGCTGCGTCCGCTTCGCAATAATCGATCCGAACGACACGGACAAGCCCTTCCCGAGCCCGAGCTCCCGGAAGGGCTTTTTCCTTTCCGGCGACGCCCACTTCTCTCTCGCCCGCGCATTCTGGTACAATAGAAGGACGGAACATCCGATATGGACCATAAAGGAGCTTGACTATGACCGCACTGCCTTCCGCCGTCGGTCCCCGCCTATGGGGGGACAACAAGCGGTTTCATACGTGGAATTACGAAATGCGCGAGCAATTCGGCACGAAGGTGTTCAAAGTGATGCTGGACGCGGGATTTACATGTCCGAACCGGGACGGCAGCATTGCCGCCGGCGGCTGCACGTTTTGCAGCGCCAGAGGCTCGGGCGATTTTGCCGGCAGCCGGCGCGACGACCTCGTCACCCAATTCAACAAAATCCGCGATCTGCAGCACCAGAAATGGCCGGAAGCGAAATACATCGGCTACTTCCAGGCTTATACGAACACGTATGCGCCCGTGGAGGAGCTGCGCGAATACTACGAGGTCATTTTGCAGCAGCCCGGGGTAGTCGGCCTATCGATCGCCACCCGGCCCGATTGCTTGCCGGACGATGTCGTCGACTATTTGGCGGAGCTGAACGAACGCACGTATTTGTGGGTCGAGATGGGCTTGCAGACGGTCCATGAGAAGACGTCCGAGCTGATCAACCGGGCGCACGATACGCAATGTTATTTGGAAGCGGTGGAGAAGCTGCGCCGCCGGAACATTCGCGTATGCGCGCATATTATTTACGGCTTGCCGGGCGAGACGCACGAGATGATGCTGGATACGGCGAAAGCGGTAGCCGCCATGGATGTGCAGGGCATCAAGGTGCATTTGCTCCATCTGATGCGCAAGACGCCGATGGTGAAGCAATACGAGGCCGGTCTTGTTCGATTTCTGGAGAAGGAGGAGTACGTCAAGCTTGTCGTAGACACGCTGGAGCTGCTCCCGCCCGACATGATCGTACACCGGGTGACCGGCGACGCTCCCCGCGACCTGCTGATCGGTCCGATGTGGAGCTTGAAGAAGTGGGAAGTGCTGAACGCGATTGACGCGGAGCTGGTCTCGCGCAACACATGGCAAGGCAAACTGTGGGCCGGCGGTTAGAGGGGCGCGGCCGAAGGCTGGAAGCGGAACTTGCCGTTCCGCTCCCTCCCCCGCCCGCTGCGGATCACGGTCTCAACCGTTTCCGAATTTGCCGATTTCATAATAAGGATAATCCATCATTTGCATCGCTCTCGGAATCGCCTCCGCGCCTGCGAGCCTTTCCAGCATATACAAGCCCAAATCGATCGAGGCACTGACGCCTCCGCCCGTGACGATCGTTCCGTCGGCAACGATTCGCCGCTTCACGACTTCGGCGCAATAAGGCGCCAACAGATCGTAGCAGTTCGGATTGGTCGTCGCCTTCTTCCCCTCCAAAAAGCCTGCCGCCCCGAGCAGCAGCGCCCCCGTGCAAACCGATACTTTCCAAGGAACGTCCTTGGCCGTCTGCAGCCAGCCGACAAATTCGCCGTCGAGCCGAAGCTCCCGCGTCCCTATGCCTCCTGGCACGAACAGCAAGTCGTAGGACGACAAGTCGGGCGCAACGAGTCCGGCTTTCGACGTCATGCCAAGCTCATCCGTAATCTCCCCGCTCATTGCGCACAAATCCCATGTAACGTTGTCCATCAGCTTCAGAATGCGCAGCTTCGCGATCGCATCGTAAAAACCGACGAAATCGAGCATCGTCATGCGATCGAACAAAATAAATGCCATCTTCACGGTATACCGCCTCCCTTTTTGCGGATCACAACAAAAAAAAGCATCCGGTCGAGCCGACCACATGCTTTGCCCAGGCGTACGGCGGTATGACGCTGCGCTCCCCCATGGTTGCCCATGTTACGCCAGATACGCTGCGGGAATAGATGATTGCATATTATCAGAACATTCCGAATACTGTCAATCGACGATTTGCAGATGACGGTTCTCGTACACATTCGTCAAACCTTTCCGGTAATCCGTCGGAGACACGCCTATATACTGGCGAAACACTTTACCGAAATAGCTGACGTTGTCGAAGCCGGTTTGCCGCGAAATGGCTTCTACCGCCAATCCCGTATTCCGCAGCAGCCCTGCCGCCTCCTCTACGCGAATTTTCCGGAGATAATGGATCGGGGTTACGCCCGTGTACATTTTGAATACTTTGCAGAAATGATGCTTGGATATACCGGCTGCAGCGGCAATATCGTCCAGGCTGACGGGAGTGCCCACATGCCGCTCCATAAACCGTTTCGCCAGCTGCAGCGAATCGGGCATCGGCTGGGAGCCCCGGTCAAGACCTTCGGCGATTCGCTCGAACGCCAACAGCCACTCGAACAAGCGCAACGACATCCGGAATTTGTCGCGAAACCCTTGCTCGGCCGCGTCATGGTACATGCTCCACATCAACCGGATCGGTTCGGAATCGTCCCGGAACGAGGCGACGTGACCGAAGGAACGGATGAAATGCTGCCAATAATCGGACATCGCTCCGCCCAAGGCGCGAATCCATATAAACTCCCACGGCTTGCGCCCGTCAGGCGGGTAAAAATACCGGTGCTCGCTGGGAATCGAGACGAAGAAGCCGTGGTTTTTCGGCACCTTGTAGGTTGCCCCTCCAACCGTAATCGCCCCTTCCCCGAATAACGTGTACTGGAACAAATAACCGCTGCCCGGCCGTTTCATGCCGTCCTGTCCGTACGAACCGTCGACGGCTTCCCCCCAGCCGATCGATTCCATGACATACAGCCGCTCGGGGATGCTCTCGTTCAGGTGAAACCCATAAGAGGTACGCATAATATTTTACTACTCCGATCTCAATTAATTACTGTTGAATCCTTACGTGCGGCAGAGTACCTTTAGATTATTCGAAAAACCAAGCAACAATATTATAGCATAATCGGGAAAGGACGCTGAACCGCAACCATGCCATCTCCTGCGACATCATCCAGATCGTTTCTACCTGCAACTCGCCCCGTCCAAGCCGTAATCGTCGGTGCCGGGCACCGCAGCCTGCTATACGCCTCCTATGCGAAGGCGCACCCCGAGGAGCTCCAAATCGTCGGCGTAGTAGAACCTGATCCAATTCGCCGCCGGCTGACGGCAAACCGCTTCGGACTCCCCGAGGACACGCTCTACGCTTCAGTAGAAGAGCTTGTGGCCGCACCGAAGCGGGCGGACGCCGTCATTAACGGAACGATGGATACGTTCCATGTCGCCACCACGGTGCCGCTTCTGAAGGCCGGCTATGACGTTCTGCTGGAAAAGCCGATCGGCGTAAGCGAGGAAGAAGTACTGGAGCTTTACCGGACCGCCAAAGCTTGCGACCGGGTCGTCCTAATCTGTCATGTATTGAGGTATGCGCCGTTTTATGCGGAAATCCTCAAACGGATCGCAAACGGCGACATCGGAGAAGTCGTTGCCATCCAAACGGAGGAAAACGTCAGCTACCACCATATGGCGACCGCTTTCGTAAGGGGCAAGTGGAGCAATTTGCAAGAGGGCGGCTCTTCCATGCTGATGCAGAAATGCTGCCACGACCTCGATTTGATTGCATGGATGAAAGGAGACGTACGCCCGGTCAAAGTAAGCAGCTTCGGCAGCCTGTCCCAATTCCGCGCCGACAAAGCGCCGGAAGGGTCCGGGACGCGCTGCGTCGCCGATTGCCGGATCGAAGCCGACTGTACGTACTCGGCGCGGAAAATGTACATCGAACAGAAGCTTTGGGGACCATACGCTTGGGACAACATGCACCTTGGCGATGTGCCGACCGAAGAACAGAAGCTTGAATCTTTGCGCACGAACAACCCGTACGGCCGTTGCGTATGGCGCTGCAATAACGATGTGGTGGACCACCAGACGGTGATGATCGAATTCGAGGACGGGAGCACGGCCTCGCACAGCTTGACCGGCGCTACGGCCAAGGGCTGCCGGACGATCCACATTACCGGAACGAAAGGCGAAATCAGCGGCAGCCTGGAAGACGGCAGCTTCAAGCTCCGGTATCCGGATGTTCGCGCCGGGCATACGTTCAAGGAAGAGACGGTCGAGCTGAATGTATCCCGCGACATGCACGGCGGGGGCGATCTGCGGCTCGTCGCCGATTTCATCCGCACGCTGCGCGGGGAAACGCCGTCGCTGTCCTCCACTTCGCTCGACAAATCGATATACGGCCATCAAATCGGATTTTCCGCAGACCGCGGCCGGCTGGAAAACCGTATTGTGGAAATCGAAGATTTGGCTCGGATTTAACTGGCTGCAAAGCACAAGGGCTGTCCCGAAGTCTGAATAGACTTCGCGGGACAGCCCTTCATGCCGTTATGGACGGGAACGGTTTTCCCGTTGGAACCGCGCCAACGAAAAAGGCGACCGGTCGAGCGCCGTTTCCCCCCGGATAGCCAGGTCGGCCATCATCTGGCCGACGGCGCTCGCAAACTTGAAGCCGTGTCCGGAAAACCCGCATGCCAGCCATACGCGCTCATCCGCCGGATGCCGGTCGATCACGAAATGCTCATCCGCGGTCATCGCGTACATGCATACCGAGCCGCGAACGAGAGACCCGTTCGCACCAGGCATATAATCGCGCAAAAACGCGCGCAGCTCCGCTTCGTCTTCGGAATATGCCCCGAATCGGCGCTCGACGGTATCCGGGTCAGCCGGACGTCCGCCATCGTGCCGCCCTATTTTCAAGCCGGATGCGGCGTCTCCGGGAATGCCGAAGTATTCCCCGGTCGGCACGTTGTACGTGAAGGCCGGAAAAGTACCGGCATCGTACAGCGGACTGTCCGCGCGAAACCAGGCGATCGGCTTGCGGATCGGCCGAATCGGGAGTCCAAGCCCGGCGAGCAGCCGGGAAGCCCATACGCCGGCGCATACGATCAGCCGATCGGCTTCGTAGCCGCCTTTTGCGGTCGTCACCGCGACCGGTCCCGCCTCGGACGAAATCGCCAGCACGGGCTCATCCGTGCGGAGCACCGCACCGCGCGACAGCGCCAGCGAACGATAGGCGCGAATGCAGGCCTCGCTGTACAACAAGCCGCCCTGCGGCTCGTAGCACCCTTCCTCGTCGCCCCTGAACGTCATGCCCGGCCATCGATAGCTCATCTCGGCCGCGTCGATACGTTCCAGCGGTATGCCGTATGCATCGGCAAACTTCTCCTGCATGCCAAGAGAAGGCGCTCCACGCTCGCATACGCGGAGCAGCCCGATTTTCCGGTTCAGCTCCGTTCCCGTTTCCCGCTCCAGCTCTTCCCACAGCCGCTGCGCCCGGAGCGCGAGCGGCACGTACGCTTCATGCATCGCGTAGGCGTGCCGAATAATTCGCGTATCGCCATGATGGCTGCCCCGTTCGTGCGGAGGATCGAAGGAGTCGATCAGCAGCGTGCTTGCGCCTTTATCCGCCGCGTGGAAGCCGGCTGCCATGCCCATCGCTCCGGCTCCGATAACGATGACATCGTAGCGTTTTTTTGCCACGGGGTGTTCCCCCTTCCAGTAAAGATTCATGGCCGGGCATAAAACCGTTATTCCGTCGCTTCCGTTACCTGATTAGACCAATCGCCAAGACGGACATCAAACGAATAACGGGAGGTTAACTAATGAGAAAAACCGTATTATTGCCCGTAGCGCTCGGCGTCCTCTTGGTCGTGTCGGCATGCGGAGGGCAGAAGGAAGCTTCTACGGCGAGTTCCGGCCAGCCCGCGAAAACCGAGACCGGCGCGACCGCACAGGCGCCAGCGACCCAGCCGCCGGCCAGTGCGCCGGCCAAAACAGAGACGCCGAAAACGGAGACGCCAAAGACAGAACCGGCTAAGACCGAGCCGGCTAAAACCGAACCCGCTAAAACCGAACCCGCCAAGACCGAACCCGCCAAGACCGAACCCGCCAAGACCGAACCGGCGAAGACCGAGCCGCCGACAACCGAGGCGCCAAAGCCGGCGATAACTCCCGCCCCGGCCGCGAATACGCCGAGCCCGAATACGAGCGCGAGCACGGCGCCCGCTCAATCGGCGGCTCAGCCGGAACCCGCCAAAACGGCTCCGGCCGCAGAAGCTCCGAAAACGGAGCCGAAAGCCGAGCCGACCGCCGCCTCGGTCAAAGCCGAGGAGCTGTACAAGACGAGCTGCATGTCTTGCCACGGCGGCAATCTGGAAGGCAAGCCCGGTCCGAACCTGCAAAAGATCGGCGCAAGCAAGACGAAAGATCAAATTATGACGCAAATTTCCAAAGGCGGAAGCAGAATGCCCGGCTTCGAGAGCAAGATCGAAGCGGCGGACATCGAGACATTGGCCGTCTGGCTCGCCGACAAAAAATGACGGATAACGTCTCCGTCCCCTACTAACGTTCGCTCTTCCCGCCCCCTTTTCCTTCCGGAAAGGGGGTTCTTGTGTTCGCGGAGCGGATATGGTATGTTTTCGCTAAAAATTTGTTGAGCATAAGGATCGGTGGAATCGATGGGCTTTTTATCCGTACTGAGCTTCGCTCACCGCTGCATCGGCGAACGGCTGCAGCCGGGAGATATCGCCGTGGATGCCACCGCCGGCACCGGAGCGGACACCGCCTTTCTATGCGCGACGGTGGGAGCGAAAGGGACCGTATACGCCTTCGATATTCAACAGGAGGCGCTCGATCGGGCAGCCGAACGCGTAGGCCTCCGGCAAGAGGCTTCCGGGCGGCTTCATCTGCTGCTGGAGAGCCACGCGAATATGCGGCAGGCGATCCCGCCTTCCGATCACGGACGCGTAGCCGCGGTCATGTTCAACCTCGGTTATTTGCCTGGCGGCGACAAGCGGATCATCACCCGCCCCGAAACGACCGTTCCCGCTCTGGACGCGGCGTTGTCTCTGCTCAAGCCGGGCGGAATCGTCACCGCCGTGCTGTACCCGGGGCACGAGGGCGGGCGCGAGGAAGCCGAACGCGTCGAGAGCTGGGCCGCATCGCTGCCCGAGGAAGAGTGTCAAGCGGTCGTTTACCGATTCGCCAACCGGAGCGGCAATCCGCCTTATGTCATTGCCGTGGAAAAAAGAAAGGTGTAGAGTAAAACCATCCGCTACAATACCGATAGAAAGCGAGGCGCGAACATAAGCATGAGACCATATCCACTGAAATTCAAGCCTGAAATGAAAGAACGGGTTTGGGGCGGACGGGCGCTCGGGCAATTCGGCCTGGAGCTGCCGGACGGTCCGATAGGAGAAGGCTGGATGATCGGGGATCATCCCAACGGCACGACGAAGGTCGTCAATGGCGAGTTGGCCGGCATGGGGCTCGACGAGGTGCGCGAAGCGTACGGCGAGACGATGTTCGGGACGAAAGGATCTTCCCGGGAAACCGGCCGGTTTCCGCTACTGATCAAGCTGCTCGATTGCAATGACGATTTGTCCGTGCAGGTGCATCCCGACAACGATTATTCGGGTCTGCCCGAAGGCGAGCTCGGCAAAACGGAAATGTGGTATGTGCTGGATGCCAAGCCGGGAGCCAAAATCATATACGGGCTTAAGCCGGGCATCGACCGCGGATCGTTCGCGCAAGGGATCGCCGAGAACCGCATCATGGAATGCCTGCAAGAGGTTGAAGTATCGGCGGGCGATTCGTTCTACATCCCGGCCGGGACGGTGCATGCGCTGTGCGCGGGCGTCCTGGTGGCGGAAATTCAGCAAAATTCCGATACGACGTATCGGCTGTACGATTATGACCGGCTCGGATTGGACGGCAAGCCGCGCGAGCTGCATATCGAGGACTCGCTGAATGTGACCGCCTACGGGGGCAGCGGAGCGACCCGCATGAAAACGGATGTCGGCGCGCCGAACGAGTGGCTGCCTCTTGCCTCCTCCCCTTACTTCATCGTCGAGAAAGGCGTAACGGAAGGGTCGTGGAAGCTGGCTACTTCACCGGATAGCTTCACGATTATCGTCGTCTGCGACGGCAGCGGCACCCTCGAATGGACCGACGGCTCCATCGGGCTGGAACGGGGCAATTGCTTCCTGCTGCCCGCCGATCTGGGCTCCTATTCGTTGAACGGACGGCTGACCGTGCTGCGCAGCTACTTGCCGTAATCGATCTATACCCGTTTCATATTTCATTACGCGGGCCGAACGGTCCCGCACGGGAGCGAACGCCATGGAGCATCCGTCCGTCGAAATGATCTTCTTCCTAGTTTCCATAGGCTTTGTCGCTGCATTCGTAGATTCCGTCGTCGGCGGGGGCGGACTCATATCCGTCCCCGCTCTTCTATCGACCGGACTGCCCCCGGCGATCGCGCTCGGCACGAACAAGCTTGGCGGTACGATATCGTCGCTGACCAGCTCGATTTCGTTTTTGCTGTCCGGGAAAATGGACGTCCGTCTCGTAAAAAAATGGTTTCCTTTATCCCTGCTCGGATCAGTCGCGGGCGCTTACACCGTCCGGTTGATTCCACCCGATTTTCTGAAGCCGCTTGTCATCATCCTGCTCATAGCCGTTACCTTATACACGCTGCTCGGCAAAAAACGCCCGGTCCGCCCTACGGGTCCGCAGCTTACCGGAAAAATAATCGCGGCGGGAGCTTTGGTTGCGCTGATGCTGGGCTACTACGACGGATTTTTCGGGCCGGGTACGGGCTCCTTCCTGCTGTTCGCCTTCCTGCTGCTCGGCTTCGATTTTGTCAAAGCGGCGGGCAACGCCAAGGCGCTCAACTTCGCCAGCAACCTGGGAAGCCTCGTCACCTTTGCCCTCATGGGAAATGTGAACCTCTATTATGGCATTCCGATGGGGCTGGCCATGCTGGTCGGCTCCTTGATCGGCTCCCGGGTAGCGATCCGCAAAGGAGCGGGCTATGTCAAACCGCTATTCATCGCCGTGACGACGATCTTGATCGGCAAACAAATATGGGACCTGCTCGTCTGAGCCGGGAAATGGCATACGCAAGGAGGCTGCCGCAATCTCGACAGCCTCCTTGCGTTACTCCGCGGGCACTCTCGGCAGCACGATGCGTACTTCCGTCCCCGATTCGTCCCCGGTCAGCTCGTAATGGCCCCCCATTTTTTGCAGCACCACTTCGCAAAAATTCAAGCCGAGGCCGATCGAATCCTCCTTGGTCGTAAAAAACGGATCCTTGACCAGCTTCATCATATCGGCCGCAATACCCGGTCCGGAATCCCTTATCGTGATGGTCGACGTCTTGTCGGACATGTGCACGGACAGGCGGACTCCGCCGCCTTCCGAGGCTTCGAACGCATTTTTGACGAATTCGTTCAGCACTTCCCTTAAATAATGGGGATCGATCAGCAGTTGTCCGTCCTCCGACGGAAACTCGCATACGAGCGGGACGCCCTTTTTTATCGCTTCCTTCTGAAGATTGGGGACGTACGTCTCCAGAAAGGACGAGATCAGAACCGGGCGAAGGTCGAGATGGAACGGCTTGCCCAGGTGCAGCCATCGCTGGACGTAGTTGTTGATCTCCGTCACCTGATGGTTCGCCAGCGTAATGTAGTGTCCCACGCTTTGGGAGACGAGATGATCCGACAAATGGCTGGAGGCGAGGTTCGTCTTCAGCGTCGTCTCGATCAGCTGCAAGCTCCCGCGGACGACCGCCAACGGATTCAGAATACTGTTCGCGGTACCGGCGGCCATTTCCCCGATCAGCTTGCGCTTCTCGTTCGCCAGCTTCATCTCATAGAAGTTGCATAGGCCGGTAATGTCGAACAATGCGGTATAATACATCGTTCCGCATTCCGCTTCCTGCCTGTAGCAGTACAGCATGAATTGCAGCCTGCGCTCTCCGGCCGTCTCGTCGATTACGACTCCGGCTATATCGTGTTGCTGCTTGATCGCGAGAGAGACGACTTTGCGCAGCTGCGATGCGTCCGGCAGCCCTTCCCCCACGTCGATTCCGTACACCGCTTTGAATTTTGCATTTGCGGATATGAGTTTCAATAATTCGTCGACCGATGCGATACTGAAATCTATATCCGGCGATTCCGTGAAGAAGTCAATAACGCTCATTCACCCAACGTCCTTTGGTTTCTTGCTGGATCGGTCCCGCTCGGCGTTCATAGAAGGCACATCTTGGAAGCTGTTCGTATCGGGTAGTGGCTTTCTCTCGCCGGCTGACCGCCGCAACGGAAGCGCGTACGGCCGTATCCCCAAATCCCGGATGGCGGGGTAAGCCTTGGGCGGGAACCGGTTGCCAAACTGGCGCCTCCGACTTCGAGTGTACCATGAGGAGCGGTAAAGAAAAAGCTATTTCCGTTCGCGCGATTCGTTCGGTATAATGATGTAGGAAGAAAATGGACCGACTAACGAGAGGAGCATTCCACCATGAATCCGCTACATAATGCCGTCTGGCTCTACCTCGGCTCCGAAGCCCGCAACGCCGACGAAATCGCCGCGTTGACGGGCTGGTGCGAGCGCAACCGGGTCGGTAAGGTGATCGTATATTTGCACATGGACAGTCGACAGGACGAAGCTATCGCCGAACGTGTCTCCTTGTTGGCCGAGGCGTGCGCAAGCCGCAATATCGAGCTGCACGGCATGGTATCGACGCTTATTCAGCGCGTCGACAACCGCGATAGCCTGCTGCTTCAGGACAAATCCTGCTACTGCGTCGACGCGCACGGGATTTCCACTTTCGAAGAGCCGATTGTCGGCAAAAGCTATGTGCTCGACCCGCGCCATCCCGACGTAATCCGGACCGTTTCGGACAAATGCGCCGAGCTGCTGCGCCGGTTCCCGGGCTTAAACGGCATTCATCTGGACTTTGTCCGGTATTATCACTATGACAGCAGGCTCGAGATCGATACGAAAAGCGCCGGGCATTGGATCGGATTGCCGAAGGCCGGACAGCCGATCCGGCTGGAGACGGCCGACGGCGTCCGCACGACCTTTTTCATCGAGCAAGCGAGCAACCTGTACAACGACCCGCCGATCGGGGACAAGCTTGTTTTATCCCGCTCGTACCGGTACTGCTTTTGCGAGGATTGCTTGTCCGGCTTCGAACGTCATAGCGGTCTCGTCATTCCGGAATCATTGTCGGAGACGGCCGGCAAGGCGCAATGGCTGCTGGAGCAGCATCCCGCGGAATGGGCGGAATACCGGGCTTCCATCGTAACCGGTCTCGTGGGCTCCATTCGTGCGGCGGTACGCGAGGAACGTCCCGATGCGCGGCTGTCGGCGGCCATTTGGTACAATGCCCCTTACGGCAACGAGCTTCGCGATGAACCGTTTCTTCCCGACAGCGAGTACGAATGCTTCGGCCAGAAATGGTGGGAGTGGGTCGAACGGGGATACTTGGACTTCGTATGCCCGATGGACTATTGGATGAAACCGGGCAGCTTCGGCGGCATCGTCGACGGGCAGCTCCGCAAAACGGACGGACGCGTTCCGGTTTACGCCGGGCTATTGAAGACGCCCGAATACGAAATCGACCGCAGCGGCTACGAGGAGTACGCCCGAATGGCGGAAGCCGGCGGCGCGGCGGGAATATGCTTCTTCCATTACGGCTCCTGGAAGCAGTTGCTTTAAGCCGTTTTTTCTATATTCGGTAACGAATCGGCGGCAGAATCGTCATTACCTATATATATGTGAGTCGAAAGGAGGTTTTCTTGTATATGCAGCGTGTGAAAGCCGTACTAAAAGAATGGGTACCGCCGCTAGCCATCGCAATCATCCTTAGCCTGCTCATCCAGACGTACGTAGCTCAAGCGGTCAAAGTGCCGAGCGGCTCGATGGAACCGAATATCAACATCAACGACAGGCTCGTTATGGAGAAAATGCTCAAGTTCACCGATTTCGGGCATGGCGACATTGTCGTATTCAACCACGCTGCCGAAAACAAGGACGAGGTCCGCTACGTCAAAAGGCTGATCGGACTGCCCGGGGACACGATCGAGGTCAAGGAAGGGATACTGTACCGGAACGGCGAGAAAGTGGACGAGCCTTATTTGAAGGCGAAGATGAACTATTCGTTCGAACGGATTACCGTTCCGGACAACAAATATTTTTTCCTGGGGGACAACCGGAACAACAGTTACGACGCTCACCTTTGGCCGAACCGGTATGTCGACAAAAGCGAGCTCGTCGGTAAAGTCCTTTTCCGCTTCTATCCGTTTAACCATGTAGGACCGTTGTGAAAATGTAACAGGGAGTTTCCCCGCCCCTTTTTGCAGTTCATTTCTCTTTTGACTTTCCCGACAGAGAGACAGGACCGTTGTGAGCGCGCAACGGTTCTTTTTTGTCGCCTGCGGATTTAGCGACAATATAAAGATATGAAAGCGCAGCCGGAATCCGCTACAATATAATTACAGGTTAGATACAACCAAATGCATTCCGGCATTCCCGGATGACCCATCATGCAGAAAGCGAAGGTGAGACCATGAGCAAATTGGCCATTAACGGCGGAACTCCGGTCCGCAGCCGGCCCTTGCCGCCGAATTATCCGGGCGCGCTCGTATACGGCAAAGAAGAAGCCGATTTTACTTCCAGAGTGATATACGGTCAATCCCCTTTCCGATATTACGGACCGAACATGCAAAGCGCCGTGGAGTCGCTTGAAAATGCGATGACGAAAGACTTCGACGTTCCATACGCGCTGGCGGTCACATCCGGTACCGCCGCGCTTGTCGTGGCGATGAAGGCGCTCGGCATCGGGTACGGGGACAAGGTCATCATCCCAGCAAATACGTTTATCGCCACGGCCGGAGCGGTCGTATGCAGCAATGCCGTCCCCGTCTACTGCGACGTCGACGACAGCTTGAATATCGACCCGTCCGATTTGGAACGAGTATACGACGAGGACGTCAAGGCCGTCATCGTGGTGCCGATTCTGGGGAACCCGGTCGACCTCGACCCGGTCATCGCCTTCGCAAAAAGCAAAAACATCGCCGTCATCGAAGACATGGCCCAGTCCTGCGGCGTCCGCTACAAAGGCCGTTATGCCGGCACGATTGGCGACATCGGCACATTCAGCTTTCAGATGAACAAGATCATTACGTCCGGCGAAGGCGGAGCCGTCGTAACCCGCGACGTCAAGCTGATGGAACGGGCGATCCGCTACCACGATCAAGGCGTACTTCGCCACCGGGCCAGATACGGCATAGACTCGCCGGATGAGCAGTTCGCCTTCTCCGGGCAAAATTACCGGATGAGCGAATTGGCCGGAGCCGTCATGCTCGAGCAGTGGAAGAAGCTGCCCGCGATCGTAGGCAATATGAAAAGGCATCACGACTTTATCGCCGCGGCGCTGAAAGCGGAGATCCCCGGCATCCGATTCCGGGCTTGTCCCGATCCGGAAGGCAATATCGGCTCGAACCTGGGCATCGTATTCCCGACGGCCGAGGCGACTTCCCTGTTCAATAAAGCGCTTAACGCGGAAAATGTGCAAGCCCACGTGTTATACGGAGGCAAGCCGGTCTATATGAATCCGTCGCTTTACTATCAGCGCACCGCGGAGAAAGACAACTTCCCGTACAACTATCCGTTCAAGCAGCCGGTCGTCATTACGGAACAGACGTGCCCCCGCGCGATCGATTTGATCCCGCGCACCACCTACATTCCGGTATCGCCGGTTCTGTCCAACGAAGATGCCGCCGATATTATCGAGGCCGTATTGAAGGTGCACCAAAGCCTGCAAGTCGTCGTGTGAGTCTCAGCCGGTTATTACATGATAAGCAAACCCAAAGGTTCCTGATCGCAGGGACCTTCTCTATTACCCGATGATGACGAAAGGGGAAAAGCGCTACGCGTCAATACGATCGCGATGTCCGCGGGAACGCTGGCGTGGCCTGCGACCGGCGGATTTCTGATGGAGCTTGCCGGATGGCCGCTGCTGTTCTGGATCAATGTGCCGGTCGGCTTGGCGGCCTTCGTGCTCGGTATGCGCCTGTTCCCGGATAACGAACGCTCCGTCCATCCGTCCGCGACCGATACGAAGCCTTTGGACCTACGACCGCCGGTATGCTGCTATGCGCCTCGGCCATGGTTCCCGTCTTCGCAGCGGCGGACGTCGGGTGGATTCACGCCTCGTTGTACAGCGGGCTGTTCGGAATCGGCAGCGGGCTGTTCCTCATCTGCTGTATGCTCAGCCGCGCCTTGGCGTCCGGATGGCTTCGTCCAAGATCTCTCCGGCTGGACAAAAGCATCCTCCGCGAATGCGATCATTGTGAAAACAGCGTGTAGTCCAACGAATAAGCTCCGGCCCCGGCCATAGCGACTGCCACGGCAATCGCGATCAACGCCACGTTATACTCGATACCGTTCGACGTGACCCAGTAGCCGTTGCGGCCGTGCACTTTGAATATCGCGACCAGCATCGTCATGACAATGAAGGCTGCCGCCACGGGCGTGAACAATCCGGCAGCGAACATAAGCCCTCCGGCAAGCTCGAGCAAGCCGGCAATCAATGCCATGAGAACGCCCGGGCGGACGCCGATCGACTCCATAAAGCCGCCCGTCCCTTTCAATCCGTAACCCCCGAACCAGCCGAACAGCTTCTGGGCGCCATGTCCCGCAAACGTTAAACCGATGACCAAACGAACGAGCAGCAGAGCCGAACTCAACATACAAAAAACCTCCATTAATTATCTTTTATTTGTAACTTACTTTTTGTAAGTTAAGAATACAAGGTAAGGCTTACTTTTGTCAAGTAACTATGTTAAAATATTTGTAGTGAACGTTTTAGGAGATGATCAATATGGAACACGCGGACCATAAAATGCACCTGTGTCCCAAATTCGAGACGGCGTTCGAGCTGCTCGGCAAACGTTGGACCGGTCTTATCATTCAAGTTCTGATGAACGGTCCCATGCGGTTCAAAGATATATCGTCCATGATTCCGGATATGAGCGACAGGATGCTGACCGAGAGGTTCAAGGAGCTGGAGCAGGCGGGAATTGTCGTAAGAAACGTATATCCGGAGATGCCGATCCGTATCGAATACGAGCTCACGGAGAAAGGGAAGGCGCTCCGCCCTGTCATGGATGCGGTCCAAAACTGGGGAGACCACTGGATCACCAGATGAAGGCTGCATCCAGGGAAATCGAATAAGGACATTTCCTTGGCCTCCTGCTCGGACGGCTTTGGAAATGTCCTTATTTTGGTTATTGCTTCGCGTCACACTCTGAATTTCGTAACCGACTGCTGCAGCCTTTCGGCAAGACGGCTCAGTTGCTCGGCTTGACCGGCCAATTGCTCCATCGTGGCGAGCTGCTCCTCGGTAGAGGCCGATATCGTCTGGGTGCCATCCGCACCCTGGGCGGTTATGCGCGACATTTCCTGCAGCGAAGCGGCGATCTCCTCGGAGCTTGCGGACATTTGTTCGGCCGCGGAAGATGCCTCCTGAATTTGTTCGACTACGCTGCGGGTCGCCTCCAAAATGCGTTGAAACGATTGCCCCGATATCCGGGTCATCTCCGCGCCGTCCCGAACTTCCCGCTCTCCCTCCGCCATCGCCCGCACCGCATAGCCGATATCCGTCTGGATCGCGGCCACGAGCCGGATCACCTCCTGGGCGGACGATTCCGACTGTACGGACAGCTTCTTCACTTCCCCGGCCACGACGGCAAAGCCGCGCCCCTGCTCGCCGGCGCGGGCCGCTTCGATGGAGGCGTTCAAAGCGAGCAGACTCGTACTGGAAGCGATGGTCGTGATGACCTCGACGATTTCCCCGACTTCCCTGGAGCGTTGATCCAGCTTGCGGATGACCGAAGAGAGATCGGCTACGGTGTGGCTGACGCGGTTCATCTGCTCGACCGATTTCTGAATATAACCGTAGCCGTCTTCCGCCGCTTTCGACGTACTGAGCGAAGCATCGAACGCACTGGACGACGTTTCCGCAATTTTGCCGATGCCTGCCGCCATTTCCTCCATCGCCCTAGAGCTTTCCGTCGTAGATTGCGCCTGCGAGTCCATGCCTGCGGCGATTTGCTGAACGGACGTTACGATGTCTCTGGAAGCTCTCGTCGTCTCGTCGATCGAAGCGGAAAGCCCCCGCGATGCCGATAACACATGCTCGGCCCCTCCCTGCACCTGAACGACCAGCGTCTTCAGATGGTCGTTCATCGCATTGAAGTCCTCGGCAAGCTGTCCGATCTCGTCGCGATTCCGCACTTCAAGCTCCGAGGAGGTCAGGTCGCCGTCGGCGATCCGCTTCGTACGCTCGGCGACGCGGGCGATCGGCTTGGAGATGTGCCGCGCGAACAACCAGATCGCCGCTGCGCCTAACGCTAAACACACTGCCAGCGTAATGACGAGATTGGTTAAAATGCGCTTCTGCCCGCCGTTGTAGTCCTGCATATACGAACCGGCGGCCACGATCCAGCCCCATTTCGGATCGAGCTCGGCGTACGATATTTTCATCGCTTCCTTCGCCGAATTGGGCGGCGGCAGCGGCCATTTGTAGTACGTATTTCCGCCGCCCGACTGCGCCTTCTTCACCATATCCTGTATGTAGTAGTACCCGTCGCTCGTTTTCTTCTCCCAAATATTTTCTCCTTCCAGGCTCGGATGGGCCAGCAAAGTTCCCGTCGAATCGAGTACGAAGAAATAACCGTTCTCGCCGATGTCGATACTCTCATTGATCGGGCGCTTCCCTTCCTTGTCCTTCTCGCCCAGAAGCATCACTCTGACTTGCTCCTTGGCTTCTTCCTGCGACAATCGTCCGCTCTTGACGGCAGTGTCCATCAATTCGATCATCTCGATACTCATACGCACATTGCTCTCCAGCTTGCTCTCGATCAGCTTGTCCGTTTCCGTCTTCGACACGTTGTAGCTGACCAGTCCGACTATCAGCGTGGGCAAAGCGAGCAACAGCAAGGACACCAAAATCATTTTTTGCTGAATTTTCCAGCGTTGACGCGGTTTAGCAGGTTTCATCCGGCCCTCTCCCCTTTATCTGTCTGGAACCATCTTCCACTTTATTTCGCCATCTTACCGCATAATCCTTTCATTTACAACAACTTGACATGCCCTGCCGTCGAACATGCATAAAACCCGCCCGTTGCCGGATACTACCCCTATAAGCTTCCGCTTCAAGAAGCCATTTCTTCCCGTTTTCCAGGAGGTGTTGCAGCTTTGAAATACAAAGCGACGCTCATCATGACGCTGATCGGCTGCGCTGTATGCCTGTTTAATTATTCGGGACTGGATCCGGATAATATTTTTCTGTTCATGCTGAGCGTACCCGTATGGCTGATCGAAATCGCCGGCGATATTCACTACTTCAACGTATACGTCGTCTATTTGCTGACTATCGCCTCCTATGCCTTGTTCGGGGCGATCGGCGATTACTTCCGTTTAAAACGAAGAGCCCGTTCCTGAAGGAAACTTCCGTTTCCGCCGGAGGGGCTCTTCTGGCTTTATAGCGCCGAATATTGCGCTCAGATCGGGAACACCGTCCGCACGGCCGCGGCGATCTCCCGCGCCATAGTCATGACCCGGTAAAGGGAGGTGCTCTGCAAAATCCAATACTGCTTCGGTCCATCGGCATTTACGATCGCGGCTATCGAAAACCGGCCCACGGGAGGAAGCGTCCTGCCGACCGATTTACCCGGCTCGAGCGGATGGTTGGCTACTTGAAACAACCCTATCGAAGTAGAAAGACCGAGGCAGGCGTCGATCGCCACTACGATCCTCCCTTGCGGAATTTCGTTCAGCCGCTGCTCGAGGTTGCTGGCATCGCAAGGAGCATCGAGAGTGCCGATGACTTGCCCGTAGCCCGCTTCGCGCAGAAAGGTTCCGACTAACGGTCCGAGAGCGTCTCCCGTCGACCGGTCCGTGCCGATACATACGAATACGATATGCTCCGCATCTATTCCCTGATCCCGAATGTAACGGAAAAATTCCGGCAGCCGGTCTCCTTTCACTTTCTGCCGAACCGGTTCAAGCCCCATTCCACCCCTCCTCCCGCATCGTCTCGCGAATGTCCCGATCGCTATGTTACAATAAAGTCGCTTGCTCCGCATTTATTCCATAAGGAGAACGACCATGCGACTGCTCGATGCGTTAGCGGTTCTTGTTTTATTATACTGGCTTTTCGCGCTGGTTTCAGCTTTGCCCGGCCTCAAGCTGCTGCGACCGCTTCCCCGATCGGCGGGCATCGGGACCGACAATCCTCTCGTATCCGTCATCATCGCCGCCAAGGAGGAAGAGTCGTCTATCGCGGAGACGGTTCGCCATCTGCTGGCGCAAGATTACCCGCGGATGGAAATTATAGCCGTCAACGACCGTTCCCAGGACGGCACGGGCAAACGGCTGGACGAATTAAAGCGCTGGTCCGAGCAGCGCCCGTCCACCCGCATTCCGCTTCGAATCGTACATGTCACGACGCTGCCCGACGGCTGGCTCGGCAAAAATCACGCCTTGTATCAAGGCTATCTGCAGGCCAAAGGGAAATACTTGCTGTTTACCGACGCGGATGTTCGGTTCGGCACGACAACGATACGGGATTCCGTCGACTACATCCGGTCATCCGGGGCCGACCATTTGACTCTCGCGCCGATGATGATCGCAAACGGCTTCTGGCTGCGCGCGTTCGTTCAATATTTCATGTTTTCGCTATTTTTGTTTTTGCGCCTGTGGCGCGCCAACGACGACCTGCAGCACGACTTCGGCACCGGCATCGGGGCGTTCAACCTGATCGGCCGCAAAGCGTACGAGGCGATCGGCACCCACCGGGCATTCCCGATGCGTCCCGACGACGATTTGCGTCTCGGCTTGCTAATCAAAAAAGCCCGCTTCAAGCAGCGGCTCCTGATCGGCAAGCATCATCTCGAGGTCGAATGGTACCCGAATCTCCGCGAAGCGGTGAAGGGGCTGGAGAAAAATATGTTTTCCGGCTTCGGCTACAGGCTTCCTATGGCGATCGGGGGCATTGTCGGGCAAGTATTGGCATTTTTCGGACCGTTCGCCGGACTGCTGCTGCTTCCCCGGTTGAGCGGGTTCGCCTGCGCAATAAGCGCGGTCATTATGATCGGGCTCTATGTAGCCAGCACCCGGCGGCTGTCCCGGCATTCGGGAAGCGACGCTTTCGCGCTTCCGGTCTCCGTCTGGATACTCGTCCTCGTGCTGTCGCGCTCCGTCTACTTGACGATTCGCCGCGGAGGCATTTATTGGCGCGGCACGTTTTATCCGCTGTCGCGGCTGCGCGATAAATGAAAAAAGGAGGAAGGCGAAGAACGCCTTCCTGTTTTGCATAGCCGCCTTGAGGTACGGCCGCTACTTTTTCAACAGCCTTAGCTCGTCGCACAGCGCTTCGATTTCGCGGATGCTGAAGTGCTGCTTGTTCATGACGACGTCGTACATGTCGCGCAAATCCTCGTATTTTTCCAGATCGAAATGGTCCGCTTTGATGGATTGGGCCGCCACTACTCTCAGCTTCCCTTTAATTCCTTCCACCATGAACGCTACGTTATCTTCGGACTTCACGGTTAAATCCATCGATTCCATCCTCTCCCCGGTTCACGTTATTAACGATTAACATAATGAAATACAATAAAACGATAACAACAAAACGGTATTCTTGCCATTGTACCATGTCGGTCCGGGAATGCCCAGCATAGAGACGACTCGCCTCCCTTGCAGCCCTGCGGTGCGGATAGCGGATCTCCGAACAGCCGCCGAGTCGCGGCTCCGGGCAATCCGTATATTCGGCCACTCCGATGCGCACAGTATTACGTGTACGCGCGATTGAGACGATATATACCGGAAAAGGAGCGAAAAAACGATGGAAAACAAAAGGCATGCAGGCAATTATAAAGGCACGGCCCATATGAAAGCGGAAAACCAGGATATGGCATTTGTTAACGACGTTATCGAGAAAGAGCCCTCCGAGCAAACCGTCCGCGGCGAAAAGTCGGGAAAATCGGCATCGAAACGCGAGCTGGAAAAATTCGACTAACTTTCGGATCGGGCACTTTGACGCGAAAATTAACTCCGCATTCCCGCCCGGTACAGCCGGACGATGTTCTCTGCCGCTTCCGCCAGCAGCGTCCCTGCGTCCCGCATCGCCTCGTCCAGCGCCATCGGCCGGTTGGCGATGCTGAACAGGGCGGCGATGCCATGTTCATACAAAACATCCGAGCCTTCGCCGAGGCCGCCCGACAAGCACACGACAGGGACGCCGGTTCGCCGCGCCGCATCGGCAATGCCGGCCGGCACTTTGCCGAAGGCGGTCTGCCCGTCGGTGCGCCCTTCGCCAGTAATGACAAGACGCGCGCCTTCTACCGCGCGTTCGAAGCCGGCCAGTTCCATAATAACGCGAATCCCCGGCTTCATCTCGGCATTGCAGAACGCAAGCAAGCCCGCACCCAAGCCGCCTGCCGCACCCGCGCCCGGCACGTCGCGCACGAGCCGCCCGTTATGGGCGGCTATTCGCGCTGCATAATGGGCCAGCCCGGCATCCAGCCGCTGCACCAGCTCCGGCGTAGCGCCCTTCTGCGGACCGTACACGGCCGAAGCGCCGTCGGAGCCGCACAGCGGATTCGTAACGTCGCTAAGTATCGTAACTTCCGCCGACGCCAGTCGAGGATCGATGCCAGCTGAATCGATCGACTCGATGTCGGCAAGCAGCCGGCCGCAGCCGTACCCGGTCATTTCCTGACCGGTCCGGTCAAGGAAACGGACACCGAGCGCTTGGGCCATGCCCATCCCTCCGTCATTCGTAGCGCTGCCGCCCAAACCGATCATAATCCGTTTCGCTCCCCGTTCCAGAGCGTCGCGAAGAAGCTGTCCCGTCCCGTATGTAGTGGCCGCCATCGGATCGCGCGCTTCCGCAGACAACAGCGGCAAGCCCGAGGCGGCCGCCATCTCGATGACCGCCGTTCGTCCGTCCGAAAGAATGCCGTAAGCCGCTTCCACTGGCTCTCCCAGCGGCCCTGTTACCGTCACGGTTACCCGCTCGCCGCCAGCCGCGGCAAGCACGGCGTCTACCGTCCCCTCTCCGCCATCCGCCATCGGCACGATCGTTACATGCGCGTCCGGAGCCGCCCGGCATACGCCCGATCGGATCGCTTCCGCCGCCTCCACCGACGACAAGCTGCCCTTAAACGAATCGGGCGAGACAACGACGCGAAAACCGGCAGACGGCTGTCCCCCGTTAGCTCCAAGGTTGTTCAATCCGCTCATTTGTCCTTCCATCCTTTCTCACCCGATTCGGTTTACTATATGAACAGGCTTGCCGGCCAGGAACGCTTCTACGTTCTCGGCCGCTATCTCCATCAGCCTCGCGCGCGCTTCGACCGAAGCCCATCCGATATGAGGCGTAATGACGCAGTTGCGCGCAGTCAACAGCGGGTTTTCTGCCGATGGCGGCTCCGTGGACAGCACGTCCAATCCGGCTCCGGCGATCGTTCCCGAATTCAGCGCATCCGCCAAATCCTGCTCTTTGACCAGCTTGCCGCGTCCCGTGTTGATCACGAAAGCGCTCTGCTTCATGCGCGACAACGTCTCGGCCCGAATGAGTCCCTCGGTCTCCGGTGTCAACGGGCAGTGAAGCGTAACAACGTCCGACTCCTCGAACAACCTCTCCAACGCAACCAGACGAACGCCTTCCGTAGCCGGCTTCTTGCCGCTGCGGTTCGTCGCGATGACGTTCATGCCGAAAGCTTGTCCGATCGCGGCCACTTGTTCGCCGATACCGCCGATCCCCACGATGCCCAGCGTCTTGCCGGCAAGCTCCACGAGCGGCGTCTTCCAAAAGCTGAAGTCCGGGCTGGCCGACCAAGCGCCTCCCCGGACCGCCTCATCGTGCAGGCCGACGCGATGGCAAAGCTCCAGAAGCAGCGAAAATACAAGCTGGGCAACAGATGCAGAGCTGTAGGCAGGCACGTTCGCGACCGGGATGCCCCGCTTTGCCGCTTCGCCCGCATCGACGACATCATAGCCGGTAGCGAGCACCCCGATGTAAGCGAGCTTCGGCAGCTTTTCAAGCGTTTCGGCCCGCAGAGGCGTTTTATTCGTCAAAATCACGTCCGCGTCCTTCGCACGGTCCACAATAAGGTCGGGCGGCGTTCTCTCGTAAACCGTCAAATTCCCGATGCTCTCCAATCTCGACCAGCTCAAATCGCCCGGATTGAGCGTGTACCCGTCCAATACTACGATATTCATCTGCTGCCCCTCGCCTTCTATCCGTATAGCTGCAATTGTAACGCAAGCCCGCTTCCTGTGCCAACATTTCCTCGAAAGAGGCACTTGCGCGGAAATCGCCCGCATGCATACAATTGATAGGGTAAACCGTTCGCATCGTTAACCATTCATGCAGTCATGCATCCCAAAGGAGGCTCGTCATGAACGTGTGGATATCCGATTTGCAGGCCCGATTCGCGGCTTGCTCCAACCGGAATGAGGCCGAAGCGATGAAGACGTATATGCGCGGACAGTTCGAATTTGCCGGAATCAAATCGCCGTTGCGCAAATCGGTCGTCGGAGAGTGGCTATCCAGCCGCGGCCCCGTTCCCGCAGGCCTCCTCGAACAAACGGTACTCGGGCTATGGGAGCTTCCGGAACGCGAATTTCAATACGCCGCCATGGATGTGCTGGCCAAGCAGGCGAAACGGCTGGACGAGCGGCACCTCGAAATGCTAGAGTCGCTGGTCGTGACGAAGCCGTGGTGGGATACGGTCGACATTATCGCCGCTAGTCTGATCGGGCCGATCCTGCTGCGCGATCCGCTTCTTGCCCCGATGCGCGCCGAGCTCTGGATTACGTCGGACGATATGTGGCTGCAGCGGACCGCGCTGCTATTTCAATTGAAATACAAGCGCAACACCGATGAGGACCTGCTCTTCGATCATATACGGCGCACGGCGGAATCCCGGGAATTTTTCATCCGCAAAGCGATCGGCTGGGCACTGCGCGAATATTCGAAAACCGATCCCGGAGCGGTTATCCGATTCGTCGAGTCCGAGCCGCTCTCTCCGCTCAGCAAGCGGGAAGCGCTCAAATGGCTGGACCGGCGCCGATCCGGCATAGTCCCGGAAACGAACGGACAACCTAGTACACATTAGCCGTGCCTTGTCGTGCATCGCAAATGGCACTAATGAACCACTGTTAATGAAACTCATTGCTCTAATCGTTTGCCTGACGGGCGTATTCATCGAATATCCCCAGACCAATCCGGTCTATTTGTACAGCCTGGGCGCGAGCGCCGTCAGAATGAGCGGACCGTCCCGGGTCACGGCTACCGTATGCTCGAATTGGGCCGATCGCTTGCCGTCTATCGCTCTTGCCGTCCAGCCGTCGGATTCGATCTTCACCTTCGGCTTGCCCGCCGTCAATATCGGCTCGATCGTGATCACCATGCCTTCCTCCAAACGGACGCCTTTGCCGGGCTTGCCCGTATGCTTCACGGAGGGCCATTCGTGAATCGAAGTGCCGATGCCGTGACCGGTAAAGTCGGGCAGCACTTTGTAGCCTTTGGCCGAGGCGATGCTCTGGATCGCGTGTGCGATATCGCCGATCCGGCTGCCGGGGATCGCTTGGGCGATTCCGGCGTACAAGCACGTTTTGGCGGTGCGCATCAAGCGGCGGGACGATGCCGATATGCGGCCTACGGCAAACGTCCAGGCCGAATCGGCGAGCCAGCCTTCGCGGTTGACGACCATGTCGATCGTGACGATATCTCCGTCGCGAAGCCGCTCCGGGCCCGGCATGCCGTGGCAAGCGACATCGTTGACGGAAGCGCACGTGGCGTAAGGATATCCGCTGTACCCTTTTTGCTCGGGTGTCGCGCCCCGCTCGGCCAGAAAACGTTCGACGAAGCCGTCTATGTCGAGCGTCGATACGCCGGGCTTCACATACGTTTTCAACGCCTCCCTGCAAGAGGCGAGTATGGAGCCCGCCCGGGCCATTCGGGCGATTTGCTCCGCGGACTTCCATTCGGTCATGTTGTTCCTCCTGTAAAGCTTTGTCTCGGCAAAGCCGGATACGCAAGCGGTTGCCCAGCTTTCAGCCAGCCTTCGCTGTTCTAGGCAATCGAACCGTTTTGAAGTATACTTACATAGATCTTTTGGCAAGCATCGGCACCATTTTTCATGAAAGGTAGCGATTTCTTTTGAGCAAACCGAAACTGCTGGAGCTGGACATCGTCCGCGCGCTCGCGATCGTCGCCGTGCTTCTGATCCACGGAACGGCCACCCCACGGGTTGAGCTGCCGCTCGGCTCCCGATCGCATACGCTGTACTTCGGCATCAACAATTTGAGCTACTTTCCGGTGCAGGCTTTCGTCCTGCTAAGCGGACTCGTCTTGTTCTACAGCTACTTCGACAATTGGAGCGTGCGCCGCATTCCCGGTTTTTACCGGAAACGGCTTCAATTCATTTTGATTCCGTATTTGGTATGGTCGTGCTTCTATTACTTGTACGATCAATGGTTGAATCCGGCGGTCAACGTGCATTTCTCGCTGCAGGAATTCGCCCGGCTGCTTCCATGGGCGGAAGCCGGCTACCATTTGTACTTCATGGCGCTCATTATGCAGTTTTATGCGCTGTTTCCGCTTCTCGTTACGCTGGTCAAGCTGTGCCGCCCTCTTGCCCGCTATTTGTGGCTGTTCGGCATCGCAGTCCAAGCCGCAGTCAGTATTTACAGCCAATACGCTAACGCGCCGATCCCTCACGGCGACCGTCTGTTCATTACGTATTTCGCCCTATTCTGTATCGGAGGCTCCCTCGGGATGTACTACGAGCGGTTCATCGGCTGGCTGAACCGCAATGTGTATTGGGTTACCGCCGCCACCGCATCCGTCGGCTTCGCCTTTCTGCTGCTCAGTCTGCAAGCGCAATACGGCACGCAGTTCAAATGGTGGGAATTCGAGCTGCTGTTCACCTTATATCCCGTGCTGGTCACGATCAGCTTCGTATGGATCGGCCGGCATTGGCTATCGAACGCCCCCCGCTTGGCCGGCGCTTTATCTTCGCTCGGCGCGGCTTCGTTCGGCGTCTATTTCATCCATCCCGCATTGCTCGGGTACTATACCATGCACGCCGCCGTCGCTCCGGGCGGGTGGGAATACCATGCCGCTTTATGGGGAGGCATCGTCCTCATCGTCATCGTCCCTTGGGTGATCGTGAACCAATTGAAGCGAGTGAAGGCATCTTGGATTTTGTTCGGCAAATAACGTCCGGGCTCGAACGGCGAAAGGAGTCTGCTCATGCATTCGTTTTCCTTATCCACCCGACAGCGGGATCAAATGATCGACATTACCCGGCAAGTAGCCGAACGGATCCAACAGGAACATTTCCGGCAAGGCATTGCAGTCGTGTACTGTCCCCATACGACAGCCGGTATTGCGATCAATGAGAATGCCGATCCGGACGTCAAGCATGACGTTCTCATGCGGCTGGACGAGGTGTACCCGTGGAACCATCCGAAATACCGGCATGCCGAGGGCAACACGGCCTCGCATTTGAAAGCGATCACGACCGGCACCTCGCAGACGGTCATCGTCGATAACGGCCGTCTCGTGCTCGGGCGCTGGCAGGGCATCTACTTCTGCGAGTTCGACGGCCCGCGGGAGCGAACGTTCCATGTGAAGCTGCTGAACGGATAAGCGTAGGCCCGGTGGTTCGTCCATCCGGGGATCAAGCGCAAAACGGACGTTTTTCCATGAGGAAAACGCCCGTTTTTTTGCATCAGGATTGGTGCCCTTCGAGCCGCCTTACGCGCTCATCCAGCCGATCGACGCGCTGCCGCAGACGGTCCACCTCGTTGTCTGTTCGTCTGAGACGCTGCTGCAGCCGGTCGGTCTCCGTCTCCAGACGCTGGACCCTTTGTTCCAACTGGCGTCCCGGAGCGGGTCCGGGGATTGGGGGAAACGGTCCGGGCCCCGGTGGAAACGGTCCCGGCGGCGTCGGCCGCGGAATGAAAATCGTTTGTCCGGCATACAGCTGCCCCGGCGACGTCAATCCGTTCGCCTGCATCAGCGCCTGCACCGTAACCCCGTAGCGGCTCGCGATCGCATACAGCGTATCCCCCGGCTGAACTACATAATTCATGGCGATTCCTCCATAATTGAAGTTCGAATGATTTTGTTTGAGTGCCAGTCCTCTTGTGACTTTCTAGGCAATCTGAAATGTCCCGATTCCAATGTATGCGCCCGCTGGGTGTTTTGCCCGGGTCATCCGCCCGGATACGGCGACTTTTCGCATGTTTGTATGGTAAAATAAAGCCAATGAATGGAACCCGGAAAGGAAGACCAGGCGTGAGCATCTCGATCGTGTCGCTCAATGTGGGGAAACCTCAATCGTTCATTTACAAAGGGAAGGAAGTCCCGACCGGCATTTTCAAGAAACCGGCCGACGATGGTCCGATCGCTCTGACCGCACTGAACTTCGAAGGGGACGGACAAGCCGATCCGGTCAACCACGGCGGGCTTGACAAAGCAATCTGCGTATATCCGTACGAGCATTATTCTTATTGGGAGAAAGAGCTTGGCCGCAAGCTCGATTTCGGGGCATTCGGAGAAAATTTGACCGTACTCGGACTGACCGAGGATCGAGTGTGCATCGGGGACATTTATGCGGTAGGCGATGTCCGGCTGCAAGTGACGCAGCCAAGGCAGCCTTGCCACAAGCTGGCTAAAAAATACGATCTGCCCGAGCTTCCCGTGCTCGTCCAAAACACCGGCTACACAGGCTTCTATCTGAGGGTGCTCGCTCCCGGCCTGTTCGACCGCACTCTCCCGCTGACGCTTGCCGAGCGCCATCCGCACGGCATTACGGTAGCCTACGCCAATCAAATCAAGCATCACGATAAGCAAAATATCGAGGGGATTCGGGCCATCCTGGCCGTCAGGGAGCTGTCGGAAAGCTGGCGGGCTTCTTTCGAGAAACGTCTGTCGGGGAACGAACCGTCTGCCGACGAGAGGCTGAATGGTACGAAATGAACAGAAAAAAACGGCTGCGCGTTGTCCCCGTAAGGATTAGCGCGTGCCGGTTCTGTGCGAAGCTTCCATATCGCTGCCCGTAGGCCTATAAGTATGATCTTTTATCGTGCGGAGCACTTTCACGGAGATAACGGTCGAAGCAAGCGGCCTCCTCGGCTTGAACGTCAAGTTTACGAAGTCGTTCAGCTCCAGATCGAGTCCTATCTTCTGAAACGCCTCGATAAAATCGCCGATCGTAGGTTTTTTGCCGATTTCGCAATACAGATGCAGCTCTTTGTTCGTCTTGCCGTACCGGTCTGCATACTCCACTGTCGAATAGTATCTTTCCTTCAGCATACAGCACCTCCCCGAGTGAAAACACGATAGACCGAAAAGGTGATGGGCCGTTTGGACGTTCCCAACGTATTCGGCAGCCCGGCGACCGTAGACATTTCCTTAGGCCCGTAGCTTTGCGTCCCCGTCTTTCGGCGGGTTTGCCTTTATCGGTTTGTTCCATATTGGAATACTTCTTTATCATACAACACAATTCGACATATTCATAGACCATTTATCCTATTTTCTAAATACTTTATACCTATTTTTTTCATAAGAAAATACCGATATCGCAGGCCCTGCCCCCTACACAGGCAAAGTTGCAATACCGGTATGTCCAGGACCCGCGGCCCGTTGCGGACGGGTCTTTTTTTTCTACGACATCATAATCAGCATAGCCTTTGATAAAGCGGCTCCAACACTTTACCGTATATAAGGGAACGGTTTTCCGTTATTGTCCCGAATTCCGTTACACTTCTGACTATAACGGAGCAGGCTTCCGTTATATCGGTCATTCGGGGTGAATTTGATCGTCGATCAGCGAAATTACGGAACGGTTTTCCGTTATTTTGCTATCGATACTGATATCCGGGTCAATAACATACGCCCGTTCCGCTATTTATGGATTCGCTGCCTCGCAAGCGCCGGCAAAGGCGGCTAGCCTTCATCGATCATGCGATACTGAATCGATTTTCATCATCACCCGACAGCCTGCCGGAAGGAAGCGGAGCCGCTCCTAATATCCGCTGTCCGCCATATGCGCCCTCACCGTTTCCCGAATCCCTTGCTCATACGGCGTCGCCGGCAGCGGACCGATCCGTTCGAGATACTTGGCTCCGCTCAGCACGAACGGCTCCTCCGTCAAATACAGCATCTCCTTCACCTCGCGCATGAACGGATTGAACAGTCCGAGCATGGCGAACGTCTTTCGCCCGATCGAACGGACAGGCTTTCCGTGACCCGCCTCCTCCTGCGCGATGCGAACGACCTCCGCGCCCGTAATCGTACCTGCTCCGGGGATATGCCATGTATCCCCATATGCGTCGTCCCTCGCGGATACCTCCACGACCGCCTTGGCGGCGTCGGGCAAATACACGTATTCGCACGGCACGTCCAGCCTGCCGACGAACATCGCGGATTTCCGTTTGGCTAAAGCGTCAAGCGTTACATGCAGTATGGAGTTCGGTACGCCGGCACCGTAAAAGTCCGGCAAACGGACGATCAGCGCCGGCGCCCCGGCGCGATGGGCATCCATAATCACCCGCTCCATCTCGAGCCGCAGCCGTCCTTTGCGCGTATGCGGGTGCTTCGGATGTTGTTCCGTCGCGGGAGAAGCCTCGACCTTGCCGTATGGATAAATATTGTCGATGATAACCGTCTTCGCGCCCGCGGCCTTCGCCCCCCGCATGACCGACGCGGCTAGAGGCAGCAGCTTATCGCTCCATTCGGGATAAGGGATTCCCATACTGTGATAGAGGACGTCCGCACCTTCCGCCGCTTCCGAAATATCGTTCAAGCTCATCGCATCGCCGATCGCAACCTTCAGGAGCCGATCATTCCCGCAATAGTCCGCCAGCTTCTCGAGCTTATCCCGCGACCTTCCGAACGCCACTGTCTCCATTCCCCGGCCGAGCAGCTCCTTGACCAGCTCGCGTCCCATCCCTCCGGCTGCCCCCAATACAATCGCCCGCTTCATTCCGTGTTCCTCCTCCACCTTATTTACCGACGGTCAATTAATGCGCAAAAAAATATATCATCCATAATGGACAAAATCGACGCTATCCAAGCCCTCTAACCATTAAACCGACATACTGCTCCGCCAAGCCGAGCAATTGGTCATACGTCTGCTCCGTGTGCAAATAATAGGCGACAAACCCGTGGAGCGATAAAAACAAGCTCCATGGAACGGCAATCGGCACGCCCCCCGGCTTCCCAGAATCCCGCAGCAGCCGCAGCACGGCGGCAGCGAAACGGTCGTAGGAGACCATCTGGGCACGGCGTGCGGCATCGTTCAGCTCCGATTGCTCCAGCATAAACATAATCTCGTAATGCGGCTTATGGTCCAAGCCGAAACGGATATAGGCCATAAATATACGTTCAAGCGTCGCCGCCGGATGGTCCGTATGCTCGGCCATCGCCTCGTCCAACCGGTCGTTCAGCCTATCGAAATCGGCCATGACCATCGCGCTGAATAGATCGGCCTTATCCTTGAAATGGTAATAGAGCGCACCGTGACTGTAGCCCAACCGGCCGGCTATGCCGCGCATCGAGACGGAACGGTACCCTTTCGTAACGAAAAGCTCGCGCGCCGCTTGCATAATTTTCTCTTTATCGAGTTCCTCGACTACCGCTTTTCGGGGTGTCACCTTGTATGCCGCTCCTTTTTTTGACCAATGTTCAATTATCATATTATCCCGGCTTTGCTACGATGTCAATAATCATGATTGCCAGTTAAGATCGACTATGATACTGTTAAACTATACTTTAATTTGAATTAAGTTACCTTATTCTATGGAAGGTGATCCGATTTGAACAAAGAAGAAATCAAGCTGATCGTCCCGAAGCGGGAAGGACAAATCAGCGCCATGTTTTCCCGGGGAGGGCCCCGCGAAGGCGCAGGCCGCAAAGGCATCGGCCAAACGCGAAAATGTTCGGTAACTTTGCCCGAAGAAGCCTGGGAAGAGCTGGACCGCCGCTGCGCCGAGCAGCGGGTGTCCAAGTCGGAGCTCATCCGGGAGCTTATCCTGGAGCATTTCGCGGAAAAAGCCGGGAAGCCGGTGGACGAGTGAGAGCAGCCGTTTCGCAGCCTTTGCTGTCCGAAGCTTTGCAGCAGGTAGCCAGAGCCGTCCCCTCGCACAGTGCGATTCCCATTTTGTACGGCATCCACCTCCGGCTTCACCGGGACGGGATAACCCTTGTCGCCAGCAACTCCGTCATGACGATCCGAACGGAGCTTTGCAGGAGCGATACCGGGGCTTCTACCGCTCCCATTCCGGATGAAGGCCCCTCCCTCGTCGTACCGGCCCGTTATTTCATCGATATCGTGCGCAAGCTCACTTCGGGCCCCGTCCTCTTGGAGCTTGAAGATCGGAAAACGCTGACTGTCCGTTCGGGCGACGGGCTATTCCGCTTATTCGGATTGGACCCCTTCCTCTTCCCGGAGACGCCCCGGATGGATCGGGCGAAGTGGCAATTGACGCTGTCCAACGAGTTGCTCAAATCGATGATCCGGCAAGTCGCGTTCGCGGCGTCCTCTTCCGAAGCCCGGCCGCTCTTATCCGGAGTACTGTGCCGGTACGACGGGCGCCATCTGCGACTGGTCGCTACAGACAGCGTTCGCTTCGCTTCCCGGACGTCTCCCGTAGATCAGCCGTTCGGAGCGGACGCCTACGAAGCCGTCATTCCCGGCAAAAGCTTGAGCGAGCTCGGCAAAATGCTGGACGAGCAAGGCGAGACGACGATTGTCGCGGACGATGCCCATATCCGCTTCCAGACCGCGAGCATGTCGCTTTACTGTTCTTTGATCCACGGCGCCTATCCTCCGATCGACAAGCTCGTGCCTTCGAGCTCCATTGCCGATGTAACGGTCGATACGAAAAGCGTTTTGCAGGCTATCGAAAGGGTAACCCTTCTATCCGGAGAAGGGAGCGTCGTCCGATTGCGCACGAATCCGCAACAGGCGATCGAGCTGATCTCGGGTACGACCGAAATAGGCGACGTGCGGGAGGAAGTCCGGACCGAGAGCATGCTCGGACAACCTGTAGCCGTTTCGTTTAACGGCAAATATATGATCGACATTTTGCGCGCCGTGAGCAGCGCCAGCGTGACGTTCCGCTTCTCGGACAAGCTGGGCCCCATCGTGGCCGTTCCCGTCGAGCAAGGTCCGTCATCGTTATATTTGTTGACCCCGATCCGGACTGCCCTGTAAATTCCGCATACGTTGCCTTGCTTGGTAAGGAAAGTCATGAGAATACCGAATCCGGTCATCGATTCCACCTGTTCCCCCCGAGCGCTTCTCCCTATAATCAAATCATCCGCAATAATCGAGCACTTTTTACGGGGGGATGCGCATGAATGCACGAAAGCCTAAAAGTTGGATGGTCTTGCTGCTCTTGGTCGCCGTACTGGCCGCATGCGGCAAAAGCGAAGGCGCGACGACGGGCGCGGCGGACGGCGGCGGGACCGCTCAGCCGGCGGAACCGCCGAAGCCGGTGACGCTGAATTTTTTCTACAACGGGTATTCCAAGCAATTGGTCGACGAGCTCCAGCAAAAGGTGGAGGCGAAGTATCCCCACATTAAGCTGAACATGATTATTCATGGCACGGGCAGCACGATTCAAGATACTTTGGCCGCTGGCACGAGCCTCGACCTGGTCGCCTTCTCGGCGGGAGGACTGTTTACCGTACTGGACGTGCAGCTCGCAACCGACATGTCCGATCTAGTGAAAAAGCACGACTTCGATCTGAATCGGCTCTCCCCGTCCGTCCTGGAAACGGTCAAGTCGTATTACGAGGGCGGCAAGCTGATGATCATGCCTTATGAATTGAACAACAATGTGCTGTACTACAACAAAAACATATTCGATAAGTTCGGCGTAGCCTATCCGAGAGACGGCATGACGTGGAACGAAGTGTATGAAATCGCCAAGAAATTGACCCGTTTGGATAACGGCGTGCAGTATGAAGGGTTCCAATACAACCATTTGAATATGGTGTACAAAAATCAGATGGGACTTCCTTTCGTCGATCCGAAAACGAACAAGGCGGCCATCAATACCGATCAGTGGAGAAAATGGATGGAGCTGATGACCCGGTTTTACCAGTTCGACGGGAACCATATCATCGGCCTCGGAGACGGCGTCTTCATAAGAAGGCAGGAAGCGGCGATGTACACCGGGCCGAGCCTGCTCGACCAGCTGCCCGATGCGGTGAATAAAGGGATGGATTGGGATGTCGTCAGCCTGCCGCGCTTCGACGGGATGGCAGACACGGGCTCGCAAATGAACGCGCCGTTTTACGCGATCCCTCCTACGAGCAAGAACAGGGATGAATCTTTCCGCGTGATCGCTTATCTGCTGTCGGACGAAATTCAGGGGGCGAATGCCCGAAAGGGCCGCGTTCCCGTAGTGAAAAGCGAAAACGTAGTCAAAGATTTCGGTGCCGATCTGCCTATTCTGAAAGGGAAAAACACCGCGGCTTTCTTTAAAGATACGATCGGCAAACCGATCGCCGTGACCAAATACGACGGTATCGCGAGATCAACCTTCACGGAAATCGCCGTAGACGGATATTCCAAAGGCAAATTCGATATATCGACGGCGCTTCGCACGGCGGAAGAAGAAATAAACAAAAAAATCGCCGAAGCGCAAAAAAATGCAAAGTAAGGCCGCTTTTTAACGACAATTCCATACGCAACCAACGAACATCGTCCGGCAGCAGCCCGGGCGGTGTTTGCGCGTTTGTTTGCATTTCTCTTATTCAATCTGCCTATCTCTGGTAAAATACTAGTACATTCGATCGCCGTGTTTACTAGGGACAGAGTATCGCAAAGGGGACAAACCGATGGGAACCAACAAACCGGCGCCGTTTCTCCGCGCTTCGATGCCGCTCGTGTTGACCGCAATATTGATGAGCGGCTGCTCCTCCGACCTGCTGGAACAAGAAGATCCTCGAGGCCATGACCCGAAATGGGACGATCCGCCCCAGTCCATCAGCATCGCCATCAACGGGCAATCGAGCACGTTCCCTCCCGGACTGGACGAGAATCATAATCCGTACCTGGACTTTATAGAGAAGAACACCAATCTGGACGTACAGGTTATGCTCCCTCCGGTCAACGGCTACGTCGACAAGCTGAACGTCATTATGGCGTCCGGACAATTGCCCGATATGATCAATACGGGGAGCGCGGCGTTTTTGTCCAACTATGTGAAGCAGGGGGCCTTGAAGCCGCTTGACGAATACATCGACAAATACGGTCCCGATCTGAAGCGATTAATCCCGCAAGAGGCTTGGGATCAGGTGACGATGAACGGCAAAATTTATGCCGTTCCGAGCTTGAACGAAGTAATGGGGACGCAGATCATGTACGTCCGCAAAGATTGGCTCGACAGGCTGGGCCTCCAACCGCCCCGGACGATCGGAGAATACAGAGAAGTGATGAGAGCGTTCGCCGAAAACGATCCGGACGGCAACGGGAAAGCGGATACGCTCGGATTCAGCATTGCCGATCAGTTGGGAAGGACGGCTCCGATTTTCGGCGCTTTCGGCACGCAGCAAAATTCGTGGTACGAACGGAACGGCACATTGGTGTACTCCGCCACTTTACCCGAAACGAAAAAGGCTCTCGCCTTTCTCGCCGAATTGTACCGCGATAACTTATTGGACCCGGATTTCCCGCTGAATACGACGGAGAGCCTCGGGGACAAGGTCGCCTCCGGCAAAGTCGGCCTGTACGCCGCCGCCTGGTTCGACACGCGCGGACCGATCGAGAGGAGCAGAGCGAACGACAGCCGCGCGAATTGGATTCCGCTTGACTATCCCACGGGCTTGGACGGACAGAAAGGAACGTACGGCATCTCCGCGGTCCGCTCCTACAATGTCGTCCCCGCCACGAGCGATCGCGCCGAAGCGGTCGTCAAGCTGCTGAATTTCATCGGCGGCAAAGGAAATAAGACGTTGAAGCTCGGTCTCGAGAACGAGGTGTGGTCGAGCAAGGACGGCAAGATGGTCACCGATTTCGAGCAGCATAACAAGCATCTGTACCGCGGCATATACAGCTCCTTGTGCGATACGGTCGTGCCGGAGGTTACGAAGCAGCGGCTCGATTCGCTCGGAGAGCGTTTCCGGCTGTGGGACAACGTGCAGTCGATCCATGCCAACCTGATTAAAGCGCATTATACCGGCGCTCCTACGCCGGCCATGGGCAGCTACAACTTCAAGCTGTTGAAAATACAGGACGATTACTTTACGAAAATCGTGATGGGCCTCTCCCCGTTGGATGACTTCGACCGCTTCGTCGAAGTATGGAAGCAAGAAGGCGGAGACGAGATTACGAAGGAAATCAACGATTGGTACGCGGCTCAGCGCCGATGACGCCAGAAGGGTTGGGCATGCACCATGCATACCGTATTCCAACGGCTGTACGACCGGTTTACGCAGCACATCCAAGTGCGGTTGACGATCTATTTCCTGCTCATTCTGCTTCCTCTCATGCTTATAGGCTTGTTCGCCAATGCCAGGTCCCAGGATATCGTCGAGCGCAAAACCGGGGAACGGGCACAGGGTGCGCTCCAGTCCGCGGCCGAGTATATCGATCTGATCGTGCAAAACGTAGACAACTTGTCGACGCTCCTCTCTACCGACTCGCAGCTGGTCGGCTTGCTTGAGCGTACGGGCGCGGAGCCGGGTCCGCAATCGATTCTGGATTTTACGCAAATTTTCAAGGAAATTACCGAGACGACGTCCATTCATCAGACGTTGTCTTCGATTTCGGTGCTGCACTTGCCTTCCGAGTTCATGATCGTCTCCAATTACGGAGGCAAGCGGTTGCAGGGCGCCGGCGAGCACGAAGCGGTCCGGATGGCGATCGAAGGCAACGGAGCGCGAGTCGTCTATTCCCCTGCGGCGAAGTCCGATGCGCTAAACGGAACGTTCACCGACGACCGCATCTATTTTCTGCGGACGATGGACTTGTACAACCGGTTCAGGCAGCCTAACATTTTGATTTTGTCGGTCAAAAAAGAAACGCTGCTCAAGCTGATGAACTCTCTGCTCGCGTCGGAACATGCGCAAATCGAATTGCGCTCGGGCAGCGGCGAACTCCTCGTGGTCGGCACCGGGGGAGAACACGCTCCGGGCGGCGGAGAAGAGCGGCTGCTTACGGTAAGGGCTCAGGCCCGCTATTCCGATTGGTCCTTGATTTTGACGCAGCCGGAAAGCGAGCTGAACCGCGAAACCGGACAACTGCGGCTGTACACTTATTTCATTATCGGGCTGAGCGTGCTGCTGGCGCTGGGGATTGCCTGGGTCGTCTACCGCAGCATAGCTTCGCCGCTCGATAGTTTGGCCTACGGGATGAAGCAGGTCCGGACGGGCAATTTGAACGTAAGGCTCGCCAATAAACGCAAAGACGAGCTCGGTTATTTGACCGGAACGTTCAACCAAATGGTCGAGGACCAGAAACAGCTCATTCAAGGCTATTACGAGCAGCAGCTGCGGCTGTCCAAGACGGAGCTCAAGTTTTTGCAATCCCAGATCAATCCGCATTTTTTGTACAACACGCTGGACTCGATTTATTGGATGGCCAACCAGTATGAGGCGCGCGAAATCAAAGAAATGGTGCTGAACTTGTCCAAGTTTTTTCGCCTGAGCCTGAACAAGGGGCGCGAGACGTTCCCGCTCCGGGAAACGGTCGATCATTTGCATTATTACATCCGGATCCAGCAAATCCGTTTCTCCCAGCGCGTATCCGTGCGGTACGACATTTCCGACGATTGCGCCGCCATTCCGGTTCTGAAGCTGCTGCTGCAGCCGCTTGTGGAAAACGCGATCCTGCATGGTCTGGAGCAGCGGGAGCAGCAAGGCGAGCTGACGATTGCCGGCTATCTGGACGACGGCATGCTCGTGCTCAGCGTGAAGGACAACGGTATCGGCTTGCCTCCCGCCCGCCTGCTGTATATCCAAGAGGAGCTCGGCCAGCTGCAGGCCGCGCCGCTAACGCTTACACCCTTCGAGGAGGAGAGCGGAAAGGACGATTTATTCGGCCTGCGCAACGTGGCGGCCCGGATGAAAATGTACTACGGCGCGGAAGCCGGCCTTGCGATCGATAGCAAGGAAGGGGAAGGGACCAAGGTTATCCTCCGGCTTCCGCTCGAGAAATGCGAGGTGCGCGATGAATTTGCTGATCGTTGAAGACGAACCGCTGCTGCTGAACAGTCTCGCGGGCGATATTCCATGGGAAGGGAACGGTATCGAGGTGATCGGGCTCGCCTCCAACGGCCAAGAAGCGCTTCGGCTCATCGAGCGAAAAAGACCGGATCTCGTGCTGCTCGATATCCGGATGCCGCAGATGGACGGGCTCGAGCTGGTCCGGATCGTGCGAAGCCGAGACCCGGACATCAAATGCATCATCCTGAGCGGTCATGACAGCTTTACGTTCGCGCAGCAGGCGTTGGAGCTGGGCGTAAGCCACTATTTGCTGAAGCCCGCGGGCGAGACGGAAATATTGCGGGCGGTGCTCGATGCCGCCGGCCAATTGCGCCTCGAGCTGGAAGAACGACACAGCCGGTCCTTGCTTCAGGACAAATGGCTGGACAATTTGCCCCGACTGCGGGAAATGTTCCTGCAGCATTGGCTGGCGGGCAAATACGCCCCGTGGGAAGTCGAACGGCGCTGCCGCGAGCTGCTGATCGAGCTGCCGGATAACGGCTCGTTCGTCGTCGCGATGATCGATATGGACCCACTGGGCGCCGACGAACGCCGATTTGCTGCCAACGATATGCCGCTTCTGCAATTTTCGTCGAACAGCATCGTACGCGAGTTTCTGGCATCGTCATCGCTTCCCGGCCGGGATTACAGCGATACGACGGGTGCTACGGTCGTTATTTTCGCCGATACGGCCGAAGGCGAAGAGACGGGCGGCTTGCTGCTGCAGGTCCACTCGACCGCCGCCAAGCTGCTCAGCGTAATCAAGGAATGCCTGAAGCTGACGGCGAGCGTGGGCGTAAGCGGCACGGGGCGTTCGCGAGAGGAACTGCCCGAGCTGTACAAGCAAGCGCGCAAATCGCTCCGGGAGCGTATCGTGTACGGGAACGATATCGTCATTCCTTACCGCGAGGAGCAAGGCAAGAACGATACGGCGGCACCCCCGGTTGATTTGGAGAAAGGATTGGAAATCGGTCTGGAGACGGGAGATGCGGCCAAAGCCTCGACCGCGCTCGGGGATCTATGGAGCAGCGGAGTCGACGCCGCCGGTACGGTCGAGCAAGTACAGGAGCATTTGCTGCACGTAAGCTGCTTGTTCGTCCGCATGATCGGCCGTCAAGGTTGGTCGGTCATGCAGGTCGCGGGAGACGACTACCGTTATTTCCACAATTTGACCGCCTTGGCGACGCAGGAGCAGGCGTATGGCTGGCTGCAGCGGCTGGCGCAAAGCTATATCGATTATTTGCATGCCGAGCGGAATTCGGCAATGAACCAGACGATCAGGCAGATCGTCGACATTGTGGACCGGAACATCGATAAGGAGCTTAGTCTGTTTGCCGTGGCCGACCGGCTGTACGTCAATTCGTCGTACCTTAGCCGGCTGTTCAAGCAGCAGATGGGCAGGCCGTTTTCCAGCTACGTGCTGGAGCGGAAGATGGAGCGGGCCAAGCAGCTGCTGCTGGACGGCTGCCGGGTGCATCACGCCGCACATCTTGTCGGCTATAAGGACGACAGCTACTTTTCCCGTGTATTCCGCAAATTTTGGGGCGTCGCCCCAAGCGAGATCAAGCCTTAGCGGACAAGACGAGGGCATCGTTTCGGAATGTTCGGGGCAACCTAGAGGCGAACATTTCCTGACTTCAACCGGAGGTGAACGCAAGTGGAACAAAACGGCAAGGAGCGATTGGAGCACGATCTGGCAGATGCCCTTACCGAAGGGGAAATGGCGGAAAAAGACCCGGACGTCGCCGCTCTCCGCCGCCTCAGCCCGAGATACGAAATACGCTCGCAGGCCGAACGGGACCCCATAGTCGAAGAAACGAAAATCGTCCGCAGCATCGCGCGCGAAGCGGATGACCGGTACGATGACTACATAGCGCGGGCTTCCCGTCAAGAGCAAGGCGACAACCGGGATCGTTGATTCGAAGGCAAGAACAGAAGAAGCCGGTCGGGCAGCCCCGAACCGGCTTCATCTCTTATTACGGAATGAAGTAACCGCTTACCTTTCGTTGCTCGGTCATTTGCTTTTCATCGCTTCGATCGCTTTGTTCGCTTCCTCCTCCGCGCTTCTCAGCGCCGTATTCAAGTCCTCTTCCCCGACGATGACTTTGGCGAGATGGCTGAGCAGCGGTCCGTTCACTCTGCTGTCGTATTTCGTTCGTGCGATTGGAGACGCGTATTTGTTCGTGAACAACGCGTTAACCACATTTTTGGATTTGAACTTCGAATCCTGCGCGAACGCTTTTTTGACGCTTTCGTTTTTCAGCACCGGAACGTGGCCTTTTTTGGACATTTCCATCTGGAATTCGTCCGAGGTGAGAAATTTCAACACTTCCATGGCCTGATCCTTATACTTGCTCGTCTGCGAAATAAAGTAGAAATCGGGGTAAGGCTGCGTTCCGACTCCCGGATTTTCCTTGAATACCGGCAATGCCGCCATATCCCAGTTGAACGTGTCGAACTCCTTGTTGTTCTGCAAGCCGTAGTTCATGACGAACATGCCGATATACTGGTCTTTGCTGAAATCGTCGTTCAGAAACGTTCTTTTTAGAGAAGCCACCTTTTCCTTGTAGCCGGGGTTTTGCGCGGGCGCCAGTATGAGCGTCTCTACGATAGCTTTGTATTTGTCGTTGTTGACCGCCGCTTTCTCCGTCGCCTTGTCCACGAAAGGCAGCGAGTAGGAGCTCATGCCGAGAGCATGGTTGGCCGACGCCGCCAGTCCGATATATTGCCTGCCGTTTTCGCTTCTGGTCAGCTTCTTGCCCAGCTCGATCGCTTCATCCCATGTCATCCCGTCCTTCGGGTAAGCGACGCCGAACTTATCGAAGATGTCCTTGTTGTAGTAGAGCACCAATCCCCCGTTGTTGATCGGAAAGCCGTACAGTCCCCCGAATTGCTTCACCGCTTCGATCGTGGCCGGCTCGAACCGGTTCAGGTCGACATTGTGCTTTTTGACCAGCTCCGTCAAATCGTACTGCAATCCGGTAGGGATGAGCGAATTGGCCGAATTGCCGACCGAATCCTGAATGATGTCGACCTGCGTGCCCGTCGCCACGAAATTTTCGAGCGTATTCGTCCCGCCCCTCGGAATATACGTAAATTTGTAGTCGGGAAACCGTTTTCTCATCGCGTTTCCGACCTTCTCGTCCCAAGCCTCCGCCGGACCGGCCGGCACGCCGAAAAAGACCAGCTCCGCGGGTTCTTTCGTATAATCCTTCCGCGCCTCCGTCTTGCTGTCTTCCGCCGTATTCCGGCCGCTGTTCGGCTCGTTCCCGCATGCCGAAACCAGCACCATACCGGCGAGCATAACGACGATCCTCATGGAGTATGTTCTCACGGTTGTTCATCTCCCCTTCCGCTTCATTGATAAGTAGAGCTTCTATGCTATGTCCTTAAGCCTACTACAGACGACGAACGAACTCTTGGTTTATTCACCATACAATTTGGCTGGAATAACGACGGCCGCCAGTCGCAGACGCCTCGGTCCAAATGTGTAGTTGTCATCGTCCCCCGTCTCTTCTACAATGAAGGTGGAGGTGCATAGCCGTGCTGCTTTACTCGAAGGAATCTTTTCTGGAATGCGACGAATTTCCGTTCCGGGCGTTCCTGTATGCGACGATGCCGCAAAGAGCCGATCTTACCCATTACCACGATTTTATCGAATTGGTGTACGTAGCCGAAGGACGCGGCGAACACTTATACAAAGGATCGTCGTATCCGATATCCAAAGGCGATATCTTCGTCATTCCTCCCTTCGTCCAGCACGACTACAACGTAATCGGCGACGCTCCTCTGGACGTATACAACGTGATGTTTTTGCCGTCCTTTTTGACTTCCGAGCTGCAAGCGCTGTCAAAAGTGACGTCGTTCTTCAACTTTTTTTACGTCGAACCGTTTTTCCGGCAAACCCTAGACTTCGAATCCCATATGAAGCTTTCCATTCTCGAGGGCCAGGAAATCAAACAGCGTCTGGAGCGCATCATCGAGGAGTTCGACCGGAAGGCGCTCGGCTACCGGATATCCATTAAAGCGCTGCTGATCGAAATGCTCGTCTGGCTGAGCCGTCGATACGAGGAACGGATCGTAGCCCCGCCGATCCAGGCGAGCCAGTCCAAAGCGATCCAATCGGTATGCAAGTTTCTCGAGCATCACTACGCCCAGGACATCAGCCTGGAGCAGGTTTGCCAATTGTGCGGCATGAGCCAGTCCAGCTTTACGTTCAAATTCAAACAGACGATGGGCAAAACATTTACCGAATACCGCAACGAAGTGCGAATCCACTCCTCGCTGAAGCTTCTTCGCGAAACAGACGACAAAATTATCGCCGTCGCCGAGAACGTCGGAATCAGCGATTTGAGCTATTACAACAAGCTGTTCAAGAAGCATACCGGGTTAACCCCGCGCGAGTACAGAGTGAAATACAGACGCGATGCCGGCGAAAGCTGAAGCCGGAGGCCGAGGCGTTTCCGTCATGCAAACAAGCCCGACGTTCGTCGCCCGGGCTAATCGTTTTTGCTACGGATAGTCAGGCGCGAGCCCTTCTGTTCGTCTAATCGTCCTTGCTTTGGATCACGAGCAGATGGCCTTCCCGCATCTCTATATGTCCCGTCTCCCCGACGATTACGTTGCTGATGCCGAGTGATTGCCCGAGCGTTAGCGTCGCATTAGTCAAAGGATACTGAAAGCCTAGCAGCGTAATGCCAGACGCCTCCAGACCAAGGGGCAGCAGGGAAACGTGGGCATACGCCTCTTTGGCGAGCGTGACGGTCCGCCGCTCCGGGCCGAGCAGCCGGATCTTGTTGCACGGGTCGACTATGGTGCAGCTTATGTCCTGTTCCATTCCTTTGCGCAGCAAATGCACATTGGCCAGCGAATGGTCGAACCGGGTACCGAGCGCCCCGAGCAATACGATTTCCTGCGGACGTCGCTCGAGCGCCCAGTTGAACGCCATCTCCGTATCGGTCAAATCCTTCATCACCGCATCGCAATCGGCGAATTGCCCGCTGTGCCTCCGCACTTCCTCCCGCTCTTCGGCCGTTACCGAGTCGAAGTCGCCCAACGCCAGCGCCGGCATACGGCCGTTTCGGACGAGGAACAGCGCCCCGCGATCCGCTCCGACCAGCACATCCTCCGGCTGCAATTGCGCAAGCGCCCATTCGCCCAGCATCCCGCCCGTCACGATCACCACTCTATCGGACATGAGTCAGTTCTTCCTCCCATTATGTCGCTTCCCTATATTCCGCTTCGCCGGTGACAATGCTCGCTTGCCCTTGCGTCAAGTCGGTCATCCACGCGACGAACGACTCCGCCTCCGATTCGCGCGGCCAGCAGCTGAGCTTCACTTTGTCGGTAAATTGCGTCTCTCCCAGCATCGTGCCTTTACCGCGCAGCTCGTTCTCGACCTTGCCGTGCCACGTATAATCGATCTCGACCCGTACCTCCCGATGAAGCCCCAGCGTAACCGGCTCCGCCGCGGCCAAGCCTTCGACGGTAGCATCCGTATAAGCCCGGATCAAGCCGCCGGCGCCCAGCATAATGCCTCCGAAGTAACGGGTCACGACGACAACCGTATTTTTCAGCCCCTGCTGCTTGATGACCTCCAGGATCGGCTTGCCCGCCGTGCCGCTCGGCTCGCCGTCATCCGATTGCTTCTGGAACTGGTCGCGCTCCCCTACTACATATGCGGAGCAATTGTGAGTAGCCGACCAATGCTCCTTCTTGATGTGCTCGATGAAGGCAACCGCTTCCGCCTCGCTTTCCACCGGCTTGACGTGACCGATAAACCGCGATTTTTTGATGACGATTTCGGCGGACGCCTGCCGCTTCACCGTCCGGTACTGTTCCAGCATTCGTCCCGCCTTCTTTCCCGCTTGATCGTATGAAAGGGCGGACAGGCCGAAGCGCATCCCGCCTTCGACTTGCCCGCCCGTCATCTATCCGATATTACTTGCCCAGACGGCCTTCCAGCTCCGCCTTTTCCTTCTCGTAGCCCGGTTTCCCGAGCAGGGCGAACATATTTTTCTTGTACGCTTCCACGCCCGGCTGGTCGAACGGATTGACGCCCAGCAAGTAGCCGCTCACGCCGCATGCCTTCTCGAAGAAATAGGCCATATATCCGAACGAATAAGCCGAAATGTCCGGAATCGTCACGATCAAATTCGGTACTCCGCCGTCGGTATGGGCGAGCATCGTGCCTTGGAACGCCTTCTTGTTGACGAAATCCATCGTTTGGCCGGCCAGGAAATTGAGGCCGTCCAAATTTTCCGGATCGGTGCCGATAACGATTTGCTCGGGAACGTTCGCTACTTGAATGACCGTCTCGAACAAATTGCGGGAGCCTTCTTGAATAAATTGCCCCATCGAATGCAGGTCCGCGGAGAAATCGACCGAAGCGGGATAAATCCCTTTCTGGTCTTTCCCTTCGCTTTCCCCGTACAACTGCTTCCACCATTCGGAGATATAATGCAGGGAAGGCTCGTAGTTGACGAGAATTTCGATCGCTTTGCCTTTGCGGTACAGCGCGTTGCGGACGGCGGCGTATTGGTAGCTCGCGTTCGCCTCCAGCTCGGCGCTGCCATACTCGCGGGACGCGTCGGCCGCCCCTTGCATCATCGAGCCGATGTCGATGCCGGCGACGGCAATCGGCAGCAGGCCTACGGCAGTCAGTACGGAGTAGCGACCGCCCACGTCGTCCGGGATGACGAACGTTTCGTAGCCTTCGGCATCGGCCAGCTTCTTCAGGGCGCCCTTCTCCCGGTCGGTCGTCGCGTAAATCCGTTTGCGCGCGCCGTCCTTGCCGTACTGGCGCTCCAGCAGCTCGCGGAAAATACGGAAGGCGATCGCCGGCTCGGTCGTCGTGCCCGACTTCGAGATGACATTGACGGAAATATTTTTCCCTTCCAGCAATTGCAGCAGGTGCGTTACATAAGTGGAGCTGATGTTGTTGCCGACAAAGTACACTTCCGGCGTAGCCCGCTTCCCTTTGGGCAACATATTGTAGAAGGAATGCGACAGCATCTCGATCGCAGCTCTGGCACCCAGATACGATCCGCCGATACCGATGACGACGAGGGCGTCGGAGTCGGATTGGATCCGTTTCGCAGCCTCTTGAATGCGCGAAAACTCTTCTTGGTCATATTGCGTGGGCAGTTCGATCCAGCCCAAATAATCCGATCCCGCGCCCGTACCGCGGTGCAGCTGCTCGTGCGCCAGACGGACAGGTTCCCGGAAATAATCGATTTCGTGCTGCTGCACGAAGGATAACGCACGGCTATAGTCGAATTGAAGCTTTTGGCTCATTGTTTTTCCTCCTATAAGCTTTACGAAGCGAACTTGCTTCGTAAGCATAATCCTGGCTTGCGCATGCAAGCCGGCATCGTAAGAGCTTTCTCGTATGTAGGCCTGTCTCGCAGTCGCTTAGGTTACAGATAGAATACTTGAATTGGCCGGGCAAAAGCAAGTAAAGTCAGGTCATTCACACGGGATCATGGAAATGCTACAATAGTTCTAGGACCAGCAGCACTCCAGGCACTATTTTCGCTGCAACTATTCGAGGTGAATACGATGAAAAAAATCGGCTTTATCGGCCTGGGAACGATGGGTTTGCCTATGGCGGCCAATCTGCTGCGCAAAGGCTACTCCTTGTCCGTATACAATCGCACGGCAGAAAAAAACGTTGAACTGGTTCGCCAAGGAGCGCAAGCCGCAGCTACACCGGCCGACGCGGCCAGGGATGCGGACGTTTTGATCACGATGCTCAGCAACGATATCGCTATCCGGCAAACGTTCTACGATCCAAAAGGAATTATGGAAGGCATCCGTCCCGGCATGACCGTGATCGATTGCAGCACCATATCCCCACATATGAGCAAGACCTTGCAGGCCGAGCTGGCCGAGCATGCCGTCCACTTTCTCGACGCCCCCGTTACGGGCAGCAAGCCCGCCGCCGAGGACGGAACTCTATTGTTTATGGTAGGCGGCAATGAAGAAGCGCTTTCCGAGCATAAGGACGTATTCGAGGCGATGGGCAACCGGGTCGTCTATATGGGGCCATCGGGGTCCGGCTCTTATGCCAAGCTCGCGCACAATACGATGGTGGGCATTAACGCCATCGGCTTTGTGGAAGGAATGGCGCTTGCAGCCAAAGCGAACGTCGACTTGAACAAGTTTTATGAAATCGTCATGGCCGGCGGCGCCAGCAGCAAGCAGGCCGAGCTGAAAGGCCCGAAAATTTTAAACCGCAATTTCGATACCCAGTTCTCGATGCAGCTGATGCACAAGGACCTGCGTCTCGCCTCGCAGTTGACCGACCAGCTTCAGTTGACCGCGCCGCTGCTTGGGCTTGCCAAAAGCGTATACGAGATGGGCTTGAGCAAAGGGCTCGGCGATCAGGACCTGAGCGCGATCGTGCAATGCTACGAGGAATGGATGGACAAGAAAATCGAAGCCTGCAAGCGAGAAGAGACGCTGTCCGAAGCGCTTCTGACCAAACAAGATTTAAATATCGAGCGTCGTCGCAGCGTAAGGGTTCCTATGAATATCCGTCTGCTGCTCTCGGTGTATCAATGGGAGCAGGAAGGCGCGTTTTCCGGACAAAATATGGAAGGCACGCTGTACGATTTGTCCGACAGCGGCCTCCAAGTGACCAGTACGTTCCCGTTGGCCCAGGATATGTTTATCGTGATCCATTTCCCGCAGGAAGCGGAACTGCCTCCGATTACGGCGCGAATCATCCGCGTCTTCTCGGACAGCGGCTTGTTCCGGTATGGCTGCATGCTGTCCGGTCTTCCTCCTCATACGCGCATTAAGCTGGAGGAATACATTCATGAGAAGCTTCAGGAAACCGAGACGAACGAGCAGACGTAATCGGTTATCGTTTTTACGTCCATCTTGAAAGTGGCGTTGGCCGGCACTTCGAATTGCGTACCGCCCTGGTACGGCTTCCATTCGGACTCGCCGGGCAACAGCACGAGCAAGTCGCCTGCCGTGATTTCCATGATTTCAATCGTATCCGTCGTAAATTCGTACGTGCCCGGCAGCATAAGGCCAAGCGTTTTTTTGGTGCCGTCCGCAAATACGACGGTGCGGCTCGTGACGCCTCCATTGAAGTAGACGTTCGCTTTCTTCGATACGGTTACGTTGGTGAATTGGGACATATCGTGGCACTCTCCTTGATTCATATATCGCAAAGATCGAAAAGTTTCCGCGCCGTTGCGCCATAGCGCGCTCCAAGCGTTCGGATTTACAAAAAGAGTCCTTTCGGGACTCTTTTTGTTGTGGGTTCGATCATGGATTGAGCTGCTTGATGCAGACGGGCCTACAGCAGAGCCTTCACTTTGGCAACGACGTTATCCACCGTGAAGCCGTATTCGGCAATGATTTTGCCGGCAGGCGCCGAAGCTCCGAACGTGCTGATGCCGAGCACCGCACCGCCGTCTCCTACGTAGCGGTCCCATCCGAGCGGATAAGCCATTTCCACGGCAAGACGGGCTTTCACATCGGACGGCAATACCGATTGCTTGTACTCGTCGGACTGCTTGTCGAACAGCTCCCAGCTCGGCATGCTGACGACGCGGACGTTAACGCCCTCTGCGGCGAGCTTCTGCTGGGCCTCGACGGCAAGAGATACTTCCGAGCCGGTCGCGAGAATGATCGCTTGTGCCGCTCCGCCGGAAGCTTCGGACACCACGTAAGCGCCGCGGGCGATTCCTTCGCGTGCTTTCTCCGCCGTTCCTTCTAGATTCGGCACCGCTTGACGGGTCAACACGAGTGCTACCGGCCCGTTTTTATTTTCCAGCGCATACCGCCATGCTTGCGTCGTTTCGTTCGCATCGGCCGGACGAATGACCGTAACGTTCGGAATGATGCGAAGCGCCGCGAGCTGCTCGATCGGCTCGTGAGTCGGTCCGTCTTCTCCGACGCCGATGCTGTCATGCGTCAGTACGTACGTAACCGGCAAATCCATGATTGCGGCCAGACGGACTGCCGGACGCAAGTAATCCGAGAACACGAAGAACGTGCCGCCGTAAGGCTTGACTCCCTTATGCAGCGCCATCCCGTTCAAAGCCGCTCCCATCGCGAACTCCCGTACGCCGAAATACACGTTGCGGCCGCTATAATCGTTGCGGGTAAGCTGGCCAAGACCTTTCATATGCGTCATCGTCGAGGATTCCAGGTCGGCCGACCCTCCGATAAACGAAGGAATTTTGCCGGCAAACGCGTTGATCGCGTTCCCGGAGGCGTTCCGCGTACCGATGCCTTTGTCGGCCGGGCCGTACGTCGGCAAATCGGCGTCCCAACCTTCCGGCAGCTCGCCGGCTACCGCTTCCTTGAATTGCTTCGCCAGTTCCGGATACGCTTGCTCGTATTTGGCGAACAGCTCGTTCCAAGATACTTCCGCTTGCTCGCCTTGCGATTTCACATCGGCGAAATGGGCTTGTACTTCGGAAGGCACATGGAAATGCTTGTCTTCGGGCCATTCGTAGGTTTTCTTCGTCAACACTACTTCTTCGACGCCGAGCGGGGAACCGTGAGGTCCTACATGGCCGCCTTTGCCAGCTTTGTTAGGGCTTCCGTAGCCGATAACCGTCTTCACTTCGATGAGCGAAGGGCGCGGATCTTTTTTCGCTTCCAGCACCGCCTGCTCGATGGCGCCCAGATCGTTGCCGTCTTCCACGCGGACGTAATGCCAGTTGTAGCCTTCGAAGCGCGCTTTAACATTTTCCGAGAAGGAGAGATTCAATTCCCCGTCGAGCGAAATATCGTTCGAATCGTACAGGACGATCATTTTGCCGAGCTGCAGGTGGCCGGCCAAGGAAGCCGCCTCGCCGGAAACACCCTCCATCAAATCCCCATCGCCGCAAATGACGTATGTATGGTGGTCAATAATATTCAAATTATCGCGGTTGTACACGGCTGCCATATGCGCTTCGGCGATCGCCATGCCGACTGCGCTGGCGAACCCTTGTCCGAGCGGTCCTGTCGTGGCGTCTACTCCGGCCGTATGGCCATATTCCGGATGACCCGGCGTTTTGCTGCCCCATTGGCGGAAATTTTGCAGCTCCTCCAAGGACAGATCGTAGCCGCTCAGGTGCAGCAGGCTGTACAACAGCATCGAGCCGTGTCCGGCGGACAGGACGAACCGGTCGCGGTCGATCCATTCCGCATTGGACGGGTTATGCTTCATCAGCTTGGCATAAAGGGCGTATCCCATCGGAGCCGCTCCCATAGGCATCCCGGGATGCCCGGAATTCGCTTTTTGCACGGCATCGATGGACAGCGTGCGGATCGTGTCGATCGCCAGCCGATCGATCGATTTCGTTTGAGACGTCATGATTCCATTCCTCCCAAAAATCGGTATTCGCCGCATCACGGGTGTCTACCCGGCGCGAACCCCCCTCTTTCTCCAGCGGACAGTTCAGTCGCTTGAATTATTGTACCATTTGATTTGCCCGTTTACCACAATCTCCGATTGAAAAAGTGTAAGACCGGAGGCCATCCCCCGGTCTGCTGAGCTTCTACTATTAATTTGCGATAAATTCTTGAACCCATTCGCCGTTGTAATAAGCAACTCCGATTTTCGTGAAGTTCGGGCTCAAAATGTTTTGGCGATGCCCCGCGCTGTTCATCCAGGCGTTCATGACTTCATCGGGATTGCGCTGTCCTTTGGCAATGTTCTCGCCTGCATACGAATAGCTGATCCCGTAAGCCTTCATCATATCGAACGGAGAACCGTAGGTCGGAGAATTATGGTCAAAATAGTTGTTGTTGTACATATCCTTGGCTTTGTCGAGCGCCATATTCGCCAGCGCCGCGTCGCTCGCGAGCGGAGAAAGACCCGCTTTCGCGCGTTCTTGGTTGACCAGCGTTACCACTTGATCGGCATAGGCGGAATCTGCCGTATCGGAATTGCCGGCAGCTTGACCGTTATTGGCGGAGCCGCTGTCTGTCCCCGTATTCGTTCCCGGGGCCGTACCCGTTTCCGTTTCTGTATTCGAGCCGGCGTTCGAGCCTTGATTGCCGCCGTAGTAGTACCAATAATTCCCTGCTCCGTTATTCGTCCCGGAGTCCGTACCCGTATTCGGGATATGGAACGACATTCCCGGCCACACTATAGTAGGGCTTGCACCTTGATTTTGTTGCAACAAATCGCTCAGCGAGAAGCCGAAGCATTGGAATGATTTCGACGTCGTGTCTTGGCCCGCTGCCGTATTCGGAGCGGCATAAGCAGACCCGGCCCCGGCTATGACGCTAAGTGCAATCGCTCCGGTCACTACGGATTTTTTGAAACGCATGGAAAACATCCTCTCCTTGTTTCGGCCTGCGAGGTTAGCTGACGGGTTCGGGTCAAAGAGCAATCACCCTGCCATCCTATGATGGCTTCACCCCGGAACATTGGGTTCCCCGCGCTTGTAGAAGCTTCGGCCTTTTTTTTGAATTCCGCATGAAAATTACCGGCATTTCCAATCGGGGTTGCCGTCTTTCCCGCGGTCGTTTCATGATAACACGGGACCGAGGAGCGGTCACTGCATAAAAATTCCCACCCTTTGAACTGCGGGCGGCATCCCGCCTTACGCAGATCGAAGACGCAATCGCGATCCGCGTCCACTTCCATCCAATCCAGCAGGGACATCTGACCCGCAAGAGCTGCCGGACGATACTCGGCACGGAGCTGACCGATGCGGTGCTTCATTTGTCTGATCGGGCAAACCGTGCTGCAGTACGGATAAGGAACCCGACAACAACAAAAACAACCCGCCTCGCACTTAGCCAGTACGGGGCGGGTTGTTCGATGCTGCCTATTCAATTAAACACGACTGTCTTGTTCCGATGCGTCAGGATGCGGTCCTCCGCATGCCAGGCCACGGCGCGCGCCAGCACGATCCTCTCGATGTGCCGACCGATCCGCTTGAGCGCCTCGACATTGTCGCGGTGGCTGACCCGCTGCACGTCCTGCTCGATAATCGGGCCGCCGTCCAATTCCTCGGTCACGTAATGCGCCGTCGCGCCGATAATTTTAACGCCCCGGTCGTACGCTTGCGCATACGGCTTGCCCCCGACGAAAGCGGGCAGGAACGAATGATGGATGTTGATGATCCGGTTCGGGAATTGCGCGATGAACGATGGAGAAATAATTTGCATGTAACGCGCCAGCACGACCGTATCGACTTCGCCGACTAGCTCCAGCTGCTTCGCCTCCGCCTCGCGCTTCGTATCCGCGGTAACCGGAACGTGGTAATACGGGATGCCGAACGATTCGACCGTATCCCGCATATCGGGATGGTTGCTGACGACCATGGCGATGTCGGCGTACAAATCCCCCGACTTCCACTGCCAGAGCAGCTCCAGCAAGCAATGATCCTCTTTCGAGACGAATATGGCAAGCCGCTGCTTCCGTCCCGCCTGCGTCACCCGCCAGTTCATCGAGAATTCCTGCGCCGTCGTATCGGCGAAATCCCTCTTCAGCCCGTCAAGCCGAATGTCCAGCTCGGGCAGATCGAATTCGAGACGAATGAAAAACAGGCCGCCTTGCGGGTCCATCGTATATTGATCCGACTGGACGATATTGGCTCCGTGCTTGGACAAAAATTGCGATACCGCCGCCACGATGCCCGGGCGGTCGGGACAAGAAATCAGCATCCGCGCCCGGTCCCGGTGGCAGTCTGAACGCTGAAGGTTCGGTGGTGTGACCAAAGGGCTCATTTGTCCGATCTCGTTCCTCTCATATCCGTTAAATAGATTTCCGGCAGGCCTGTCCGATCAGACGGCGGCCAGCAATTGCTTGCCGGCGAGCCAAGCGGTGATTCGGTGGTTGATCTGCTCCTCGGTCAAGTCCGGAAACAGACGGCTTTCGAATACCAAGTCGTACAGCCGCTCCATCGGCTCGCGCGGATCCGCCTTTTTCGCCTTTGCGTCCGTTTTGAGCGTCTCCCATGTGGAGAGGATAAACTCTCTCGAATCGATCTCCTGCTTGCCGAAATAATGGTGCAGCCGGTCCAAATGGTCGAGGAACTCCTCGCCGAAACGGCCGTTCAAATCGCCGCGCAGCAGCGCGATTTCCGCCTCGTACATCGGGCGGACGGTTTTGTCGTCTTTGCCGATCCACGGCGTTTCCAAAATCATCGGCAAATGCTGCAGGCTGTCGTGATGCACGATATAATTCATCGCCTTGTAGCCGATCATGCCCGCTCCGACGGGAGCGTGACGGTCCTTGCCCGCGCCGCGAACGTTTTTGCTGTCGTTCAGATGGATGACGCCCAGACGGTTCAAGCCGACGATCTTGTCGAAATGGTTCAGCACGCCGTCAAAATCTTCGACGATATCGTATCCCGCGTCGTGAACGTGGCACGTGTCCAGACAGACGGTCAACCGTTCGTTGTCCTCCACCTTGTCCATAATTTGCGCCAGCTCCTCGAACGAGCGTCCGAGCTCCGAGCCTTTGCCGGCCATCGTCTCGAGCGCGATGTTCACGTTCGTGTCCTTCGTGCCGCGGAGCACCTCGTTCAAGCCTTCGGCGATGCGGTTGATGCCGTATTCGGCGTCCTTATCCGTGTAAGCGCCCGGATGCAGCACGATGTTGCGCACGCCGAGGTAATCGGTGCGGCGGATTTCGTCCTGCAGGAAGCGGACGGCCAGCTCGAACGTATCTTCTTTATAAGAGCCCAGATTAATAATGTAAGGCGCGTGCACGACGATTTCGCCGATGCCGTGCTGCTCCATGAGAGCTTTGCCTTCTTCGATATATTGCTCCTCGATCGGTTTGCGTCTGGTGTTTTGGGGAGCCCCGGTATAAATCATGAACGTGCTGGAACCGTAGGATACGGCTTCATTCGCCGCATTCAACAGACCTTTGTCGGAAAAAGAGACGTGCGATCCTATCTTCAATTCACTTCGACTCCTCTCGCGTATACTTCTCCTTATTGTACTAAGAAACTTCAAATAAATCTAGGAATGCGGTATAATTCCAGTAACACTAGCATTACGAGGAGAATGAATGATGCCTTCGCAAAGTTTCATGATGTTTTTGCTGTTCTGGGGGTTCGTGCTGCTCATTTTCATGTCGATCGGCGGATTTTTCATGTTCCGCAAATTTATGAAGGTGCTGCCGAAAGCCGACGGCAAGTCGAAGCTCGATTGGCAAAACCACTATGTCGATGCGTCCCGCCACCTGTGGACGGACGCGTCCAAACTGTTTCTCGAGAAGCTCGTATCGCCTGTCCCCGCGCCGTTCCGCGATATCGCCCGCCATTCCATCGCGGCCAAAATCGGACAGGTCGCTCTGGAGAAAGGCGCCGGCGAAGTTACCGAGCAGCACTGCATCGAGGGATACATTCTGGCTACACCCAAACGCGACTATAAGAGCCTCGTCTCCTTTCTGGAGAAAAACGGCATCGACTATACTCCCTATCGGCATTTGCTGAATTAGCGCTTCATGCGCGAAGCGAAGCAGACCTTTCGTTCGAGATCGTTCGAACGAAGGTTTGCTTCTTTTTGCGTGCGTGACATATTTTTCCTTATTTAGGTACAAGCGTTCGCAAGCTCGTGATATCATAACGTGCCCTAACATCGCCACATTCGCGACTACCGCCAAGCCGCATCTGCTGATATGCTGGAAGGGAAGCTCAATTGCCGGAGAGGAGCATGATCGAATGCTGCGACGAATCAATGAATTGCCGACAGACAAGCGCATTGCCGGGGTGCACAGCATCCCGGTCACCGACGACGGCTCGATCGTCATGGTATGGGACCGAAACGAACGAACGCTTACGACCGTGGGAGGACGGCTCGAGCCGGGCGAAACGGCGGACGAAGCTCTCGACCGGGAGACCGTCGAGGAAGCGGGTCTCGTACTCCGCCGGAGCCGAATCCCGATCGCGGCCTGGTATTGGGAAGCGACTGATACGTACACCGTATTTTTCATTGCGCGGGTAGACCGATATGTGCCGATGCCGGACGGCTTCGAAACGACGGGAAGAGTCACGTTAAACCTGGAAACGGCGAAGCAAATGGTAGAGAAGCTGGAAGGGGACGGCTTGCGCTCGCAGTTGCTCGTCTGGGCCGAGGAAGCGATCGCCTTGCTGCCTTGACATCGTTGCAGATAGCGCAGATGGCGCATTGCCGGATCGGTTAGAACGCCGGTTGTCCGGTTTTCATGGCCCATTGTACGGGGCGCTTATTGACGTCGTCGTGTACTAGGTCCGCTCAAGACACTCGACCTCTGCCGGAGTATCGGCTCTGTACTGGCTAGGGGTCGTTCCGTAATAGTTGCGGAAAGCTCTGGTGAATGCGTACAGATCGGGATAACCTAGCGACAGGGCGATGTCGGTGATCGGGAAATCGCTGTCCGAGAGCATCCGCGCCCCTCTGGCCATCCTCAATTTCTGCAAATATTGAACAGGCGGTATGCCGACCCGCTTCGAGAACTCCGCCGAGAAATGCGAGCGGTGTACGCCCACATAATTCGCCACATCCTGTACGGTAATATTCTCCGTGAAGTACAGGTTCATGAATCTCTCGCTGTCCCGTATCCATGAGGACGGGCTTCTATCGGGAACGGATTGCCGTTCGCGGGCATCCGCAATGGCCAGATGGTCGAACAGCTCGTACATTTTGGCCATCCACCGGAAGTAGTTGCCTGCCGCATGGATTTGCCGGAATTCGTCCACCAGCTGCCGAACGATGCCGGGCACGCCGGGATGGAACACCTTGCGCATATACGGCCTCTCCTCCGTGACGCCGACCCGCTGCAGCAAGGAGCGCACCCCTTCGCCGGTCAGCCCGAACCACATCATTTTGAGCAGCGGCTTGTCCGGATCGAGGCCATGCCGGGCGGTTTTATAAGGAAACACGCAGAACATGTCGCCCTTGCCGAGCGTGACCGGCCTACCGTTCACCCAATGAACGGCCTGCCCTTCCATCACGAAATGGACAATGTAGTAACGTATGATTTTCGGCCCCGCCTGATAGTTCGGCTTGGCCGTCATCCTTCCGGCATTCATCGGGCATATTCCGGTCGATTTCTCCAGATCGGACGCCGATAGGATACCCCAGCGTAAACCGGAGCTTCGTCACGCGGGAAATGCCTTGAACATCCATATGCCAGTAAGCGAAACGTTTGTCGTTATTCGTAATCTCCTTTGCCGTTTTCCAGGCCGACGTATCCGGATCGTAATAGTCATTTTGTCAGAATTCGAGTGTGGAGAATCTCGATCGCCATGAATAGCACTGTCGATCAAAACTGCCGCTCACTGACTGCGCCGATGGGCGCTGAGCCGCTTGCGCAGCCTGGAAAAAGAAAAGCAGGACCGCTCTCGGACGGCCCTGCGTCTTCTTGAAGCAAACTTCATAGTCAGGTCGGCCGGGCCGCAAACGATTCGGCCGCGAAGCAAATAAAATAAGCGAGTCCGGTCTGCTGACCCTCGAGCATGCTCCGGTGAAAATCATCGTCCATGAAGAAACGCGTCTGTGCCGCGAAATCCGACGGGCTCGTCGCATGAACGGCCCGGTCCACAAATTGAACATGTCCGCTAATCAAAGACAGGACTCGCTCGTCGTCAAACCTCGCTCCGTCCCTCAACGCCTGCGCCATTCCGTCCATAAACCGTTTGGCTTCTGCGGCCGTCTCATTCATCGCTACGGGATCGATCGTCTTATCGTTCAGCAAATCGTAACCGTACGTTTCCTTAACATACTCGTTCTGCCCGCTCATCGCCTCGCGCCATTGCGCCTCGTCCGCAAAGCCTTTAAACATGTCGTTTCGATCCATCGTTTCTCCTTTCTCGGCGGTGCGGATCGATTCGTCTATCGTGCGAATCAACCGCTCCAGCCTTTGCCCGCGTTGTGCCAGCAGCTCTCTTTGTTCCGTCAGGACGGCCAGCCGGTCCGGCTCCGTCTCCAATATTTCCTTGATGCGGCCGAGCGGAACATCGAGCTCCCGGTAAAACAAAATGTGCTGCAGCCGTTCCAGTTCCTTCATCCCGTAAAGACGATATCCGGCTTCACTCACCTCGCTTGGCGCCAGCAGACCGATTTTGTGATAATGATGCAGCGCCTTGATCGTGACGTTCGTCAGCTCGGATACTTCCTTTACCGTATATCGCAATTTGGCTTTCACCTCCGCTTCACACCTCATTCTAGAGTCTCCTCCAAGGTCAGAGTCAACACTGTTTTTCCGACCGTTCCGCAGCAAAACAAAACGCCGCACCCTGAGGGGGAACGGCATTTTTCCGGTCTGCCCGGTTACGGCTCTATTCTTCCATATTTTGATCTATGATCAGCGACATTTTATAGATGCACAGGAACAGCGCCCCTATGACACCGCTTTCCAACGACTGCATCCACAATCCGCTCCAGGCGAACCCCGCGGCGCAGCCCGCAAACAGAACGGACAACAATTTCGGAATCGTATGTTCGTGCTTATCCAGCCATTCGGACACGAGCGACACCTTCCTTTTTTGGGGTACATGGTGAAGAGCGTACCGCAAAGATGAAGCGGATGCTCCGCAAACGAAAAAACCACCGCAAACTGGTAAAGCTTCTGCCGGTGGACTTCTTGTTGGTGTATGGGTGCGCCGTAGATATCCGCGGCTGCTTTTAGCCCCATTTTATTCCTTTTGGCGCGAAAAGTAAACGCAACGTTTCCCTGGTAACGGTTTTACATTCGGCAGTGCCCGCTTACCTTCAGGCGTCTTTATTTCGTGTTTGCACGTTTCATCTTTTTCGTCCCGCGCGGAAGGAATCCGCAGACCGGCAAGGAACTATATATCTCACCAAAAAGATTTCGAGGGGGCGCTTGAATGAATCCCGTTAGTGAAAAGACACAGGTCATCGTTATCGATCCGAGCCCGCATGCCGTGCACCAAAGAAACGAACGGAATATGGCCGACATACCGATCCGCTTCCGAATGCCGGAATCCGCGCACGGCAAAGTGGAAGCGAGAATCGCCTCGGACTCGTCAGACGCACAATGGAGAACGATTGGTTCCATCGACGGAGCATCTTTCGAAGGACAGCTGGACTCCGTACCGGTCGGACGTTACCGGATTGATGTCCGCCTATCGGCATCGTCAAGCGAGTCGGATAAACCGGTCGTCGCGTCTTTCAGCGTGGAGCCCGTTTTCGTAGGCGACCTTTGGATTTTGGCCGGCCAATCCAATATGGAGGGCTGCGGCAAGCTGCTCGAAGTGGAAACGCCGCAGGAAGGAATCAGCTGCTTCTACTTGGGGGACCGCTGGGCAATGGCGGAAGAACCGCTGTGCTGGCTGAACGATTCAATCGATCCGGTGCATCGGATAACTCCGACGCCGCAGCATCCGGACATTACCGACATTATCGCGCGGCAAAACCGTACGAAAGGAGCCGGGCTAGCCATACCGTTCGCCAAAGAGCTGCTGAAGCATACGGGCGTGCCCGTCGGACTCCTGATGTGCGCGCATGGCGGAACGAGCATGGAGCAGTGGAGCCCCGAGCGGCCTGGCGATACGGGCACGACGCTGTACAGCGCGATGATGCGCAAAGTTCGCAAGCTGGGCGGGAAAGCGAAGGGCTGCCTCTGGTACCAGGGGGAAAGCGACGCTAACGAGAAGGCCGCACCGCAATACCGCGAGCGGATGGAATCGTTCGTGGCGGCTTTGCGGCGGGATATCGGAGACGACGAGCTTCCATTCATCTACGCGCAGCTTTCCGTATTCTATATCTCGGGCCGGGAAGCCGAGACGTGGGACCGTATCCGCGAAGAGCAGCGGCTATTGGAAGACGGGCTCGGCCGTGCGGCCGTCGTCCCTACGATCGACGCTACGTTGACCGATCCGATCCATTTGGACGCCCCCTCGCTCAAGGAGGTCGGCAAGCGGATGGCGTGGCGCGCGTTAAGCTTGGTTTACGGAATCGACGCGGCCGAACCCGGTCCGCGCCCCATCGATTTTTCTTGGAACGACGACCGGACCGAGCTTCGCATCGCGCTCGACGGCGTGAACGGACGATTGCGTCCTGTCCGGTACGCTTTCGGGTTTGCCGCGGACCATTCGGGATCTCCTCTCCCCGTTACGGCCGTCGTACCGGATGAAGGAGACTGCTTGCTCCTTCGGTTCGAGCGTTCCGCTCCGGAAGGAACGCGGCTCTGGCACGGCAACGGCTTGAACCCGGCCGTCAACGTCAAGGACGAGCGCGGAATCCCGCTTCTTGCTTTCGGACCGATTCTCTTATAGCGATCTATGATAGGATAAGACGCGAAAAGCGCACCAGCCCGATATAAGGGACGGCGCGCTTTTCGACTTCCTGCAGCTTACGGCATCATCAGCTTCGCCAGACGTTTCGGAGCGGCCCGCAAGTACGCTTCCTTGAGCAGATCCCCGAGCATGCTCCAATCTTGCGGATGCTTCACCGATACCCAGCCGTGATGGCCGATGTACGGCGTTTTGAAGAAGCCTTCCTGCTGGAGCAGCAGCTCCTGGGTTTCGCGGTCCGATTTGAACGACAATCCGGCGCCGCCCCCCTCGCTTTCGCCGAGTCTTGCAAACGATTTGCCGTTGACTTGGAACACCGTATGGCCGAAACCGTCGATTATCTCTTCCGCTTCCGGAAGAGAGCCGCATATGCGGCGCACCTGCTCGAGCATTTCGGTCCCTTCCTTCGACTTCATGCTTTTATCGTGCTCCATCATCGAGCCTCCTGTCGTTTATGTACGGCTTCCGGCCATGCTTGCCAGCTTATTGACCGTCTGCCAGTTGCGGGTCGTGGCCGTAACGCCGAGCTTTTTCTCCAGAAAATTGTTGGAAAACAAAGATTTGCCGTATTGGCCCCGGCAGCGAATATATACTTCGCGTCCGTCCGCGCGATATTCGTCCACATCGCTTTGGAACGAAGCCAGCACGTCAAAAGCTTCTGCAGTCGGCTCCTCGGACAGAAAGGATACATATAGTTTGCCGTCTTCCGGCGACTCCATATCGCCAAAAGGATTTTGCGCGATCGTTCGCTCCAGCTCGCTTTTCGTTCGGACGACTACGTCGACCTCGTAGCCGAGCTCTTCCTTCAGCTTGGTTTCGATGCTTCGGCGCACTTGGTCGGCGCTCTGCTCCTCAGCCTCGAACAGAACGTTCCCGCTCTGGATATAAGTCCTCACTTGGCTGACTTGCATCGACTCGAAAATGCTCTTCAAGCGGTCCATCTTGATCAGCTTTTGTCCGTTTACATTAATCCCGCGCAGCAGCGCTATGTAGGTTTCCATACTCATCGGCTCGTCCTCTCTCCGCTATTCCCGAATACCGCCTCCATCTTGCGGGCGGCACTATTCTATCCCCATTATCGTCTATTTCGGCTGACAAATACAGTCGGCAAACAGAGCATGATCGGTCGGGACGAGCTTCCATGCGCTTCAGCCGGCGGAACGGCAACAAGCAGCCGTTTGTTGCAACGGCTGCTTGAGCTTGCATCGTATATCGTTACTCCCCGTATGCCCGCACTTCCACGATTTCCGCATAGCCGCTGCCGTTCGTCGCTTCTACGACAATTCTCAGCCGCTCCGTCCGGATCGTCTCGGCCAGCAGATGCACGCGCTTGCGCTTCCGATTGTCCGTCTCGCGAAGCAGCGTCCTCCATCCGTTTTCGTCCCATGCCTCGATGCGGTAATCGCGAACGAGCTCGGGAATGGTCTCGAACGGCGTGTGGTGATGATGCAGGTTGATCAAATCCTCATTCACGTCGTCATTGAACGTAAGCTCGACCCGTTTCAACGAGACGCCTGCATCCCAATCCAGCTGCAGCCATTGTTCCGAGTCTGCGCCAACCCGTTCCGACATCCACTGCTGAGGACCGCCGTAAGGACGGCGGTAACCGCTCACCGCTTTAACCGGCGAATAGGCGGACGTCTCTCCCGGAGCGCGGAAGCAGAAAGGCTTGCGCGTTTTGCGCGCCATGCGCCACCTCACGACCGGCTGGTCCTGACGGTGATCCTCCAGCTGCGCGGATACGTGCGGCTTCCCTTCGCCAAAGAAGATCAGGACGCCGGACAACGGCTCGCTCGAATGGTGCAGCTGTACGGCTTCGTTCGCTCTGACGATGACGAACGCATTCTGCGGTTCGTCCGGCGTCCAGCTCAGCTCGAAGCGGACCCACTGCTTCTCTCCCGGCCGCACGTCGGCCGACGCCGACGCGCGCCGCGTGTGCGGCACGTAATTCTCCTTGCGGCCGGTATCCCACAGCTCGATCTCCACCGTCGTCGCCGCATCGGCGTCGAGCAGCAGCTCGAGCCCGTCCAGCCGCGGCTCCACGGGTAAGAGCAGCGCCACGTCGTTTGCGAGCCGGTGCCTCTCATCCCCGGCGTTCTCTACGGCGAGCCGGGCGAGCGTGCCGGAGGCGCTGCTGCGCGCTTGTCGGGCCAGATCGAGGCCGTCCGCATTGCGGAGGCCGACGATCGAAGCGTCCTGGCGCAGCAGCGTCTGCAGCAGCTCGCCGCGATGCGAGGCGTGCAGCTCGCGCGGCGTGACGCCTTTGGCCGCGCACAGCGCGGCGCCCGTGCCGGCGGCTTCGCCGATGACGGCGCACGTCGCCATGACGCGCGTCGTCCCGAAGGCAACGTGAGAGGCGCTGATGTCCCGGCCGGCCATCAGCATGTTGCGGACGTTGACGGAATAAAGCGAGCGGAACGGCACGTGATACACGCCGTCTATATGCAGATGCTTCGAACCGCTCTCCGTCGAGTACATGCCTTGCGGCGGATGAAGGTCGATCGACCAGCCTCCGAACGCGACTCCGTCCTCGAACTCCCGCTGGGCGATAATATCGTTCTGGTTCAGCACGTAGTCGCCGACGAACCGCCGGTACTCCCGTTTGCCCGGAACCGATCCTACCCATTCCAGCGTCATGTTCGCGGCATCGAATTTGCCGGAATTTTTGATGTAATCCCATATGCCGTAAATGACCGACCACAGCTCGTCGCGGATGCGCTCGTTATCGTGTACCGTATCCAGCTCTCCGCCCCATTCGATCCACCAATAATGGCAGCCGGAATCGCCGCTGCGGATGACGCGCCGGATCGGGATCGTCGTTTCGGTTATATTTTTCGCGAAGGAAGGCGGAACGTATTTGACCGGACGGCCGGCATCCTTCGTATAAAACAAAATGGTGCTGCCGAGCGTTATGTCGTCGGCAACCTCCGGCGCCCAATCCTCGTTGAACTCGTGGCGCGCTTCGCGGCCGATGCGGTACTTCGCCCCGGCCAGAAAGCCGACGAGCCCGTCGCCCGTACAATCGAGATAAACCGCGCTCTCGAAACGGATCCGCCGCTCGGAGGCCATCATCCAGCCCGTTACGGAACGGATCGTCCGGTCGTGCTCGTCCCCGTCCGCCTCCACCTCGTGAACGTCGGTATTGAGGAACAGCCGGATGTTCGGCTCCGCCTTCACCGCTTCCAGGACGACCAAATCCCACAAATACGGATTGCCGTCCGGATTTCTATACTGGTTCTCCACGAATAATTCGCCCATAATTCCCGTTTCCCGCGCATAGCGGTGTGTCCCGTGAGCGGTCGCGCCGCATACCCACACCCGTACCTCGCTGCTCGAATTGCCGCCGAGAACCGGACGGTTTTGCACGAGTGCTACCGTTTGCCCGAGCCTTGCCGCGGCAATCGCCGCACAGACGCCGGCCAAGCCTCCCCCGACTACCGTTATATCGGTTTGTATCGTTTCATTGCGCATGGTCAAAACCACCTTAGTCAGGTTATGATATATATAATTTCATCATACCAGCTCATTCTCGGCTTAAAATGCACGATTTGATCATCTTTCGTATCTTTTATTTCACCACAACAAGGAGAGTCTGCCATATGCCGGAAACGAACGGCGAAGGAAATGCCCAATCGGACGCCGGCGTCCGATTCGTTCCGTCCCCGCTTCGGCTGATTGAGCTGGAATGGAGCGTGCAGGACTATACGTACTGGGAGAACAAGCGGGAATTCGTCATGCCTGCGGACGTTTATCCGCACTGGTGCCTGTTCGCGGTCGAGAGCGGCTCGTTCTCGTATGGGATCGGCGAGTCGAAAGGAACGGCGGGAAGCGGCAGTCTCGTCCTTTGCCCGCCTTCCGTCGCCTTCATACGGACGATGACCACCTCGACCCTGTCGTTCCATTTCGTCCTGCTGAGCCGGAAAGAATCGCATTCCGCGGTAGCGGAAGACGACGAAGGCAGCGAAAACGCAAGCTCGAGGCTGCCCGTCATGTTCACGCCGGACAACCGCCAGCGTTTATTCGATACGTTCGACAAATGGAGGCGGATCGATACGCTGTCCATTCCCGATCAGCTTCCCCTGATCGGCCATTATTGGAACGATATTTGGAAAACATGGTGTCTGGAGCGTTCCGAAGCTCACTATCCCCGCGACGGCGCCCACAGCGAGGACGAATTGATGCTTAGGGCCGCCAAGCGGCTGGAGGAGCAATGCGCCGAGCCGTTCGGCGTCAAGGAGCTGGCGGATGAGCTCGGCTTAAGCTCCGTGCAGCTCATCCGCCGCTTTCGCGCGGCATACCGGGCCACGCCCGGCGACTATTTGACCGGCCTGCGGATGGAACGGGCGTGCCGGCTGCTTCGCGAAACCCGGATGACCGTCGAACAGATCGCCGCCTCCTGCGGTTATGCGACCGGCTACTATTTGAGCCGCCTGTTCGCCTCCCGGATCGGAGTCGCCCCGTCGGAGTACCGCAGGCGGCACCGGGTTTGATTGGAATTTCAAATGAAAAACCGACGCCCTGACGCAGGACGGCGGTCATTATCGTTCAAGAACAATACTTCACAAAATAATTTGTGTCATGTCGGTGTAGATCCTATGGAACAACCGATCGTTTTGCACCTTCAGCACCTGGATCAGCGTCGGGTTTCGGGCCACAATTTTGACGATGCCTTTCGCTTTCAGGATTTTGTCGAGCTGCTCGATCAGCAGGTTCAGGAACGGGTCGGACGCGCAAAAGGTTCGCCTCCGGGCGAGCCTTGCTTGTTCAACTCGGTTGCGGCATTTTCCGATGGAAACGGACAGACAGAAATAGTAGCATAGACATAGCAAGAAGCGGCGCGCCGCTGAGGGAAAGGCGGGATAATCCCATGAACAAAACGGACAGGATGCTCGCCATCGTGCTTGAGCTGCAGCGCAAGGGAACGCTTCGCGCCGCGGATTTGGCCGCGGTCTTCGAGACGAGCGTGAGAACGATCTATCGCGATGTGCAGGCTTTGTGCGAGGCGGGCGTGCCGGTCGTCGGCTCGCCCGGTCAAGGCTACTCCTTGATGGAGGGCTATTTCTTGCCTCCGATCGGCTTTACCGCCGAAGAAGCCGTTACGCTGCTGCTCGGGCTCGATATCGTGGAGCGGCAATTCGACGCGGCGTATCAAGCAAGCTCGCTTGCGGCGCGCGGCAAAATCGAGGCGATATTGCCGAAGGGAGTGCTGGAGGAATCGGTACGGATGCGGTCCGCTTGGAAGCTCGTGGATGGCGGGTCTCGGGCGGGCGGGGACGACCTTCTATCGGACAAGCTTTCCCGGCTCCGCCAGGCGGTTCTGGAAGAACGTCTCGTCCGTTTTCGCTATACGAAAGCGAAGCCGGGGGCCGATGGCTCAGAGCTGGAAAGCGTTCGCGACGCGGAGCCTTACGGACTCGTGAGTGCGGACGGATATTGGATTCTGGTCGCTTATTGCCGGCTGCGCGGGGACATTCGCCATTTCCGCATAAGCCGCATCGGCGAGCTGACCGTGCTGGATGAGCGCTTCCGGCGTCCCGCCGGCTTCGAGCTTCAATCGTATCGCCCGGTCGACGACCGGAACGTTTTCGTCCGTTTGCTGTTCCGCCCGGAGCTGGAGGCGCTGCTGCGGGAAAGCGACTATTTCTATATGCATGCGATCGAGCCTGCGCCGGAAGGAGTAAGGGTCACGCTGCGGGTTCGCCGGCCTGACGACGCGCTTCACTGGGTACTCGGATGGGGTTCGGGCGTTACGGTGCTCGAGCCGGAGCCGCTCCGGATCCGGGTTCGCCAAGAAATCGAAAACATGCTGAAACGCTACTGACATACAGCTGTCAGCAGCGATTTGCTACGATAAGCTCATATAACCCGAAAGGAGCCGCACGATACGATGAATACGAAACAATCGCTGGAGCAGTTGGAGGAGCTTGTCGATCTGTACACGCAGCAATTGGAGCGCTACGACATGGATCAATTGACCCGTACGCCGGAGGAGGGCGAATGGTCGCTGGGCCAAGTGTACGTTCATTTGATCCAATCGAGCTTGTACATGCAGCTTCGCCAAATCGAGGCATGCAGGGAAAGCCGCGGAGCGGCCGGGGTGAAAAATGAGCAGGGGCAAGCCGTATTTGCTCTGGGAGCCTTCCCACCGATCCGGATCCGGGTCATTTCCGAAGCCCATACGCCGAGTCAGCCGGAGAGCAAGATTCAGTTGGCCGACGGCTTGAAGGAGGTCGTCCGGCGGATGCGGGAAGTCGAGCCCGTACTGGAGCAAATTCCCGCAGAGCATACCGCGCCCCACCCTCGCTTGGGCGAGCTGAACGCGAAGGAATGGTACGTGTTGACCGTGATGCATTTCCGGCACCACCTCCGCCAAAAGGAGCGGCTGGACGCTTTGCTGCTCGGCTAATCTTTTAATCCCGAACGAAGGCGGCCGATGCCAGCTATTTTGCTGGTATCGGTTGCCTTTTCGCGCCTATAATGGAAGGAAGGCGGTGATTCCATGTTTCGGGATGAATGGTGGGGAGCGGGCCTGAACGCGGTTGTTTTTGCCGCTTCGCTGCTCTTGCTCGTGTTGTTTTACCGGAAGCGGCAGGAGGAAGAAGCTTGGCTTCCCGCGAAGCTGTTCGGCTATTCCGTATTGGGGGCGTTCACCTTCAGTCTGAACGAGCTGCGCCTTCCTCTCGGCTTCGCCGTATTTTTGCTGTTTGTAGTGGCCCGGCCGAAGTTGAACCGGGAAGCGAAGCATCGCGCGGCGTACCTCGGCCTCTGTTTGTTTCTGCTTCAGTGGATCGCGCCTTCGTTGGAGAAGAGCGAATACGAGCGCGTACGCATAGTCCCGGCTGCGGAGATGAATATGTACGATTTCGATTTCGCGGCTCATTGGAGCAGCGTCACGAAGAAATTTCAATTATCGGGGGAGACGAGACTGGAACGGTTCGAAGCCGGCTACAAGGCCGACGGGGCTTTGCTGCAAATGCATTATGAGGGGATCGAACGCCGACCCGAAGGAAACTATGATTTCTTCCGCATCGAGCTCGAGCCGGAGAAGACCCGATTCAAGATTTCCCGACGCCAGGTGAAGGAGTGGGTGCAATACGACCGATCCGTCTCGATCCGTCGCTTCTTCCGGCAGTTGGACGACACCGAATTGGCTTCCTTGAAGCCGGGCACCGATTTCCACTATTACGGCTTGCAAGCCGAAGGCTCGTCTTTCAACTATGGCATTAAAGAAGGCAAGAAATACGTACTGGAGGAGACGGGCGGCATTCGCGAAATCGACAATTCCTCGCTGCCGGTCCGAGGCTATTGGCTAAAGGCTTGCGGAGACCGATTGATGCAATCGTCCAACCGCGTCGGCTGCGAAGAACGCGTCGATTATTTATTCGATGCCGTCTTGGGCAAAACGAACAAGTGAAGCCGGCGGCGGCGCAGCCGCCTCTTCTCCTTTAGCGTCTCCTTTAGCGTCTCCGTTTGCTCTCTAAGCTCTCTAAACCCTCCATACTCTTCTCACTGTACTCTCTGTCTGTATCCTCTGTCTGTATTCTCTGTCTGTATTCTGTCTGTATTCTCTGTCTGTACTCTCTCTATACTCTCTCCATTACACCCATTTGTACTCTCTCTATAGGCCCTCCATGCTCCGGACTCACTCCCGACTCTCTTCCCTTAGCGGTTTGATCCCGTCAGGGATCGGACAGCCCGCTTCGACAAATTCGGCTTGGAACGTACCGCTGTAGCCGAACACCGGACCGAGCAGCGGATTTGTCACGTTCACCTCGATCTTGAACGCTTCCTCTTCGTCGTCGTACCATTCGCATACGTCCGCCGTACCCGATAGCTTCCCCGGAAACCGGAAATGAAGCATCCCTTCATAGAAACGCTGCTCGCCGGAACGGATGCGAATTCCTCCGTTCGGAGCCGGCCCGATATCGAGATCGACGGCCAGATGCTGCCGATCCCCCAAATAGTCGACAATTTTGCGTCTCTGTCTGCTGTAGATCATCGTAGCGTCGAACCTGCGGATTTTGCCGGGAAATCGGAATTTGCGAATCCAGCTCACCGTTTCCCTTCCGAACGAGTCCGTATAGGCATAATTTTCGATCGTGAACGGCACCCGCCTGCCGCCGGAAGGAAACATGATATGGCGTGCCGTCCCGATATACAGCGGCACAATAGCCCACTTGGCATACCAAATCCGGTCCATCGTTCCCCGCCCGATCGAGGCGGTCCCTTCGGCGCTCGACACGCCGAACCGTCTGCGGATTTGCGGATGAAGCTTGGCAAAATCGCTGCCCATCGCTTCCTCATATATGGATGGCATGAGTCCTCTCCTCCTTAGCAATCTTTGCCAGGACGCCTGCGGCAGCGACCTGCGGACGGCAATTGCTCCGACATGCACGCGACCGTGCCGTGCAGCCCCAGCATCGCTCCGCTCAATACGATGGGACTCATCGGCGACGCCCACAAATCCGGATCGGCCAAGAGCGCCGGAATAGCCAATACTACAAGCGCGGCTGCCGCCCATGCATGAACTCTCCGATCTTTGGAGCGTAACCCTATCAAGAGTCCGAAGCCCGCTTCGGCCAAGCCCAGTACCGCCAAAGCTCCGCGTTCCCATCCGGAGAACCATCCCGCGGCCCGGAGCAAGTCCAGCTCTCCGGCCTCCGGAGCGATCAGCTTCGGCACGATGCCCTGATACATCCAGAGCAAGGCGAGCAGCCATGCTCCGCATACGTGAACAAGCCACCGGCCGAATGAAACGGAAGGCGGTATGCCGCTTTCCAGCCACAGCCGCAGCCGGTCGAAGCTCCATGCCGTCGCCCAGCCGATCAGCGGGCGGAAAACCAACCGGTCCGCCAGGTGGCCGAGCGGTCCGAACCGGGTAGTATAATCGTAGCGGGTCATGAACGTGACCTTATCCTCATGCGGGATATACCGCCAAAATCCTCCGCCCTCGCGAATGAGCGATAGCGGGCTATCCGATCCGAAGCGCAGTACCGACGTTCTGCGACCTGACGCTTCTTCAATCGATCCGCGCGTAACACCCGATCCCTCGATACGCAAGCCGAAGCCGATCCGGGTGGCGTATAGAAACCGCTGCGGCTCATCGGGCGTCCTCTTGGCCAAATAACGGATTTCGGAAAATCGCAAATCCCATTTCTCGTGCATCTCCGGCGTCTGCGTCCGATTCCACAGCGCATCCATTCCGGCTCGTATATCCAGCTCGACGTATATCGTCTTGGCTTTGCCCATTGCTCTCTCCTCCGTCCTTACTCGAGAAAGCGGTCTTTGTTTTCCGGGGAAGGCAGCATGCAATGATCGCTGCGCCCGAACCAGCGGTAACGGTTGCGCGCGATATAGTCGTACACTTTGTCCCGGATCGGGGAGGGGACGACGATGAAGGCGTAGAGCAGCGGCCACGCGCCCCGCAGCCGTTTGACCACTTCCAGCCCCGCCCGGGATTTCATATAGATCCGGTCGCCTCGTACCAGCATGAACGTGTCGGGAGCGGGCAAGTCGATGTTATCCATCCCGCCGGCAGCAACCTCGCGGACGTTATCCTCTTCCCGTTGGCCGCTTCTTGCCGCAGACCTCATGCCCAGTCCCCGAAGGAACCGATTGCGGATAGCCGCGCCCGTGTCCGATCCGAGAGAGGCGAAACGAAACCGCCCAGCCGGGTCCCGCGCGATGACGAACCTGACAATGGCGCTGCACATCATGCATTCGCCGTCGAACAAAATGATATCAGCCTCTTTCGTGTTTTGCTCTGCCATGACCGCTTCCGCCTTTCCGGCCGCCCCGTACGTCCATTGTACATCCCGGCGGCCTCTGCGCTGCAGTTCCAATTTTCATGCAACGGTATGCAAAAAGGGTACTAACAATCGTAGTACCCTCTAGAAAAGGGAGCTGAATCCGACACAACTTGCCCCTTGCGGACTCCGTAGCGCCGCTTTGAGCATGGTGGGAGCCACTGGGGCGGGAAGCGGGTCCGATTTGGCCGCTTCCCCCGCCATAGCCGGGTATGTAGTGCTGATATCAGCACTATTCACGTTCGCGGGATGCTGCCTTCGCGGAATAAGGTTGATTTCAACCTTATTTTGTCCGACCGTCCCGATTCGGCGTGGCTTTCCCCCGCCTAGCCGGATATGTAGTGCTGATATCAGCACTATTCACGTTCGCGGGATGCTGCCTTTGCGGAATAAGGTTGGTTTCAACCTTATTCACTCACCCCTCACTCTTTCCTGACGTCCTCCATGGCGTCCCGCTCGCCGTTCCGGTCTATCCCGGCCGCGTCCTTGCGGTCCGACGCCCCGCGTTCAGTCGCCTCCGGCATCAGCCCGCCCCGACGCACCTTCTCCACCGCTTCTTTGCTGCTTTTAACACGGAGCTTTTTGAGCATTTTGTTCACTTGGTTTTTCAGCGTGCTCTCGGCTTTGAACAGCTTCCGGCCGATTTGCGGCTGGGAATACCCTTCCTCCAGCAGGCCGAACAGCTCCCGTTCCGCCCCGGTCAACGGCTGCAACTGCTCCTCGCGCTTCAAGCGGGCGAATTCCTTCAGCAGCGCCTCCATCGGATTCGTGCTGCGGAACGCTCCGCGAATCGTTTCGGGCAGCATCCGGTAGTCCGTCTTTAGCACATATTGCACGGCACCGGCGGTGAAAGCTTGAGTGATGATCGCTTCGTCCTCAAGCGACGAAAGCATGATGACCTTCGCTTGACGCAAATCGAGCAGCTCCATGGCGGCATAAATACCGTCCAAACGCCCCGGAGTCAGACATATATCCATCAAAGCGACGTCGAATGCGAGCGTGCCGGCGAGCCGTACCGCTTCCTCCCGGCTTGCCGCCGCTCCGACGACGAGCATGTCCTCTTCCTTGTTTAGGAATGCGGTCATCGCCTTGATCCAGTCCGCATCGTCCTCGACGATGAGCACTTTAATCGGATTCATTCCGCCGCCTCCTCTCTTCTCCACTCGGTTCACCCGAGGTTGACGTCCCCGTTGTCCCAGATATCCGCTTTTTCAACGGAAAAAGCAGCTTAACCGTCGTCCCCGCGCCTTCCTCGCTCTCCAACACGATCGACCCGCCGCTTTGACGCATCACTTGGTAGCAGTAAGTCAGCCCGAGTCCGAAATTGTCCCCGGACTTGGCCTTTGTCGTATAGAAAGGCTCCAGCACACGCGGGATCCGCTCCTTCGGAATACCCGCCCCGTTATCCCGGAACGAAAGCTCGATGCCGCGTTTCGTCTCGGCAATCCGTACGAACAGCCGTCCCCCGCCCTGCATCGCATCCATCGCATTGCTCACGATATTGGACAAAACCTCGCTTAAATGGACCCGGTCGCCCAGCAGCACCGGATCGCATTCGAATTTCGTTTCTATAGCGACCCCGTTGCGCTCCAGCACGGACGACATGCGGCGTAGCCATTCTCCCACCCATTCCGTCAGCCTGATCGGCCGTTCCTCCAGCACAATGTCCTGCGTCTGGCCGTGAATGCGGCCTACCATCCGCTTCATATGATCGGCCGACTTTACAATCAGATCGAGCTGCTCCGCCGTAACCCCGTCCTGCGGGGGGAGCGCGGCTTTGACATTTTCCGCGCACATCGAAATTTTGGCGATTTCGTTCTTGATTGTATGGTTCAGCATCGCCGTTCCCGAGCTGACTGCCGTCACCGCGCTTTCCAAAGGGTCCCGCTCGATTCGCACCTTGATTCCGAGCACCCCGGAGCCGAAAGCGAACGCCACCCCGGCAAGCAGCGAGTAGGCGATAAAGAAAGCAACATAATTGAAAAACCGGAAGCCCGGCTCCCACACGCTCGCCACATTAATTAACGCCGCAATCGCAATCAAGGTCGGCACGACCAGCACCGCGACAATCAAACGTTCTCTTCTTTTCCAAGGATTCCTTTCCCGTATGAAGGAATCGACCAGAAGCCAGCACGAAGCCCCATAATAAGGCACCGTCCATAGCAACAACAGCAGGAAAAAATCCTTTATCTCCGTTGCGACCATATATACCGCTGCCGTCGCGACCGGCGGGATCAGGAGCGTAGCCTTCAGCCACAGCTTGGCGCGTTGAAATCGTTCCGAGTAAACGATACAAAACACGAGCACGCCATACGGAGTAAGCGTATGGTTGACAACCTCGAGCGCCTTTCCTGCCAGCCGGAGCGGCTCCAGCCATGTCAGCGCGTTCTCTTGCAAGGCAAGCGCGGGCAGCGCATCCTCCCGAATGAATCCGGCCAGTCCGCCGACGCTGGCGAACAACAGGAACAAAAACGCCCATCGGTTGGCTTCGCGCCGCGGGTGCAGCCGGAACAGCACGACAGCGGCCGACAACAACGCCGCAGCATATACGAGCATGCTTCTCACCCTTTACGCCGATCTGGTGCAATTGCGCCGTTTCCACAACCGGCACATCGCCTTAGCACGATCATACCCCCGAATCGATCCCGGTTCAAGCGGACAGCCTTTAACCTATCTGGCCATGTAGCCCTCAACGGATTGGATGATACTAATTTGTCGCGGAGGTGGATACATGGATTGGATTAGCGAGCAGTTGGACCGCCTGCAAAGAAATTCGCAAACAAAACGGCCTTCCGCGAAACTCCGGAAAGCCGTTTGTTTTTATATAGACGCAGCTAGATTACCGTACAGAAAATACAGCCATCTTCACGCATACCGGCTTCGAAGCTTGTACCGTGTTCCCGGTATAGACGAGCTTGCCGGTTTCTTTGTCTACCCGGAATACGACGATGTTGTCCGAGTCCCGGTTGGCTGCCAGAAGAAAGTCTCCCTCGGGCGACAGTGAAAAATGCCGTGGATGTCCTCCACGCGTGGACGTATGCTCGACTAAAGTCAGCTTGCCCGTGTCCGCATCGATTGCGTAGACGACAATGGAGTCGTGCCCGCGGTTGGAGCCGTACAAATAGTTGCCGTCCGGGGAAACCTGCACTTCCGCAGTAGCATTTTCGCCTTCGAAACCGGATGGCAGTGTGGACAAGACCTCCAGCGTTTGCAGCGTACCCGCAGCGGCGTCATAACGGAACGAAGTTATCGTGGAGTCCAGTTCGTTGATCACATACGCATACGCACCGCTCGGGTGGAAAGCCAAATGCCGCGGACCCGCTCCCGGCTGCACCGCCGTATCCCCGTGGAACTCCAGCTTGCCCGCCTCCGAATTCAGACGATAGGCGCGGATGCGGTCCATACCCAGATCCGGCACGAATACATACCGGTTGTCCGGGCTGAAAAACGCGGAATGCGGATGCGGTCGATCCTGCCGCTCGGGATGAACGCTGCCGCCCTCGTGCTGCTTCGCGTCCAGCAGCTTGCCGATCGTCCCGTCCGCCCCGATCTCCACGAGCCCTACTTGCCCGCCCGAGTAACTCGCTACTACCAAGAACCGGTCGCCTGCATCACGCTGTATATGACAAGTCGTCGTTTCCACCGTACCGGCCCTGTTCAATTCCCGAAGCTTCCCCTGCACGGAATCGATGGCAAACGAAACCGCCGCCCCAAAGCGCCGTCCGTCCTCCAGCCTCTCTCCGATCGCGTACAGCCTGTTTTTCGCTGCATCCAGGTTCAAAAACGAAGGGTTTTGTACGCCCGATACCCGGTCCAGCTCCGTTAATCCCCCAGTCTCCACATCCATGTCGTATACATAAACTCCGCTGTCCGCAGCCTCTGCGTACGAGCCGACAAACACCAGCATTTTCTGCTTATCCGTCACGGTTCGTTCCTCCTCTATGTAAGCTTCCCTCTTTCCTTAAGAGTACACTTTTCCCCGGAAAGAAAGCAACCGAAGCCTGAAGAGCCCTGTTGCCCGCGATTCTTGGTCCCCCGATTATTATGAAGCCAACAGATGCCGAACAACCTTCGTGTAGAAAAACATCTGCGCCTGCGCAAGCTTCAATACCCGCCCCGTATGTACGAGCATACAAAAAAGAGCCCTTGACTGAAGCAAGGACTCTTCGCTTGACTTGTATATGCGGTCGGAGAGACTCGAACTCTCACGGGCGTACGCCCACTACCCCCTCAAGATAGCGTGTCTGCCATTCCACCA
>NZ_VDCQ01000053.1 GCF_006265175.1 Paenibacillus hemerocallicola | reverse complement strand
AAGGCTGAAACGAGCACTAAATGCGGCGTGACGCCGAAAAAGGCGGAAATAGCGCTAAAACCAACCTTATTAATTGGCAAAGGCGGCTGAAATCCGGTCGGCCGCTCCGCAAATGTCCCGTCTTTTTTTACGAACATTCCTCGACGCGCGCGCATACATTTAGTAAAACCCGGACGGGATACATGCTTGTACCGCCCGGGTTGCGCCGGCAACCTTGAACGTCACCCAGGAGGGATGTATCGATGTCGAAACAATTGGCTTTGCAAATGCTCGCTCGGCGAGGCGTTTCGTTGAATCAGGTCGCGGAAATCGTTTATAAGCTGCAGCTTCCCTACAATGATCGGCTAACGATAGAAGAGTGCGAGGAAAGCGTTCTGGCCGTACTGGCCAAACGGGAGGTTCAATATACGCTGTACACCGGCATAGCGCTTGACGAGCTTGCGGAACGGGGACTTTTGCCGCAGCCGCTTCAGGCGATCATGGAAAGGGACGAATCGCTGTACGGCGTGGACGAGACGCTGGCGCTCGGCATCGTGCACGTGTACGGGATGATCGGCTTGACCAGCTTCGGCTATTTGGACAAGGAAAAGACGGGCATCATCCGTTCTCTCAACAACAACGCGTCTCAAATCCACGTATTTCTCGACGATCTCGTTGCCGGCTTGGCCGCGGCGGCTTCCGCCCGGATAGCCCATAAGAACAAAAACGCCGCGGAATACGGGGCCAATGAAGAAACCGACGAAAAGAACGATTCGACGTCGTCATGATTCGACACCAGCTTCCTTGCGGGTAAAAGACGGAATATGGTATCATAAATCCATTGTATAAGAGAGGTGTTTCGGTAGTCAGGGAGGTTTTTTGTATCATGTGGACGGTTATTTATATCGCTCCGACCGCGAAAATCGCAGAACGCATCAAGCAAAAACTAACGGATGAAGGTTTTTTGGTACAAGTACGCCCTGTCAGTCTATCGAAGCATCAATTCGAAATTCTCGTTCCCGAGGGCGAGCTGGAGGAAGTGCAAGAGGTGCTGAACACGATCCTGCACGGGTAACGCTTCGCATATCGTCTCGAGCAGGGCTGAGCGACACGGGGAACGGGGGACGCCTAGGCGGCGCACCCTGACGTACTGACCTCACGGTTCATTCAGCGAAGCTTCCTTTTTGGGGATATTGGAGCACCCCAAAAAGTTACGGAATTCGGTTCCGGACGAAGCTTCGCTTCATGATCGATAGCAGCGATTGCCGATAGAGCATAATCAGGCCCGATCCTAGGCGTATCGGTATCGCATCGGACACTCCCGGAATGCGTATGGAGTCCGCTTCGGAGAAATGCAGCGCTAGGGATGGGGAAAATAGGTACAGGCTTCCCGGCAAGGAACCCGAATCGGGTTCGCGGGAAAGCAGCAATGAATTGGGGATTATTGGGGGTTCCGCCCGGATCAAAAGCATCCGGTCGCAGGCGAAGAAGCTTCGCGCGTAGATCGCGTACGGATGACAACGGTTGTGGAGAGGTGTAGACGTGGCAATAAAAGACTTTTTTCAAAAGAAACGGAAGTATGCTACCATCCCGTCGGAACAAACGAAGCGTGAAATACCGGAAGGCATCATGAGCAAGTGCCCCAAATGCGGCACCATTCAATATAGCAAAGAGCTCGGCAAACATTTGAAAGTATGCACGTCGTGCGGATTCCACAATAGATTGAACGCCATGGAGCGCATCGAATTTACGCTCGACGACGGCCGCATTTTCGAGTATGACCGCGATATGATTTCCGAGGACCCGTTGGAGTTCCCCGACTACGTAGCCAGAACGGCCAAGTCGATGGAGTCGACGGGCCTTCGTGATGCCGTCGTGACCGGTGAAGGCACGCTCGGAGGATTTCCGGTCGTGGTCGCGGTCATGTCGTTCGACTTTTTGGGGGGGACGCTCGGTTCGGTTGTCGGGGAGAAAATAACCCGCGCGATCGAGACGGCGATACAGAAGCAATACCCGCTAATTATTTTCTCGACATCGGGCGGAGCGCGTACCCATGAAAGCATCCTCAGCCTGATGCAGATGGCGAAGACGAGCGCGGCGTTGGCCAAATTCAGCGCCGGCGGAGGCTTCTATATTTCGGTTATTACCGAGCCGACCTACGGCGGTGTTTCGGCCAGCTATGCGATGCTCGGCGATGTCATTATAGCGGAGCCCGGAGCGAGGTTCGGATTTGCAGGCCCGATCGTCATCGAGGAGACGATACGCCAAAAGCTGCCGGAAGGGTTCCAGACGGCGGAGTTCAACATGAAGCACGGACAGCTCGATAAAGTGGTTCACCGCAAGGATTTGCGCTTTACGCTGACAAAGCTGTTGGAGCTTCATACGGTGAGACCCAATAAGGAGGCGAGCGCGAATGGCTAACGAACTTCCTTTTGAAAGCCGTCTGGTGGAAATGAAGAGCAAGATCGAGGAGCTGCAGAAGTTCGGTACGGAGAAGCAAATCGACTTCACGGATGAAATCGCCAAGCTGCAGCAAAAGTACGAGGCGCTGGAGGACGAACTGTACGGCAGTCTGACCGCGATTCAGAAAATGCAGATTGCCCGACACCCGTCGCGTCCGACGACGATCGACTTTATTAATGCCATTTGCACCGATTTTATCGAGCTCCACGGCGACCGCATGTATGCGAACGATTTGGCGATCGTTGGCGGCGTAGCGAAGTTGGGCGGTATCCCGGTCACGGTCATCGGCCATCAGAAAGGCAAAGATACGAAGGACAATATCGCCCGCAACTTCGGCAGTCCGCATCCGGAAGGGTATCGCAAGGCGCTTCGTCTCATGCAGCAGGCGGACAAGTTCGGCCGCCCGATCATCACGTTTCTGGATACGAAGGGCGCGTTTCCCGGGGCGGCGGCGGAGGAGAGAGGCGTCGGCGAATCGATCGCCCGCTGTTTGTTCGGAATGGCGCAATTTCGCGTGCCGATCGTCGTTGTCGTTATCGGCGAAGGCGGAAGCGGCGGAGCATTGGCGCTGGGAGTAGGCAACCGGGTGCTTATGCTGGAGCATGCGGTTTATTCCGCGCTCACGCCGGAAGGCGCGGCTTCGATTTTGTACAAGGATGCTTCCAAGGCCGGCGAAATGGCAGAGGTTATGAAAATAACCGCTCAAGATTTGCTGAGACTGGAGACGATCGACGAGATTATTCCGGAGCCGCGCGGAGGCGCCCACCGCAATCCGGAGCGGCAGGCGGAGATCGTGAAATCCGCCGTGTGGAAACACCTTCAGGAGCTGCTGCCTCTCAGCGGCGAAGAGCTCGTAGCCGACCGTTACGAGAAATTCCGCAAAATAGGGAAATTTACGTATTTGCAAGACGCGGTCGAGCTGGTTTGACAATCAGCCGGCTTTTCCGCTTGAACCGTACTCTAGGAGGAACTACTCAATCATGCGCAAAACGAAAATCGTATGTACCATCGGACCTTCCAGCGAATCGCTGCCCGCGCTGAAGCAATTGATTTCGGCGGGGATGAACGTGGCCCGGCTCAACTTCTCCCACGGCGATTTCGAGGAGCACGGCAACCGGATCCGCAACATTCGCCAAGCGTGTCAGGAGCTGGACAAGACGGTAGCCATTCTGCTCGACACGAAAGGTCCGGAAATCCGCACCGGCAAGCTGAAGGAAGACTCGTACGAGCTCGTGCAGGACGAGTCGATCGTGCTGACGACCGAGGAGGCGCTCGGCGACAATAAGCGCGTATCCGTTACTTACAAAGATTTGCCGCGCGACGTGCATGTCGGCTCGACCATTTTGATCGACGACGGTTTGATTGGCTTGACGGTAACGGACATTCGCGGCAGCGATATCGAATGCCGGATCGTGAACGGCGGCACGATCAAAAGCAAGAAGGGCGTCAACGTCCCGGGCGTACGCATCTCGCTTCCGGGCATTACCGAGAAAGACGCGAACGACATCATTTTCGGCATTCAGCAGGGCGTCGATTTCATTGCCGCCTCGTTCGTGCGCAAAGCTTCCGACGTGCTGGAAATTCGCCAGCTGCTCGAAGAGCATAACGCTTCCCACATCCAGATCATTTCGAAAATCGAAAACCAGGAAGGCGTTCAAAACCTGGAAGAGATTTTGGAAGTGTCGGACGGACTGATGGTGGCCCGCGGCGACCTCGGCGTAGAAATTCCGGCTGAAGAAGTACCGCTCGTGCAGAAGCGGATGATCAAGAAATGCAACTATGTAGGCAAACCGGTCATTACCGCGACGCAGATGCTCGATTCGATGCAGCGCAACCCGCGCCCGACCCGCGCGGAAGCAAGCGACGTGGCGAACGCGATTTTCGACGGAACGGACGCCATCATGCTGTCCGGGGAAACGGCTGCGGGCAAATACCCGGTCGAGTCCGTGCAAACGATGTCGCGCATCGCCGTGCGTGCGGAGTCGGCGCTCGAATACCGCGAGATTTTCATCCGCCAGAGCACCGCTCAGCAAACGACGATTACCGAGGCGATCAGCCAATCGGTCGCGAACTCGGCGCTCGATCTCGATGCCAAGGCGATCATTACGCCGACGGAGAGCGGCTATACGGCGCGCATGGTGTCCAAATACCGCCCGAAATCGCCGGTTATTGCCGTGACGCGGAGCGAGCAAGTCATGCGCCGCCTATGCTTGGTTTGGGGAGTTTTGCCGATCAAGGGGGAAGAGGCGCGCAACACGGATGAAATGTTCCAGCTCGCGGTCGACGATTCGATCAAGGCAGGGCATATCCGTCTCGGCGATCTCGTCATCATTACCGCAGGCGTTCCGGTCGGACGCTCCGGCACGACCAACTTGATGAAGGTGCACCACGTGGGCGAAATGCTTGCCAAAGGGCAAGGCATCGGCAGCCAGCCCGCTACCGGCAAAGTAGTCGTAGCCCGTACGGCCCAGGAAGCGCTGGATAAAACCGTCGAGGGCTCGATTCTCGTCACGGTGGCAACGGACAAAGACTACATCCCGGCGTTCCAGAAAGCTTCCGCGGTCATTACGGAAACCGGAGGCATTACGTCGCACGCAGCCGTAGTCGGACTCAGCCTCGGCATTCCGGTTATCGTCGGAGTGAACAATGCGACTTCGATCATGAAGGACGGAATGGAAGTTTCCGTATACGCCGAAGTGGGCGTTATCTATACGGGACAAGCGAAGGTGCTGTAAATACGCATGACATGACGAAAGGCTCGGATCCGCCGGATCCGGGCCTTCTGTACACATTAAGCTGTTTCCCGCACGGTTTCAGGTGGCCGCCGCGGCCTGCTGTCTTTTCATAATACCGTGTACGCCCATGACGACGGTAATCAGCTCTTCCGCGGAAAGCTCGGAGCGGTTGTTCAACTCATAAGCGCCCGAGGCAAACATTCCGTTAATGCGCCGAAAATGAGCGACCGTCTCGTCCCGGTAATCGCGGACGACATATTCCCGGGAAAAGGCCGGGCTTTCGATCGAAAGCTCCCGGTGCCGCGAGCTTTCATATACAAATCGCTGCTTGAAGAAGGCGAATTTCGGCTTGAGTACCCCGATCTCGTTGCCATACCGGTCGGAGACGATCCAAGCATTGGAGAAAAAGCGGAATTTCCCGCCGGCCGCCGGCGTTCCCGAAGCGTCCGTGACGGTGATGCCGGAATCGAACATGCCATGCAGGTTCAAGAAGCCCAGCGTGCGCCCGTTCTCGTCGGTAATCGGCGTTTCCCCCGCAGAGAAGAAATTGTCTTTGAAATATAAGGTGGTCGATTCCATCTTCCGTACCTCCGCTCCCGTGTATTTCATACTCCCTCGATAAGGCATATACAGGTATATACGGATCGGATTGAATGAAGGTTGCACCGGCTGTCGCAGTACCGACTACGAAACGATTGGGGGACTTAGATGAAAACGTTATACGTGTCCGATTTGGACGGTACGCTGCTAAATGGAGAACAGAGGCTTTCGGAGGAGACCGTCGAGGCGGTGAACGAATGGATAGCGGAAGGGGGTAGCTTTTCCGTCGCCACCGCCCGTTCGTGGGATTCCGCCGGACATTTATTGGAGCCGCTTAGGCTCGAGCTTCCCGTCGTTTTGATGAATGGCGTGTTTTTGTACGATCCGGTCGAGAAGACGTATATCGTGTCCAACCTGCTGGACCGGGATATCGCATACGAGATTATCGAAGCGGAAGAGCGGATCGGTCTGCGGCCTTTTGTTTACACGGTGAACGCGAGGAGCGAGTTCAAAATTTATTACAAGGGGTTGTACAATCCGAGCGAGACTTCTTATGTCACGAACCGATTGGAAACGGGGGACGAACGGTTCCGGCTCGTAGACAAGTTCGATATTCCGCCGGACGAGCAGATTATGGAGGTCAACGCGATAGGAACGGAAGCGGAGCTGGAGGAGGCTTGCAGCCTTTTTCGCGGTCGTACCGACACATTGTGCCACTTCGGACCGGATATTTATACGCCGGGCTACCATTGGCTGGAAATCAACCATCCCCGAGCTAACAAGCGAGATGGCGTAGCACAATTGAAGAGTTTGCTGCAGGCCGAGAGAATCGTCTGCTTCGGTGACAATTTGAATGACTTGCCGATGTTCGAATTCGCCGACGAGAAGTATGCAATGGGCAATGCGCATCCGCTTGTGAAGGAAAAAGCCACAGGCGTGCTCGCGACGAATGCGGAGCACGGCGTGGCCCGTTATTTGCAGTCTTGCAGTCGTTAAGGACACCGCGGAATGTGCCAGACACTCATACGACCGGGCTAAGCCCATCTCTTCAGAGTCGGTATGAACCGGCCGAGCATGCTGCGGGCTTCCTGCTCGGAGATGCCTTGACCGGAGCGGACGTGCGGAACGCACTCCTCGATCATCGTCTGCACCGTGGCGTCGGGGGAGGTAAAGGCTCCTTCTTTGTAGCAATACGTACAATATTCTTCGTTGCGGCTTCCGTCGGCGTTCGTTCCGAAATGTTCGGCATCGGCAAGCGGCATTCCGCAGCTTTGGCAAAACGGTGTATTCATAGGCTGTCGGCCTCCTTCACTGGAATGAGTCCATCATACATGAATAACTATGACAAGAGGTTGTCATGTTTTATTCGCGCTATCCATTCCCGTAAATATTCACGATGCCGCTGGCCCTGTCGCGGATCAGCCGACGGAGCCGTTCGGGCTCGAGCACCTCGACCCGATCCCCGAAGCCGAGCAGGAAGCCGTATACCCATTCGTCTTCCGGATACGTCTGGGTGACGATGACGGAGCCGTCGTCTTGCGGCTGCAGCTTATCGATGCCGAAATATTCCTCGGCCCGGACGCGCGCATCCGGAGCGAACCGGAGTACCAGGGTGACCGGCAGGGACTTGTTGTCCCACATCCGCCCCCAATCCGTTTCCTCTACGGGGGCATGCTCCCTTCGTTCGAAATGGCGTTCGGTGACCGACAGCTGCGACATTCGGGAAAGACGGAACAAACGAAAATCGCCGCGATGCATACAATATGCATATACGTACCACGATACGCCTTTAAGCAGCAGCGTCATCGGCTCGACCTCCCGTACGGTGGACGTTCCGTTAACGGACGTGTAAGAAAACCGGATGACGAGCGTTTCCTGCAGCGCCTCGCGGATCGTCGCCACTTTCCGTTTCATCGTACCGTCCGAGCCCCACGGGTTCATATCGATAACGAGCCTGTCCTGCCAAAACTTGGCGGCTTCCTTTTCTTTGTCCGTGAGCAAGCCGGCATACTTTTCCAGCGTCGTACCGAAGCGCGAATCATCGAGCGCTTTGTTCATTCCTTTCAACGCCGATATGACGGAAGCGATTTCGTCGAAGGTCAGCGCGTTTCGGTCCAGCCGGTAGCCTTCCATAACCTCGAAGCCGCCGCCGGCGCCCTGATAAGCGACGAGGGGGAAGCCGGCTTGGCACAGCGTATCGATATCGCGGTAAACCGTTCTAACGGAAACTTCCATTTTGTCGGCAAGCTCCGTCGCCGATATCCGTTTCCGGTTGACGACGAGCATCAGGATGGCGAGCAGTCGCTCCAATCGCACAGTAGTACCCCGTCCTTTCCCTTCATGTCGGACAAAAGCTTACCATGTCAGACTAAGGCATGTCTAGCGGCATGGCTTCGCCTCGCTTGCCGATTTGAGGAATCGGGTCCGGTTTAGTAAGATGACATATATGGCGAAATTGCACCATCCGATTGTTATTGGGAGCCGCGGTCGGGTTGATGCGGCTAGCCTACTTCCAGGAGCGGAGGAGCGACTTTGAAGCTGAATGAACAAGAGCCGGGCCGATGGCACGGGCATGCCGTCCGAGTGCGCTATCAGGAGACGGACCGGATGGGGATCGTTTATCATGCCAATTACATCAATTGGTTCGAGATCGGCCGAACCGAGCTTATCCGGGACCGTGGATTTCCATACAGCCGGATCGAGGAGACGGGGTTGTATTTGCCCGTGGTCGAACTGGAGTCGAAGTTTCATCTGCCGGCCAAATATGACGATACGATTTCGATTTATACGCGCATTGTTTCCTTTAACGCGTTGACCGTCAAGTTCGAATCGCAAATACGCCGGCAGCCGGGGCATGTCGCGACATCCGGGTCGCCGGGAAATCCGGTCGAGCCGGAAGGCGAACTGCTCGTCAGCGGCGCGACCCGTCATGTATGGCTGAACCGGGAATGGAAGCCCGTCCGGATCGATCGGGAAGCGCCGGAGCTGTTCGGCTTGCTGGGTGACGGGCGATGATAGGGCGCGTGCTGCTGCTGCTGTTTATTGTCGTACCGGCATTGGAGATTTGGGCGATTATCGAAGTGGGTCAGCGGATCGGAGGGTGGCAGACGTTCGCTCTCATTATATTGACAGGCATCGTGGGCGCCTATTTGGCGAAGAAAGAAGCGGTCAAGGTGTGGAGCTATGCGCAGAGCGACATGGCGGCCGGGCAAGTGCCGACACGGCACATTATGGACGGAATTTGCCTGTTCGCGGGGGGCGTATTCCTGCTGTCGCCCGGCTTCCTGACCGACATTGCCGGCATTCTGCTCGTGCTGCCGTTGACCCGGCCGTTGTTTCGGAACTTGCTGTCCGTCTGGATTCAGAAAAAGCTTTCGAACGGTCGGCCGTTCTTTTTCTTCCGAAGGTAAAAGTCCCCCAAAAGTGAAACGAACCTTCGCAGCGTATTCCGGGTACTTTCGGGGGAGACCTCCGCGGCCGCTCCCCCCGATCCAAGTTTCGACATTTTACACGCTGGGCGGCATATTTTACAAAAGCTTAACATCGGTTTAACAATCCCCGGCGATAATAGAAGAAGCAATCATTATCGCTAGTGGGGGAAGCCGAGGTGTCCAAGCCAGTGCAAGAGCATAGCTATACGAACTCCAATTACATCAATCGGGATTTGAGCTGGATCGAATTCAACCGGCGCGTGCTGGAGGAGGCGCAGGACCCGTCGACGCCGCTTCTGGAAAGAATCAAGTTTTTGTCGATTTGCTCGACGAATTTGGACGAGTTCATGAGCGTGAGGGTCGCGGGCATTACCGATCAGCTGAAGGCCGGGTATACGAAAAAAGACTTTACCGGCTATACCCCGGAAGGCTTGCTTCGGCGCATCATGAAGCGCACCGGCAAAATGGTGCAGGAGCAGTACAAAACGCTGCGCGAGCTGACGCGGGCGCTTGCCAAGGAAGGGCTGAATTTTACGGCGAACGGGGATTTGACCCCGAACCAGAAAAAGCAGATGGACCAATATTTTCACGATTTCGTGTTCCCGGTGCTGACTCCGATGGCGGTGGACCAGAGCCGTCCGTTTCCGCTCGTTCATAATTTGAACCTGTATTTGGCGGTAACGCTTCGGCGGGAAGGCGACGATCCGGAAGAGGAGCCGTATTTCGCCATCGTGCAGGTGCCTTCGAACTTGCCGCGATACATCAAGGTTCATGCGCGCGCGAACAGCGTCAAGCAGGAGTTCGTGCTGTTGGAGGATTTGATCGAGGAGCATATCCAAACGATGTTCGCCGGATATACGCCGGTTGCCGTCGATCCGTTCCGTCTGACGCGAAACGCCGACCTGACCTTGAACGAAGAAGGCGCGGAGGATTTGCTGGAGGAAATCGAGAAGGAGCTGAAGCGCAGGCGCTGGGGATCTCCCGTCCGGCTGGAGGTGCAGAAAGGGTTTCATCCCTATGCGCTGGACCTGTTGAAGGAAGAATTCGAGATCGGGGACAACGTATTCGAGATCGACGGACCGATCGATTTGAGCTATTTGATGAAATTGTCGCTCTCACTGCCGGATTTCGATCATTTGCGCTATCCGAAGCTGGAGCCGGCGTATCCGCGCGAATTCGACGATACGGACGATTTTTTCGAAGTGCTGCGGGAAAAGGACGTACTCGTCTATCATCCTTACGAATCGTTCGACGCGGTAAGCGATTTTGTCGATCAGGCCGCCAACGACCCTGCCGTCATGGCGATCAAAATGACGTTGTACCGGGTTAGCGGCAATTCGTCGATCGTCAACGCATTGGCTAGAGCGGCTGAGACGGGAAAGCAGGTAACGGTCATCGTAGAGCTGAAGGCCCGCTTCGACGAGGAACGGAACATCGCCTGGGCCAGACAGCTGGAGAAGGCGGGCTGCCACGTCGTATACGGCTTGATCGGCCTGAAGACGCACGCCAAAATTACGCTCGTCGTCCGTCAGGAGCAGAACGGGCTGCGGCGTTACGTCCATGTCGGCACCGGCAACTATAACGACAATACGGCGAGGCTGTACACCGACGTCGGCCTGTTTACGTCCCAGCCCATAATCGGGGAAGACGCGTCCGTTCTGTTCAACGAAATGACCGGCTATTCCGCTCCGCACGACTGGCAGGCGTTCGGCACCGCTCCGACGGATATGAAAGCGAAGCTGTTCGAGCTGATCGCGCGGGAAGCGGAAAACGCGGCGGCCGGCAAGCCTGCCGGAATTATCGCGAAAATGAATTCGCTGTCGCATCAGGAAATGGTGGACAAGCTGTACGACGCATCCCGGGCGGGCGTGAACATCGACTTGATCGTGCGCGGCGTCTGCTGCCTGAAGCCGGGCGTAGAGGGGCTCAGCGACCATATAACGGTGCGCAGCATCGTCGACCGGTTTCTGGAGCATTCCCGCATCTTTTATTTCGAGAACGGCGGAGAGCCGCAGCTGTGGCTCTCCAGCGCCGATTGGATGACGCGCAACCTCACCCGCCGCATCGAGCTGATGTGTCCGGTATTCGACCCGGGCTTGAAGGAAATGCTCATCCAAATATTGCGGCTCAGTCTGACCGACAATGTCAAGGCGCGCGTACTCAAGCCGAACGGGCAATATGCCCGGGAGGAGGGCGGTACGATCACGCCGCTGCGCAGCCAGTTCGAGGCCCAGGATATCGTTACTTGGAAACGGTGGCGGGATTCATTTTGACGCGCAATCCCCAGCCTTTCTTGAACTCGCCGGCGACCCGCTCGACTTCGCGCAGCTCGATGGCGGGATCGTGACGGCTCGACCACGCGATATTCAGGCTTTGCTTGTCGATGCGGGCCCGAATGTCCTCCAGAGGCTGGGTTTCGCTCCGGTCCAGCGCTATGGCCAGCTGCAGCAGCGTGCCCAGACGGCAGACGAGCTCCAGATCGGCTTCGTCCAGCAGCTCCCGGTAGGGAGCCATTAAGCTTCGTGCGCGGCTCTTCGATTTGTAAGAGGCGATCAGCGCGCACAGCACCGATTCCCGATGGGTCAGGCCGTCTATTCCGGAGTGGAGCATCAAGTAAAACGTATGCTTGTTGTAGTTGTAGAAATTCACGGTAACCCCGATCCGGTACAGCAGAGCGGAAGTTTGCAGCAGCTTACGGGCTCTGTCTCCGAACGCCGGGGCCAAGACGAGATCGTCGAACAGCCGGGTGGCCAGCCGGCTCACCTGCTCGACATGAGCCCGGGATACGGCCGGATGCAGGGCGAGCAAGTTATTCGCGCTGTCTGCCAGCACATCGCGTCGGGCCGGCGCCGACGGGAAGGCCGTCTCGTAAAATACGCCGTCGCGCAGCCCGGCTCCGCTAACGATGCAGCGGCCGGCCCCGATATGCAAAAACAGGGTATGCAGGATGATCAATCCGGGCACGATAATGTCTGCGCGATCGTCCGACAAGCCGTCCACCTTCGTCCTTTCCTTCGCCGTCAGGGAAGGCAGCCAGTCGGCCATGGCGTCCAGGCCCGCCTTGTCGATCTCGTATTGATGGGTTTGGGACAATGCATACTTTCTCATTTTTTGGTCGATTTTACATAACGAACGGATCGTCCCGCCCAATCCGACAAGCGGCAGCTCCGGATGGCCTGTGAGCCACGGCTCGCTTTTCGCCGCCGCCGATACCATTTCGCGAATGCGTCTCGCGTCCTCCTTGGTCACGTTGCCCCCTTCGGTAAAATGCTTCGTCGTATTGACCGCACCGAACGGAAAGGAAACGCTGCGGATGAGCGACCGGTTCCGAAAAAGCGATATTTCCGTACTGCCTCCGCCGATGTCGATCAGGAAGCCGTCGGTTATGTCGAGCGTATTGATCATGCCGAGAAAGCCGAGCCGCGCTTCTTCTTCGCCCGACAAAATTTCGATCGGCAGTTCGGTTAGCCGGCGCAGCCGCTCCGCGACGTCATCGCCATTCGTGGCGTTGCGTATGGCCGCCGTGGCAACGGCCCGGACCGAGCCCGCTCCGTGAACGCGGCACAGCATTTGAAAGTCGTTCAAAATTCGGGCCAGCCGCCCGACATCCTCCTGCGCAATCGAGCCGTCCGGCGCGATCCGCGCGCTTAATCGCGCCGATTCCTTGCTCTCGTCGATGACGCGATACGCTTTCGCGCCCATTCGTTCATAAACGACAAGGCGGACCGAGTTGGATCCGATGTCGATAATGCCTACGCGTTCGCTGTTCATGTGCAATTTCAGGCCTCCATGCGCGTCGATGAGTTACATAGATCTATTCTACCAAAAAATTGTTTATTGCGCCGATAATGAAGTTTTATGCCCCTTTTTGTATCTTTATCGGCTAAAATCATTTATCATAGTACTTGATAGTTTTTCTCAGTGTATCGTTTACCCTATAATCCGACAGCAAAAAGGAGAGATATAACTTATGACAGCTACCAAAGGTTTGGAGGGCATCGTGGCGACTACCTCCTCGATCAGCTCGATTATCGACGGCGTCTTGACCTACCGCGGTATCGACATCGACGATTTGGCCGACCATGCATCCTTCGAAGAAGTCGTATATTTGCTCTGGTACGGCAAGCTCCCGAACAAGTCCGAGCTGGAGCAACTGCACCGCGACTTGAGCGAGAGCGCGACCGTGGCGGATTCCGTCATTCAACAAATCAAGCTGTACCCGAAGGACACGAATTCGATGGCGGCATTGCGCTCCGCGGTATCCGCGCTGGCGCTTTACGATAGCGAAGCGAACGATATGAGCCAGGAGGCGAACCTGCGCAAGGCGATCCGCCTGCAAGCGCAGCTTCCGACGATTATCGCGGCTTTCGCGCGCATCCGCGAAGGCAAAGAGCCGATCGCTCCGAAGGCGAACGTCTCGATCGCCTACAACTTCCTTTACATGCTGACGGGCAAAGAGCCGGAATCGATCGCCGTCGAAGCTTTGGACAAGGCTCTCGTGCTTCATGCCGACCACGAGCTTAACGCCTCGACCTTTGCCGCTCGCGTTACCGTAGCGACGCTGTCGGACATTTATTCCGGCGTAACCTCCGCCATCGGCGCTTTGAAGGGCCCTCTGCACGGCGGCGCCAACGAAGCGGTAATGGCGATGCTGGAAGAAATCGGCACGGCTTCGAACGTGGAAGCGTACATCAGCGAGAAGCTGGCGAACAAAGAAAAAATTATGGGCTTCGGTCACCGCGTATACAAAAACGGCGACCCGCGCGCGAAGCATCTGCAAAAAATGTCCGGAGAGCTGGGCAAAATTACGAACAACATGAACTGGTACGACATGTCGATCCAGATCGAGGAATTGGTTACAGGCCAAAAAGGCTTGAAGCCGAACGTCGATTTTTATTCCGCTTCCGTCTATACGTCGCTTGAAATTCCGCGCGATCTGTTCACGCCGATTTTCGCGATCAGCCGCGTATCCGGATGGACCGCGCACATATTGGAGCAATACGAGAACAACCGTCTGATCCGTCCGCGCGCCGAGTACACCGGTCCGGTCAATCAGAAGTACGTCCCTATCGAAAGCCGGTAATCGCGGTTTCCATACAAGTATTCGCACCAACGGGGTGTTTCAGACACACATGTCTGCAGCTCCCGTTCTTTTGCGGGCATAGACGCCATTTCTCCCCCAAAAGTGACGCGATCCTTCGCAGTTTATTCGGTTACTTTCGGGGGAACCCCCGAATTCAGGCGGCGTTTTCCATATAATTCTCATATCAGGAGGTTTCCCATGGCACAATTCGAACACTACGCCCTTCCGACCGAAGGCGAGAAACTGACGATTCAAAACGGCAAGCTCGTAGTCCCCAACAACCCGATCATTCCTTTCATCGAAGGCGACGGCACGGGCCCGGACATTTGGGCGGCTTCCAAACGCATTCTCGATGCGGCCGTCGAGAAAGCTTATAAAGGCGAGAAAAAAATCGCTTGGTATGAAGTGTATGCCGGCGAGAAGGCGTTCAACAAATACAACAGCTGGCTGCCTAACGATACGCTGGAAGCGATCCGCGAATATATCGTGGCGATCAAAGGTCCTTTGACGACTCCGGTTGGCGGCGGTATCCGCTCGCTGAACGTAGCCCTTCGTCAAGAGCTCGACCTGTACGTTTGCTTGCGTCCTGTCCGTTACTTCAAAGGCGTTCCTTCCCCGGTTAAACGTCCGGAGCTGGTCGACATGGTCATTTTCCGCGAGAACACGGAGGACATCTACGCCGGCGTAGAATGGCAAGAAGGATCGGCCGAAGTGAAAAAAGTGCTCGAGTTTCTGCAAAACGAAATGGGCGTCAAGAAAATCCGTTTCCCGGAAACGTCCGGCATCGGCATCAAGCCGGTATCCAAAGAAGGCTCCGAGCGTCTCGTCCGCGCCGCGATCGAGTACACGATCAAGCATGGCCGCAAGAGCCTCACGCTCGTTCATAAAGGCAACATCATGAAATTCACCGAAGGCGCGTTCAAAAACTGGGGCTACGAGCTCGCGGAGCGCGAATACGGCGATAAAGTGTTCACATGGGCGCAATACGACCGCATCAAGGAAGAACAAGGCGCGGAAGCGGCCAACAAAGCGCAAAAAGACGCGGAAGCAGCCGGCAAAGTCATCGTGAAAGACGCCATTGCCGACATCGCGCTGCAGCAAGTATTGACCCGTCCGACCGACTTCGACGTCATCGCGACGCTGAACCTGAACGGCGACTACTTGTCCGACGCACTGGCTGCCCAAGTTGGCGGCATCGGTATCGCTCCCGGAGCGAACATCAACTATGTAACGCACCATGCGATTTTCGAAGCCACTCACGGCACGGCTCCCAAATATGCCGGTCTTGACGTAGTTAATCCGGGTTCGGTTACGCTGTCCGGCGTCATGATGCTCGAGCATCTGGGCTGGCTCGAAGCGGCTGACCTGATCTACAAAGGCTTGGAGCAATCGATCGCCGACAAAACGGTCACTTATGACTTCGCCCGCCTGATGGAAGGCGCAACCGAAGTGAAGTGCTCCGAGTTCGCCAACCTCGTTATCAAAAACATGGGCTGATTGCACGTATGATAGCATAACGGAAATCTATTCCGTTATGCTATCATTTTAGATATTTCCGGAAATAATAAAGGAATTCCATTCCGCTATTTTGCACGATTCGGCTGTATAGCCTTTTGTTGCGTGCCAATAGCGGAAGCGGGTTCCGCAAACACTCGCGAGAAGCCGAATTGGACCCCGATAACGGAACATTTGTTCCGTTATTTTCACAAAACAGAAGGAGGATTCCTTTCTCATGGCTATTCAGCGCAAAAAAATTACAGTTGTAGGTGCGGGCTTCACGGGCGCGACTACGGCGTTCCTGCTCGGACAAAAAGAACTCGGCGACGTCGTGCTGCTCGACATCCCGCAGCTGGAGAACCCGACAAAGGGCAAAGCGCTCGACATGCTTGAGGCGAGCCCGGTACAAGGCTTCGACAGCAACATTATCGGCACTTCCAACTACGAAGACACGAAGGATTCCGACGTCGTCATCATCACGGCCGGCATCGCGCGCAAGCCGGGCATGAGCCGCGACGATCTCGTGAACACGAACGCGGGCATCGTCAAATCCGTTTGCGAGAACGTGAAAACATATAGCCCGAACTCGTATGTCATCATCTTGAGCAATCCGGTAGACGCCATGACTTATGTCGCTTACCAAACGCTCGGCTTCCCGAAAAACCGCGTCATCGGCCAATCCGGCGTACTCGACACGGCCCGCTACAACACGTTCATCGCCCAAGAGCTGAACGTATCGGTTGAAGACGTTCGCGGCGTCGTGCTCGGCGGCCACGGCGACGACATGGTTCCGCTCGTTCGCTACTCCAGCGTAGGCGGCATCCCGATCGAGAAGCTGATCTCCAAAGAACGCATCGATGCGATCGTGCAACGTACGCGCACCGGCGGCGGCGAAATCGTCAACCTGCTCGGCAACGGCAGCGCGTACTACGCTCCGGCCGCGTCGCTCGTGCAAATGACGGAAGCGATTCTTAAGGACAAGAAGCGCATTTTGCCGACCATCGCTTTGCTGCAAGGCGAATACGGCTACGACGACCTGTTCATGGGCGTTCTGACGATCCTCGGCGGCGACGGCATCGAGAAAGTAATCGAGCTCGAGCTGACGGCGGAAGAGAAAGCGGCCATGGATAAGTCCGCTCAGTCCGTAAGCAACGTCATCGCCGTTGTGAACGGCTGATCGCTTGCTTCTTCAAAAAACCTTTTGCCTATAACGGGCAAAAGGTTTTTTTGTCGTGTCCGCCCGGGTATGGGCGCGGCTCCGGGGAGGGCAAAAGGCGCTGTTTTGTCCCAAAAGTGCATGTACCACATGATCGGCTGACTTGCCGGCATCATGCTGGATCGCGAATTCGAGAAATAACGGAACTGAAGTATGCTATTGGCTCGAGTAGTTGTGTTGATTGCAAAAGGTGAAATCCTTTCCGCTATTCCACTGACCGCGCTCATTTCACTCCGAATGACCGATATAGAGGAAATCTGTTCCGTTATCTTCAAGAGTGTGACGGAATTCGGGGCCATAACGGAATACAGTTCCTTTATTTACGGCAACACGTGTCCCTCGCATTTCATCAAGAGCCCTCCGGATTGTATGCGGATTAAGCTGTCGCAGTTTTTTTGACTGCAGCCGAGCCGCTCTTTCTAGAACTGGTTGTAATGGCGGAAGGCGGACGGAGTCACCCCGAGCTTGGCGCGGAACACGCGGCTCAAATAAGTGCCGCTATCGTAACCGCAGCGGCAGGCGATCGCATCCAGCGTTTCGGTCGTTTCCCGAAGTAAGCGCTTTACTTCGGCGAGCCGCAGGCGGGTGGCGTATTCGACGGGAGCAACCCCGTAGGCGAGACGGAATCGACGGGTCAATTCGGAGGGCTTGATGCCAAGCTCCGAGGCGATCCCCTGCATGTTCAGCTCGCCGAACAGCTGGCGGTGGATCCGGCCGGCGGCACGCTGCATCAGGGGATCGGATATTTTAGTGCGGCTCGAAGCGTATTGCCTTTCCAATTCGCACATGTACAGCAGGTCCATCAGCAGATGGCCGGTCAGATCGAACCGTCTGGTGTTGGCGCCGAAATCGCGCCACGATTTGCGCAAGTTCGCGTAGGTCGAGGACAGCCTGCTGACATCGGTGACGGATATTTTTCCGATCGGAAGCTTGTCGAGCAAGGTCGCCTCCGCCGGCGGGGAGAAGTAGAATACATGAAAGGCGATTTCACCAAGCGATTTGCGTCTAAAGACCTCGTCGGGAGGGGCCAAGACGAGATCGCCGAAGGAAGCCCGGCCTGTTTGTTGTCCGATGCCGAAGTCGAACGAGCCGGACTCGACCCCGATCAGTACATACAGCGGCAATGATTCCTCCGCCTTCATGAATCCGGGCTGCGGTCCTGCACACGTATACGTTTGCAAATTCATCGCGCAATTGCACATGCGGTTCACCTCGTTGTCCGTCATCAGACGCTGCGTCGGCAAGCGCCAACCGGAACAGCTTTTTCATCTGCTCTGTTTAGAGCGTATCATATCCAATACGGATGTAAAGACGCACCTCACCAAAAAAAGTGCCTATAATAACTGAAATCCGTGCATTACGTTCCCCGGCGCGCGAGTGTATGCTATAAATGTAAGCGGTTCCGAGCGAGCGGGCATAGGCTTTTTTCGCCGGACGAAGGAGCGGGGGAGCGCTTACCCGGCAAGTCATCGACTGTTATTCGCATACCAAAAAAAAGGGGGAATGAATTTGACGCCAAAGCAAGGATATTGGTTTGCCGGACTGGGCTTGACGGTTGTTTTGCTCGCGTCATGCAACAACGGCCGCGATCCGGCCGGGGAGGGGAGCGGTTCCGCACAGGCACAGGCACAGGCACAGGCGCCGGCGGATATAACCGCGATACCGGCCGAGCTGACGTTTTACAACTCGACGGCGCCGAGCGAATCGGAAGAGCTGTTCATGGCCAAGTACGGGAACGCGATTGCCAAAAAATTTCCGAACTACAAAATCAAATACCATCAAAATACGGGAAAAGGGGCTTCGCTCGCCGATCTGATCGCATCCGGACAGCTGAATATCGACATCGACATTTCGGCCGCCGACATTACGTACAACAGTCTCATTCAATTCGGCTTGCAGGACGACATCAGCGATCTGATCAAAAAGTACAAGTTCGATCTGAACCGGCTGGAGCCGAATGCGGTAGAGGTGCAGCGGAAGTTCGCAAACGGCGGCATTTACGGCATTCCGTTTTCGGTCTCAACGCCGATCTTGTTCTATAACAAGCAAATATTCGATTTGTTCGCCCAGCCGTACCCGAAGGACGGGATGACGTGGGACGACGTATATTCGCTCGCGAAAGCGCTGACCCGGTCGCAGGGCGGTATTCAGTATCGGGGATTTGCCTCGTCGTTCGTCCATGTGCTGCGCTTCAACCAATCGTCCGCGCCGCTCGTCGACCTGAAGACGAACAAATCGCTGATTACGGCCGACAAGTTCAAGCGGGAATTTGACAATATGCTTCAGATGTACCGGATTCCCGGCAATGAAGTGCCCGACATCTCCTTGTCGACGCAAGTCAGCCTGTTCGAGAAAGAACGGACCGCGGCGATGATGGTGCATATTACGCGCTACGCTCCCGCATTATGGACCAAGGTGCAGGATTTCAAGGACTGGGATATGGCGCAAATGCCGCAGTGGAAAGATATGCCGGGGGTCGGTTCGCAGGTGTCCCCGTACTACTTTTACCAGTTTAAAACGAGCAAATCGCGCGAAGCCGCGTTCCAGGTGCTTATGTTCATCGCTTCCGACGAGTTCCAGCAGCATATTATGCGGCAAGGCTACATGTCGTCGTTGAAGGACCCGAGCCATTTGATGAAATATTTGGCCGAGGGCGAGCCGCTGGCCAAAACGCAAAATCTGAAGGCGCTGCTGCCGGCCAAGTATGCGCCGTCCGCAGATATTTACCGATATTCGAACCTCGTGGAAAAAGAACTGACCGGCGCGGCAATCGAGGTATTGAAGAATGGCACCGATACCAATACGGCGTTAAGGACCGCGTCCGATCGGGCGGATAAAGCGGTCGCCGACGAACTGGCCAAGCAAGGCAAATAACCGATAGAGACGTAGAGAACCCATATTCGGACAGGAGTGAAGCCATATGAGTACCATGCAGCAGGATCAGCAAAATACGCCGGATGCAGCTTCGATTAGGAAACGTTCGATTATCGATTGCGATCTTCACCTCGCTCCGCTGCGAGGCGGATACAATGCGCTCAAGCCGTATTTGCCGCGCTTTTACCGCGAGCAGGTGGAAACGTGGGGAGCGCGCGTGCCGGGGCAAAACGCGATGTACAACAACGGCGGCATCAACGGCTCGATGCAGGGCCGCAAAGTGCCGCCGGGAGACGAAGCGGTCATGCTCGATTTTTTGCGGGCCGACCTGCTCGACAAGTACAATATCGAGCACGGCATTATAACCGGGATGGATTACGGGATCAATACGACCCCGGATACGGAATATGCCGCGGCGATCTGTTCGGCCTGCAACGATTACACGATCGAGCACATACTCGACAAAGAGCCGCGATTCAAGGCATCGATCATGATTCCGAAGCAGGACCCGGTCAAATCGGCGCGGGAAATCGATCGCGTCGGCTCGCATCCCGGCTATGTTCAGGTAATCGTGTCGAACGGAGCGGATAAGCCTTACGGGCATCGCCACTATTATCCGATCTACGAAGCATGCGTCAGGCACAATATGCCCTTCGGCATTCACGTCAGCATGGAGGGGATCGGCATCAATCCGCCGCCGACCGGAGCCGGTTACGTGTCGCACTATGCGGAGTATCGGCTGGCCCGCGCGGGCATTATGATGACGCATCTGGCCAGCTTCATCTATGAAGGGGTATTCGAGCTGTTCCCGACGCTAAAGGTCGTCATGATCGAAGCCGGCACGCTATGGATCGCTCCGGCGATCTGGAGAATGGACGAGGACTGGAAGGCGCTGCGCCACCATACGCCGTGGGTAAAGAAGCGCCCGAGCGAATATTACCGCGAGCATGTGCGCGTCACGTCCCAGCCGATCGAAATGCCGCACAAGAAGGACATGTTTTTGCCGATGCTTGAAGCGATCCATGCCGACGAGTGTCTGATGTTTTCCAGCGATTACCCGCATTGGGACTTCGATTCTCCGGTGCAAGCTTTTCCGAAGCTGCCCGACGAGCTGCGCGAGCGCATTTTTTATCAGAACGCCGCCGAACTGTACGGCTTGCCGCAAAGGGCCGATAACGTCGACGGAGGGCAAGGCTGATGGCTGATTACGCGGTTGGTCACGTATCGGAAATACCGCCGGGTTCGAGCAAGGTAATCGAGGCGGACAGACGGAGCATCGGCGTATTCAACATCGCGGGGCAGTTTTACGCGATACGCAATCTGTGTCCCCATCAAGGCGCCGCTTTATGCGACGGGCTCGTTACGTCGTATGTCACCTCCGACCGGCCCGGGGAGTTCGCCTATGAGAAGGAAGGCGAAATTATTCGTTGTCCGTGGCATTTCTGGGAGTTCGACATCAAGACCGGCTGCATGATCGTCGATCCGAAGACGAGAACGAAGACATACGACGTAACCGTGGAGAGATACGATGTGACGGTCGACGAGGAGATTGTGATCGTGCATGTCTAGAAAACTGGTGGGAAGCGTGGCCTTCCGGCTAGGCTACACTTGATGGATGCGGCGGTACTGAGAGGGACTCATCTTCATCGCTTTGGAGAACACGCGGCTCAAGTAGTAGGCGTTCTGGTAGCCGCTCTGGTGCGCGATTTTTTCCAAAGAATCGTCCGTTTCGACCAGCAGCGCCGCTATTTTCTCAAGACGAAGCCCGGCAATGTACCCGCTTGGCGAGGTTCCCATCTCTTTCTGGAATTTGCGGGTAAATTGAGACTGGTACATCCCGACGTGATCGGCTGCGGACTTTGTCGATACTTCGTCGAAGACATGCTGATGAATAAAGCGGACCGCTTCTGCCATGGCAGGATCGGTCGCTTTTTTTTGTTTTTGCCGGATTGTTTTTTCCCGAACGATCTGATATAGCGCGTCGTTCAGCAGATGCTCCGTGTAGCTTTCTGAAATGAGCTCGCGCGAGCTTTTCAGCTTCTCGGCAAAAACAAGGAACTGGGACATTTGGGGAAACGAGTGTTTTCCGTAATACGGGAACGGTATTTCTTTCTCCTCTGAAAAGGAGCGCAGCTCAAATATGGCAAATTGAAAGGAAACGATTGTTAGCGCATTGCGGTGAAGAACTTCTCCGGGCGGACAGAGCACGATATCTCCCGCCCGCGCTTCTCCGGACCGGTTCCCGACACGATATTCGACCAAGCCGTCCTCGCAGATCAGCATGGTCCAATCGTCGTAAGGCGCATCCGGGCTGTATACGAAAGCGTTCCGTTGGGCCAGATGGATATATCTCTTGAGTTTTGTCGCACAGGACGTGAACGGGGGGACGGCACTCATTCGGCTCGATTCTCCTTCTCTTGTTTTCATCGATCATTCGGCGGGATTTTCTGCATGAAAGTATATCTATATTGATATAGTATTGCATTGTATTCCAAAATGGCAAGTTATATCATAGAACCGACAGATGCGGATGCTGCTTGTGAAGTGCGATATTATCAATATTTTTAAAGTTCGAGTTGTTATGTCTCGGCTGTCGGGAGAAGAAGCGAGGAGGTGCGCACGAGAAGGGGACGTGACGATTATTCTGCATAATTATACATGGTTGTTTGTTTGCGCTTGATCATTTGGCGGAGGAGCAGAAAGATGAGAGAAAACGATGCGATCTACGAAGCGGCGGAGATAATCGCAGCGCCGGTTCTGGCGTTGCCGGAACAGAAAAGAGTCCCGCGGGGCTGGTCGGCCGTTCCGATCGGCGTGACCGGCAACGAACTGAAGCTGAAGTGGAGCGGCTTGAGCCTGCAGCCCTTTCTGGACAATCCCGGGATGTCGGCGAGACTGCGGGTTTCAATCGCCGTGGAGATCAGGGAAGCGCTGCGCGTTGAAGCTTGCTTGCTTGACTCCGGTCGGCGTCTCGGCATATTCGACATCCGTTACGCTTACGTATTCGAGCCATTCGAGCTGCCGTTGAGTCTTGCGCAAGTCAAAGCGGCGATTCAGGAAGGAATCGGTTTAAACATTGTTGACGCAGAGGCGGCCCTGTGGGTATTCGACGATTTGGCCAAAGACGACGCTCGCCGTTTCTTCACTCCCCACCTCATGCTGGCGGAGGAAGGCGGGCGAACGGAGCAATTTCGAAAGCGCCTGCTCTCTCTCGACAGTCTGCAGCCATTCGGCTGGTTTGAGGGATGTGTACTCGACGGGCTGTACGATATGAGGCCAATTGCGGAACCGGGACATGCGGATCAAGCGTTGTCCGGCCATTTGCGGCAATATTTCGATGATGAAGGGAAGCTTCGCTACGAGGATCTGATGGGAAGGCCGGCGGACGGTCGATTTTCCGGCATGGAAAGCACATTGCCGGTCGCGGTCGTGGCGAAACGGCAGCCCGATCATCCGGTCGTAGACCAGTTGATTTCCTATTGGGATGCCAATCTCAGCGCGGAGAAAGGCACGCTATCCAGAGAGTCCGCGATTACGGCGGAAGGCGCCTATACGATGGGATACCCGATGGCGGTGATTGCCTCGAAACGCCAAAATGAGCAGCTGGCCCGGATGGCGGTGCGGCAAGCGCTTGTCCGTCGGGACAAATTGACGGATGGCCGCGACCTGTATGGCATTGTCAGAGAGAGCGGCCAGCGGGAAATGCGCAACTGGGCGCGATCCTATACGTGGTATATGCTCGGGCTGGTGCGTACGTGGATTCAACTCCGTGCTTCGCGGCAGTATGCCGAACTTCCCGGCGTGCGGGAGATAGAGGAGGAAATCAAACGTATTTCCGAGGTCGCACTATCCCGGCGGGAAGCAGGCGGGCTGTGGTCCTGCTTTCTCGGCGAACCCGAAACCGGCATCGAGACTTCCGGATCGGCGGGGATTGCCGCCGCCCTGGCCTTGGGGGCGCGGCACGGCTTGCTGCCGCAAGCTTCGTTTGATATCGCGAGGGAAGCGCTTCAAGCGCTGGAGCGATATTTGACGCCGGACGGGATTTTGGCGGGCGTCTGCCAGCACAATTGCGGCGGTCTCCAGCTGCAGCGAGGCGGATACAGAGTGTTGTCGCAGATGGGGATGGGATTGATGGCGCAGCTTTATGCGGCGATACATTCCGAGCGGTAGCGTAAAGGCTTTCGAGGATCGAGGCGAATCGCCTTGCGGGAGGCGGAAGAGCGGATCAACAATTAGATCGCCGCGGAGATGGGCAAGCAGGCGGAACGGACTTTGCAACGCGCTGTTCCGGTCCGGCTTCGGAAGTTTGTATCGGGACTTGCTTTTCGGTATACTACAGGTGGAACGAGATTCCATCGTGCAACCGAAGGAGGCAAGACAGTCGTGTATCAAACGATGTACGTCATTCATGTTCTTTCCGCGCTAGCCCTTATTTTCTACATTCTGCTTCCGTTTTTGGCGGGAGGGGCGACCAACCGTTCCACGGCCATCGCGCTGAGCAGAGGGAACCGGATCGGACAGTACGTGTTGGTGTTGGCTTTTCTGTCGGGGGGGTACATGGTCAGCAAGGCGGACTATTCGGTTATTTGGATGGTGCTGGCCGTCGTGCTCATTCTCGTCATGTTCGCCATGACGGGGATGGCTTCGAAGCCTTTCAAGAAGCTGATTGCCGGAGATAACGGGGGAGGCGCGCTGCGCAAGCTGCGGACATTTACCCTGATCTCGGGACTGAGCTACGTTCTGCTTATGGCTATGATGCTCGGACCTAAATAACGGAAAAAAAGGAAACCGGACTGTCCTTCAAGGACAGTCCGGTTTTTTGAATGGCCGAACGTTAGACGCTCAGACGTTGTCCGATTCGTTCAATTCGTCCAGCGTCTTCTCGAAGCTCGGGGCGAGGTGCTGCAGGAAGTAGCGGATTTCCGGCATATCGAGCTTCTCGATCGATTGCTCGATCTGTTTTTTGGCGACCGTAAATTCGCGGTTGCCGGCCGAAAGCTCCGAGACGCATTTCAAATATGCGTCCAGCAGATCGGCGGCTTTGATATAGCGGCTGTGCTCGGGGTTCGTTTTCTTCGCTTCGATGAGCGGCCGGTACACCGGCTGGAGCTCGTCCGGCACCATATTGACGAGCCGCTCCGCGGCGATCTGCTCGATCTCGCGGAAGTTGCGCAAAATGTTCGGATTGTGATGCTTGACCGGCGTCGGGATATCTCCCGTAAACACCTCGGTCGTATCGTGGAACAGCGCTTCGGTTACGATCGTCTCCGTAGGGAGCTCGCGGCCGTATACGGTGTTGGCGATCGTGCACAGCGCGTGAGTGAGCAGCGAGACGTGGAACGAATGCTCTGCGACGTTTTCCTTCAATACGTTGCGCATCAGGCTCCAGCGCTCGATATAGCGAAGCCGGTACAAATAGGCGAAAAAATGGCTTTCCATGGGCGGACTCCCCTCGGGTTACGGGATAACGGAAGTTATGGCGCGGTAATTTGAATACGCCTTTTTATCGTCTCGTGCAGCACTTCCGGCGAAATGTTCGGATTTCCCGCGTTGATTCGCGGAATTTGCAGCGGATTGACGTTCCGCTTCGCCATCTCCGGCACGATCGTGAACGCGTACCGGATTCCGGCGGCATGGACGAGCTGTGCCGAAGCTTTATCGAAAACCCCGTACGGGTAAGCCATGGCGTTTACTATCTCCGGACCTAGCGGACTCATGCTGCGGATACAGGCCTCCGTGTCAGCGACAATTCTGGCGCGGTATTGCTCCTCCGTCTCCTGAACGCCGTCGACGATAATGCGGTTCGTCATGTAGGGCGTTACCGGATCGTTATGCATGCCGTTCGTATGGCATTGCGCGCTGATCATGCCCGGATGGGCCGAGGTCATCGTCTTGATTTGTTCGACGCTCATGAACGGCGGCGCATAGGCTTGCGGATCGCTGTGCTTGTCCGTAATGACGAAGCTGGTCGCTGGAATGCGAAGCTTCTCCAACACCGGGTATGCGTGAGTATAGAAGCTTTCGTAGCCGTCGTCGAACGTGACGAATACGGCATTGTCCGGCACGTCCGCTCCTTGCATAAAGCTTTCGAACTGCCCGAGCGATATGAAATGATAGCCGTTGTTTTGCAAATAAACAAGCTGATCCTCGAACAGCTTCGTCGAAATGGTAGAGGAGCTCGTGTCCTCGTCATGCACGTGATGGTACATGAGAACGGCGACTTGGTCGGAGTACAGCGCTTTTCCGTCCGAGGCGCTTAATGCGGGAAGCAGAAGCGTGACGCCTATCAAGAACAGGAGCATCGCGCTCGCGATCGGTTTGTTCAAGTTGTTCTACTCCTTGCTTGTTTGAAAATAATCCGGCGCGTGAACGATAAGGTATTCGCGAATGTTGTCGGAAATCCTTCCCGATCGTTGTAAACAATTATTCTAAAGTGGTATGATCGGGGTAGAGCATTCATTATAGCATTTTTACGTCCGAAAGGAGCAACAACCCCGTATGCAGCAGTTTCGAGAAAGCATGTATAAACTGATCGTAGAGACATCCACCAATTTGCCCGCCGACGTTCGCCGGGCGATTCAGCGCGCTCAGGAGCAGGAAGACGAGGGCACTCGCGCGGCATTGTCGCTGTCCACCATTTCCGAGAACATTACGATGGCGGAATGCAACGTCTCGCCGATCTGCCAGGATACCGGCATGCCTACGTTCATCATTCATTGTCCCGTAGGAGCCAACCAAATCGAGATGAAGAAACACATCGTGGAAGCGGTCCGCCAAGCGACGAAGGACAGCAAGCTGCGCCCGAACTCGGTCGATTCGCTGACCGGCGCGAACAGCGGCGACAATATCGGTCCCGGCGTTCCGGTCATCCATTTCGAGCAGTGGGAGAAGGACGACATCGACGTCCGGCTCATTTTGAAGGGCGGCGGCTGCGAGAACAAAAACATTCAATACAGCCTTCCGGCCGAGCTTGAAGGCGTAGGCAAAGCCGGCCGCGACCTCGACGGCATCCGCAAATGCATCATGCATGCGGTATATCAGGCGCAGGGGCAAGGCTGCAGCGCGGGCTTCATCGGCGTCGGCATCGGCGGCGACCGTACTACGGGTTATGAATTGGCCAAGCATCAGCTGTTCCGCCAATCGGACGATGTCAATCCGAATCCGGAGCTGCAGAAGCTCGAGGAATACGTGCTCGCGAATGCGAACAAGCTCGGCATCGGCACGATGGGCTTCGGCGGTCAGGTAACGCTGCTGGGCTGCAAGGTCGGTGTCATGGACCGATTGCCGGCAAGCTTTTTCGTATCGGTCGCTTACAACTGTTGGGCGTTCCGCCGTCAAGGCGTCGTGCTTGATTCCGCTACCGGCGCAATCAAGGATTGGGTGTACGAGGGCGGCAGCAACGTGGCGATGGCCGACCCGGCCGAGAAGAAGAAAGACGACAGCCGCCGCGAGGTCGTCCTGCAGGCTCCGATTACGGAGGAGCAGATCCGCGAGCTTCGCGTGGGCGACGTCGTCGTTATCAACGGTGCCATGCATACCGGCCGCGATGCGCTGCACAAATATTTGATGGATCACGACGCGCCGATCGATTTGAACGGGCATGTCATCTACCACTGCGGTCCCGTCATGTCGAAGGACGAGAGCGGGGAGTGGCACGTCCGCGCGGCCGGACCGACTACGAGCATCCGCGAGGAGCCGTACCAGGGCGATATTTTGAAGAAATTCGGTCTTCGCGCCGTTATCGGCAAAGGCGGCATGGGTCCGAAGACGCTCGCCGCGCTGAAGGAGCATGGCGGCGTCTACTTGAATGCGATAGGCGGCGCCGCGCAATACTATGCGGAATGCATCAAGAAGGTGGACAGCGTACATTTCATGGAGTTCGGCATTCCCGAGGCCATGTGGCACCTGCAGGTGGAAGGGTTCGCGGCGATCGTCACGATGGATTCGCACGGCAACAGCCTCCACGCCGAGGTGGACAAGAGCTCGCTCGAGAAGCTGGCCGAATTCAAAGAGCCTGTGTTCAAATAAGCGAAACGGACGGGAAACGATAATGGAAACGACCAGCGCTAAACCGTTCGGCCTCCGCTTCAGCGATTGGTTTGAGGCGAAAATGTTCGTCATTACCCCGGTATCGATGATACTCGGGTTTTTCTTTTACAAGTGGCTGGAGGATGCGGCCGTTCTTGTCCCTTACTTGTTCGCGTATATAACGTTCGTGATGGCGCTCGGCTGCAATCCGCGGCAAATGCGCGGCGCGCTCGGGATGCCGCTGCCGATTATGATGACACTGGCACTGGTCCACTTCGTGGCTCCCCTGGTCGCTTACGCGACCGGAACGCTGCTGTTCGGGGCAGGCTCCCCTTACATCGTGGGACTCGTGCTGTTCGCCGTTATTCCGTTGGGGGTTTCTTCCGTAATCTGGGTAGGGCTGTCGGGAGGCAACGTTCCGCTCGTCTTGGCGATGATCGTCATCGACTCGCTGATCAGTCCGTTCGTCGTTCCGTTAGCCGTCGATTTCTTGTTCGGGGCGGACATTCATTTCAATCATTGGAAGGTCATGCGCGATTTGCTCGTCATCATTTTCATACCGACGGTGCTGGGCGTAGCGGTCAACGCATGGAGCAGAGGCAGGGCAAAGCTTTGGTCGGCACCGTATTCGATGCCGATTTCGAAGCTCGCTTTCGCCGCCGTCATCCTGATCAATGCGGCCGCCATTGCTCCTCATGTGTTCGCGATGAAGGGGGAGCTGTTCAAGCTCGTGCCGACGGTGCTCCTGTTCGTCGCCTTTTGCTACGCGCTCGGCTGGTTCGGAGCCTTGCCGTTCCGCAATCGCGAAGTAACGGTGACGATCACGTACAGCTCGGGGATGCGCAACATTTCGCTCGGCATCGTCATCGCCCTGCAATATTTCGAGCCGGCGGCCGCCATTCCCGTCGTCATGGGCATCCTGATCCAGCAGCCGATGGCCACGCTGCAAAACCATTTACAAAAACTTTACTGGAAAAAGCGGGAGGCCCAAGTTACGATATCATAACTGGCATGGGAGCCGACGAAGCCGGACTGGATTTTCCCATATACTCTCGATAGAGGAACTGGGCTTACGAATCGCATCAGTCGCGTATAGTTGAACAAATGCACGACCCTAATAGCGAAAGTTCGTGTGCGGATTAAACAGCGCTTTGATAGCCCGACAAGGATCGCGAAGGAGTGAACGTTAGTTCCATGAATAAATTTCGGACACGGCTGGCACTGCTGTTTATCGTCCTGATCGGCTGCTCGGTGCTGTCCGCGGGCGTGCTTGTCGCTTTCCTGCTGGAGCGGTCGTATTTGAACGCCCTTCAGGACAGCATGAAGCGGGAAATCCAGATTATGCTGGCAACGATACAAGGAAGCAAAGAGCAATACGAGCGCCGCAACAGCCCGTTTTTCTCCGAGCAGGCCCGTTATTTGAAGCAATCCGCCGACGCCCGGGTCACGTTTATTACGGCGGACGGGGTCGTGCTGGGCGATTCCGATCTCGATCCGCAGCAAATGGACAACCATTTGACAAGAGAGGAAGTACGGGAAGCTGCCGCGGACGGGGTCGGCTACTCGAAGCGGTACAGCGACTCCACCGGCGGGAACATGCTGTATGTGGCTATGGCGGTCCGTAACGGTCCGGATGTCATAGGCTATTTGCGGTTGTCGATGGGGCTCGGGGAAATCGAAACGACGGTCCGCCATTTATGGTGGGGACTGCTCGGCGGGCTTCTTGTCGTCTTCATAATAGCGGGGCTGATCAGCTACCGGGTCGCCTACCAGCTGACGCGGCCGATCGAGAAAATTACGCGGGTAGCGCGGCAAATAACGAAGATGAATTACAAATCGCGGGTGTACTTGCGCAACCGAGACGAAATCGGCGAGCTCGGACAGGCGATCAATACGATGGCGGACAGCCTGCAGCAGCAGATGCATCGCATTCTGGAAAACGAGAGCCAGTTGTCCGGCGTACTGGACAATATGGTGAGCGGCGTAGTCATGATCGACGAGGAAGGCCGCATCGTGCTGTTGAACCGGTCGGCGGAGGAAATATTGGGCTTCGTGTCCAAAGATTTGATCGGCAAAAAGTACGACGGCGCGAAGCATCCGTTCGAGCTGATTCAGCTGATCAAGCAATGCATCGACCGGGGGGAGCATATCCGCGATGAAATCATGTTTTACTTCCCGGAGGAACGCATTCTCGAGGTCAACCTGGTGCCGATGAAGGCGGTCGAGGAAGAATGGCTCGGCATGGTCATCGTGCTTCACGATATAACGGCGATCCGCCGCCTCGAGAAGGTGCGAAGCGAATTCGTCGCCAACGTTTCCCACGAGCTGAAAACGCCGATAGCGGCGGTAAAAGGCTTCGCCGAGACGCTGCTTGCCGGGGCAATGAACGATACGGAAACCGCGAAGTCGTTTCTGCAAATCATATATGACGAGAGCGAGCGGCTGAATCGGCTCATCGGCGACATCCTGGAGCTGTCCAAGGTCGAATCGAAGCGGGTTCCGCTGCAGTTCTCGCCCGTCCATCTGAGCAGCTTCGTCGGCAAGACGCTGGATATGATGCGTTCGTCGGCGGACAAGAAAGAAATCGAGCTGGAGATGAGAGTAGACGAAGAGCTGTACATGGAGGCGGACGAGGACCGGCTGCGTCAAATCATGTTCAACCTGCTCTCCAACGGGATCAATTATACGCCGGAAGGCGGCAAGGTGAAGGTCGATGTCGAGGAGGTGCCGGCCGAGGGAGAAGGTGAAGTCGAGAAAATTCGCATCGTCATTTCCGATACGGGCATCGGCATTCCGAAGAAGGATTTGCCGCGCATTTTCGAACGGTTTTACCGCGTAGACAAGGCCCGATCCCGCAGTTCGGGCGGCACGGGACTCGGTCTCTCGATCGTCAAGCATCTGGTCGATCTGCACAAAGGCTCCATTCGCGTGGAAAGCGATCTGGGGTTCGGTTCGCGGTTTATTTTGGAGCTGCCGGTTATTCAAAGCTGACTTCAACAAAGGGCAGGCGGCGCAATAGTCCCTATCCGGAGCAGAGTTCCGATAGCCGGGGTGGCGCTTCGGTTTGAAATACCTATCATCCCACGCCTTCAGGCGTTGTGGAACGTCCACAACTTGTGTTAAGCTTGGGTAGCGCGGACAAATTACGATGCGCAGGGGGAAGACAATGCCGAAACACATACTCGTTGTCGAAGACGAACCGACACTAGCCAGACTTCTATCGTACAACTTGTCGCAGGAAGGATACCAGACGAAGCTGGTCGATCACGGGGGGGAAGGGCTGCAAGCCGCCCAGCAAGGCTCGTTCGATCTGATCATCCTCGATATTATGCTTCCCGGCATGAACGGGTTCGAGGTGTTGGCGAAGCTGCGCCAGAAGGGCGACAAGACGCCTGTTATTATTTTAACGGCAAGAAATGCGGAGGAAGAAGTCGTGCAAGGCTTGAAGGCGGGAGCCGACGACTATATTACGAAACCGTTCGGGGTCGCCGAATTGCTGGCCCGCGTATCGGCAGTCATGCGTAGATCCGGAGCCGAGAGCGCGCCAATCGCCGATGAGCCGGATTCGGGTAAAGTGATCCAGGCGGCCGATTTGAAAATATATCCCGAAAAATACGAAGTCGTCCTGAACGGCGAACAAATCCAGCTCCGTCCGAAGGAATTCGAGGTGCTGCTGTATTTGGTGCAGAGACCGGGCGTCGTCGTATCGAGAGACGACTTGATGAACGTCGTTTGGGGCTTCGATTATGTCGGAGGACAGCGTACGGTGGACGTCCACGTCAGCTCGCTCCGCAAAAAGCTGGAAATGAATCAGGAAACGGTCCAAATCGACTCCATTCGCGGCTTGGGCTATAAACTGGTCATTCATACGAACAAAAAATGACATTTCCCGGGAAATGCGGGCGATGGAAGTAGGTCGGACGGCACGCGTCCGGCTTTTTTTGCGTTTGCGCGCCTATCCGAACCGGGTATAACGAGCCGGTACGAGTCCCGCCAGGCAAGCGCCCAGTCGCCTCGCGGATGTCAGGCAACTGGCGGGGAGCCTTAAATGACCGTTTGAATCGAGAATAAGTGCTGCAGATCACCTTTATTCGATTGTTCCGACTATGCAAAGCGCGAATCACGCATGAAGCGATTCAGCCCGCGCTGTCATTCAAAGCTCCGCAGTTGCCGCATGAACGCTTCCGCGATCCTCCGGTCGATGCCAGGCTTGAAGCCGCCCTTCAGCCCGTACTCCAAGGCGGATTCCGACGCCTCGTATCCGCCTTCCGCGATAATACTGTCATCGGGAATGTAGGCGGTTGAATCCATATAACCGACAAAGATCAGGCGCCCGACGCCGAGCGCGGCTTCCAGCTTTTTCTTGACTTCATAACAGGGCTCGCCGCCCATCCAGGCCATATAACGCCCCTCCGCCAGACGGACAAGACCTGCGGGAAGCAATGCTTCATCCGGCAAGCGTTCGTACTGCTCGAGTACTTTGGACGCGATGCGCCGTGTGCCGGGGAAGCATTTGTCGTCCAAGGCGATCCGTTCAATATGCGCTTTGGAGAAAGGCTCTATCTCGATCGGGATCTGAAATTGTCTGGCCTCAAGCTGCAAGGCGAGTGGAGAGAATACATGGCAGGCGTGAAGGGCGTCCTTGATCCGCTGCGCGATGGAAAGGGACAGTTCGTTCATGTCTCCATAGGTGCATGTCGCGAATTCGCTGCCTTTGGCGGTAATCTTCGGCCGGGCATTGCCCCCCGCTCCCTGGAAAAATATCGCCGTACTGCCGAACAGCTCCGCCTCCAGAAGGTGGCAAACTCTCGCCGGGAAATCCCCGGAGATGTACATCGTGTCCCGTACGGTAACCGGATGGCAGGCATAATGAACCAAAATGGCTTTGGTGTCCCCGACTCGATTGCGTATCCGCAGCAAATGCAGCCCGTCGTCCTTCTCTCCGTCCGGATTCGGCTTGTTCTCGATTTTGCCGCCTACCATCCTGCGGCGGTTAATATTCCAGTCGCCTTCGATGGCTCCGTGTTCGATCGTGCCCTCGAACAGGTTTACCATAGCCCGGTTGATGCTGCTGCATATTCGCTGCAGCAGGAAAGCTTCATATGGCTCCGAATGCTGGCTGGAGTCATCGTAGCCTCTCACGGCAGGGCCGCCGTGCGTATGGCTGTAGGACAAGAACACGTAATCGGGGTCAATGGCGAATTTCTCCCGGGCATAATCTTTGACTGTTTCCGTCAGGGCATAATCATGAAACAACAAATCCAGGGATATCATGAGCATACGGTTTACTCCATCATCCAGCAGAAGCGTCCGCACGTACAGGTCGTCATGGATGCCCTGAAAGCAGTTGTCGAAAAACGATCCGTACCCGCCCATATGCGTCAACAAATCCGGCGTGATCAAATCTTTGGCAACTCCGAATTTCATCCGTATTTCCTCCTGACGTTCCGTTCAACATATTTGGCTGCATAGGTTTCGTTCTTTTGTTAAAATAAACACAATCGATTGTTCCATTCTCATTTCAATTTCGACTTGTATATCATGCGGCAAGGAGCGAACCCAACGATGCAGCGCTTCCATCTACAGGTGACGATCGGAGCCTTGCGCTTTGACATCAGTCTGGACGACGGCTTCAACCGGGCAATGTACCGCAGTACCGACAAGCACAACCACTCCGTATACGAAATTCATTTCATTACCGGCGGCTCCGGCACGCTGCTAATAAATAACGCCGAGCTGACCGTCGGCCAAAATACGTGGTATGCGGTCGGCCCGGGCGTTTACCATGCGATCAAACCGAACGGCGAAGACCCGCTGACCCGTTGTTATTTGCAATTTACATTCGATGAGCCGTCTGCTCGCGACCGCGGTCATTGCGCTGAACCGAGCGAGACGGAGCATATACGGAGCGTTTTGAAGCAATTGTCTTTTTTTCGAAAAGACACCGGTGCCATTCCGATTGAAACGATCGGCGCCATTCATCGGGAAATCAAGTGCCGCCCTGTCGGTTTCTACTCGAGAATTCAAGCGCTGTTCACGTTATTGCTGACCGATCTGATCCGCGAGATGATCCCGGAAACGACCGCCGATTATACGATGCCGGCGGCTATTCGAGACGATATGAGAAGCAGCCTGATCGACGCTTTCTTCGACAGGTACGACGAACAGCTGACCATCGCCGAGCTGGCCAAGCAATTGCATTTGAGCACCAAACAGACAGGTCGTGTCATTGAAGAGTTATACAAGACGACGTTCAAGCAGAAGCTGCTGGACACGCGCATTGAAGTCGCGAAGGACTTGCTGGTCAGGACGCCCCTTGCCGTTGGCGACATTGCGGAGAGGGTAGGGTATTCCCTGCAGCGCAACTTCGGACAAGTCTTTCGCAACAAAACCGGGTTTTCTCCGTCCGCCTACAGAAGAAGCGCCCGGAACGGATTCGGGGGACAGCGTTGAAAGCCCGGCGTTAACGGCCATCACGCCAGAAGCGAAATGGCCGCATTCCCGTGGCATAAGCCCAGGCGAATCAGTGACCGGAGTCATTCGACGGGCTTTCTAACGATGGATCGGCTGGAGCTTGGCCGGTCTGTCGGGCCAATTGGCCACGCAAATGTATTCAAGCGGCTCCACGGAATTGCATGTTACCTGATGAAACGTATTTCTTGGAATGTAGACCATGTCCCCCGCCTGAACCTCTCTTATCCGATCGGCCAGCATGATCGTTCCCTTCCCGCCAGTGACAACATAAACTTCTTCTTCGTCGTCATGGTATCCCGCCGAAGTGGATTGTCCGCGCTGGACCCGAACGTAGTTTGCGGACAGCGTCTCTGCATCCGCCTCTTCCAAAAACGTGACGCCTTCCTTCTCATACCCTTCCATCTCGGAAATTCGCTTAACGAACGGCTGTATCCCTGACATGCAATCTCCTCCTGTATAGTTGCTTTGTTTTTGCTGCATCGCCATTGTAGCATCGCAGAGTTCGGCTCCGACATCACCGAACGAGACCAGTTGGGAGGTCGGAATGTCCGTTTTCGAGAAGTCGGCATCTTAAGGCGGTGCTGGCCGATGGAACCGATATGGGCGGATGCGAATATAGATGTGAGTATAAAGTATCGGCAGGGAGGAACTGCGAATGTATTGGGTGAACCCGTATTGGGTGCGGGCCGAGTTTATGCCTATATGGGCAACGAGCTTGCCGCAGGCGCTGGAGATGATCAAGGAAGCGGTACAGGGTGAGCGGAACGACGAACTGTTTTACGATGAACTGATCAAGCTGGCTCCTTCGCAAGAGCAGGCGAAGATTATCGAATCGATCCGCAACGACGAACGCGGTCATAACAAGATGTTTCGCGAGATGTACAGAGCTTTGACCGGCCACGAGATTACGGGAATAAGCAACGAGCAGTATACGAAGGTTCAATCTTACCCGGAAGGCTTGCAGCGGGCGCTGCAAGGAGAGCTTTCGGCGGTGGAGAAATACCGGAACATCTGGTTCGGCTTGCCTGCCGGTATTTACAAGGATACGGTCTATGGCATTATTTTGGATGAGTTGAAGCATGCAAGCAAATACAACTACTTGCTGACAATGAACATGGCCAAAGGCTAGACTGAATTGTGAAGGAGGGGGCTTGACGGCATCCCTCCGCTTCACTGTCGGCAACCAACAAATTTCGGACTGAAAAGGATCGTTCCAAGACATACTAACTTACGGCGGGCTGCCTGATTCTGGCATGTAGGAGAGTGTTGCTTATGCATGAATACATAAATATTTTGTTCCGTACGATCGTTTCGTTCTTCGCGCTTCTCGTCATCGCCAGAATATTGGGCAAGCAGGTTTTATCCAACATGACGTTCCACGACTTCGTAACGGGGATTACATTAGGCGCCATAGCGGCCAACCTGGCGTTCAACCCCAAAATCGAATCTCCGTATTTGTTTTTGTCGCTCATCGTGTTCACCGCCACTTCGTTCGCGATCTCGGTCGTATCGATCCGGAACAGAAAGGTGAGGAAGTGGATTACGGGTTCGCCTACCGTATTGATCGAGAACGGAAAAATTCTCGAGCAAAATATGAAGCACGTAAAATACTCTTTGGATTCGCTTATCCAGTCACTGAGGGAGAAAGATATATTCGATCTGGAAGAAGTCGAGTATGCGATTTTGGAAAATAACGGGAAACTATCGGTGTTGAAAAAGCCGCCTTACCGGAACTTAACCCAAAAGGACATGCACATAAAAGGACAAGGCGCGGTCGATTTTCCGATCGAACTGATCATGGACGGGCAACTGATCGAAAACAACTTGAACAATAACGACGTATCGAGACGTTGGCTCGAAGCGGAATTGGAGAAGAGGGAGAAGAACATTGCGGATGTGTTCTATGCCGTAAAGAGCACGAACGGCAAATTGATGCTCGACTTTTACGAGGACGGATTGAAGCGGCCTATTGATAAGGAAAGTTAGATGGTTGCAGCATTTATTCCCGCTTGTTGGCGGAAGTGGTGCCGCCGATGTGAAGCTCGCCCTGAATGCGGATATGCTCATACGGAAGGGCCGGGTTGGCGATGCGCCATAGCATCCGGTCGGCGGCTCTATAGCCGGTTTCGCGGATTGCGAGAAGCGGCATCGTGAAAGGGGGCAGCGAGTCGGGTTGTTCATTCAGCAGGCCGATCATGGAAATGTCGTCCGGGATGCGCAGCCCGAGCTGCAAGCATAGCTGATAGACGCTCGGCACCTCCCCATCGATTCCGCATATAATCGCTGTCGGGGTATAACGGACAAGCTTCTCCGATAAATCTTCCAGCCACGCGGGACGGGCTGTTCGTACGATCGAATGAGCAGCCTGGTCGACAGGGGCGCCGAATTCGTTCATGGCGTGAAGAAACGCCTGCCAGCGCAAAATATACCCTCGTTGTTGACGAGTGTCTCCCACATACATGATATTGGTGTGACCGAGCGACCGCAAGTAGGCGACAGCTTGAAACGTCGCTTCGTATATGTCCCATATCACGCTGTCCACTTTCGTACCAAGCGGGGGATAGCTCAGCAAAATTTTCGGCAGCGGCAGGCGAAGCAGCTTCGGTTCCCACTCTCTCGGGGTAATGCTGGGCGCGATGAACAAGCCGTCCGCATAGGCGAGGCCGCGCCGCTCGATCCATTCGTCCATCGCTTTTTCCTTGACCGGGTCGGGCAGCATGACTACCTCGATATGATGGCCGAAGGAAGCGAAGCGCTCGTAAAGCCCTGCCAACAATAGCCGATAGTAGCTGACGGATTGCGTCGTCTGGATAAGCAGAAACCTTTTCCGCTCGAGCGGATATGGAATGATATGCTCCGCCTTCAAGCTGCGAATTTGCTCTTTCGTGAAATAGCCCAGCCTCTCCGCCGTCTGAACGATCTGCTGGCGGGTCATCTCGGACATCCCCGGCCGGCCCTTCAAAGCTTTGGATACGGTTTGGACGGTCAGTCCGAGCTCGTTTGCTATCGTGCGAAGCGTAATCGGTTTGATAACGGGCATGGAACCACCTCGGCATGAAAAATCGTATACCGTCATCGTACCATTGATTCCTTGCCCGGGAAAGCGTTAAACCTGTTTAAAAAACCGCGATCCAAAAGCTTTTTTCGTTAAACTAAAATGAAACTGGAAGCGTTCCGGAAGACGCTTATAATGAGTAACAGATGAAATTCACCATGTCCTCGCATCATACATGCAAAGAGGAGGGGCTTGGTATGACGGCAAAATGGGGAAAAGCCGCTGCATGCTTTCTGGTATCGGCTGCAATTGTAAGCGGTTGCGGAAAAGGGGGTGACGGAGGCTCGGGAGCACAGAAGGAGACAGCGGAAGCGAAGCCGGCCAAGCCGGTTACACTGACGCTGTACAATGCGCAGCCGGGGGCGCTGGATTTCGAGAAAGCGGGCATCGTCGAGGCCGTTAAGCAGAAATATCCTCATATTACGCTTAATTTGTTCAAAAGAGAGAAAGGGATGGAATACGCGGACTGGGTCACCGGGCAAACCCCGGTGGACATCATTTACGAATCGACCGCCTTCACGGTGAGCTCGATCAAGCAGTTCGGCTTGCATGTCGACTTGCAGGAGCAGATCAAGCTTCACGGCTTCAAGCCGGAAACTTTCGAGCCGAATGTGCTTGCCCACGCCTACTCGACCAACAGCGAGCGCAAGCTGTACGGTCTTCCGTTTACGATGAACCGGTATGCGCTTTACTACAACAAAAATTTGTTCGACCGGTTCGGAGCGGCTTATCCGAAAGACGGCCTGACCTGGGACGAAACGTACGAGCTGGCGAAAAAGATGACGCGGGCAGACGCCGGTGCGGCTTATAACGGGTTTACGGCGTTGCCCAACAACATTCTGCTCAACAACCAGCTTTCGCTGAACCCGCTCAATGCCAAGGAAGACAAGGCGGCGATGAACACGGACGAATGGAAGCTGTTGTTTAACAATTTGCGCAGGTTCGGCGAAATTCCGAACAATAAATTCGTTCCCGTCACGGATTCCGTCAAAGGCACCGTTGCAATGATTCTCGATTCGGGATCGATCAGCCAAGCGGGTGCGGAGCTCGACTGGGACCTCGTCTCGGTGCCCGAATTGCCGCAAAAGCCGAAGACGGGGTTCAAGCCGGCCTCGCTCTCCTTGTTCCTCTCCGCAACGTCGGAACATAAGGAGGAAGCCTTCAAGGTAATGGCCTTTCTCGTATCCGCGGAATTCCAAACGAAGCTGACCAAGCAGGCGGTCGGTACGCCCCTTGCCGATCCGGAGGTACGCAAAGCGTTCGGCCAAGACTTGCCGCAGTGGAAGGGCAAAAACGTTAAAGCGCTTTACTACTACCCGGATGCGCCGGCAATACCACCGCGGGCCGAGCATCTGACGAACGTAGCCGTCAATTTCTCCAAGCTGTTCACGAGCGAGGCCGATTCGAACACGATCTTGCGTGACTTCGACGAGGAAATCAATAAAGCGATCCAAACCGAGAAGATGAAAACGCAGACCAAATAAAAGAGAAGATGAGTTCGGAGAGGAAAGCGGTTTACCGGCCGGTTTGATCATTTCGGAAAAGAAGAGATAAACCATTCTGTACTAGGAAGGTGTGTCAACTATGAATAAGCAGGCAGATTTGATCGTATACGGAGGAACGCCCGCCGGTATCGGAGCGGCCATCGCGGCGGCGAGGCGCGGGAAGCGCGTACTCATGGTGGAGCCATCCGCTTTTATCGGCGGTTTGATGACAAGCGGTCTCGGAGAGACGGATATTCGCTCCGTCGATACATCGGGGTCGATATTCGGCGAATTTCTCGCCCATGTTTACGAGCATTACGTTTCCGTATATGGGGAGAACTCGAAGCAGACGAAGGAGTGCAACGGGGGATTGCGATTCGAGCCATCCGTGGCGAGAACGGTGATGCACAAGCTGCTCGGCAGCGAGCCCGGTATCGAGGCAGTTTGCCTTAGGGAGATCGTCTCCGTGCAGATGGATGACGATAGAATCGTAAGCATCGAAGTCGAGGATGTGCAGACCGGAGCGAAAGCGGTCTACGGCGCGCAACAGTTTATCGATGCCATGTACGAAGGGGATTTGGCCGCCATGGCCGGCGTCCCTTACCGGCTCGGGCGCGAATCCCGGGACGAATGGAACGAGGAGTTCGCCGGGAAGCTGTATTGCGAGTATCGTACCAAGGAAGTGCTGCCGGGAAGTACCGGCGAAGGCGACGATCTGCTGCAGGCATACAATTTCCGGCTGTGCATGACCGATAATCCGGACAACCGCGTGCCGTTCGCCAAGCCCGACAACTACAATCGCGGCGATTATACGAGCCTGTTGGACGATATAGCGGCAGGCCGGCTGTCCTCCTTCGGCGAAATCGTCAAGCTGTCGAGGATCCCGAACGGCAAAACCGATACGAACAACCATCACAACTGTTCATGCTCGACCGACCTGCCCGGCGAAAATCTCGAATACCCGGAGGGCAAGCGCGAGGTGCGGGAGCGGATCGCCCGGCGCCACAAGGAATATATTCAGGGGCTGCTCTGGTTTTTGCAAGAGGACGAAGCGCTGCCGGACAAGATTCGGTTGGAGGCGAGCCGCTGGGGCTTTGCGGCGGACGAATTTCCGGAAACCGATCACTTCCCTCCGCAAATTTACGTAAGGGAAGCGCGGCGAATCATAGGCCGGTATGTGTTCACGGAAAACGACGCGAGGCTCGCACCCGGCACGCAGCGGTCGCCGATACATTTCGACAGTATCGCCACGGGTGATTACGCCATTGATTCCCACGCGACGCGCAAACGGGAGGAAATCGGGCAAAACCGCGCATTGGAAGGCTTCCTCGGGTTCGGTGCGCTGACGGAGGTTTATCAAATTCCGTTTGGCGTGATTTTGCCGGAAACGGTGAGCAATTTGCTCGTTCCGGTAGCCGTCTCGGCTACTCATATGGGCTTCGGCACGATCCGCATGGAACCGTTCTGGATGCAGCTCGGCTTTGCGGCGGGAGTTGCGGCGGATATGTCCCAATCGTCCGCGATACCGGTCCAACAGTTGTGCGTCGACCGTCTGCAAGACGAATTGATCGAGGCGCGTCAGATCATTACGTATTTCCGCGATGTGAAAGCCGATCATGAAGCGCACCAAGCCATGCAATATTTCGGGACGAAGTCGGTTTTCACCAGTTATGAAGCGAATCCGGACGCAGCCTGCACCGTCGCCGACGCCTCGATGTGGCTAAACATGGCCAGAGCGCTGCCGGGCGGGGCCAGATTGCCGGCGCTGCCCGCGACGGATCGGATCGCCCCTGCGGGAGTGGATATCGGTCCGAGAAAGCTGGCGAAAGAGCAGCCGTACCGGTTGTACTGGGCCGAGAAGCCCGAATTGTCCCGCGCGATGGCCGTTCGTTGGTTGGACGCAACCTGCCGCTCGCTCGGAGTCGAGTATCGCGGCCGGTTCGCGGATGGAAGCGGGCATTCGGTAACCCGGGGCGAATTTGTAACGGCGCTGTACAAGCTGCTGAAGCTTTCGCGCAGGAAGCGGTAACGGTGCCTCACGGCGCCGATCATAATTTTTAACATTTTGCTAACAATTCGTCTTCATTCGATCATAGTTTCCTCATCTTTCCCTTGTATACTGAACCTTGTCAGACGCTTCGGCGTTCGGCATGCCAGTATTCCGAAAGCATATGCTTTCGAACAAACTTCGCTTATGCGAAGTCTCGGGAGGAAATGGTATGATGAGGAAAAAGTGGTCCTTGGCTCTTCTAATCGGTGTTTTCGGTGCAGCGATGTTGACGGGGTGTTCAGGGGGGGCCGAACCGACGATGCAGAACGACTCGGGCGGCAAGAAAGTGGAAACGCCGTCTTCCGGCAGTACGGGCGGAAGCACATCAGGCGGCTCGACCGGCGGCAGCACCGGTTCGGATTCTTCTAAAGGCAGTTCCGGTTCTACCGGGTCCGGTTCCAGCGGCTCGACAGGATCTTCCGGAACATCCGGAACTCCGGGGTCTTCCGGAACATCGGGATCTTCCGGTTCTTCGGGTTCATCCGGCACTTCCGCCGACAAATCTACCGATAGCGGAAAAACGTCCGGTTCCTCGAGTACGGGAACTTCGGGCTCGGGCACGTCGGGCGCCGACAAATCGCCTTCCGGTTCGGACGCGTCAAGCAAATCTGATACGACGACAGGCGGAAGTACCGGCAGCAGCGGCGCTTCTACGAAATAATAATTTCCGATAGGCAGCGGTTCGAATCGCTTATACAAGCGATCGAGCCGCTGTTTTTTATGGAAAAAATCTATAAAACTTATATTTTGTCTCCTTTTTTAATACAATGGTAGGGAGGTGATCAAAAGCGATGAACCGTTTGAAAGTGCTCGTAGCCGATGATGATCCAAACGTTAGGGAAATTTTGCGAATCTTTTTCCAGAGCCACCAGTACGATTTGATAGAAGCTCAGAACGGCGCGGAAGCTGTGGAGCTAGTGGAGAGGGAAGCTCCGGATGTCGTCATACTCGATGTGATGATGCCGGTTATGGACGGATTTACGGCATGCCGGGAAATTTTGAAGAAACGCGACATTCCGATCATCATGCTGTCCGCCAAGGGCGAAGAATTCGACCGGGTGCTCGGCTTGGAGCTGGGAGCCGACGACTATGTGACCAAGCCGTTCAGTCCGAGGGAGCTGATGTCGCGGATCAAAGCGATTTTCCGCCGTATTCAGCGAAAACCGGTGCCGGAGGAGGAGAACGGGACGGTATACGATTTCGGGGAGCTGTCGATCCATTTGGAACGGCGGGAAGTACTCGTAAACGGGGAAAAAAGCGTCTTCCGACCGAAGGAATTCGACTTGCTGGCGCATTTGGCCAAATCGCCGGGAACGGTCTATTCCCGGGAACAGCTGCTCGAACAGGTGTGGGGCTACGATTTCTATGGCGATATTCGCACGGTGGACGTGCATATCAAGAAGCTGAGGGAAAAGCTTGCAATTTTGAAGCATCCATATATTCAGACGATCTGGGGGGTTGGATACAAATTCGAGGCGGTGACGGGCGATGCTGAGAACGATTAACAAAAGCATATTCCGCCGACTGCTGTTCAGTTATTTGTTGACGGTGCTGCTCGGACTCGGGGTTGTCGGCTTGCTGATCTCGTTTTTTGCCAAAGGATATATTTACGACAGCAAAAAGGAAGAGCTGCTGCGCAAGGCGAAAAAAGTGAATCTCGCCATCCAGGAGACGCAAAGCATCGACTCGTCGGTGGAGTCGATGCTCGTATTTTTCGATCAGACGTTCGATTCCAGAATATGGATTTTCGATAGCAACGGCAAAATTATCGCGACGTCGACGAAGGACGAGGTATTCATTGGAAAGTCCGTCGCGATGTCCATCGCCAAAAAAGTGGCGAGAGGCGAAACGGCGGTGAGCGAGTTGTCGTTCGAAGGACTGACGCAGCCGATGCTGTCGGTTACCGTCCCTTGGGGCAAAGACAATCGGATTTACGGGGGAATCGTACTGCATGCTCCTGTCAATGGCATTAATGAAACGGTCAGCAATATCCGCGAGACGATTTTGTGGGGAACGTTAATCGGCGTCCTCATTTCCACGGCGATGGTTTCTTATTTATCTTGGTCGATCTCCCGGCCTCTGCAGGCGATAGACCGCGCCGCTTCGGAAATCGGCTTGGGCAACTATACGAAGCGGATTGAAATCGACTCGGCCGACGAAATCGGAGATTTGGCGCAGACGATCAATTCGATGGCCGGCAAGCTGGAGCTGACCGAGCGCGAGCGAAGCAAATCGGAGCAGATCCGAAACGATTTTTTGGCCAACGTATCGCATGAGCTGCGGACTCCGCTCACGGCCATGCAAGGATTTTTGGAGGCGCTGCAGGACGGCTTGATCGACGAGGACCGGCGTCAATCGTATTACGACATCATGGTGCAGGAGACGCTGCACATGAATCGGCTGCTCGACGATATTACGATGCTGGATAAGCTTAAGAATGATGAAATCGCGCTTTCGCGGCATCCGGTGGACGTCTGTTCGTTTTTGCGCAATATAGCGCTGAAATTCGAGGCTATTGCGCTGTCCAAGCGGCTGGAGTTCCGAGTCGAATGCGCCGAAGGGTTGCCCCCGGCATTCGCGGATCTGGATCGGCTGGAGCAAATTATAAGCAATGTGGTGAATAATGCGATCAAATTTACAGAGCGGGGGCATGTTCGCATTTCTGCCCGGCGGGACGACGCTTTCATCGAGTTTGTCGTGACCGACACCGGAATCGGCATATCCCAATCTGACCGGGAATTGATCTGGGAACGATTTTTCAAAGCCGATCGAGGGCGGGCGAAAAATCAGAAGGGCACCGGACTCGGGCTTGCGATCGTCAAGGAGCTGGTCGAGCTGCATGGCGGGACGATCGACGTCGAGAGCGAGCCGGACCAGGGGGCGGCGTTCCGAATCCGCCTTCCGGTGCAACCATCTTAAAATGGGTTTCTTGATCTTTATTTCGGATAACCCGGAAGCAATAATGTAGTTGCTGCATCCGAAAACCCGGACATATGGCGGCTTCCCCGCACCTGCTATGCTGATGACGAATCACCATATCAGCGTATCAAGGGGAGGAAGCAAGATGAAGAAGAGATGGGTTGCCCTCATGCTCGGCACCGCGATCGCGGTCACGGCAGGCTGCGGAGGAGCGGCGACGGGGACGAAGGAAGAGGCCGGCTCGGCGAACGGGGACAAGAAAGGGACCGCAGAGCCGGCGGCTGGCTTGGACAAAATCGACAAGCCGGTAACGCTGGTCGTGTTCGATACGACCGGCAATTGGACGAAGGACAATTTCGCCGAAGCGTTCAGCGGCAGCAACATTATGCAGAAGTTTCCGAACGTCACTTTGAAATTCATGCCGTTCCATAAAACGCGGGGCGGGCTTACGACCGACGAGATGATTGCCGCCGGCGAACAGATCGATCTGATCGTCGGTTCTCCCGGTACGGTCGGCGCGGGCATGTACAACCAGAAGCTCGAGGCGGACATAGCCCCGCTCGTCAAAACGTTGGGCTTCGATCTGTCGCGCCTGAACCCCGGAGCGGTATCGATCGTCAAAGAAGTCGGCAACGGCACGCTGCACGGCATTCCGTTCGCCATGAGCCATACCGCGATGATGTACAACAAAGACATATTCGACAAGTTCGGGGTGGCGTACCCGAAGGACGGAATGACTTGGGACGATACGTATGAGCTGGCCAAGAAGCTGACCCGTACCGACGGGGGCAAAGCCTATTACGGCATGTTCGTCTCGTTCTATCATGCCGCTCTGCGCAATCAGTCTAGCCTCAACCTGTTCGATCCGAATTCCGGGAAGTCTGCGTTCGACAGTGCCGCTTGGAAATCGTTCTACGGCAATTTCTCCCGCTTCTACGATTTGTACGATTTGAACGCTACGCAGGTCGTAGCCGCCCAACAGAAAAAAATGTGGGACGAGGAGCAAGTCGTGGCGATGTATATGCCGGGCTCCGGCGATCCGGCGGTCAAAGGGCTGAAAAATTACGATTACGTACAATCACCCGTATTCAAGGAAAAGCCCGGCGTCGGTCCGCAAGCGTATCCGTTTACGATGTACATCTCGCAGACGAGCAAGCATAAGGAAGAAGCGCTGAAGGTGATCAACTACCTCGTATCGGACGAGTACCAGAAGGCGAAAGCGGAGGAAGGCACGTTTATCCCCGCGCTGAAGGACAACAAGTATTTGGACGTGTTCGGCAAATCGAACCCGAGCTATCAGGGCAAAAACGTCAAGGCGCTGCTGCCGGCCGTTCATGCCGATTCGAGCAAATGGAACGCATTTACGGGCACGTACGCCAAGGAAGCGCTTAATGCTTTCATCGACATCGCGATTAAGACGAAGGATGCCAACACGGCGCTGCGCGAAGGCGTGGAGCGGGCGGACAAGGCGGTACAGACTTCCACGTTCAAATAAATCGGCGAAAAATGGCTTCCCCGCGGTGTACCTGCAGGGAAGCCATTTTTTTAAACGATAAGAAGGATTACGGTTTTCTTGCCAGTTTGCCTATGAGGATTGCGGGGGAGAGATATACCCCGAAAGGTACAAGGGTGTGCCTGGCTACGAGTATCGGTCTAGGTCTAGGACCGGTTAAAGCGGGTTGAAGTCGAAGGCAGCCCGTAGGAGTTCAAAGGGAATGGGTATTGGAGCCCAATATCCATTCCCTCCATAGACCCGGGAACATGCCGGGAGTCGAAAGGGCGAGCGCTAAAGGTCGGGCTTGCGCACGATAGGACCGTCAGGGTGCAGTTCCTGACGTTTTTTTCTACAGTGTAATTCGCGTACAGGAGTGCGTGTACCGCATGATCGGTAAAGGCGGGCTTCCTATGTCGGCGCCTTGCGGGAACGCAGATCCAACAAATACCGGAACTGGAGTACGCTATTGACCCGAGTACTCGTGTCGATTTCAAAATAACGGAGAATCGTTCCTTTATTCAGTAGTTCACGATCATTTTCACCCCGAAAGCTCGATATAGCGGAAGCCTGTTCCGTTATCTTCAAATGGGCAACGGAATTGGGGATAATAACGGAATACAGTTCCTCTATTTACGGGCAACGTCATGTCATGCCGATCAAAAAAGCCTCCGGGCTGTATGCGGATCAGGCGTCGTAGTTTTTTTTACGGAACGGCTCCGAGCATAGGGCTCAAATAAGGATTGGCCGTAAACTGGTCGGCCTGATAGACGAAAATGCCGTCTACGCCCCGGGCCGTATAAGCATCGATCGCTTCGGCCAGCTGTTTCGGGGTATGGTGCATCGTCATCGCCCCGATACGGGGATCAGACGACAGGAAGGCGGTCCAGCCGTCGATGCATCCGTACACCTTGATTCCCGTGCCGCGGCATAGACGGATGTAAGGCTCGACGGAAGGCAGCGGAAAGGTCGTGTTCAGGTTGGACGGAATCAGCCCGTCGACGAAACCCTCGAGCACGCACGCCTCCATCCCTTTATAATAGTGCCACTGGTTGGCCGGAAAGCGTATCTTCAGCTCCCGCTTCTTCCCGTCCACACGATCTTTTCGATCCAGCATTCGCTTTGTGCTCCCTATTACTTCGATAAGCGTTTCCGGCGTTTGGTGGAGACAGTGGCGCATATAGTCGAGCACGATCCCGTCCAGATCGTAGCTGTCGATCAATTCCCCGATGAGGCGCAGGGCGTATTCCCGTACTTCCGGTGAGGCGTAGTCGAAATCGCTGCCCCGGATCAGCTCCGGATGCTCTCTCGTAAATTTCTCCGAAAACGTCGGATTCCACAAATAAGGCCGGTTCATGCCGATGCAGGAGGTGATGCGGACATCCCGTCCGCGCGCATATTGCAGCGTCTCCCGCAAAATATCGCAATTTTGCGCCAGCTTGACGAAATCGTCGTTGACCGTATTGTCGTCGGCTTTCGCGGCCATGTCATAGCTCTCCAAAAATTCGCTGCGGTGCAGCACCTTCGAGCCGATGCGGGCCGTTTGGCAAGCGATCTCGCGCGGCCGCACTCGAAGAAATTCCTCCAGCATATGCCGGTTCATCGTATCTGCGTCATGTATGCCGCCGATGACCGCATAGCTCAGCGGTTCGTAGTATAAAATCAAATCATCGATTTGCCGTCTGCCATATTGGGCGGCCGATGAATGGACCGGCACCGCGTCGGGCTCCCGGCAAGGCACGAGCTTCACATAGGAAAGATAGCCGAAATCGTGATGGCCGCCTGGCGTCCGGTGCGTCGCGGCGATTTCCAGGCAATCTCCGTCTCTCAAGCGGCGTCTCGCCCAGTACAGCTCTACGTTATATTTTCCTTCGGGGCCGGCCGTATAGCGGGAACCGTTGCCCTCGAAGCGGGAGTAAGGCTCGTCGCCGATCTTGACGAGACAGCGCAGCCCCCCTTTGGCGATGCCGAAATAAATGTCGTACAAGCCTTCCGCGGGCAGCGGAATTTGCAGCGGGAGCGGCGGTTCGCCGTCCTTGTCTTTTTTCTTCAAGCATAAGGCCGAGCCAGGCATCGCCGGGACTACATCCCATCTGCGCTGCTCCGGGATCGGTTCTCCGTCGGGCCGGTTCTCCGCCCGCCGTTTCCAATCCGCCACGAACACGACGCCCTTCCGGCCGATGTGCAGTCCGCATTCCTCTTCATAGCTGTCCTCCGTCGTAATGAACGACGCCTTGAGCTTGACGAAGCCTTCATATTCGCCGAACTGGATGTAGGGATTCCAGAAAAGGCTCCGGTCGGTGTTGCCGTCGAGCCGTACAGTACCGATCGTCTGTCCGTCGTTCCATAGAAACGTATTCCCGTTCAGGACCGATTCCGGGTCCAAATCGGCGTATAGGGAGGCCGGTTTCCACGAGCTTCCGTCCTTGCTGCATTGAATCCGGCAAGCCGTGTAAGGGCGGCCGGGCCGGAGCCTTATTTCCACCAAATGATAGTCTGTCTGTCTTGCCGTCTCGATCATTGTAAGGATGCCTCCTGCCTATTGGGCGGTACCGTTCGCGTCTTTCCAATGGCCGTCATGCGACCACAGCGGCTTGCCGAGCGTCGTATCGAATATCATCGTGCCGACCGGAAGCGTCGATGGATCGGGTCGACCGGTCGACGCGAAAGCTCCGCCGGCGACGCCGTTCGCGAACGAGCCGGTTCCGGTTGCCGATAACCGGACCGCATCCGCGGCTGAATTGGACCTCGTAATGACGAGATCTCCGTTGTCGTCCTCCAGCTTGAATTTCCTTTCGTTCGTTTTCGTTCTCAGGATGAGGTATACGTCTCCCCCGGCCTTCGTCTGCTGGATCAGAAACTCGGTGTCCGCCTGCCGGCCGGCGAACGTGAATTCCTTCGTCGGCGCGTTGTTGTTGAAGCCGAAGTATCCGTTCGTCTTCAATATCGTAAACATCGTGGTCAGTCCGGTTCCGCCGTTTATGTTATTGCCGACGATTTTGAAATGGCTGAGCTGGTCGTCGGTGCCTCCGGCAATCGAATTCGTGCCTTGCCCGATCCCCCAGTTCACCTTGCCGCGGTTGCCGAAAAAGACCGTCGCCTGCCGGTTGTTGGAAGTCGCGTTATTGTGCATGAGCGCTAGAGCCGGATGGTGGTTGCCCATAAGCCATGTCGTATTGCCGTCATGCTGGCCGTCCGACTCGTTGCCCCCCGTGCCTGAGAAGTAGCGGACCTGCATGCCGTCGCGGGACAATGGATTCGTGCTCGTCGCATACGTCGAGCCTTTCGAATAGTCGATAACCAAAATGTCGGTGGAAGTCGCGGAAAAATCGGGATGGGTCGATACCGTGTTCCGCTTGTAGCCGTACTCGATGTTGTACGGTACGACGAGCACGCCCCCGCCCTCGGCGTCGATCGCCGCGATCGCATCCTGCAGCGCCTGCTTGTTCTGCGCGGGCGTATTGGACGGCGAAGCTCCGTATAACGTCACCTCCTTGTAAGCCGTATTGCCGTAGGTCGAGACGGACACGGACGACTCCTTCTCCTTCTTGCCCTTATCGGCATAAGCGGTCAATCCGGCAAATCCCGCTGCGAGAATGCAGCCTGCCAATACGAGCGAAATCGGTTTGGCCATTTTCATGTTCAACGCCGTTCCCCTTCCTTTCGTTCCTGCGTTGGATTGGACTTCAATACCATCATAGAAAGCCGGTCTGTCCTTATAAAGCGTATGTTCCGAATTCCGGTATACGTTTTTCCGTTCGGGCAGCAACTAGTTTTAAGGTGCGGTATCCGATTTTAGGCAGAAGCTTTCTAGCCCTCCGCCGAGCTGTTATAGTAATAAGGTGAAGCGAGGCAACCAACGTTCGGAGGGATTCCCACATCATGCTGCGTCGAAAAAGCGTATTCGTCACCATTCTGATCTCCTACTGCCTGCTGCTCGTTATACCGCTTACCGCAGGCTGGATCGGATACCGGATTATGGAGAACGCCTTGACCCGCAACGTCAATCGGGCCAACTTCGGGATGCTCGAGCAGGTACAGCAAACGGTGGACGGCCGACTGCGGGAATTGGACCGGATGATGCTGCAGCTTGCCATGAATACGGATGTGCAATGGCTGCTGCACAATGCGGAGAGCGATTACGGGACCGTCCAGATGCGATCGATCAGTTTAATGAAAAGCTTGAGCGGTCTACTGAATGTAAGCGATTTCTTCAACTCCGCTTTCATTTCGTTCAGAGAGCGGGACATGGTTGTTACGCCGACGGCGCAAACCGGACATGATTTGTATTTCAAGCGCATCCAGCAGTTCGGTCAATCGGGAGAGCTTAGGATGCTGCTGGCCGAGCGCAACTATAAATCGTTTCTGCCCGCTGTCGAAGTGATCGACAACGGTTCGACGAAGACGATGCTCGCTTATGTGCAGTCTCTGCCGCTGGACGAGACGGCGAATCCGAAAGGCTCCGTCGTGTTTCTTGTCGACGAGCAACAAGTTATCGAACTGCTGAAGCGGGTCGAATGGAACGGCAACAGCTTGAACTACGTTCTCGATCAAGACGGGAAGGTGATCGTCTCGACGCCGGAACGCAGAGAGCTGGCGGCGGATATTCGGACCCGACTGTCGACTGGCCGCGATTCGTTCATGCTCGAGCACGAGGGAACGAGCATGATGGTATCGTTTACGACGGGAGAGAACGGGTGGAAATACGTGTCGGTCGTGCCGAAACATATCGTCATGAGTCCGATCCGACAAGTCAAAACGTTGTTTCTGCAGTTGTTCTGCTTCGGCGCGGCAGCCGGTCTTGCCGTTTCCTGCATGCTGGCTTACCGCAATTACAAGCCGGTGCGGGACATGATCCGTGTCATTACGGGACGCAAGAGCGGCTCCGGCGCGGACTCGATGAACGAGTACGATTACATCCGCAGCGCCTTGATCCGCTCGTTCGACGAGGAGCGCGCGCTTAAGCAAACGATCGAGATGCAGGCGCCGATCATCCGGGCCAATTTCCTGTCCCGATTAATCAAAGGGAACGTCGACGTATCGGTGCTGGATCGGGAGTCGTTGGAATTTATGCAGGTAAAGCTGGATTACCGGACGTACAGAGTCGTGCTCATCGATATTGAAGACGGCAGCAAATTCATGATAACCGAGACGGAGCGCGAATGGGCGCTGCTCCGGTTCATCGTCGCCAATCTGAGCGGCGAGCTTTTGCAGGGCAACGGCTTCGTCGTGGAATTGGAGCGGAATCGGATCGCGGTATTGGAGTTCGGGGCCGAGGACGGAAGCGATGACGCGTGGATCGTCGAGCTGAAGCGGGCAGTGGAGGAAAGGTTCCGCATGAGCGTCGCGATCTCGGTCAGCCCGACCCGGGACAAGCCGGAACATATATGGAGATGCTATACCGACGCTTTGCTTGCTTTGGACCGCCGCATGCTTCAGGGTACGAACGACATTTTGTACCACGCGGACCCGGCATCGGGGAGCCGGTCGATTTACCGGTATCCGCCTGAACTGGAAGTTCAACTGATCAATTACGCCAAAACCGGAGATTACGACAAGGCGGAGAGTCTGCTTGGCCAAATCGTCGACGACAATTTGACTGACGGCCGACTTTCGCCCGAGATGGGCCGGTTTCTGTTTTTTGACATATTGGGCTCGCTGCTCAGAGCGGTGCATGCGTCGGATGGGGGGCAAACGCCCCCCGAAGGCTTCGGCGATCCGATCGCTTATTTCGTCGACTGCTCTACGGCGGAACAGATGCTCGAGCGGCTGAAGGGGACGCTTCGCGAAATATGCGCCTCGGCCAAAGGAGCGCGTACCGACCAGGGGGAGCGGCTGTATGCCGGCATCGTGAAATTTATCGGGGAGCAGTACGGAAACGGGAATTTGAGCCTGACGTTGATCGCCGACTATCTCGGCATTACGCCGCAATATTGCTCCGCGTTTTTCAAGAAGTACGGCGGCGGCAACATCTCCGATTACATCGCGGAATACCGGATCGCCCAAGCGAAGACGATGCTCGCGGGAACCCGGCTTACGATCGGCGACATTTCCCGCAAGGTCGGGTATGCGAACCATATCGGCTTCGGCCGGGTTTTCAAAAAAATCGAAGGCATTACGCCGGGGCAGTACCGGGAAATGGCCGAACGGGAGAGAACGTCCGATGCGGCCGCGTCGCCGTAGCCTATGGAAAGGGGAGTGCCGCCATGAAGAGGAAACCGTTCGTCCCTTTGCTGCTGGCATCCGCCCTGGCGGCCGGAGCGATAGGGGGCTGCAGCGAATCGTCCACGGGCGGGAAGGGAACCGCGGAAACGGCTCCCGCCAAGCATACGAACTATCCCGAAGCTTTGACGTATTGGGTTCCGATGACCGCAGGCGTGGCGGCTACGATGAAAAGCTTCAACGAAATAGCGGCTTACAAGGAGATGGAGCGTATAACCGGTGCGAAGGTCGACTTCCGGCATCCGGCCATCGGGCAGGAAAAGGATCAGTTCAACTTGATGATCGCTTCCGGGAACTTGCCGGACGTCATCGAATATGTATGGGCCAGCGTTCCGAAAGGACCGGATAATGCGATCAAGGAAAAGCGGATCATCCGCCTGAACGAGCTGATCGAGAAGCACGCCCCCAACCTGTCGAAGGTGCTGAGAGAAAACCCCGAGTTCAAGAAGCTGGCGACGACCGACGAAGGCAATCTGTATATGTTCCCTTATTTCGCCGACGTCCCCGATGCGCTCGTCTACAACGGTCCGGCGCTCAGGCAGGATTGGCTCGACAAGCTCGGCCTGCAAGTGCCGGCTACGCTGCAGGAATGGGAGAGCGTATTGACCGCCTTTCGCGACAACGATCCGAACGGCAACGGCAGGAAGGACGAAATCCCGCTTCTGTTCGACGTCAGGGTGATGAATTTCGGACACGCTTTTGTAGGCGCGTATGGAATTACTTCGGTGTTCTATCAGGATGCCGGCACAGTGAAATACGGTCCGATCGATCCGAGGTTCAAAGACTTTCTCGCGATGATGAACCGGTGGTACAAGGAAGGCTTGATCGACAAAGACTATGCCACGCTCGACCAGAAGCTGAAGGATGCGAAGATGACGGAAGGTCTCGTAGGTTCGATGGCGATGAATACCGGCTACGGAATCGGGACGTACACGTCCATCATGTCGAAGACCGACCCGGGCTTCAAGCTGGTGGCCGCTCCGTATCCGTCACTTGAACCGGGCGGCCGGTCGATCGGTCATAAGGAAAGTTCGTTTAACGGCCGGGGAGCCGCGATCTCCGCGACGGCGGAGCAGCCGGAGAAAATCGTCAGGTGGCTGGATTACGCGTATAGCGAGGCAGGCCGGCTGCTGTTCAATTTCGGCATCGAGAATGTCAGCTACAGGCTGGAAAACGGGTATCCGAAGCTGACCGACCGGATCACGAATCATCCGGACAACCTGAGCATGGGCTTGGCCATAACGCGGTATTCGCACGGCACTTTCGCGGGGCCTTTCGTATACGATAAGCGGTTCGCCGAGCAATATATGCCGATGCCGGAGCAGAAGCATGCGGTCGCCGTCTGGACGAAGGCGGATCATTCGAAGCTGCTGCCGCCTTTTACGATGAATTCCGGACAAAGCTCGAAGCAGACCTCGATCATGAACGACGTAAACGCCTATTTCGATGAAATGGTCAACAAGTTTATTATGGGCGTGGAGCCGATCGACAACTTCGACAAGTTCGTGGCGACAATCCGTAAAATGGGCATAGACGAGGTAATCCGGCTGAAGCAGGATGCGCTCGACCGGTTCGTCAAGAGATAGAGCGATACGGCAGCTTAGCAAAACAAGCCCCGCTTCTCGCGAAAGAGGCGGGGCTTTTCCCGTTCGCGCTCAGAACGGCGCGCTATCCGGGGCGATATCGATGCGGCCGTCCCGTTCCATATCGGTCGGGTCGTCGTTTTTGTCGTTTATTCTCATGCCGAGGCGTTCGTGCGCGGACAAATCCTCGCCGACGTCACGTTGTACGGCTTCCTCCCGCTTGTCCATCGTTTTCCTCCTTTCCTTTTCGAGCATTAGCTTATCCACGGGCGGGATGAAACATACCGGAAGTCAGTCTCGTAGTATGTAACATAACGGATCGGAGGGATCGCGATGTGGGAAACGTTGAACCGGAGATTGGCCGAGGCGAATGAGAAACGGCAGCACAAGCTGAAATGGGAACGGAGGCTGAATGAAGTGCAGGCGCGAATCCGGGAGCTGCAAAAAACGTTGCCCGCGCTGGAACTTCGGCTGGAACGGGAAAACCGCGACGTGGAGCAGTTGACCAATCTGACGATGACGAATTTGTTCCACACGATTTTGCGAAGCAAGGACGAACAGCTGGAGCTGGAGCGCCAGCAGGCGCTGCACGCCGCTTTGAAGCTGCAGGAAGCGCGGGAACAGCTTGCAACGCTTGAGCTCGAGCGGAGCGAGGCGGGGACGGCGCTGGCCGACGTGCGATTCGCCGAGGACGAGTACGAGGCGCTGCTGCGCGAGAAGGAGGCGAAGCTGCTGGCCCATTCGACGGAATCGGCCCGGCTCATCGACGAGCTTGACGATGCGGCTCTCGAATGCGGCATGAAGCTGGGCGAGCTGCGCGAAGCCGTCGATGCGGGCGGAAAGGCGCTGGCGCTGCTGCGGGAGGCGGAAGCGAGCTTGGACAAGGCGGAAGGCTGGGGGACATGGGATATGATCGGCGGCGGCACGATCAGCACGTATATCAAGCACGGCCATATCGATGACGCCCGCGCCGTCGTGCAGGAAGCGCAGCGCAAACTGAGGCTGTTCGAGAAGGAATTGGCCGACCTCGACCGCCGTTCGGATATTCATATCGAGATCGGCGGGTCGTTGGAGTTCGCGGACTACTTCTTCGACGGGCTCATTACGGACTGGATCGTGCAAGGTCGGATCGAGCGATCGCTCGAACAAGTCCGGGGCGTTCGGCAAAATATGGAGCGAATCGTTTCCGGGCTGCGTCGCGAAGTAAGCGCGGCGGAAGGCGAGCTCGTCTCGCTGCAAGCTAGAAGGGCGGCGCTGATCGAGAAAGCATGAGCTTTCAATATGACAAAAGGTGTCGTCAGTGGCGGGTATACTAAAAGAGTAAAGAAGGTGAACATGAATCGAATACAAGGAGTGAGTCGAAAAATGAGCAGCAACAAACCGCTTGCGGGAAAAGTAGCCGTAGTGACCGGAGCGACGCGCGGGGGAGGCAGAGGCATAGCCGTCATGCTGGGAGAAGCCGGCGCGACCGTATACGTAACGGGACGCAGCGTCAAGGGCAATCCCGCGACGGACGGAAGAAGCGAGACGATCGACGAAACCGCCGCGCTGGTGAATGCTAGAGGCGGCATCGGAATAGCGGTCCGAACCGACCATACGGTGGAAGAGGACGTGAAGGCGCTGTTCGGGCGCATCGGCCGAGAGCAGGACGGAAGGCTGGACATTCTCGTCAATGACGTATGGGGCGGGGATTCGTTGACCCAGTGGGAGACGCCGTTCTGGGAGCATTCGTTGGACAACGGGCTGCTCATGCAGCGGCGCGCCGTGCATTCCCATATCATCACGAGCCATTACGGCGTCCCGATGATGGTCGCCCGCCGACAAGGTCTCGTGATCGAAGTGACGGACGGCACCGATTACCGGTACAGGGGCACGCTTTATTACAGCTTGGCCAAAGTGTCGACGATCCATTTGGCGGAGGGGATGGCGGCCGACTTGAAGCCGCACGGCGTGACGGCTCTGGCGCTCACTCCGGGGTTTCTTCGCTCCGAGGCGGTACTCGATCATTTCGGCGTATCCGAAACGAATTGGCGGGATGCGGTAGCCAAGGACGTGCACTTCGCGCAGTCGGAGACGCCTTATTATATCGGCAAAGCCGTAGCCGCTTTGGCAAGCGACCCGAATGTTGCGGCCAAGGCGGGAAAGGCACTTATGTCGGGGGACTTGGCGGAGGAGTACGGCTTCACGGATGTCGACGGCTCGCAGCCGAACTGGAACGCGTACTACAAACGAACGTTTGAACGGCAGTAAGCGGCGTCAAGACGCTTGTCTGACATCCGACATGCAGCGAGGCAACGCGTGGCGGGAGAAGTAAATGGGGAAGATTTCTGACGGCTTCGACAATATTCGAGCATGTTCCTTCGGATCTCCTGATACAATGAAAGCGCTACTCTGAACTCGACGGTCCGAAGGAGCGCGTTCGCATGCTAATGATTGCTCAAATTCATGACGGTTGGCTTATGGTTCTGTCTTATGTGATCGCATTCGCGGCTTCTTACACGGTAATTACGCTGATCGGAGAGATGAGTGTCCACAAAGACCGTCTACGTCTGTTTTATTCGGCGTTTACGACCGGAATCGGCTTATGGGCGGCCCAATTTTTCGCCATGATGGCGTATCGGACGCCGCTCTCCGCGAACCACCATTTCTACGTTTTTCTGTTGTCCGCGGCCGTGCCGTTTTTCGCGTTTTTGGCCGCCTTCAGCATTTTATCCGATACTTCTCCGAGCTCAAGCAAAGGACGGCTTGCGGCGGGAAGCCTCGTTGCGGGGACAGGCGTATGCGCCATGCACTTTGTAGGCGTGCATGCCATCCATTTGCAAGCGGATTTGACGTACGATTCCGTGTGGATTTTTGTCTCATGGGCACTGGCCGTAACGGCCTCTTACGTTTCCTTCCGGCTGGCATACCGGTTCAGGGGGAACAGCCATGGGTGGAAAGCGCTTTGCTCGCTTATCATGGGACTGGGAGCCGTGGGAGTCCATTATATGGCCATGAACGGTACAACATTCCGCTATGATCAACCGATTGACAATACGCCTATCGTTGCCGTTTCGGATATGTTCGTTGCCAGCACGGTCGGCATCGCAGCGCTGTTCCTGTCCGGGATCAGCGCTATGTCGCTGCTCGTCAACCGGCGGCTGCGGGCGGCCGAGCTGAAGTACAGCTCGTTGTTCGAGCAAAGCCCCGAGCTTGTCATCGTCGCGGACAACCAGGGAAAGGTGCTTCGCTCCAATCGCAGAGCGCTGGAGGTCGCCGGATATGAAGCCGAGGAAATCGTCGGCCGGAACTTGCTCGAATTCGTTTGCCCCGAGGATTTGGCGTCAGCCCAAGAAAGCTTGGACAAATCGTTGGCAGGTCAAGGGCACTCGATGGAAATCGGCATTATAAGCAAAACGGGCAGCCGAAACGATGTCAGCGTATCGTCGATTCCGATGCTCGCTGACGGCGTTTTGCAAGGCGTCTGCATCATTGTGAAAAATATTACATTGGACAAAATGATGAAGGAACAGTTGCGGCAGCTGACCGAGCGTCACGAGCTCATCCTGAACACGATGGTGGAAGGGGTATACGGTTTGGGCGCGGATAGAAAGACCGTGTTCTGGAACAAAGCGGCAGAGGAGATGACCGGCTACTCTTCGGCCGATCTGATCGGTCTGGAAGCGCACGATCTGATCCATCATACGCATTCCGACGGAACGACCAGCAAGCCGGAGCATTGCGCGATTTTTACCGCGATGAAGGAACGGAAGCAGGTTCATATGCCGGATGAATTGTTCTGGAGAAAGGACGGGAGCAGTTTTCCCGTGGAATATACGGTTAATCCGATCGTGTCGGCGGGCTCGGAGACGGCGGCAGCCGTAGTCACTTTCCGCGACATCACGGAGCTGAAGCAGGCGAGGGAGATGATCCGGAGATCCGAGAAGCTGACTATGGCCGGGGAGCTGGCAGCCGGCATCGCCCATGAAATCCGAAACCCGCTTACCGCGATCAAGGGCTTTATCCAGCTTATGAAAGAACGGATGCCCGTAAGCTACTACGATATCATATTGGCCGAAATCGGACGCATCGAGCTCATTACGGGCGAGCTGCTCATGCTCTCGAAGCCGCAGGCGGTGGAATATCAGCCGACCTATGTCCCCGTTATTCTCGACCATGTCGTTACCTTGCTCGAATCGGAAGCGATCATGCATGACGTACAAATCGTCCGAAGCTACGAAGGGCCTTCCCTGCAAGTAAGCTGCGATCCGAACCAGCTCAAGCAGGTTTTTATCAATATGGTGAAAAATTCGATCGAAGCGATGCCCACGGGCGGCACGATTACGATCGAAGCCAAAGCAGACCGGTCCGACATCGTAATCGTCGTTCGCGATGAAGGCGTGGGGATTTCGGAGGATAAAATCCGGATGCTCGGCCAGCCGTTCTATACGACGAAGGAAAAAGGAACGGGGCTGGGCATGATGGTCAGCTTGAACATTGTCGAAAATCATGGCGGGCGCGTCAACGTAACGAGCGAGCCCGGTCTCGGTACGGAAATCCGCGTGTTTCTGCCCTCATGCCTCGCCTCCTGAGTGAGGCCGTCCGGCGCCGTCGAATAGCCGCTGCCGGACATTTAGCGGCACGTGAGCGCATGCGGGTAAGCAGCTGCCGCTCACGCTAGCCACCGCTCACGCAGCCACCGCTCACGCAGCCACCGCTCACGCTAACCACCAGTCGATTTCAGGCCGGTGGTTTTCCGTATGGCTTCATCGCATGTGAAATTCGGCTTTCCGAAATAGCAAAAACATCTGGCAGAAGGACAAAGCCTGACCATAGGGTCTCCCTCTATAATGGCAGTAGGCGTCGAGCAGTCGCCGACAATAGAGGGGAGGAATGAAGCAAGATGTCCGATTTTCTTAAGCATGCATCGGATGCGAGCGGCGGAGCGGAGTCGGCCGTGCACGCAGACAAGCAAGCCGCGTCATGGAGTCGCAGAAAAATGCTGACCGCTTTCGGTTTGACCGGAGTTTCGCTTGCGGTAGCCGGCGTGGCACGGGGGCTTACGGCTTCCGCAGACAGTTCGTCCGGTGTGACAGCCTCGGTATACGGGGGGATGGGTCCGGAACCGATCTTGGATTTGCTGGGTGACCGGATTGTCCGCAGATCAAGCCTTGCCGAGCTTCGGGCGCTGACCGTAGCGGAACCGGATGCGATTTATTTTGTGAGCGATTACATGCGGGAAGGGCACTTCTATTATGATCCCGCCGACACCGCATCCCCGGACAATATGGGAACGATTATCGTATCGTCCGGCGGAGCGAGATTCAAGCGGATCGTGAGCAACCGTATCGTGAATGTGCAATGGTTCGGAGCCGTCGGGGATGGCGGCACCGACGATGCACCGGCGATTCAGGCTGCAATCGATGCGATCCCTTCGGAAGGAGGCACGCTGTTTTTTCCGCCTACCTCCGCTTTTTATGCTTTGGAAACATCCGGGCTCGTTGTGGAGAATAGGCACAATATCACGATCAGCGGCTTTGGAGCAACCGTCAAATTTAAGGCCGGCGTACCCGACATTCAAAATACGAACATGCGATTCAGCAATTTTCTCTTGAGAAATTGCAGACGCATTCGAATCGAAGGGCTGATCGTTCACGGCAATTTGTCCGGCCGGACGGCCCATGCCGGAGCGGAAAGCTTTCATTCCGCCATCAGTCTGTTAGGCTGCGCGAATGTTCACGTCTTTCAATGCACCGTCACGGAAGGGATGACGGACGGCATTTATCTGGGGGGCATCAACATTCCGGGAACGCCTTCCTCCGTACAAGTAAACGAAAACGTTCTGATCGACTTTTGCACGATCACTTATTGCCGTCGGAACAATATATCGGTTGTCGCCGCAGACGGGGTCACCATATCGAATTGTATCGCTACTCATGCGGGACAAATCCAGGGGACGGCCCCGAGAGCGGGAATCGATGTCGAACCGAACAAAACCCGGTACGGGACGAGCAAAAACGTTGTTTTGCTCAACAATACAGTGAAAGACAACGCGGGGACATATGGCGTCACGTTCGGAGGCAGCGGCACGGAACGGGCTGTCGTCGAAGGCAATACGATTTCCGGCCATACGACCGGATTGAATTTCAATAACAATAGCGATGCGCCTTACAATACCGATGTGCGGGTTCTGAACAATACGATTCGCAACAACTCCACCGGCATGCGTGTTGTGGGCGAGAACGTAGAACGGATCAGCGGCAATTTGTTCTGCGACAACCAACTCATCGGACTGACTTTGCTGACGAAGACCAACGGCATTCAAATTCAATCCAACCGGTTTGTGCGCAACGGCACCTATGGCATCTCGGCCGGGTACCCCACAACGACGCCATCGCCTAACAACGTTGCCGCGATTTATATGACGGATAATTTGTTTCAGGACAATGTCGATGCCGAAACGGTCGGGACCGCCGGCGGCGCCTCCGTGCGGCTCTATGTAAAGGATGAGCACGCGGTTGTCGTGTTCAATGATAATATTCAGCTTTCCTCGGACGGAGCGGTTAACAAGATGAAGGGCGTTTTTTTGAATCAGCCGTGCATCGCCAGAGCCAACGGCAATTTTGCCAAAAACTTGCTGGATAACGAGCATCCGCATGACGGATTTGGCGGAGTCGGCAATTATTCCGCAGACGCTCTCGTTCCGGAAATGTAGCCCCGGCGTAAGATGAGAACCGGCGAAATAGCGGCGAAGCTCAAGCGAGCTGCAAACAAAATAGGGATGGCAGGCGCAATAGCGGCATTGCTTGTAGCGGGAGGAATCATAGTGAAACTGGAAGACCGGAACAACATGACGCATGATTTGGTGCAGGATGGAAAACTAAACGCGGTGCTGGTGGGATCCGCCGATGACAGCGATACGGAGCCGGTGAGGCAGCTGCGGCAAAGTGTCTGGCGCGCAACCGGGGAACAAATGGCAATCGTCGAGCCGGGAAGCGAATCGCTGCGCCGTCTGTCCGAGCAGGTGGTGCGCATTTCGCTGGAAATCGCCGATCTGGATCCGGAACGGTATCAGATCGCGACGGAAGGGAAGCGCCTCGTTTTTCGGGGAGGCTCGGAGGACGCGCTGCTGCGGGGAGTCGTTTATTTCCTGGATCGCTTCGTGGGGGTTCGCTGGCTGTGGCCGGGCGAGCTGGGCACGTATGTTCCCAAGGCGGAAACGATCGGGTTCCCCGACCTGCAGGTGGACGAACGGCCGGATCTGGAGTTGCGGCTGCTTCGCGTGCGGCAATCGGCCCCGCTGGAAGGGAGAACCTGGCTGCGGATACACGGCATGGGCAGCCGCACAAGCTATGCATTCGGCCATGCGTTTACGAAGTGGTGGAGCAAATACGGGCAGGAGCACCCGGACTACTTTGCGAGCCCGCCCGAGGGCCAGCAGCAAGTTCGCGAGGACCGGATCAAGCTGGATATTAGCAACGAAGATATCGATGATGTGATCATACGGGAATGGCGGGAAGCCGGCATGCCCGTCAACTGGAATGTCTCGCCCAATGACGGCAGCGGATTTTGCGTCAGTCCCGGCTGCCTGGCGATGGATGAGCCGCCCGATCAGTCCGTCATGTCCATTTGGCGAGCGGAAGGACAACTGACAGCCCGGTACGTCAAGTTTTGGAATCGGCTGCTGAACAAAATGAGAATGATTCGACCGGATGTTACGCTGTCCACTTATGCATACAGCTCGTATAAGTCGCCGCCCCCTCCGGGCCTGAGGGTGGACGGTTTTATTGTTCAGGTGGTCGGCTTCTACACCGACTACGATCAATGGGAAGGCTGGTCCGGTGCCGGAGCGAAGCTGTTTTTGCGGCCAAACTGGTGGCACACCGGGGCGATCGCGCCGAATCTGCCTTTGCATGCCCAGGGCGAATTTTTCAAGTTTGCCCGTCAGCGGAATATGCTGGGCTTTGATTTCGACACCTTGTTCGGCTATTGGGCTACGCAAGGGCCGAATTACTACTTGATTGCCCGGATGTCGACGCGTCCGGACTTGTCGGTAGAAGACGTGCTGGATGAATATGCGAGCGCGTTCGGTCAAGCGGCGCCGGTCATCCGGACTTATTTGGCGTATTGGGAACGATTTGCGGAGGAAGCCGGATTCAACATCCAGATTTACCCGAACGGAAATTATGCCCGGCTGGCCCAGCAATATGATCTGCCCCGGTCGACGCTGAACGGCGCCTGGTATATGCTGCCCTACCTGATGACGGACGCGGTGATGGCGGAGGCGGAAGCGATCCTCGATCGGGCGGTGAAGGCGGCGGGCGCCGAGGATGGGGAGGCGCAGCAGCGGATCGCGTTTTTGCGCGAGGGACTTCGCCATATGGCGGCGACCCGGGAGGTGGTGCGTTACGGTTACGAGAAAAGCAGGCCGGAAGGCGCGACCAAGGAGCAGTATGTACAAATGCGGCAGCAGCTCGACGCCAAGCGCAAGGAATGGTCCGCCAAGCATGTGATCTGGTATGAGTCGCTGGCGGAAGCGGAGAACATGCGAGGGATTCCCACGCATGAATCGCGCACGACCGGCTGGAAAGAAACGGACTCGAAAGGACTTGGTGGCAAGGAAATGGACGAGCGTTTGCTGGGATTGTAGAGCAAGTCCTTCAGCGATCCATAGGCAAAAACGGCCAGCCGGGATGTTCCGGCTGGCTGTTTTTGCGGTACGGGCTTTGCGGCGCGGGCAGAACTCGAAAGCCGCGTTTGTCCGACGGCAATTTCGCTCTCCGCTCCGGGTGCGGTCTAACGGACAAGACTGGAAATTTGGAGATGAATCGATTCCTCCGCCTCGCGCAGAGCGGTGTTGACGTCTTTTTGACCGGTATATACGGCCGGGAGCGCTTTTTTCCACAGCTCGTCTTTGGCGATGCCGTCATAAGGGGTAGCCCGGATCGGCTTGCCGACGCCTTCTTTGAAAAAGGCCGCTATATTTTTTTGCTCTGTTCCTTCGATTTCCGACGCGAACGCCCGGATGGCGGTTTGATCGTTGATGATCGGCATGCGGCCGGTGCGCGATTTGTGCAGCTGCACCTCCGGAGAGAGCAAATAGGCCATGACCCGGAACGCCTCCTCCTTATGCTTGCCCCCGACCGGAATCGAGTAAAAGGGAGCGATCAGCTGCGATCCGCTGCCGGCCGCGCGGTCAAATACCGGCACGGATATAAGGTCCCAATCGAGGCCGGCTTCGGCCGCCGCCTTGGCCACTCTCGCCAAAATATTCGGCCCGACGCGCATCGCCACATTCTGTTTATCGGTGAAACCTTCTGTATCCGAAACCCCGTCGTATTCGTTGCCCGGGATCAGGTAGAAGCGGCCCATGCCCTCCAGGAACGCTTTCCATCCGTCGCCGTTGACAAGCGCTTTTTTGGTCGCGGGGTCCACGAGCGGCAGACCGAGTTGGTTTTTCCAGGTCAAATTTTGTTGCTGGAACTGGAAGCCCTTGTACTGCACGCCGCCTTCCATTTTGGTCAGACGCTTGGCAAGCTCATAGGTTTCTTCCCAGGTCATGCCGTCTTTCGGAAAGGATACGCCAAACTTGTTGAAAATGGTTTTGTTGTAAAACAGCACATTGGCGTTAAGCTCGTAAGGCAGCGCCAGCATCTCCCCTTTGTCCGAGTAGCTGCGCATCGCCTCCGCGACTCCGGGCTGAAACGTCGTCAGGTCAAACTTTTGCGCGTTAATAAACGGCGTCAGGTCGGACATCAGCTGCAGATCGTACAATTTCCAGATGGACCCCATCGAATGATTGATCAAGTCGAGCTGTTGTCCGCTGCTGACGACATTTTCGATTCGCGTGTCCTTGCCGTTTTTGATGATTTCCAGCGTGATATGCGGAAATTTCTTCTTCACCAGCTCCTGCTCGATATCAATGCTGGCGCTGGCATCGGTAAAGACGTGAAGCGTTACCGGCTTCGGCTCCCTTTCCTGCGAAGCGCTTTCCGGATTGGCAGCGCCTTCATTTTGATCGGAACAAGCCGACAGCACGATCAAAACGCCGGCAAACAGCAGAAAGCTTTTGTTCATTTGGCTCAACTCCCCTTTTGTCGAATAGACGGTACAGGGCTATTATAACGAGCCGATTGCCGATCGGGCTTTGTCATTTAGCACGATCTTTTTGTGATCGGGCAGAGCGGTCGGCTCGAATTTGCCGCACCGTGTTGCCGTTGACAAACGTTCCTTGCAAATAAATATGCTCGTAGGGCTGCGACGGATTGGCCAGACGCCAAAGCATCCGCTCCGCTCCCCGCATGCCTGTTTCGTAGATGGGCAGAACCGGTCGGGACAGTTGCGGAACGAACGCGTCTTCTTCATGCTGGATGCTGACCAGCGAGAGATCGCGGGGAATCGATTTGCCGATCGAGCTGCAAACATGGTAAATCCAGGCGGCGTGCTGGTGAACGCCATTCAAAATCGCGGTCGCATCACTGTCGGCGAGATGCTTTTGCACATTGCGCACCCAGCTTCCTTTGCCGCTGAATCCGGCGGTAATGTGCTGTTCCGGCGAAACCGGAAGACCGGCTTCCCGCATCGTGTCCGAAAATGCTTCCCATCGCAAGCCGAATCCGCGAAATCGGCTTGTATTGCCGATGTATACAATGCGTCGGTGTCCGTTGTCCAGCAAATGCCGGACGGACTGGCGAACAGCCCCCTCGATATCCCATATAACGCAATCGACCTCCGGGTCGTCTGCCGGAGGAAAATTAAACAAGATGCGGGGGAGCGGCAGGTGAAGCAGCATCTGCTCCACCTGCGGCAGGATCATGGGGAGAAGAAACAGTCCGTCCGCAAACGCGAGGTCGTGCTGCTCGGCCCATAACTCGATCGCCGCTTGGCTGTTCAAGGCCGGAGGTAGCATGACCATTTCGCCGGTATGCCCGTGTTCCGCGAGCTTTTCCTGCACGCCCTGGAGCAGCAGCTGGTTTAGCCGGGAGGCGCTGGCGTCGGAAGTAACGATTAATTTGAATCTCCGCTTGTTCAGCGGGTAGAGCGGGATATGATCGACATTCAGGCTATGCAGCTGGGCTTTGGTACGATAGCCGAGCCTTCTCGCGGCAACCGCGACTTCATGCCGGGTTTCTTCGGACATGCCGGGCAAGCCGCGCAGCGCCTTGGAGACCGTATGGAGCGAGAGCTGCAATTCGTCGGCAATCATTTGCAGCGTGATTTTCTTTTTTTGAGTCATCGGATGTCCCTGCCTTGTCGGCTTATTTTTTTCATCGTACGGAAATTGAAACCAAATTACAACTAAAATTCAAATAAAAATGTAAGTATAATGAGGAAAAGCAACCGATTTCTGTAGTGTCAATTTCCTTTTGAGATTTGGTATGAAGGGCGTGACAACCAATGAAATTGATTAGCGCACATAGGGAACGGATTGTGGATAGGGAAAGGGTCTTCGATATTGTACGCATGCTGCAATTTCGTTATTTCGAACTGCCTGCCGATGTTTTCGAGAGCAAGCTGCCGCCGGCTTGCTGGGAGATGCTCTATCTCGATCAGGGCGAGGCGCTTCTCGTTTCCGGTGAGCAATCGTTCCCGCTCAAACTGGGCACGCTGCTCGTTCACCGTCCCGGAAGCGCATGGCATGTGACGGCGGAGAAGCAGTGCGCGCCGAATGTGCTGGTCATCCGCTTTCAATGCGGGTCGCCTGCGATGGAGCTTTTGAAAAACAAAGTATGGGGGCTTGGCGATGCGGAGCTGAAGATTTTGAGCGAGATGATGCGGGAAGGAACGCCTGTTGCCGTTGCGCCGGTGCGGACCAGAAAATACGGTCACGTGTTTCGGCCCGGGATCGGCAGCGCACAAATGTTGAAAAACCAGCTGGAGATGCTGTTTATTCGTTTGCTGCGCATGCAGGCCGTTTGCGAGGCGGACAGCAAGCTGTCGTCGGTGCAGAAAGAGCGGTATGAGAGCGGAATTGTCCAAAGTATGGTCCGCTTTATCGAGCAGTCTGATTTGTCGGAATTGTCGCTGGAACGCATCTGCCAACGGTTTGCCTTCAGTCGCAATCATCTGGGCGTGATGTTCAAACGGACGACGGGATACGGCGTGATGGAGTATGTGCGGGAATTGAAAATTGCCAAAGCGAAGTCGATGATTCGCGAAGGCTTATGCAGCTATACCGAAATCGCCGAACGGCTCGGTTATTCCAGTGTTCATTACTTTTCTAAAAATTTCAAAAAGTGGACGGGGACAGCCCCCTCGGAGTATGCAAAGTCGGTCAAAGCCAGAATCTGAATGGCTGGTATGGGATGGGCCGGGCGATCCCGGTCCGGTGCCGATTTCGGATATGCTCTGCAGCCCTAGCTTCGCCGAACCCAAAAGAAACCGCCCGACTGCGAATGTCGGAGCGGTTTTTTCGGGTTCGGCGGGGATCATACTGTAACGAGCTGCTTCCTTTCTTCCTTTTTCGCTTCCCCCGCCTCCGGATTTCCGTTATCTTCGTCCTGGTATGGCTGCGGGAGTTTGTCCGGCTCGATTCCTTCCCTTGCGAGCTCCTCGGGACTGTCCAAAGACGGCTGCTGCTCTATCGCGATTTCCGATTCAGGGTACGCGTCTGCGATAGCTTCCAAATAGTTGGCGTCGTCAGGCGTCTTGAATTTGCCGATCTCCAAGAACAGGCTCTCGGCGAGGGCGTGCATCGCATCGGCTTGCTCGGCTATTTGCCGCACGGATTCGTTCTGCTCGATCGACGTCGAGTTTACTTCCTGAACGCCTGCGGCTGTTTCCTCCGCAATGGCGGCGACGTGCTGAATGGTGTCGATCAAGCTTTCGTTTCCGGCCTCCGCCCGCTTTACCTTCATATGAATAAGGTCCGTTTGTCCGTGCAGGTCGGCGATGGAGCTTTGGATCGTCCGGAACGCCGACAGCGTATCCTGCACTTTCGTACCTTGCATGCGCGCCGCTTCCGAGGCCGCCTCCATATGACCGCGCACTTCGGTTATTTGCTTTTGCAAGGAACCTATCATGTCGGCGATCAGCTTGGCCGACGATTTGGACTGGTCCGACAGCTGTCTCACCTCATGGGCGATGACGAGGAAGCCTTTGCCGTGCTGTCCGGCCCGTGCCGCTTCGATGGAGGCGTTCAGCGACAATACGTTCGTCTGGTTGGCGATTTCCGATATCGTATGTACGATCTTGCTTATGTTCACCGCGTCCTGCACGAACAAGTCGACGGCCGATTCGGCCCTCTGCAGCATGTCGTCCGCGCGCTCGGCCGCTTGGCTGAGCTCGGCCACCGTGTCGGCGCCGTTTTTCGCTTGCGCGTCCGCCGTCTCGCTGAATCGCTTCATCTCGTCGGCCGAGCGGGCGATATCGCTCACCTCGCGTCCCAGCCCGGCTACCAGATGGGCGCTTTTCTCCGTAAAGGCGGCTTGCAGGTCGGCACCGGCTGCAATTTCACCGATCGCCTTCAATATATCCGCATTGGCTGCGGCGGTTGTCTGGGAAAATCCGCGGAATACGGCGGACCTTCCGTTCAGATCGGTACCGACGCCGCGCAACCGTACGAGCATCCCGCTCACGTTGTCCATCATATGATCAAAGCTTGCGCCGAGCAGGCCGAGCTCGTCACGGGCCGGCGAATCGATCCGGTGGCTCAGATCGCCTTCCCCGATCAGGCCCATTGCCCGCTGCATGCGCTTAATGGGCGTCAGAAACGAGCGAATCAGCATAATCGCGATCGCGACGGCGAGGATGAGGGCGGCAGCCATCGTGCCTGCCGCGACTGTTTTCGCTTCGGCGAACAGCCTGTCCGATTCCGCGACGGCGTGCTCGGCTCCTTCTGTATATTTGACATTAAACTGTTCGACCAGCTCGAAAATGAATTCTTTATGCGTCTGCGACAACGCGTACTGCTGCTCCAGCTGCCGGCTCAGATCATCCCCTGCGGCGGTTTTCGCCTTAAGCGTTTCGAGCGCGGCGTCGAAGGTGGCGGTAAATTCCCCGGAGACGTTGTCCAGCTTTGCCTTCCATTTCCGTTCGTCCGAGCTTGAGGCGGTGTCGCCGATCCGCTTTACGTCCTCTATGAAGAGCTTCTTTACAGCCGCGTACTGCTCCTCCGCGCCGGCTTGTTTCGTGACGACTAATCCCGCATGAATGACGGCAAGCTCCTGAACCTCCTGCTTCAGCCGCATCGCCATCCGGCTTTTTTCCGTTTCCGCGTTCTGTATCGTCACTTGCCGGCCGATTTCGTTTTGCATATGAAGATGGAACGACGCGGTACCGGAGAACATCGCCACAATAACCGCAAAGCTCGCGATCAGCTTCGCCTTCATCGTGACCGAATTCATCCCACGTCTGCCTTCCTTAACAAAACGTTTACGTTTCATCGTTGTCTCCCCTATTCGTATCGTTTTGGCGAAAATTGTCTTTCCCCTTCAACTATAGGAGCCGATCGTTAACGGATGGACCGAGTTCTGTTAACGAAGTGTAAATGTTGCAAACCGCCGTGAAAACGAAAAAACGAGTCGAAAGTCCCGTAACAAAAGTCGAATTATTTTACATTCCGTTTACAAAACATCAAAATTGCGAAAACATATGGCCCTTATTATGAGGATGTGACGGAAACAAACACGAAAACAACAAACAAATCGTTGAGGAGTGGTCAAGTTGTTGAACCAAACGATGCGCAAAGGAACGATCCTGATGTCTTCCGCCGTACTGGCGCTCACGCTCGCCGCATGCGGACAAAAGAACGAGGGAGATACGAAGACTAGCGCAAGCGGCGGTACGGGCGCCACGGCTCCCGCCAAACCGGCAGAAACGAAGCTTACCGGGGAAATCAAAATCGACGGTTCTTCCACGGTGTTCCCGATCTCGTCGGCCGTCGCCGAAGAATTTATGAAGAAGTATAAGGACGTGAAAGTATCGGTCGGCGAATCCGGCAGCGGCAACGGCATCAAGAAGCTGATCGGACTCGAGATCGATATCGCGAACTCTTCCCGCAAAATGAAAGACCAGGAAATAGCCGACCTGAAGGCGAAAAACGACGATACGGTCATGATGCCGATCGCGCTTGACGGAATTACCGTCGTCGTCCATAAAGACAACACATGGGCAAAAGAAATGACCGTAGCCGAGTTGAAGAAGATTTGGGATAAAGACAGCAAGGTGAAGAAATGGAGCGATGTCCGCGAAGGATGGCCTGCCGATGACATCAAGCTGTTCGGACCGGGAACCGCTTCGGGCACGTTCGAATATTTCACGGAAGCGATCAACGGCGTGGCGAAAGTATCCCGCACGGACTACACGGCATCCGAAGACGACAATGTTCTCGTCAAAGGCGTATCCGGAGACAAAAACGCGATGGGTTACTTCGGATTCTCGTACTATGAAGAAAACAAAACGAAGCTGAATGCCGTCGGAATCAAAGTTGACGATGCATCGCCGGCCGTTCTTCCAAGCCATGAAACGATCGAGAAGCTGACTTACAAGCCGCTTTCCCGCGAAATCTACATTTACCCGCTGAAGAGCGCGTTGCAAAAACCGCAAGTCAAAGAATTCATTAAATATTACAACAGCGCGGACGGACAAAAGCTCGTAGAGGAAGCAAAATATATTAAGCTTGCCGCAGACAAATACACGAAAAACCTGGAAGCCGTCAAATAACAATCGCTCTTCATAAATCGTGGTGTCCCGCAAGTACGTCTTGCCGGGACATCACGTTTATCATCTTCTCAATTCAATGCTGTCAGGGGGCTCTTGCAATATGGCGGACACGGAGTTGACCACCGGTATAAGCAAACAATTAAAACGAAAAAAAACATGGTTTTCTTCAGACAATCTGATGCCTACGATTTTGTCGGTTTTTGCTCTCATTTCCATACTGACTACGATCGGAATCGTTGCGATACTCGTTTTCGAATCGATCGGATTTTTTCGGGAAATTCCCTTTCTCGACTTTTTGACCGGAACGAAATGGACCCCTTTGTTTGCGGACCCGGAATTCGGCGTCTTGCCGCTTATTACGGGAACGATGATGATTACGTTGATCGGCAGCGTCGTTGCTTTGCCTTTGGGGCTCGGCAGCGCCATTTACTTGAGCGAATATGCGCCGGACCGCGTTCGCGCGGTATTGAAGCCGGTGCTTGAAATATTGGCCGGGATCCCGACCATCGTTTACGGCTTTTTCGCCTTGACGTTCGTCACGCCGATTCTGAAGTGGCTGATGCCGCAAACGGAAGTATTCAACGCGTTAAGCGCGGGTATCGTCGTCGGCATCATGATTATCCCGATGATTTCGTCGCTCAGCGAGGACGCGATGGTCGCTGTGCCCCGCTCCCTTCGCGCGGCCGCTTATGCATTGGGGTCGACGAAGCTCGAGGTGGCGATCAAAATCGTCGTGCCGGCGGCATTCTCGGGCATCGTCTCCTCGTTCGTGCTGGGACTGTCCCGCGCCGTAGGGGAGACGATGATCGTTACGCTGGCCGCGGGCAATTTGGCGCATATGTCCTATAACCCTCTCGAGAGCATCCAGACGCTGACCGCTTATATCGTTTCGGTCAGTTCCGGGGATACGCAGCACGGCACGGTCGAATATTTGACCATCTATGCAGTAGGCATAACGCTGTTCGTCATCACATTGATCATGAACATTCTCGCAAGCTATATCTCCAGGAAGTTCAGGGAGGAATATTGATGCTCCAGCAGATGGAAACGAAACGGATCATGCAGCGCAAGCGGACGAACAAAGTGTTCCATTCCCTGTTCTTCGTGTCGACGATTATCGGCGTTCTCGCGCTCGTGATGCTGCTCATACAAGTTTTGTCCAAAGGAATCGGGTGGCTGGACTGGGATTTCCTGACCAATTTCTCGTCCCGGAAGCCGGAAAACGCAGGCATTAAAGCGGCATTCGTCGGCACGCTGTGGCTGATGGCGATCACCGCGCCGCTTACTTTTATTATTGGCGTCTCTACCGCAATTTATTTGGAGGAGTATGCGAAGGACACTTGGTTCAGCCGGTTGATCCAAACGAACATCGCCAATCTGGCCGGCGTTCCTTCGATCGTATACGGCTTGCTCGGTCTTACCGTGTTCGTCCGCTTGCTCCACTTTGACAGAAGCATCCTTTCGGGGGCGCTTACGATGACGCTTCTCGTGCTGCCGATTATTATCGTATCTTCGCAGGAAGCGATCCGGGCCATTCCGATCAACCAACGCCACGCCTCATTCGCGCTTGGCGCCAACCGTTGGCAGACGATCGTGCGGGTCGTGCTCCCTTCGGCAATTCCCGGCATTTTGACGGGGGCGATATTGTCCCTTTCCCGCGCCATCGGGGAAACGGCGCCGCTCATCGTCATCGGGGCCGTCTCGTTTATCGCGCATTTGCCGGAAACGTGGTTCGATACGTTTACCGTTATGCCGATCCAAATTTTCAACTGGTCCAGCTTGCCGCAGGCCGAGTTCCAAAATGTCGCGGCCGCAGGCATACTCGTGCTGCTCATCATGCTGCTCAGCATGAACGCCTTCGCTATTTATTTGCGCAATAAATACCAGAAGAAACAATAGGAGTGAATCCGATATGCCTATCGTCGACATCGAACGCCTGAACCTGCACTACAGCGAGTTCCACGCGTTGAAAAACATACAAATGGCCGTAGAGGAAAAGTCCATCACCGCTTTTATCGGTCCTTCGGGCTGCGGGAAATCGACTTTGCTGCGCACGCTCAACCGGATGAACGATATGATCAAGGGGGTGCGCATCGACGGGAAAATCGCCGTCAACGGCACAAACATTTACGATTCCGACGTCAATGTCGAGATGCTTCGCAAAAACGTCGGCATGGTATTCCAGCAGCCGAATCCGTTTCCGAAATCGATCTACGACAATGTCGCGTACGGGCCGCGCATTCATGGCATAACGAAAAAAACCGAGCTTGACGACATTGTCGAGAAAAGCTTGCGCTCCTCCGCTTTGTGGGAAGAAGTGAAGGATTATTTGAAGAAATCGGCATACGGCTTGTCCGGCGGCCAGCAGCAGCGTCTGTGCATTGCCCGCGCGCTCGCGATCGGCCCGCAAATATTGCTGATGGACGAACCGACGTCCGCTCTCGACCCGATTTCAACGCTTAAGATCGAAGAGCTCATTCAAGAGCTCAAAGAACAGTACACGATCGTCATCGTCACGCACAATATGCAGCAAGCCGCGCGCGTATCGAACCAGACGGCCTTTTTCCTGAACGGCGAGGTGGTCGAATTCGCGGATACGGTCAAGCTGTTCTCGAATCCGGAGGATCAGCGCACGGAAGATTACATTACCGGTAGATTCGGTTAATCGGGGGGAACTATAGACTTATGATGACCAAACGTCAAAATTTCGACTCGTCGTTGAACGAGCTGCGCAAGGAACTGATCGACATGGGCGGCAAGGTGGAGCAGGCGATTGTCAAATCCGTCCAATCGCTCAAGGACGGCAATCTCGATCTGGCCCGGGAAGTGATCGCCGGGGATGCGCTCGTGAATGCGATCGAGGAGCATATCGACGATATCGGCACGCGTTTGATCGCGACACAGCAGCCGGTGGCCAAAGATTTGCGCCGGATCCTGATCGCCTTCCGCATGGCGAGCGATTTGGAACGGATGGCCGACCTGGCCGTGGACATTGCCAAGGTGACGCTGCGCATAGGCGAGGAGCCGCTCATCAAGCCGCTCGTGGACATTCCCCGCATGGCCGAAATCGTACAAAAGATGACGCGCGACAGCATCGAGTCGTATGTAAACGAGAACGTGGATCTCGCTTACCGGATGGCAAAAATGGATGACGATGTCGATCATCTGCACAGCCAAATTTTGCGCGAGCTGTTCGTGTTCATGGTCGATAACCCGAAGACGGTCAACCAGTCGCTGCTCATTTGCTTCGTCAGCCGGTATTTGGAACGGATGGCCGATCACGCGACGAATATCGGCGAGAGCGTCGTTTATTTGGTCAAAGGCAAACGCCCCGATTTGAACGCTTGACAGTACAGCTACTGCCGTCGAACCGGAAACGCTTCTTATAACGGCATATCGGGCTTTCCGGTTCGACCCCATACAAGTATGCGGGTGAGGGATGGTCATGCTCGGCTTGAGCAAACAGGAACTGGATTTGATCGCAAACCGGATGCTGAGGGGAATCGCGGGACTCGTCGTCCTGGATATCGCCCGATATCCCGAGCCGGAGGAGTCGGGGGACCGGCCCCTCGGCGAACGGATCATCGCTTACATCGAGTCGGCTTTTGCAGCGTACAGAGTGGAGTGGCCTTCCTTATTTTTGCATAAAACGATCGGTGAAGATTTTTTCTTGTACATAGGATTGGAAGCCGGCATACCCGATGCCGGACTGCACATCCGTGAGGTGGGCATGCAGATCAAGCTGCGGCTCGAGCAGCGGCTGTCCGCAACATTCGGCGAGGACGCCTTGATCTTCCAGATGGGCTGCGCCTATATGATGCCGGCAGACCACGCGGACACGGGCAAAATCGTATACGATGCCGCCAAACGGGCGATCCGCGAGGCGAGGCGTTCATCGGTTCCGCGCTCGGGCGAAAGCGTGTCGAGGACGGAGCGATTTCTGTCCATTCTCGAGAATCAGGCGATACACGCCGTATACCAGCCGATCGTGTCGTTTGCCGATGGAAACGTTTTTGGCTATGAGTCGCTAACCCGCGGACCGAAAGGCTCCGATTTTCAATCTCCGCTCGAATTGTTCAAATTCGCCGAAGGAGAGGGCTTGCTCTACACGCTGGACCGGCTGGCGAGGGAAAAGGCCATCGCGGGCTGCGGCGATTTGCAGAAGGAGCAGCGCGTCTTCATCAATATTCCCGCGCATGTCATCCACGATCCGCATTTTACGCCGGGACGGACGCTCAAGCTGCTGGAGGAGCGCGGATTGTCGCCGCATAACGTCGTATTTGAAATAACCGAACGCAGCTCGATCGAAGATTTTTCGACGGCCAAAAAAATATTGCAGCACTACCGCAGCCAAGGCTATCAGATCGCCATCGACGATGCGGGAGCGGGCTATTCCTCGCTGCAGGCGATCGCGGAGCTGCACCCGGATTTCATCAAGGTGGACCGCTCGCTCATTCACAACATCCAGAAAGACAAAATCAAGGAACATATGCTCGAAACGTTCGTTGCCTTCGCCGATAAAATGAACATCCGGATTATCGCCGAAGGAATCGAGCAAACGGACGAGCTGTACAAGCTGATGCAGATGGGCATTCATTTCGGCCAAGGGTATTTGCTTGCCCGTCCCTCATCGAAGATGGAGCCGATCGAGCCAAGGCTCGTCGAGCAAATCCGTCACCAGCACCGGCTCCGCGGGTCGGGCGGCTTCCCGACGATCGGCGCGATTGCGGCGCCGATCCGGATATTCGAGCCGGGAACGAACATTTCCGAAGCGGCCGGCTTCTTCAAGGAGAACGAAAACGAGCTGGCGGCGGTCGTCGTGTCGGCGGGAGTACCGGTAGGACTGGTCATGCGGGAGAAGCTGTTCCAGCAGTTGGCCGGGCAGTACGGCATACCGCTTTATTGGAACAGGCCGATATACCGCCTTATGGACCCGAGCCCGTTGATCGTGGACGAGCAGCTTACGCTCGATCAAGTATCGCAGATGTCGACTGCGCGCGAGACGAAAAATTTGTACGATTACGTCATCGTAACGAGCGGGGAACGTTTTATCGGAGTCGCCTCCGTCCGTTCGATACTGGAATCGATCACAAAGGTGCGCATCGAGCATGCACGCACCGCCAACCCGTTGACCGGACTGCCCGGCAACCTGCAAATTCAGCGCGAGCTGAACCGGCGCATTATGGACAACCGCGATTTTTCGGTCATTTATGCCGATCTCGATTTTTTTAAATGGTTCAACGACCGGTACGGGTTTCAAAAAGGGGACGAGCTGATCCAGTATACGGCGGAGCTTCTGCGGGAGACATCCGGCCTATACGGGGAGCCGGACGATTTTGTCGGCCATATCGGCGGAGACGATTTCATCGTCTTGTCGCGGACGGAATCGCCGAACCGGCTGTGCGAGGAAATGATCCGCAGATTCGATGCGGGCGTAACCGCCTTTCTCGATCCGACGGAACCGGTCCGGGTGCTGGACCGCGAAGGCAATCGGGTGCAGACGGACCGGGTCAATATTTCCTTGTCGCTGATCGTATGCGAGTGCTGCTCGTCGATCACGGCCGAATACATCTCGAGCGCGGCGGCGAAGCTGAAGAAGCGTGCCAAGGCCCATATGGGCAGCGTGTATTTCCATGAGCGGATCGGGCAGCGGGTCGCGGAATGTTAAGGGGCCGCTGCCTCGATTGACGGCTTGGCAGGGAGCTGACGCGAGTGCGGCGGACTGCGGCGGGGAGACGGAGCCGAGGCGGTGGGGTGGAGCTGAGGCGGTGGGACTGGGCCGAAGTGAGTATGGACGGAGCTGAGGCTGGGGGACGGGGCCGAAGTGGTATGGACGGAGCTGAGGCGGTGGGATGGCTGAGGCTGGGCGAACGTGGCCGAGACGAGACGCGCCCTGTGGCGCGGTGACTGGAGCTTTGGCCCAAGTACGGCCCGTGCCGGAGTGCGAACGGGAGTCGAACGCATTAATACATGGAAAACCTCCAGTTAATAGTTGCTCGGAAGGTCAAAAACAAACTTTACCTGGAAAAAGTACAGCTATTTCATCGTTATGAAGGACAGAAGATGAAAATAGGATAAATAGCTGTATCTTTTCCAGTTATCGGATATGAAAAGTACTGTAGCCAAAGAAATAACTGCATGTTTTCCATTTGCGATCCGGCACTGGAACACCTGAGTCACCGGACCCACCCGACCGGACCAAACCCACCGGCCCCAACCCACCGGACCGAACCGACCTGACCAAACCCCACCGGACCGAACCGACCGGACCAAACCCACCGGACCCACCCGACGGTACCCACCCGACCGGACTCAACCCACTGGCCCCAACCCGACCGGAC